>JBBKWO010000018.1:0-2500 GCA_037969015.1 Opitutaceae bacterium
CTCAATACTATTTTGACCGAAAAGTGATCGGCATCGATGGTATTGAGTGATCGCGATGGATGGTATTAGGTGATCGGCTTAGAGAGTATTAGGTGATCGCGATGCATGAGAATATGCAACTTTGGTGCCGAATACGACAGCATGGCCGATATGGTGTCTTTTGGTATGGCGCCTGCACTGTTAGCTTATAATTGGGCATTGGCCGATTTAGGTAAACTTGGCTGGGCTGCCGCTTTTGTATATTGCGCCGCTGCCGCGTTGAGGTTGGCACGTTTTAATACCCAAGTGGGTGTTGCAGATAAACGATACTTTCAAGGGTTAGCAAGTCCAGCTGCCGCCGCTGTAATTGCCGGCAGTATTTGGTGTGGTACTCGTTATCAATTTGAAATAGACAATGTCAGTTATGTCATGACGGGGATAACTGGAATTGCAGGATTATTAATGGTGAGTAATTTTCGCTACCATTCATTTAAAGAGATCGACTGGCGCGGCAAAGTCAATTTTCTAGTCATGCTACTAATAGTGGGTATTTTCGTTGTCGTGTCAGTAGAACCCGCAGTCATTCTTTGCATCGGTTTTTACTTGTATGCTTTATCTGGGCCAGTTATCACTATTAAAGGGATTAAGAAACTTAAAGACACCCAAGTTGTGCGTGCTGATCCTGAAAAGAGTGACGACGCAATAACCCCACCTACAAAGAAGGACTGAAGCTCAACAGCGCTTATGTCACCACACTAAGAGAAATTAACCGCTATTTTTCCATTGCACTACTCATATATGGTCTACAATTATCTGCTCGGTTATGAAAGATTCTAAAAATAGCAGGGTTAAGAAGAGTATTTGAAGGGGGAATTGAGGAGCTATAGCAAGATTTTGAATGGATAGTGAGCGTTATGTCGTATTATTGTTCGCTTGATAAGCGTGCGTGTATTAAATTGCAAACAATGCTTGCGTAAAATCCTCATCTCCCTATAATGCGAACCACTGACACGGCAAACGGTTCACACCAACACTGAGTCAGTCTGGTTTAACGGTTGATTTGAAAGAGTTAACCACTTAAATCAAGGTGAAAAGAAAGTTTGAAAAAACACTTGACGCCGACACGGGAAAGCGTAGAATACGCACCCCAAGCCAACGACCTAGCGTCTAGCGGCGATGTCTGAAAAATCGACATCAAGCTCTTTAACAATCTAAACAAGAAATCTGTGTGGACACTCACAGGTATTGAGTTATTCGAAATTGCTTCTTCTTAGGAAGAACAATCAAAAAATTACAACTCAATGCAATTATGAATGTCCATAGCAACTTTGGTTTCTACTTTCTTTCGAGAAAGTAAATTCAAAGAAGCACATATGTACTAAAGACTTTGTTAACTTCGGTTGATAAAGCAATCAGAATTCATTGAGCCGAAAGATTTGCTGTTATTTATAACAGTGATGATTTCAAAAAACTTTAATTGAAGAGTTTGATCATGGCTCAGATTGAACGCTGGCGGCAGGCCTAACACATGCAAGTCGAGCGGCAGCGAGAAGGTAGTTTACTACCTTTGTCGGCGAGCGGCGGACGGGTGAGTAATGCCTAGGGATCTGCCCAGTCGTGGGGGATAACAGTTGGAAACGACTGCTAATACCGCATACGCCCTACGGGGGAAAGGAGGGGACCTTCGGGCCTTTCGCGATTGGATGAACCTAGGTGGGATTAGCTAGTTGGTGAGGTAATGGCTCACCAAGGCTACGATCCGTAACTGGTCTGAGAGGATGATCAGTCACACTGGAACTGAGACACGGTCCAGACACCTACGGGTGGCAGCAGTTTCGAATCATTCACAATGGGCGAAAGCCTGATGGTGCGACGCCGCGTGGGGGACGAAGGTTTTCGGATTGTAAACCCCTGTCACCGGGGAAGAAACGTTCAAGGTTAATAGCCTTGAGCCTGACTTAACCCGGAGAGGAAGCAGTGGCTAACTCTGTGCCAGCAGCCGCGGTAATACAGAGACTGCAAGCGTTATTCGGATTCACTGGGCGTAAAGGGTGCGCAGGCGGTTGTGTGTGTCAGGTGTGAAATCTCGGGGCTTAACCCCGAAACTGCGCCTGAAACTACATGACTAGAGCATTGGAGAGGGTAGCGGAATTCATGGTGTAGCAGTGAAATGCGTAGATATCATGAGGAACACCAGAGGCGAAGGCGGCTACCTGGACAATTGCTGACGCTCAGGCACGAAAGCGTGGGGAGCAAAAGGGATTAGATACCCCTGTAGTCCACGCCCTAAACGGTGCACACTAGGTCTTGGAGGATTCGACCCCTTCAGGGCCCAAGCTAACGCGTTAAGTGTGCCGCCTGAGGACTACGGCCGCAAGGCTAAAACTCAAAGGAATTGACGGGGGCCCGCACAAGCGGTGGAGCATGTGGCTTAATTCGATGCAACGCGAAGAACCTTACCAGGCCTTGACATGCACTAGACCGACTCTGAAAGGAGTCTTCCCTTCGGGGCTGGTGCACA
>JBBKWO010000018.1:7500-154916 GCA_037969015.1 Opitutaceae bacterium
TACGTGATTCCCGATGCGGGCGGTTTCTCCGATGACTACACCTGTGCAGTGATCGATGAAAAAATGGGTGCCGATTTTTGCACCTGGGTGGATATCCGTTCCTGTGCGCTCATGGGCATACTCGGTGAGCATTCGGGGCAGTAACGGAACCTTCAAATTGTAGAGTAGATTGGCAATGCGTTGTAGTGAAATCACCAATACGCACGGGTAGGCCAGAATGATCTCTTCAACACTACGAGCGGCTGGATCTCCATTATAGGCAGCCTGAACGTCAGTTTGAACAATAGTGCGCAGTTCGGCGAATTTGCCCAAGACATCCATCGCTAGTTTCTCTGCTTCTACGTGAGGAGCCGGATGGCGGGCAAAGCGAAGGCTCTTTTCAATTTCAATACGGAGATGATTTAGAACGGCCTCGAGACGGACCGCGGTGTGGTTGGCCACGTCATGTCTGGATATGCAGCTTTGTTCAAAATAGCCTGGGAACAATAGGTGCATGAACTCGGCCGCGAGCTGATTGATGGAGGCCTCAGATGGCAAGTTGATGCCATCGAAGTGGTTAATGCCCCCATCGGTTTCATAGGAGGCGAGCAGGGCCTTTTGTATGTCTGCGAGCGTCATGCTTTAAAAAGTGGAAGTTACCATCATGGTGACCTTTGTCTGGGTCAAACTCGGAGACGTATTGGCGGATTGTCAGCTGAATGAAATTCGGGGTGATTTTGAGGCTTTACACCATCGGCGGGATTTATCTTAGTCCGCGTTCCCCTTTGTCAGATTAGCTCGGGTGGTGGAATTGGTAGACACACACGTTTGAGGGGCGTGTGCCGAAAGGCGTAAGGGTTCGAGTCCCTTCCCGAGCACCACTTTTGAACCCGCTTCTTTAACGAAGCGGGTTTTTTGTTGTCCTCATTCAGTGTGTCGGCGATTGCGGATCGGTTCTAAATCAGGCTTGTTCTTGCCGATGCTTCACGTGGTTCTGTTTCAACCTGAAATTCCGCAAAATACCGGCAATATCGGCCGGATGTGTGCTTTGACGAAGTGTCGGCTGCATCTGATCCATCCGTTGGGCTATGAGATTACGGATCGGAACCTTAAGCGTGCCGGCATGGATTACTGGTATTCACTTGATGTGCACGAGCATGCCGATTGGACGGCCTTTAAAGTGAGTCCAGAGAGTCCGCAGCGACTCTGGTTGTTTACCACGCACACGGAGCGACGGTTTTGGGATGCCGAGTTTGCCGATGGGGATGGGTTGGTTTTCGGAAATGAGGGGCATGGAGCTCCTGATTGGCTGCATGAGGAGATCGGGGAAAGCCAACGGGTGACGATTCCGCATGCCAATACCGACTTGCGGTCACTGAACCTGAGCACGGCGGCCGGTGTGGCCTGTTATGAAGCGCTTCGTCAGACGGCGTTGTTGGGCTGATTAGAACTCCGCATGCCGCAGGCAGGAGACTTGTCGGTCGGCGTGAGGTTCAGGTGTGGGTTTTTGCGTTTTGCATCTGTCTTGGACAAACGCGCAGCGCGGATGAAAGGCGCAACCAGTGGGGGGATTTATGGGAGACGGGGGATCGCCCGCGAGCCGGATGCGATCGCGTTTGTTCGAGTCGCTGGTGAGATGTGACGGAATCGCGCTGATGAGCGCTTGGGTGTAAGGGTGTATTGGCGAGTCTATGACGGATATGGCCGGGCCCTCCTCAACGATTTTCCCCAGATACATCACGGCTATGCGGTCCGAGATGTGTTTTACGACTGAAAGATCGTGGGAAATGAAGATGAGTCCGAGGTTGAGCCTCTTCACCAGATCGCTGAGCAGGTTAATGATCTGAGCCTGAATTGATACATCGAGGGCGGAGACAGGTTCGTCAGCTATAAGCACACGAGGATTTGGAGCGAGTGCCCGCGCAATGGCGATGCGCTGGCGTTGGCCTCCGGAGAATTCGTGCGGATATTTTCCCATCAAGTTTTCGGGTAAGCCCACGAGGCGGAGTAACTCGGCAACCCGGTTCGGAATGTCGGTGGTGGCGCATATCTGATGCACCTTGAGCACTTCCGCGAGGGTGGCGTATACGGTCAAGCGAGGGTTGAGAGAAGCGAACGGGTCTTGGAAAACCATCTGCAGCCTTAGTCTCGCGGAAGTTAACTCGGCTGAGCTGGCGTTATCGAGGCGGCGGCCTTCTAATAAAACCTGTCCTGATGTGACTGGGGCCAGTTGGAGGATTGAACGTGCCAGGGTTGATTTTCCACAGCCGGATTCACCAACCAGGCCGAGGACTTCACCGGACCTGAGTTGCAGGCTGACGCCATCGACGGCCTTGACGACTTGATTGCTTAAACGGTGGAGGAGTCCTCCGGACAGGGGGAAGTGGGTGCAAACGTCGCGCAGTTCTAGGATGGGAGCAGGCATGGGGTCAGATTTCGCCGGCGTGTGCGCGTTGACAGGCGTGTGCGTGTGAGGGGCTAATGGCCAGCAGGGCGGGGGCACCTCCGGTGCGACAGGCGTCGGCTGCGAACTCGCAGCGCTCAGCGAAGGCACAGCCCGAGAGCGGCTTGGTAAGGTCGGGGGGCAGGCCAGGAATCGTGTGCAAGACTTGCCCCTTGGGCTGTAAGGCAGGGATAGAGCGTTGCAGCGCGCGAGTGTAGGGGTGCTGTGGATTGTGAAAGAGCTCTTTGGCCGTTGCTTCTTCGGCTATGCGGCCGGCGTAGAGAACGACCACGCGGTCGCAAAGGTTGGCGACTACGCCGAGATCGTGGGTGATGAAAATGACTGTGAGGTTGAGTTCGCGTTGCAGGGACTTGATCAGATCGAGGATCTGCGCCTGCACGGTGACATCGAGAGCGGTGGTGGGCTCGTCGGCGATGAGCAGCTCGGGTTTAGTGATGAGGGCCATGGCGATCATCACGCGTTGGCGCATGCCTCCGGAGAATTCGTGCGGATATTGGCGTAGGCGGCGATCCGGTTCGTTGATACCGACGGAGGAGAGCATGTCGGCGGCGCGCTTCAGGGCTTCGCGTCGGGGGGTATTTTCATGGATGCGCAGTGGTTCGCTGAGTTGGTCACCAATGGTGAGATAGGGGTTCAGGGCTGTCATGGGGTCCTGAAATATCATGCTGATGCGACGGCCGCGGATTTTTCGGAGTTGAGCCTCGGTGAGGCCAAGCAGGTTTTGCCCGTCAAACGTGGCTGTTCCGCTTTCTATTTTTGCGGGTGGGGAAGGTAGCAGACCCAGCAAGGACAGGCAGGTAACGGATTTACCGGAGCCGGATTCACCGACGAGCCCAAGGATTTCACCACGTTTAACAGAAAAACTCACGCCATCGACGGCTCGAACGATGCCGTTGCGGGTGTGGAAGTGAGTGCGAAGGTCGCTGACCGAAAGGAGCGGCATGGGCTTTGCCAAGCGGGCGGGAATTCGGCGAGGACTGCAAGCCTTGGAGACAGGGTGAAGTTGCAGTTGATGCGTTGGCATCGGCACGGCACAAAGAGCGGCTTGAGTCTGTTGATCTCAGTCAAGTTTTCGATGTCCGCGTGGGAGAGCCCCCATTCGGGGATTTTTGGTGAATGTGGGGGAGCGGCATGAACGATAAGCAAAACATACGTTTGGTTTGGCGGTTCGAGTATGTCGCTTACGTGATGATGGAGGCACTGATCGGTTGTCTGCCCGGGGCCTGGGTGGCCAAGCTGGGGCGCGGTATGGGAGGCTTGGCTCATTCGATTGCGGGCAAGCGTCGGCGCACCGTGCGGCGTAATCTGCGCATTGTTTATGCCGGGGAGCGGACCCTGACCGAGGTGGATGCGTTGACGAAGGAGGTTTTCCGTAGGACAGGGGCGAATTTGTTATCGGCATTACACACCGCTCGACTACGAGCGGATCGTTTACTTGCGGCCATCGAGGTCGAAGGGGCTGATGAATTTGCCAAAGTGTTGGGAGCGGGGCAGGGGGCAGTGGTGATCTTGGCGCACATGGGAAATTGGGAGGCATTGGCCCAGGTGTTTCCTCGTTTATTGCCGGGGAATGTTAAGGCGGGCACCGTGTATCGTCCGCTAAATAACCCACTGCTCGATGCCCGTATGGAGGCTGCTCGTGGTGGTGCAGGACTGAGATTGTTTTCCAAACGAGACACGCCTTTGGCGATGACGGCTTTTTTGAAAGAAGGTGGTGCCCTTGGAATATTGAGTGACCAGCGGGCGGGTAATACTGGCGAACAGGTTCCGTTTTTCGGTCGTTTGACGAGTTGTTCCCCTTTGCCATCAATTTTTGCCCGGCGGTCGGGAGCGGCGGTGGTTGGTGTTTCGGTGAAAACGGTTGGCGCGGGTCGCTGGCGCATGAAACTGCATCCCTTGAATACGGCACAAAAACCCGACACGCGCGCCTGCATGGCATTGTTGGAGGAGGTTATTCGAGAGAGTCCCGAGGATGTCTTTTGGCTGCAGGATCGCTGGCGGCCGGGGCGTCGGGAGCCGCTTATCCGGGAGGGGAAACCCGTGCGCGGGGGAGATAACGGAATTAAACCGCGCCGGGTTTTGGTATTTGATCAGGGGGCGGCCCTTCAGAAAACCCCCGAAGTAATCGAGGGTTCGGTCCAATGGGAACGTCTCAGTCTTAATCCTGGAGAATCGGCCAAGGATTTGGCCCGGCGGATTCAGGAGGCGGACGAGGCTCAGGTATTACCCGTGGAATGTGTTGTGGGTAGTCGAGAGAATCGGACGTTATTCTTGGCGTGTCGTCAGGCGGGGTTGATTTTAATCGATGACGAGGGGAAGCGCATATGAGCGATTCTTTAAGAACCATCCGAGTGTTGTCCGATGGTCGTCCAGGGCACGAAAACCAGAGTCTGGGTCTGGCTGAAGCGCTTTCTCGCAGGACTGGGGCGAAGGTTGAGGTCGTGCGTTGGGAGGCTGGGACAGGATTAATGACGCGTATCCGTAGTGCCTGGGCTCTGGGGCAAGTCGATTTGCTCGTCGGTGCGGGGCATGGCACTCATATCCCGCTGTTGGCGGCAGCGCGTCGTCTCGGAGCGAGGTCAATTGTCATTATGAAGCCCTCGTTGCCCACTGGGTGCTTTGATCTATGTGTTATTCCGCGGCATGACTTGGCAAATCCGGCCGATCGTGGCGTTGTCGTGACCACCAGAGGGGCTTTGAATCGAATCGCGGAGGTCATGCCGGTCAAAACCAATACTGGGGTGGTTCTGATTGGTGGACCTTCAAAGCATCATGACTGGGATGCGGTGCCGCTGCCGGCCGCCATCCGTGATGTTGTTCAGGCACGGACTGACTTAAACTGGGAGATCGGCGATTCGCGAAGGACGCCGGAAGGATTTCTCAAGCAGTTGGCCGGGGTGGGGGCGACACTTGTGCCCCATCAAGAAACCCAGTCCGGCTGGTTGCCGGCGATGCTTGGCGCGGCCAAAGAAGTGTGGGTCACGGAGGACAGCGTCTCGATGATTTTTGAAGCACTCACTGCTGGTGCCAGAGTTGGAATCTTGCCTATGCGTGTTAAGAATCCTGCTGCGCGGACTTTAAAAGCGGTGAATGATTTGGTGGCGTCGGGCCATGTCAGAACCTATGCGGATTGGAAAAATGATCATGCTGCATGGACGGATACACCGCGGTTGCATGAAACCGGACGGTGCGCCGAATTGGTGCTGGAGCGTTTTTTTAAATGAAAGTCCTGCAAATCCTTCCCGAGCTTAATTCCGGCGGTGTCGAACGTGGCACCTTGGAGATTGCGCGGGCTTTGATTGCGGTTGGCCATGAGGCGGTGGTGGTTTCCAACGGTGGGCGTTTGGTCTCTGCACTGGAGGCCATGGGGGCTCGGCATGTGACGATGCCTGTGCACAAGAAGCGACTATCGTCGCTTTTTCAGGTGCGTCCCTTCCGCCGAGTGCTCGAACAGGAAAAACCCGACATTGTCCACATTCGCTCCCGCGTCCCCGGATGGATTGCTTGGCTGGCTTGGCGCAAGATGAACCCGGCCACTCGCCCGCACCTCGTCTCGACAGTGCATGGCTTTTACTCAGTCAACGCCTACTCGCGCATCATGACCCGCGGCGAGCGTATCATCGCGGTTTCGGAGAGCGTTAAGTCTTACATTCTCAAAAACTACCCCGATGTCGCCGCTGACCGAATCCGGGTGATCCATCGCGGTGCGTCGCCCGAGGAGTTTCCTCGTGGTTATCGGCCATCGTCGGATTGGCTGGCGAAATGGGGAGGGGAGCATCCTGATTTTGCAGGTAAAAAACTGCTGCTACTGCCTGGACGGATCACGCGTTGGAAGGGGCACGAAGATTTCCTTGAACTGATCAGCACGCTCAAAAAACGGGGGCTGGCCGTGCACGGCTTGGTGGCGGGTGAAACTCATGCAAAAAAGGCGGCGTATGGAGACGAGTTGCTCGCCTTGGCGCGAACCGTGGGAGTGGAGTCCGATGTGACCTTTTTGGGGCACCGTAGCGATGTCCGTGATGTCATGGCAGTGTCCGATGTCGTGCTATCGCTTTCCCGTCAGCCGGAGGCATTCGGCCGTGTATCGCTCGAAGCGGCGGCACTGGGGCGATCGGTCGTGGGTTATGATCACGGCGGGGTGGCCGAGCAATTGAGGGTATTGTGTCCGCAGGGGTTGGTGCCGATGGGTGATATCAAGCAGTTGGAAGCTGTTTGCGTTCGGGTGCTGGAGACGGCGACGCCTCCGGCTGTGGTGGAGGCACCGTTTACCCAAGAAGCCATGCAGCGGGCCACCTTGGCTGTTTACGATGAAGTGGTGGGGGGGCGGCCATGAAAATTTGGGCTTTGGATGACGGTATTCCCGGCCATTGGTCGATGACCGAGGGGTTGATCCGGTTGATCGGCTCGGCTCGGGATGTCGAAGTGACGCGTATACGGGTCATCTGGCGTTGGGGTTCTGCACGGCATCTTTTCCAGCGAGCCGAAAATCTCGGTTTACGGGTGCCTGCCTGGTGCGTCTCCTCGGCGGCATATTTTGAGCCTCCACTGGACGGATTGCCATCGCCTGACCTGATTGTGTCCCGTGGCGGGGTAACTTTATTTGCCAACGCTTGGCTGGCGGGTCGGAGGGACTGCTCAAATGTATTTATCGGGAAACTACGGCAGATGCCGCCATCCCGTTACAGTGCCGTTATTTTGCGTCAGGATGAGCGGATTGAACCGCCGTATTTCCCGTTGCCGCTGTTTCCCACGCGGATTGATCCGACGACCTTTGAGCAAAAGGCGATTGAGTTCCCGTGGTCCACGGCGCGTCCAACGGGTCGGGTGGTTTCCCTTTTGATTGGCGGTGATGGTTCAGGCTACCACTACACCGAATCCGATTGGCTTGCCTTGGCTGCAGGCATGGTGGAATGGCATCGCCTGCATGGCGTTTGCTGGTGCGTGACGACATCGCGGCGCACGCCCGCCCTTGTCGAAAAGCTCATTCAGGATTCGGTTCCGCGAGAGGCTATCCATGAAGCTGTCTGGTGGCACCAAGGGGATCGACGTCCTTGCATGGTGGCGTTTCTGGCGGTGGCCGAGCAGGTTTTTTGCACGGAAGACAGCATGTCGATGCTGGAGGAAGTCATCGCCAGCGGGCGGCCTCTGGTGTCGTTGTCTCCGGCTGAAGCCAAACCGAACAGCCTTTTCCAAGGATTCTTGGCGAGTCGGGTTAAGGCGGGTCGTATGGTTCGCCTACCCTTGGTGGATTTCGGGGAAATCCATGGGGAATATCCTGTGCCCAATCCGAATCAGTGGAATCTGGTCGCTCCCGGCATGATGGAGGCCGGGGTTCGTGAACTTTTGAAGTTCTTGAAGCTTTGACGCGTTAAACCGGCGGATACCGCACTTACCCCAGCAGTCGCTGATACCAACGACCGGCGCGTGTTTTGATTTTAAAGACCGCAGGTTTTAATACCCTTTCTTTTTGGAGTCTTTCCAGCTGTTGGAGTGATTCCTCGACCCGGTCCAGTGCCAGACTGCCAACGATTTTTCGGTCTATCGAATAATTCCACCAAGCCAATGCGAGCAGGCGTCGGGAGATGTTTTCATTAAAACGCTGGCGAATGACGCGTGCGGGGATGCCGCCTACGATTGAATATGGCGGCACGTCCTTGGTTACTACCGCACCTGCCGCGATTATACTGCCGTGGCCAATCGTCACGCCTTGTGAAATATATGCACGGGTGCCGATCCAGACATCGGAGCCGATGGTGGTGCGACGATGTTTGACGGTTGATCCGCCGGTCGCGCGGATGGCCTCGTAAGCGGCACAGTTTTTAAATCGATTACCACCACCGCCGAACGCAAAAGGATGCGTGCTGAGGTGGTCGATGGGATGTTCGCCCGGGCCGATGACAACCCCGGGGGCGATGGAGCAAAAGCGACCGAGGTTTGCGTGGAAAATCTCGGCGGCACCGTTAAAGTAAGTGAACGCGCCAATCTCACACGGGCCGTGAAACCTTGCGGTCCCGAGACTGACGGGAGTTTCAACTTTTACGGACATGGGAGTCGGCTGGGGGAGATGCCGTGCAATACGGTTATTTGCGTCCCCGGAGCCGGTTCCATAGGTAGCTGCACTTTTCCCTGAAAAGCAGTCGCTTTAATTCCTTTTGCTGCTCGGGGCTGAGGGGCCATGTCCGGAAGGCGGCGCGGGAGCTTCGGGTCACCCTTATCGGTTCCACATATTTGAAGTGTTTGCTGAGATAATTACCCCACCATTCGTGGGTCCGGAGTGTGCAGTGTGCATTTTCCCCATTGGGAAGCACCGCTTCGGCAGGCACCGTATCAATGATGATGATGGCATTGCGGCAGAGTTTGGCCATGTGGCCGACGACCTCATCGAGTTTTTCCTCGGGCACGTGTTCGAGCACATCGATATTCGTGAGCAAGTCGTAGACACCCTCGGGCTGTTCGGAAAATTCGGGGATCGCCGGATCGTAGCGCTTGATTTCGGCACCGGCGGCTTGCCCAAGGATATCCACCAACTTGCTGCGTCCGCAACCGAAGTCCAAAATGGTCTTCGGTGCCAGCACTTGGACCTGAGGGCGCATGTAGCGCAGGTTTTTAATCGACGTGTCGCCGTAGGTGCGCGTCGCGTGAATCTGTTTATATTGGTCGATCAGGTTGTCGCTCATGTTCCGGAAGCTGGAGTTAGAAGCTGTAGTTTAGAAGTTTGATTTCGTTCGCATACCAGTCGTTGACCAGCTCGCGGGACCAGCCGGAGTAAAACGATCGATAGGCTCCCTCCTTTTCAGGGTTGGAGGAGGAGTTGACTTTGGGGAGTGAGAGTTCGGATGGAAGGCCGAGGTGATCAATCACGTGCTGGAAGTCGGCGGCGAGGTTTTCGAATTTTCCGAGAAAATCGACACTGACGGCCCCGTCGATGGCATAGATGCCCCAGTTGTCCACCAAGGCTCTGACCTTGTTTTTGAGGAATTGATCAAAGGTCAGATTCTTATTTCGGTCGTGGCTGCGAAAGTGATAAAATGAAACCTGACGATCCCAAGGATTACGTTCGAAGGTGAACTTGTAGTAGCTGTTCCAGATATCGTCGCCCAAATAGGCTTTTACCCGCCAGGCCGGCATGTGCTCGTAGTAACCGACGCTGGGGTGGAAATACCGTTCGGGGCGGCGCAAAAGTCGTTTAAGTAAGGGGCGCCTTGGAACGGCGGGGTGGGAGAGCCGGTAGTTCTGGGCCAGCTGATTCGCCCGCAGCTTCATGAAGCGCGGAGCGGTGGGAGTGACAATATCGTCGGGTCCGCAAATCGCACAAAGGGCATTCTCCATACTCGTGGAGGCTGTCTTGATCGTCTTGAGGTAGATGAACTTGTATTTATGGCTGACGATCATCGGCGATAAGCGGGAGGTGTTTGATTGGACGAAAGTAGAGGTTTGGTTGCCGCGTCAGATGGCGTCTGTATGACCGCGCAACGTGGGCAGACGGGAGGGGGAATTACAAGCCTGCGAGGGAGGATGGTGATCGGGGGGATTAATCAGTCCAACCGATAGATTCCGTTCAGTCGGCCGCTGGAGACTAGTTTGTAACCATGTCCAGCGAGCAGATCTCCCAAGCGGTTGCCTTTGTCTTGGGTGACTTCGCAGACAATCAGTCTTGGCCAGGCATCGCGCGGGGCTCCGGTGAAAAGCGGCTCAAGCACATCAACCTCGTGGCCTTCGACATCGATTTTCAACGCGTCGATACGGGCGATGTTTTTTGCCGCCAGAAAAGCGGGCAGGGTGGTCATGGGAACCGAAAGTCCTTCGTTGGCGGAGGGAGTGGTTGCGATCCGGTTCTCACCTTTATTGCCGGAACCGGCGATCAGGGTGACAGTTCCTTCGGTGCGACCCAGAGCGCAATTATTGAGTTGGATGTTGGTGATCTGGTTGGTGGCCAAATTGCCGGAGAGCAGCGCGCAGAGCTCTGGGGACGGCTCAAATGCCTGGGCGCTGATCGCCGGGTTGCGCAATGACGCGATCCAGAGTGAGTAAACGCCGGCGTTGGCTCCGATGTCGAAAAACACGCCGCCTTTACACAAAAATCCAGCCAAGGCGTCCCGTTCGGTTTTGTCCAGAAACTGGGGCATCAACAATAGGCGCTGCTCGGAGAGATTCCCCCGACTGCGAACGCGGAGTTTCAGTCCCCAGATTTCCACGTCCACGAACTCGCCAAAGGTATTCTTGATGGGCTTGCGCAGCCATAGGGCCAGTCGTCGCCAACCAGCTCCGGAAGGGATCGCGTGCAGGCAACGTAACCATATCCGTTGCCACCCTTTGGGGGCGCACGAGCCCCAGGGGGCATCAGTCGGGAGAGAAGCGAACATGGCTTTGTTTGATAGGGCGAAGTGGGGTTGGTCAATGTCGCGCTGAGTCGGTCAAAAAACTCGGCATTGTGAGGCGTTTGCGGCGGGGCAATTTTAATGCGTTTTTTTGAGGGGGCTTAAGGGGTTGAACGAATGGTCGATTGGTATTAAAATAAATTTTTCTACCACATGAATATCTTCGTTCTCAGCACCGGCCGTTGTGGGTCGACCACCTTTACCAAAGCCTGCCAACATATTACAAATTACACCGCGGCGCATGAATCCCGCGGCGGCTTTCTTGGGGCCGACCGGTTCGAGTTTGCGGATAACCACATCGAGTCCGACAACCGGTTGTCTTGGTTTCTTGGTCGATTGGATCGTCACTACGGGGACCAAGCAATTTACGTCCACTTACGCCGCGATGATGAACGCACCGCCCAAAGCTATCTAAACCGCTATAATCGCGGTATTTTGCGGGCTTATCGCGAAAAGATCCTCATGCGGTTGTGCACCACCGCTCCACCACTGGACGTCTGTTTGGACTATTGTGATACGGTGAACACCAACATCGAGTTGTTCCTGCGCGGTAAACCCCGGCAGATGAATTTTAGAATGGAAAGCGGGCGGCGGGATTTCCGCCGATTTTGGGATTTGATCAAGGCCGAGGGCGATCTGGACGCGGCCTTGGCTGAGTGGGATGTCGCCCACAATCCGTCCAAGCCCAAAACCATCGGGCAAAAGCTGCTCAATGCCGTCGGGATTCGAAACTGACCGCGCTCGGAGGGCGTCTTAGTCGACGGATTCTTCCAGGGACTGACGGTCGTAAAGTTCGCGATAGAGCTTTGAGCTCTCGTAAAGGTCGTTGTGTGGTCCATCGGCGACGATGCGTCCGGCATCAAACACCAGGATACGCGTGGCGCTGCGGATCGAGCTGAAGCGGTGGGCGATCATGAACGTCGTGCGGCCCTTGACCAAGATGTCCAACGCTTTTTGGATTTGCGCTTCGCTTTCGCTGTCCAAGGCGCTGGTGGCCTCATCGAGGATCAGGATCGGAGCGTCTTTTAGGAAAGCGCGGGCAATGGCGATGCGTTGACGCTGACCACCGGAAAGCGTGGTGCCGCGTTCACCGACCATGGTTTCGTAGCCCTCGGGCAGGCTTTCGATGAAATCGGCGATATGTGCACGGCTTGCGGCAAAACGAACTTGTTCATCGGTGGCATCCGGGCTGCCGATGCGAATGTTGTCCGCCAGCGTTGAGTTAAAGAGCACCGGCATTTGCGGAACGAGCGCGATGCGCTCACGCAGGCTCTTTTTGTCGAGATCGCGCAGGTCAAGGCCGCCGAGGGTCACCTGTCCTGAGGTCGGATCAAAGAACCTGGGGATTAGGGAAATGAAGGTCGATTTTCCCGCGCCGCTGGCACCAACCAGCGCCACGGTTTCCCCCGGGCGGACCACGAGGTTCACCCCGACCAGTGCAGCGGAGGATTCGGCGTTATCGTTGGTCGCGGCGTAGGTAAATCCGACGTTGCTGAAAGCGAGCTGCAGCGGACCTGCCGGCAGCGTGACGGGATTGGCTGAGGAGGGCACGGTATCCTCGGAGTCGAGGATGGCCTCAAGGCGTTCCAGCGAAGCTCCGCCGACTTTCATGAGGGCGTGGATATTGCTGAGTTTTTTGACCGGCTCGTAGGCCATGTAGAGAGCGATGGCCAGTGCGCTGAAGGTCGCGTAGTCCATGCCTTGGCGGACTCCAAAATAGAGCGCCGCGACAAAGCCGCAGGCCGAGATCACCTCGATCACAGGAGATACGGCTGATTGATATTTGATGGTTTTAAGCGCGAGGCGGAAAATGTCGCGAATACGTTCGGCAAACCTGACCTGCAGCGTGGCTTGCATGTTGTAGGCTTGAATCTCTTGGGGGGATTGCAGGGCTTCGGTGACGAAGGCGGCCAGAGCACCATTTTTGGCGGTCATTTGGCGGGCCCGTTTAAAGAGCTTTTTGGCGGCGATGCGAATCGGCACCACGCAAAGCGGCACGCTCAGGATCGCGATCAAAGCGAACAAGGTGCTGTGGTCCTGCAATGAAAGGTAGACCAGATAACCCAGCGCGGAGACGAGCGTGAGGGGCTGTTTGATGATGTCGCTGCTGACATTGACGACCACGTTCTTCAGCTGCTCGGAATCCTGTAGCACCCGTGAAACCAAATCGCCGGATTTGTGCTTTTGATAAAATGCCACCGGCAATTCTTGCAGGCGTCCGAACACTTCCTGGCGTATCCCGTCGAGCACCATGAAACCGGCTTTGTTGATCAGGTAGCGGTTAAAATAGGCGCCGATACCGCGAATTACAAAAATCAGCGGAAGGCCCAGGCAGGCGACCAAGAGGAGTTTGTCGTGATAAGCTTCACCAAACAGATGCTTTGCGAAGTTTACGACCGCGGGAGAGGCTTCGCCTTCCTGACCAAAAAAGATTGGCAACATGACCTTGAGCATCACCGGCAGTCCGGCGCCGCTGCTGGCGGCGTAGAGCGCACCGGCCAAAAGTCCACCCACGAACACCCAGCGGGCAGGTTTCAGGTGCCGGTAAAATCGGCTAAATCCCCGTTTCCGGGGTTTGGGTGAGGCGGCCGTGGTGGTCACAAGGAGTTCAGACAGAGGGTGCGGGCAAACGCGCACTGTGCTCAGGGGGCCTCGGCATGGAAAGTTTTTTGTGTTTATTCCCCGGTCGGCCTCGGCTCTGCTGTCACTTTTCCCGTTTCCCATGCTCGATCCCAAACTTCTCCGCGAGTCGCCCGACATTGTTCGCGCCGCGATTGCCAAAAAACATCTCCAAGTCGATCTCGAGGCTATTCTTGCCCTCGACACCAACTGGCGTGCCAAGCTGCAGGAGGTCGAGTCCCTGCGCGCTGCGCAGAAGGCGGCCAACACCGAGATGGCCAAGCTCCCCAAGGGCACGCCTGAGTTTATCGCCAAGGTCCAGGAGATGAAGGCCGTCTCCGCCAAGGTGAAGGAAACCGAGGCCGGTCTCACCATCATTGAGACCGAGTGGAAGGCCGCCTTCCTGACGTTGCCCAATATCCCGCATAGCACCGTGCCCGAAGGCCGCACTCCCGAGGAAAACGTCACGTTCTCCACCTGGGGCGATGTTGCCGCGCTCTCCAGCGCCGATGCCAAATCGCACTGGGAAATCCCCGGCTTCGAGCGTCTCTTCGACTTCGCCCGCGGCTCCAAGGTCACCGGCGCCGGATTCCCGTTCTACATTGGCGACGCCGCTCGCATCATCCGCGCGCTGCTGCACTTCTTCTTAGATGAAAACGCCAAGGCCGGCTACGAAGAGGTTAACCCGCCCATCTTCGTCAACGCCGCCAGCGCCACTGCCACCGGCCAGCTCCCCGACAAGGAGGGCCAGATGTATGAAGCCGTCGCCGATGGTTTCTACGCCGTGCCCACTGCCGAGGTTCCGTTGACCAACTTTTTCCGCGACGAGATTCTCGACGAGGCCTCGTTGCCAGTGAAGCGCTGCGCTTACACCCCGTGCTTCCGCCGCGAGGCCGGCAGCTACGGTAAGGACGTGCGCGGGCTCAACCGCCTTCATCAATTTGACAAGGTCGAGCTCCTCAAATGGGTGCACCCCGCGCACAGCTACACCGAACTCGATTCGCTCCGCGATCAGGCTGAGCACCTCTTGCGCAAGCTGGAGCTGCCCTATCGCGTGCTCCTCATGTGCGGCGGCGACCTTGGTTTCGCCCAAGCCAAAAAATACGACATCGAAGTCTGGGCCGCCGGTCAGCAGCGCTGGCTTGAGGTCTCTAGCTGTTCGAATTTTGAAGCCTTCCAAGCCCGCCGCGCCCAGATCCGTTTCCGCAATTCCGAAACTGGCAAACCGGAGCTCGTGCACACCCTCAACGGTTCCGCCTTGGCCGTGCCGCGCGTGCTCGCCGCCATCTTGGAAAACAACCTCCAGCCCGACGGTCGCGTGAAAATCCCCGCCGCCCTCGTGCCTTACTTCGGCAAGGAGTATCTCTCCTTCTAAAAGGAGGGTGGGCACTCCTGCCCTTCCACGAGCGACGTGGCCCCATCATGATCCCTCGTTCCTTTGGTAATTCCCGAATGACATCGCTCAGGGCGGGCAAGAGTGCCCGCCCTCTTTTGGTTCTCCCGCCTTGCTCGCAGTGAAACCCAACTGGTCCAACCTCGCCGCCGAGCTGGCCGCACGTTTTCCTCGTGAGCGATTGCATCCGATCGCACTGGATCGCATCCAGCGTGCCTGGGCCGACGGTGAACGCGTAGCCGTCGCCTTTTCCGGCGGTGCCGACTCACTCGCGCTGCTGCTTCTGCTCCATGCTCACGCGCCGTCGGCCAGCGCCCGTCGGCGTTTGCTCGTATTGCATTTTAATCATCGTCTGCGTGGTGCCGCCTCCACGGCGGACGCACGGTTTTGCGAACGCGTCTGTGCGGGTCTCGGGGTCACCTGTCAGGTGGGCGTCTGGGAGGAGCGTCCGGACAAGTCGACGATCTCCGAAGCCACCGCTCGCCAAGCCCGACTCACGTTTTTTGACCGCACGCTCAGCCGCCGCCGCACCCGTCTGCTATGCCTCGGGCATCATCAGGACGATATCGCCGAGACGCTGCTCATGCGACTGGCGCGCGGTAGCGGCACGAGTGGGCTGGCCGCCCCACGTCCGGTGCAAACGCTGCCCGGCGAGCGCACGCACCTGCGCCCGCTGCTGACGATTCCTCACTCCGCGTTGATTGAAGCCCTCCGCGCGGTCGGCGCCGTTTGGCGCGAGGACGCCTCCAATGCGACCGACGCGTATTTCCGTAATCGGGTGCGGCGTCATGTCCTGCCCGTCTGGGCCGAGGCCGCCGGACGCGATGCGGTTGCCGGTGCAGCGCTTTCCCGCGAACTGCTTGATGAGGACGACAACGCGCTCGATCAATGGACCGACGCGGCAACGCGGCTTGATGAGGAGGGGCGCCTGCAACTCCCTGTGCCGCCCGCGACTCTGCCCAGAGCCGTGTTACGTCGGGTGCTGCGCCGTTGGCTCAATCATCATGAGGTCGGCGAAAACCTTTCCCGCCAAGGCTTTGATCAGCTCCTGGGGCTCGCCGAGCGACACCAGCCCGGCCGGATCAGTCTCGACGCCAAGCGTTTGGTGGTATTTCGCAAACATCGGCTTTCCATCGTAATCCCACCTTCCCGCCCTTGCTCAAAAGCGGGGCGGTCCAATTGACTTATCATTTCGGAACCTACACCTTAGAACCCAAGTCCCAAACCTGATGCCTGAACCGACAAAAGACACCAAGCGCACTCCTCTGAAAAACATTCCGCCTGACAAGTTTCAGCCCCGGATTGTGCTGATCTGGCTGGCAATTGTTGCCGCCGTGTTGGCGATCCTGTATCTCAGCCCGCCTCGTAATGGTGGACCCGTTGAGCTAAAGATTCAGCAAGTCGTCGAGTTGGCCGAGGCCGGTCGCGTCAAGGAAGGTATCATGCGCCCCACCGGCGGTGGTGATCTTTATGTGATTACCGGCGCCCTCTTGCCGGCGGTTCCCGCCACGCCAACTGCCGAAACGACTGCTCCGGCGACTACGGTGGCCAGCGAAGGTGACGCCACCGTGAAAACGGAGGCACCCGCAGTGACGACCCAACCCTTCCACTCCGAAGGTCGTTTGACCGACATCAATTTTAACAAGCTGCAAGCCACCAAGCTCTTTGAAGAAAAGCCCTCTTCCACCTTCTGGGGCGCTCTGGCGGTTAATCTCCTGCCCTTTCTGTTCATCATCGGACTGCTTTATTTCCTCTTTGTCCGTCAGCTCAAGAACGCCGGCCGCGGCGCCATGAGCTTTGGCAAGAGCAAGGCCAAGCTGCTCACCCGTGAGCGTGACCGTATCCTCTTCTCCGCCGTCGCTGGTTGCGACGAAGCCAAGGAAGAGGTTTCCGAAGTCGTCGACTTCCTCAAGGACCCGAAACGCTTCCAGAAAATGGGCGGCCACATTCCGAAGGGCATCCTGCTGGTTGGCCCTCCCGGCACCGGCAAGACCCTGCTCGCCAAGGCCGTCGCCGGCGAAGCAGAAGTTCCTTTCTTCTCGGTCTCCGGTTCCGACTTCGTGGAAATGTTTGTCGGCGTCGGCGCCAGTCGCGTGCGCGACATGTTTGAACAAGGACGCAAAAACGCGCCCTGCATCATCTTCATCGACGAAATCGACGCCGTCGGTCGCCAACGCGGAGCCGGTCTCGGCGGCGGTAACGACGAACGTGAGCAGACGCTCAACTCCATGCTGGTCGAGATGGACGGCTTCGACACCTCTGAAGGCGTCATCATCATCGCCGCCACCAATCGTCCTGACGTGCTCGACAGTGCGCTGCTCCGTCCGGGCCGCTTTGATCGTCAGATCCACGTCGACTTGCCCGACATCCTGGGCCGCGAACAAATTCTCAAGGTTCACGCCAAAAAGATCAGTCTCAGCGACGACGTGGACCTCATGGAAATCGCCCGCGCCACCGCCGGTCTCTCCGGTGCCGATCTGGCCAACTTGCTCAACGAAGGCGCGCTGCTCGCCACCCGTCGTAATAAGAAGCGCGTTGAACGCATCGACATTGAGGATGCCCGCGAAAAGGTGCTCTACGGTCGCGAACGTCGCCGGCTCATGGACGACGAGGAAAAGAAGATGACCGCCTACCACGAGGCCGGCCACGCCCTCGTGCAGGACGTCCTCGATGACGGCCACATGGGTGTGCACAAGGTCACCATCATCCCCCGCGGTCGCAGTCTGGGTAGCACGATGTTCATCCCCAAAAAGGACATCCACACCTACCATCTCAAGCGCCTGCTCAATCAGATTTGCATGGGGCTCGGCGGCCGCGTGGCCGAGGAGATCATCATGAATGACATCTCCAACGGTGCTTCCGGTGACATCAAACAAATCACCAAGATCGCCCGCCATATGGTGTGCGACTGGGGCATGAGTCCGCTTGGCCCGATCTCCTTTGGCGACAATCAGGACACGGTATTCCTGGGCCGCGACATCACGCGCAACGATCACCTCAGCGAAGAAACCGCCCGTCGGATCGACGCCGAGATTCACACGATTATCGACACCCAGCTCAACCGCTGCCGCGAGATTCTCACCACCCGCCGTGCCGCCCTCGACGCGATCGCTCAGGCCCTTATCGAGCACGAAACCATCGAAGGTAAACACGTCCACGAGATCGTTGAGTTTGGTGAGCTCCGCACGCCGGTGACGCGCGTGGCCCCGCCTGCGCTGCCCGACCAAGACCCTGCCGAAAAGCCTGCGGTCAAAAAGCCCAAGGATACCTCGGACGACAATCTGGGCGGCGCCACCGCTCCCAGTCCGGCCTGATCGAAGGAGCGTGGACATTCTTGTCCACGTCGGGCGGCACTGGCGTAGATTTCGCTAACAATTGGTTTATATCGCAATGCGTGGGCAGGAATGCCCACGCTCCTTTTTTTACCGTGTCCCACATTTCCTTTTCCGCCTTAGGCCGCCGTGCGCAGGCCCCGCAAATCACCCGCTTGATGTCGATGGCGTTGGAAACGCCCGGGCTGCTCTCGCTGGCTGCCGGGTTCACCGACACGCACACGCTGCCTTCCGTGGCCGTGCGTGCCGCGGCCGACGCGCTTGATGCCACCGGTCTGCCGCCTGAGCACTTGCAATACGGCACCAACGCAGGCCGGCCCGGTTTGCGGGCCGCACTCGCCAAGCGCCTGGCTGCGGAAGACAACGCCGGTGCGGATGTCGCCGCGCTCACAGCTTCCAGCTTCATCACGAATGGTTCCCAGCAAGCGCTCTACATCGCCATGCAGGTGCTCTGCGAACCGGGCGACATCGTGCTGGTCGACCGGCCGAGTTACTTCGTCTACTTGGAGCTGCTGTCCGGACTTGGCGTGCAGGCGCGTTCGATTCCGGTGGACGCCGACGGTCGGGTCGACGGCCCCGGCTTGCGTGCGGTGCTCGACAAACTGCATGCCAGCGGCGAGCGCTCGAAACTGAAGGCGGTCTATTTTGTCAGCTATTTCTCAAATCCATCCGGCCGCAGTCTTTCGGCGGCGGAGAAAACTTTGATCGCGGAAACCCTCACCGCTGCCGATTGCGTCGTGCCGGTGATTGAGGACGCGGCCTATCGGGAGTTATATTTTGACCAGCCGCACGCAGCGCCTTCGGTGTTGGCTCTGCCGGCTTGGGATGCGTTTGCAAAACTCTACCTGACCACGTTCACCAAACCGTTTGCCTCTGGGCTCAAGGTTGGTGGTGGTGTCTGCACCGAGCCGCGTCTGTTTAACGCGATTCAATTCGTGAAGGGGCATCAGGATTTCGGCAGTGCGAATTTTAATCAGGCGGTGTGCGAACAGGCGCTGACCAATGGCGACTTTGACCGTCACCTCTCCACGTTGCGTCCCGCCTATGCAAAAAAAATGAATACGCTGCACGACGCGCTGACCGAGGGTGGTCTGGCCGACCTTGGCTGGAGCTGGGTCGTGCCGGCGGGCGGTCTGTATCTCTGGCTGCGCGGTCCTGAAAGCGTGGATACAGGTTTCGACGGCGCCTTTTGTCGGGCTGCGTTGGATGCCGGCGTGCTCTACGTGCCGGGCGCCCTGTGTTTTGGTGACGATGTGCCGGTTAATCGGGTGCGTCTCAGCTACGGGGTGCTCAGCGGCGATCCGCTGCGCGAAGCCGGCCGGCGCTTCGTGCAAGCCGCGCGTGGGGTTTGAAGGAGTGCCCACCCTCCTTCAATCCTTAGTGTCTGCTCTCGAGCTCGCCGGGTCTTAGCTGGCTGGCAAAGAGGGCTTTGTTGGAGGCCTTCATATAGGCTTCCTTCAGCTCGATGCTGCCGTCGGCGACGCGGGCCTGCAGGCTTTGATCCATGGTGATCATGCCTTCGGAACCGCCGCCTTCGATCAGGCCGCGGATGTTGGAGATCTGTCCGCTGCGGATGGTATTGGGCAGCGCTTCGTGGCGGAGCAAAATCTCGTGAACCGCACAACGCCCCTTGGGAATGCGTTTGCAGAGCAACTGGGCAACCACGCCGGACAGGCAGCCGGAGAGCATCACGCGGACCTGGTTTTGGTCGTCGGCGGGGAAGGCGTTGATGATGCGGTCAATGGTCTTTGGAGCGTTGTTGGTGTGCAGCGTGCCGAAGACGAGCATGCCCATGCTGGCGCAGGAGAGCGCGAGCTTGATGGTTTCCAGTTCGCGCATTTCACCGAGTAACAGGATGTCCGGGTCGTGGCGCATGGCGCCTTTGAGCGCGGCGGCGAAGGACTCGGTGTGTTCGCCGACCTCGCGGTGCACGATCACTGATTTCTGGTCCTTGTGCACAAATTCGATCGGATCCTCGATGGTGATGATGTGGCGCGCGGAGGTCGCGTTGATATAGTCGATCATCGCCGCGAGGGTGGTGGACTTACCACTGCCGGTGGGGCCGGTCACAACGACCAGGCCTTCCTGCAGGTCGCAGAGTTTTTTGAGGGCCTGCGGGAGCTTGAGCTCGTCGAAGGTCATGATCTTCGCGGGAATCTGGCGGAAGACGGCGGCCTGGCCCCAATGATTGTAGAGAAAGTTGCCGCGGAAGCGGGCGAGGCCGGGGATTTCGTGCGCGAGGTCGAGGTCCTTTTTCTCGAGGAACTGCTGCCAGCGGGCCGGCGGGCAGATTTCTTCGAGCAACACGGCCATTTTTTCGGCGGTGACCGGAGTGTCGTTAAGCGGGATGAGGTTGCCTGAGGCGCGGATTTTTGGAGGAAGACCGACGGTAAGGTGCAGGTCGGAACCGCCCTTTTCGAGCATGAGGCTGAGGAGTGAGTCGATGGCGGCCATGGTGTGGATCAGATGATTTTTGCGCGCATCATCTTGGAGGTGATGTTTTGGCGGGCGACGGCGGCGGTGATGCGGCGGGCTTTCCAGAGTTCAAACACTTCGTTTTCCATCAGGCACATGCCTTCACGCACGCCGGTTTCGAGGACGTTGCGCAGGCCTTGGGTTTTACCTTCACGAATGAGGGCGGAGACGGCGGTGTTGGCGACAAGCAGTTCGTTGGCCAGCACCAGTTTCCCGTCGGTCGCGGGGAGGAGGCGTTGGCAGATGATGCCGCGGAGGCTCTCGGCCACGCTGGCGCGGATTTGGGTTTGTTGTGAGGCGGGGAAGACGTCGAGCAGGCGGTTGAGCGTGGTCGCGGCGTCGCTGGTGTGCATGGTGCCGATGACCAAGTGGCCGGTCTCGCTGGCGGTGATGGCCATCTCAATGGTCTCCAGATCGCGGAGTTCGCCGATGATGATGATATCGGGGTCTTCGCGCAGGGCTCCTTTGAGCGCGGTGGCAAAGCTGATCGTATGGGTGCCGACCTCGCGCTGGGTGAGGTTGCAGCCGGCGGCGGGTTGCACGACCTCGACGGGGTCCTCCACTGTGATGACGTGGTCTTCACGGGTGGTGTTGAGTTCGTTGACGAGGGCTGCGAGGGTGGTGGTCTTGCCGGAGCCAACCGGACCGGTCACGAGGATGAGTCCGTTATGGTAGCTGAGGAGTTTGCGCACCGTCTCGACATTGCGCAGGCCGAGCTCGTCCATCTTCGGGATGCGGGAGGGGATCATCCGGTAGGAACCGGCGGGACCACCTTTGTGGATCATCAAGTTGACCCGGTAGCGCTCTCCTGAGGGGAGCGCGAGGGCGTAGTCCAAGTCGTGCTTTTCGGTAAATACGGCTTTTTGAGCCGGAGAAAGCAGGATGGTGTTGATGCGCTCGGCCTCATCGGAGGTGAGCGGCTTTTTGTCGATTTGAACGAGTTGCCGGTTGTGGCGGATAAAGGGTTTGGCTCCGGCGGGGAGGTGAAGATCGCTGGCGCCATAACGCGCGCATTCCCGGAGGAGGGTGCGCATGGCCATGCTCAGTTCCTTGTCTCCCATGGTGTTGATGGCCGCGGTGGGCATGGTGGGCAACTTGGGCGGGCTGCCGTCATTGCTTTCCATGAACGGCGGAGCAGTGGACTCTGACATCGCGGCTGGTGCGGGTGCGGAAGTGACCGGTCGGGTCGACGCGACAGGGGCCGCTGACTCTGGGAACGGATCGTCGGCGGGCGGGCCGGCCTTGCCTTTTGAGTAAGCGATGCCGGCCACACGCTCCAGCGTTTCCAAGTGGTCATCCGAGACATGGCCGTCGTCGATGAGCTTTTGGGCAAAGTCCATCAATTCGGCATTTGCCGGCAGGGAATTGCGAACCGCTTCGAGGTGTTCGAGTGTAAACAGGCCTTGATCAAGGCCAAGACGGGCGAGCCAACGGATCTCGTTTTGCATGAGTTAAGCGGGAGGACGTGTCCGACTGGCCGCCGAGTGTGCAATGCATTGGCGATGAGCCAAGCGCCAATGTGGGAAGTCTCATCGTTCGTAGTGCGGTCGCGAGCCAGGCGCAACCGGGATTAGGCCGTGTTGGGCGTGGGGACGGAGGACCGGCGTGACCGCGAGGAAACGCCTTGGGCTACGCCCTTGCGGCGTCACTACGAACGAGAGTGGTGCGTTAGTTCATGGCCAGAGCCCCGTCCTTCACGTCGAAGGTGACTTCGGCTCCTTCGGTCACGGTGCCGGTGATAAGGGCCCGGGCGAGCTGGGTTTCGAGCTGCCGTTGCAGGAAGCGCTTGAGCGGACGGGCGCCGAAAACGGGGTCATAACCTTTCTCACCGACCCAGACCTTGGCGGCGGGGGTGAGTGTGACGGTGACGCGGCGGTCGATCAGGCGCTTGTTCAAGTCGGCCAGCAGCAGGTCCACGATACGGGTGATTTCCTCGAGGGTGAGCGGCTTGAAGAGAATGGTCTCGTCGATGCGGTTGAGGAACTCGGGGCGGAAGGCTTTGCGCAGCTCGGCGAAGACGGACTCGCGCACGGTCTCGGGAATTTCGCCGCCGTGCACGTTTTCCAATAGGAAGCGACTGCCGAGGTTGGACGTCATGATGATGATGGTGTTCTTGAAGTCCACGGTGCGGCCCTGCGAATCGGTGATACGGCCGTCGTCGAGGACTTGTAACAGAACGTTGAATACGTCGGGGTGGGCCTTTTCGATTTCGTCGAAGAGGATCACGGCGTAGGGTTTGCGGCGCACGGCTTCGCTGAGCTGGCCGCCCTCGTCGTAACCGACGTAGCCGGGAGGCGCGCCGATGAGGCGGGCGACGCTGTGCTTCTCCATGTATTCGGACATGTCGATGCGGATCATGGCCGACTCGCTGTCGAAGAGGGTTTCGGCCAGAGTCTTGGCGAGCTCGGTTTTGCCGACACCGGTCGGGCCGAGGAAGAGGAACGAACCGACGGGGCGGCGCGGGTCTTTGATGCCGGCGCGGGCGCGCAGGATGGCTTCGCTGACGAGCTGCACAGCCTCAGACTGGCCGATCACGCGTTCGTGCAAAGTGTCGCCGAGTCGGAGGAGTTTTTCGCGGTCGCTCTCGATCAGGCGGGTGACGGGAATGCCGGACCACTTGGCCACGATCTCGGCGACTTCCTCGGCGGAGACTTCTTCCTTAAAGAGTTCGGTCTTGGCGGAGTCGTTTTCGAGTTTGTTGAGCTCGGCTTCGAGCTGCGGGATGCGGCCGTGGCGGAGCTCGGCGGATTTGTTGAGGTCGTAGGCGCGTTCGGATTTGTCGAGTTCGAGGCGGGTGGCTTCGAGTTTTTCGCGAACACTGCGGACATGGTTGATGGCGGCCTTTTCCTTGTCCCAGCGGGCGCGCAGGGCGTTGGCTTGGGAACGGGTGTCGGTGAGTTCCTTTTGCAGGGATTCGAGGCGGAGCTTGGAGGCGGGGTCCTTCTCGAGTTTGAGGGCGGCCTCTTCGATTTCGAGCTGGAGCACACGGCGCTGAAGGGCGTCGAGTTCCTGCGGGGAGGAATCCATTTCGGTGCGGATCATGGCGCAGGCTTCGTCGATGAGATCGATGGCTTTGTCGGGCAGGAAGCGGTCGGCGATGTAGCGCTGCGAAAGCGTGACGGCGGCGACGAGAGCGTTGTCCTGGATGCGCACGCCATGGTGGATCTCAAAGCGTTCACGCAGACCGCGGAGGATGGAGATGGCGTCCTCGGTGGAGGGCGGTTCGACCTGCACGGGTTGGAAGCGGCGCTCGAGGGCGGCGTCTTTCTCGATGTGTTTGCGGTATTCGTCGAGCGTGGTGGCGCCGATACAGTGGAGTTCGCCACGAGCGAGCATGGGCTTGAGCAAGTTGCCCGCGTCCATGGCGCCTTCGGATTTGCCGGCGCCAACGATGGTGTGAAGCTCGTCGATGAAGAGCAGGATGCGTCCGTTGGCGGCCTTGACTTCGGCGAGCACGGCTTTGAGGCGTTCTTCGAATTCGCCGCGGTATTTGGCGCCGGCGACGAGAGAGCCCATGTCGAGGGAAAAGATGGTTTTGTCTTTGAGGCCCTCGGGCACGTCGCCGCGCAGGATGCGTTGGGCAAGGCCTTCGACGATGGCCGTTTTGCCGACGCCGGGTTCGCCGATGAGCACGGGGTTGTTCTTGGTCTTGCGCGAGAGGATGCGCACGGTGCGCCGGATCTCGTCGTCGCGACCGATGACGGGGTCGAGCTTGCCGGTTTTGGCGAGGGCGACGAGATCGATGCCGTATTTGGCGAGGGCGTTGTAAGTGGTCTCGGGGTTGTCGGTGGTGACGCGTTGGTTGCCGCGCAGTTCCTTGAGGGCTTTGAACACGCGATCTCGGCTGAGGTCGAAGGACTTCAGGTAGGCGGCGAATGAGGCGGGTTTGGCGACTTCAACGAGGCCGAGGAAGAGGTGCTCGGTGGAGACGTATTCGTCCTTGAGTTTCTTGGCCTCGGTCTCGGCGCGGGTGAGGGCCTCGTTGACGGACTGAGTGACGAAAATTTTGGACGTGTCTACGCTGCCAGAAACCTTGGGGAGTTTTTCCAGTTCACGTTCGGCTGCGAGTAGCAGTGCGCTGGTGGTCAGACCGAGTTTGTCGACCAATGCGGGCACGATACCGTTTTCCTGCGCGAGCAGGGCGTGGAGCAGGTGCCAGGTGTCCACCTCGTTATTACCGCGACGACGAGCCTCGGACTGGGCCTCGGTGACGGCGGTGCGGGACATCTGGGTGAGGGTTTCTGGATTCATGGTATCCTCATCTGTGCATGCCGCGGGCCAGTGGTCACTGACGGGTCTTTACGAGGGAAGGGATCAACGCGAAGCCCGGCAGGCGGGTCACATTGGACCGGGGCTGACGGCTGGGAGTGCCAGCTCGTCACTGCGAGTCATCCGGAAACAGAAATGCCCGCGGCAAACACCTGAAAAAGCCAATAACATCCCCTATGCATTTGCTTTCTAGGCTAGTTGTCTGCCGCGGGCAAGGTGGTCGAAATTGGCTGGGTTACTGAACGAGGGGAACGTTGGAACCGGACGAAATGTGCTTGGAGCGTAAAGCGAGTGTTAGAAAACACGAACCAACCGCTATGTCGAGTATTTGGCGCTAGTTACGGAGTATACACATCAGGGGATTTTGTATGGGTGATATACCCTACTCACTCCTATAAGTTATTCTACGTAAGGAATATGATTAAATGTGGATCGCGGGACTTTATCCATACACCCGAGGTCGGGATCTGACTCTAGCTGAGGTCTGCTGGGTCTGGCGCTGCGTTGCGGTGATCCATGGTAACTTTAGTCGAGTTGGCGGGCGCGTTAGTATCGGGCGTTTGCGTTGAACTCCACCGAGCTCTGAAAATTGCGTTAGGAACGCCAATTAGCACGGCCCAGTTTCCGATACAGGGTTTGCGCAGGCGGTTGCTTGGTCATTCAGCCCCGTCTTTGACCGCGCAAGTCTATACTGACGTTGCTGGCCTCGAGCTACATTCTGAAATCAGCAAGCTCCCAACCTTCGGAAATGACACCGAGGGAGATGCACAAAAAAGTGCGTCTATCGCTGCACCACGGGGTTTCTGTGAGTTGTTGGGTGGGCTTATCACGCTTGCGCAAACCGTTGTTGGGCATGAAAAAACCGCTCCTTTAGAGAGCGGTAAAATGGTGGACGCCACAGGACTCGAACCTGTGACCCCATCCGTGTGAAGGATGTGCTCTAACCAACTGAGCTAGGCGTCCGGCGTGAAGGCGAGAACATGGGACAGCAAAACGTAGGGTGGCAATCCCGTTTTTGAAATCAAAATGCCCAGCCGGCCCGGGTCCCGATCAGACGGGTATGGTTCCAGTTTCCCGCCGCCCAATCACTTTTGTAGCCGATGTAGGTCTCAAGCGTCCATGCCTTGTTGATCGTGTAATAAGTGCCGAGCAGTGCCCGGTTTTGGGACCAACGATGACTGTGGTCGTCGAAAAAGAACTCGTTGTTGAGATAGGGATGCCAAGAGCCGTCCTTGGGCATGGGGGGCATGACCTGCATTCGCGTGCGCCACGTGGTCATGTCGGCCCGGGACTCGCGACACTGGATTTCGAGTTGGTTGCGCCAGCCAAGTTTCCAGCCAGCGAAGGAGTCCTGCCAGTTCACGGTGGGCAGCGGACAAATGATATTACTCCACGGGCCGCCGGGTGTGCTTCGTGTGCGGACGAAGCGCATGATCGGCGCGACGCTCCACTGGTCGTTGAGTTGGATGCTCACGCCGATGTCGGCGTAGTCCTGATAACGGAAATCGAGGTCGTCGCGGAACTTGCTCTCCAGTAGCACGAGCGCGGTCACGCGTGGACTGATTGGCGTTTTGGCAGTGAAGCCGAGCCAGATTTCAGCGGGGTCGGCGGCGCGCAGAGCCGCGGTCGGGGCGGCGATCAGGAGTGCGGTGGCGGCGAGCGTGAGGAGGCGGAGGGTGGTCCGGATCGTAGTGGTGCGGGCGGGCGTTTGCATAGACGGTTTTCGTTTAGGAAAACCATCAATTTGCAGCGCGTCACTTGGCGTCGGCGACGCCGGAGGAACGCAGCAGTGTCGAATGAAGTCGGCGAAATCGCGCGCAGTGCCCGGGCTTTTGGAGAGGAGTCATTAGGAGGCGTGCTCGTCGGAGAACGCCTGGGGCTGCGCCCTTGCGGCGTCACTACGAACGAGTCGGATCAGACCGGTTTGTTGCGAGGAACGTTGACCGTGCTGCAGATCTCGCAGGTGTGGCCGTCGCAGCCGCGGGCGGTGCAGTGTTCGCGGCCGTAGAAGATAATGCGTAGGTGGAGCTTGTTCCACTCGGACTTGGGAAAGAGCTTTTTGAGGTCGGCCTCGACACGCTCGACGGAGCCGCCGCGCTTGGTCAGGCGCCAGCGTTGGGCGAGGCGATGGATGTGGGTGTCGACCGGAAATGCGGGAAAGCCGAAGGCCTGGGCCATGACGACCGAGGCGGTTTTGTGCCCGACGCCGGGCAGGGCTTCGAGTTCCTCGAAGGTGCGGGGGACTTCGCCGCCGTGGTTTTCGAGGAGCAACTCAGAGAGGCGGTGAATGGCCTGGGCTTTGCGCGGGGCGAGTCCGCAGGGGCGGACATGCGAATTGATGTCGTCCACGGTGAGTTTGACCATGTCGCGCGGGTTGTTCGCGCGGGCGAAGAGGCCGGGGGTCTGTAGGTTGACGCGTTTGTCGGTGCACTGGGCCGAGAGCAACACGGCCACGAGGAGGGTGTAGGCGTCGGTGTGGTCGAGCGGAATGGGCGTCTCGGGGTAGAGCTCGGCGAGGCGTTGGCCGATGTAGGCTGCGCGGTCGGGGCGAGTGGCGAAGGGGGTGGTTGATGCTGGCGTTGGCATGGTCTGGGAAACGTCAGACCAAGCGGGCGGGGCGGCGTGGCGTCAACGGCTGGCGTTGGCGACCACGGGTGGTTTTTCATCAGGCATGGTATCGATCAGGGTGCGGATGATCGGGGCGATACCGGTCGGGCTGGTGGGGGGGAAAAAGACGAGGCTCACGCGGTCTTTATTACCGAGTCGGAAGGTGTGGCGTCCGCTTACGACCCAGTCGTTGCCATCCTGAGTGGCGAGCCGGAGCTCAACCGTGCCGGTAGCGGGGACTTTGCCGCCGATGCCGTGGGGCACATCCATGATTTCTTCGCCGAGTTGGGCTTTGTATTCGCGTCCGCTGGCGTTGATGACGGCAGCAAAACCGGCGGGTAGTGTGTGCGGACTGTCGTCGACCACGTAGACGCGTAGGCGAGGCTGGCCGGCAGGAGGGTTGCGCACGGGGATAAAGAGTAGCAGCGCGCGGGTCAGTCCCTCGGGTATGTCGGCGATGGCGACGGGGACAGGGAGCGCCGGCGGATTGCGCGGATCGCGAGTGAGGGCTTCCCAGTAGGCGGTGAGCGGCGCGGCTTCGTAGATGGGGAGTTGGCGGCTTTTGCCTGTGTAGGAGTAGGCGGGGGAGCGGGTGTTGCCGAAGAACTCCAGCGATTGGGGGGGGCTTTGGGCGTCGGGTAGAAATTGCAGGTTCTGTTGCCGGTAGCGGGCAAAGACGGTGAACTCGATCGGCGTGGGTTGGGCCCGAGGTTTGGCCGTCACGGGAAGGGCCAGTGTGAAGATGAGGACGGCTAACAGTAGGCCGTTGATTAAATGTCGGAGGGGGAGAGCCATCGGAATTGGGTGATGCGGAAGGCGCGGCCAAAGCCGGTGGCGGCTGGGGCGGCGATGTTGTCGGATGAGTCGATGGGGTCGGGAAAACGTTGCACGGTGGCTTCGCACCAGGCGCGTCCCTCGACCTCTTGGGTGACGGGATTGAGCGATTCGCCGTAGGTGCGGATGACAAAGGTATCGGAGCGGGTGCGCAGATAGGGGGCGAGGGCGGTCATGATGTCGGCCGAGGTGAGCGTGAGTGAGCTGAAGCCGAGGTCGGTGAGATTGGCGACGGGGTTGATGGGGGAGATGGCGGTGGGATTAATGTTGGCGTCGGCAATGGCTTGTTCGAGGAGGTTGCGGTCGGACCAAGCGGCGACGGGCTCAAGGAATTGTTGCAGGGAGCGATAGGGGCCGGCGGTGGTGGCGTGTTCGCGGAGGCGATTAACAACGGCGTTGGCGAGCAGGTCGATCTGGGTGGTGGTGAGGGTTTGCAGCGTGCTGCCGTCGATGGGCTGGTCGCCGCCGCGCACGCCTTGGCGAAAGGCTTGGTTGGAGTCGAAGTCACTGGGGAGGCTGGAATTGTGGCGCCAGAAGTAGGTTTCTTGGGCGGATTGGGGGAAACGAAAAAACGAGGGACCGCCGACGGGGTTGGTGACGGGGTTGGCATTGTCGGCCAAGGTGCCATCGCTGAGGTATTCTGCGGTGGAAGTGGTGGCGGCAGGTTGTGAGCCGGTGTAGCTGTTGGCCGATGATGAGTTGTCGATGTCGGCTCGGTTAAAGGCGTTTGCCTGGCTGAACCGAATGCCGGACAACACGGCTCTCCAGGCGGTCGGGAGAGCGGAGTTGAGATTAAATCCGCCGGCTTGCAGCAAGTGTTCGGACGAGAGGGACGCGGCCGTGGTATCCAATGGCTGGAGGTTCCAGTTGGGCAGTGGCTGTCCTGTGGAGGTGGAGGGTTTTATGGCAGTGGAGGTTAGGCCTGAGAAAAAATAACGGTCAAACCACGCATTGGCTTGTCCGCCCCACGAGTTGCCGACTGCGAATGGCGCGGTGTCGGGCAGCACGAGTTGCTGAAGTTCGCCGACCGAGAGGTAGGGCAGACGCGGGAGCTCGAAGAGGGGGATGTCTATCGTGGAGGAGCGGCTGGTGGCTGTCGTGGTCCCCATGACTCTAAAAATCTGGAAATTCTGAATGTCGGCGGCTGTCTGCACCGTGCCCACGTAGGCGTCGGGGTCGAGGCCGAGTAGTTCGTTGAACGGCACGAAGATATCCGAGCTGGGTGTGCTGCCTGCGAGGTGTTCCTTCGCGCCCAGCAGCCAGTCGCGATCCTTGTTCAGTGTGCTGGGTTGGCGCAGGCGAAAACCGAAGCCGAACTTCCAGTTGGCGTCGGTATTGGCGTTGAGGATGTTGAACGAGGGGTAGGTGGGGGAGGTGTAGGTGGCTAACGTATCACCGGCATCGTTTTTGAGCGTGAGGGTGAGGGTGGTTTCCTGGTCAACGTCCACACTCAAGCGGTCGTCGGTGGCTCCGGGGGATCTTGATGCGTAGAGCCAGCCCTGAGCGTTGATGTTTTTGTTATAAAACCGCAGGTCGGCCGACGGCGTCGCTCCTGTTTCGGTGGTCCAGCCATAGATGCGACCAGGCAGCCATGAGGCCCGATCCGCGTCGCCGTTGGCGGTAAAGGGGAGTTGCACAACCAGCGGTGTTTCAGGGGCGGAGTTGGTCAGTAGTGCGGGAGGGGTTTGCAGATCGATATTAATCACGGCTCCGGTGCCTTCGGTGTCAGTCACGCGGATCGTGGGTAGCCCGGTTATCTCGATGGAGAGAGGCTCGGGGACGAGTGCTGATGTGTAGGGATTCCACAACTCTGTCACCATGCGCGCGCGCACGTCGATATTGCCGCCAGAGACTCGTAGAACCCTGAACTGCAGCATGAAGCTGTTGATTACCGGTGCGACTTTGAATGCGAGTGCCGGGTTATCGGACGTGGCAGGCGAGGTGATGGCTGGAGTCATCCGGTAGCGCCGGCGAGGGGAGTCGTAGGAGGTGATCGGCGGGACCGCAGTGTTGGCAGCTGTCGGGGTCTCCATGTAGGCTGCCAAGTTGGATTGCGCTACGAATGCGGGGCCGAGTTGGGCGGGGTCTAGCGACAGGTCGTGTTGTAGGCCGCGTTGGGCGGAGGATAAGGGCAGTGAATTGGCCAGCACGGCGTAGGCCCTTGGGGTAAAGGAGTGAAAATAGGCGCGGCGAAAATCATTCAGCGACGCAGAGACCACGGCGGGGGTTAATAATTCGGTGTGGAGCGGTGTGAGCACATGGGCCAGCCGGGGGGCGTTGGTGGTGTTGAGGGGATCAAAGCCGTGTTCCTCGGTTCCGGTTAGCCGCCGGAAAAAGGTGGGGGCGGTGGCGATTTGTTGGCGAATGCGGCTGCGTTGATCGTAGCCCGTAGCGGGCGTGGGATCATACCATGGGGAATAGGTGACCTCGGCGGAGCGGTCGGGCAGGGCGAGGGAGGCTTTCACGCCTTGGTCGCCCACCCACCAGGCGTAACGACCAATGGTGTGTGCGTTGGAAAGGCCGGCGGGGACGATGTTAATAGGGACGCCAGGGACGACCACGCTGCCGTTGTCGAGACTGGTGCGGGTGGTGGTCGCGGTATGGGGGCCGACGAGTTGCACAAGGTTGGGGCTGGCGGTTTCGGGACCGTTGGTCGCGAGGCCGTTGGCGTCGAAACCGAGGGGGCTTTCAAAAACCGGTCCTTCGCGGCCCAGAATGCTGCTTGGGCCAAAACGTGTCGGGGTCGTTTCGTTGCCGCTGACCAGCCAGGAGCGGAGGGTGGGTGTGCCGGTGGTGTCGGCCGTCCAGACACCGGTGAACCAGGGGTTGCCCGAATTGGCCCCGAGCAGATTGGCCTGGGCGGTCAGTCGCGAGTCCGGCCCCGCATGTTGCTGCAGCTGGCCGATGGCGATATTGAGCGCCATGAGCGCGTTATTGCGCGCGGCGTCGAGCTTCTGGGTGTTCGAAGCGACTTGGGTTTCGACCCGGGTAATCGCCGCTAATCCGATCAAGATCAGCACGAGGAACGACACCAATACGATGGTGATGAGCAGGGCGAACCCGCGTCGGGAACCGCCACGCATTGGGTGCGCTGGTTGGGGCGGCTCAGGGATTTTATCGGAAGAAAAGTGCAAGTGAGTGATTGCTCCAGAAGAGGGGCCTATCTTTCGCCCGATTTAGCATAAACGGAGCCACTCCGAACCGAGGTAGGCAAGGTTCACTGGTGTGAAAAGGCCAAATTCGCCCAAGCGCATATCAGCCAAAATTTTCAAATTCACGTCCCTGCGCAAATCGCCGGAGTGACTAATGGGTGACGAATGGATCGGCTAAGAATCTGGAAATTATTTTCTCAAAACCCCCTTGGGTAACCTCGGATACGCCAACTCGCTGATATTGGCTGAAATCGAGGAAATATCGCTTCCATAAAACGAGCTCGGCGGGTTGTGTCAGTGCTCTCGAGAGCAAAGTAACTTGAACGTCACTAGGGTGAAGGCACCAGACCTGCTATTATCCTTTAAGCATGAAGACCAAACTTTTCAGTTATTTAGCTATTGGACTTACTCTGGCTAGCATGGGCTATTCTCAGATTATCTGGAATTTTACATCATCGGCGACTGCTCCGTCTTCTAGTCTGCCTACGGGTGTGGTCTCTGCTGCCTTGGCTCAAGTTAACACCGGCACTACTGGAACCAGTTTAACCTCTCCTTCCGATAACTCGGGTGCCAGCGGCGGCAATAACCTAGCATTTAGCGGTAAGTCAGGCGTATTAAACACTGGGACTACTTCATATTTTGAATTTACCATCACTCCTAGTGCAAATTATTCAATAACAATTACATCGGTTTCATTTGGGTCTCGTTCTACGTCGAGCGGACCTTTGAACTTAGACCTCTATAATTCAGCGAGTTTATCATCTAATCTGGGTGCATTAACTGCCGTTAACGATAGCGCTTGGGCATTGAAATCATTCACCGGGCTTAGCGTCTCTTCTACATCGGCTCTAGCGCTTCGCGTCTATGGCTACGGTGGTTCCAGCACCGCCAGTAACTGGCGTATGGATGATTTAACTATTGGGCTAACCGCTACCCCGATCCCAGAGCCGTCCACCTTCGCTCTCTTGGGCGGTTTAGCAGCGCTCGGCTTCGTTGGTTTCCGCCGTTCGCGCGCTAACCGAATCTAAAGCCCCTCTACGCAAAATACCATTTGCCGGACGGTAGGCCTAGCCTACCGTCCTTTTTATGTCCGCCTCTGCGAGCGCCGCTCCCACCGACTCCTCACTTACCAGTTTACTGGCCCCGACCGACGCGTTTGCGCATCGGCACACATCGCCTGACGCGGAGGAACGCGCGGCCATGCTTGCCCGACTGGGACAACCTTCCCTCGACGCTCTCGTCGATGCGGCCGTGCCGTCCCGGATTCGCCTGCCGAAACCGTTGACCCTGCCTGCTGCCTTGGGCGAATCCGCCGCGCTGGCCGAGCTGCGTGCGATCGCTTCGCAGAACAAGGTGTTCCGCAATTTCATTGGCCAAGGTTATTACGACACGTTCACCCCTCCGGTCATCCAGCGCGCTATTTTTGAGAACCCGGGCTGGTATACCGCCTACACGCCTTATCAGGCCGAGATCGCCCAGGGGCGTCTTGAGGCGCTGCTCAATTTCCAAACGCTGGTCACCGACTTGACCGGGCTCGACATCGCCAACGCCTCGTTGCTCGACGAGGGCACGGCCGCCGCCGAGGCCATGATGCTCTGCCATCGTGCCAAGGGCACCGCCGATGCCGTTTTCTTTGTCTCGGATAACTGCCACCCGCAGACCATTGATGTCGTCCGCACCCGCGCCAAACCGCTTGGTATTGAGATCGTGACCGGCGATCATCGCACGTTTGACCCCGCGACCACCGCCAACCTTTGCGGCGTGCTGGTGCAATACCCGGACACCACCGGAAGTATCCACGATTTCACGACGTTCTTCGCGGCAGTGAAGGCCGTGGGTGCGTTCAGCGTCGTGGCGACCGATCTACTCGCGCTCACCCTGCTCAAGTCACCCGGCGAACTCGGCGCGGATGTCGCGGTGGGCTCGGCACAGCGCTTCGGCGTGCCGTTTGGTTTTGGCGGGCCGCACGCGGGCTTCTTCGCAACCCGCGACGCGCTCAAGCGTCAGATGCCCGGCCGTCTGGTTGGTGTTTCCAAGGATGCTCAGGGACGGCCCGCGATGCGCCTTTCGCTCGGCACGCGCGAGCAACACATCCGTCGCGACAAGGCCACGTCCAACATCTGCACTGCGCAGGTGCTGCTCGCGGTCATCGCCTCGATGTATGCGGTCTATCACGGTCCCGCCGGGCTGAAGCGCATCGCCCTGCGCACCAAGGCACTGACCGACCTGCTGGCCACTGGGTTGCGTCGCATCGGCGCGACAGTCAACGCTGAGCCGACCTTCGATACGCTGACGGTGGGCAACGTTTCCTCCGCCCGGGTCCATGCCGCCGCCGAGGCCCGCAAGCTCAACCTGCGCCGCATCGACGCCTATTCGGTGGGCATCGCGCTCGACGAACTCGCCACGCTGTCCGATGTGCACGCGTTGCTGGCGCTGTTTGGCGATCCGGATCTGGCCGCGTTAAACGAGTTTACTCCGGTGGACTATCCGCCCGCGCTGGCCCGCGCCTCGTCGTTCCTTACGGCCAAGGTGTTTAATCAATATCACACCGAGCACGAGATGCTCCGCTACATCAAGCGGCTGGAGGCGAAGGATCTTTCGCTCTGCCATTCGATGATTTCGCTGGGCTCTTGCACTATGAAGCTCAACGCCGCCAGCGAGATGCTGCCGGTCTCTTGGCCGGAGTTTGCCAAGATGCATCCTTACGCGCCGGCCGAGCAGACCCGCGGTTACGTGCGCATGATCACCGAGCTGGAAACCTGGCTCAGCGAGATCACCGGGTTTGCCGCCGTGTCGCTCCAGCCCAACGCCGGTTCGCAGGGCGAATACGCCGGTCTGCTGGCGATCCGCGCCTACCACGAGTCCCGCGGTCAGGGCGGTCGCAATATCTGTCTGATCCCGACCAGCGCCCACGGCACCAATCCGGCCAGCGCGGTCATGTGCGGTTACACGGTGGTCCCCGTCGCCTGCGACGCGCTGGGCAACATCGATGTGGCCGACCTCAAGGCCAAGGCCGACAAACACACCGCCAGTCTGGCCGCGTTGATGATCACCTACCCGTCGACTCACGGCGTGTTTGAAACGTCGATACAAGACATCTGCGCGGCGATTCACGCCGCCGGCGGTCAGGTTTACATGGACGGTGCCAACATGAACGCGCAGGTCGGTCTGACCTCGCCGGGCTTCATTGGTGCCGACGTCTGTCATCTCAATCTGCACAAGACCTTCTGCATTCCGCACGGCGGCGGTGGTCCGGGTGTCGGTCCGGTGTGTGTGGCCGCGCACCTCAAGCCCTTCCTGCCCGGCGCGGGCGCGGGTTCGGTGTCGGCGGCGCCGTTTGGCTCGGCCAGCATTCTGGTCATCTCGTGGATGTATATCCGCATGATGGGGGACGCCGGCCTGACCGACGCGACCAAGATCGCCATCCTTAACGCCAACTACGTCGCCAAGCGCCTCGAGGCCTTTTTCCCGGTGCTCTATCGCGGCAACGCGGGTTTGGTGGCGCACGAGTGCATTATCGATTTGCGCGGCTGGAAAAAGCACGGCGTGGAGGTCGACGATGCGGCCAAGCGTTTGATGGACTATGGCTACCATGCGCCGACCATGAGCTGGCCGGTAGCCGGCACACTTATGATTGAGCCGACTGAGAGCGAAACCCAAGGCGAGCTCGACCGCTTCTGTGATGCGATGATCGCGATTCACGGTGAGATGCAGGCGGTGGCTAATGGCGAGGCCGACGCGACGTCGAATCCGCTGAAGCACGCGCCGCATACCGCCCGTGTGGTTTGTGCCGACGAGTGGACGCGTCCATATTCGCGTGAGTTGGCGGCGTTCCCCGCACCGTGGGTTCGCGAGAGCAAGTTCTGGCCGGCGGTCGGTCGAGTGGACAACGTCTACGGCGATCGCAACTTGGTCTGCTCTTGCGTCGGTATGGAAGCGTTCGCGGAGAGCTGAGGCGGACCGACTCAAGTTGCCGAAACCGGCCTATGCTTCTCCTTCGGAGCCTCGGCAAAGAAGGGACGCTGCGATTTTCAAGCCCTGCCTGCGAGGCAGGGCTTGAAATTAGAGCGGTTCGAGGAATGTCGTAGCCGTTATAAAGGCCGTAGTCGCATTTATGGATGAGGTGAACCGCGATCTCTGCTCGCCGTTCTGGCACGCAGACGGTGCAGGCGGCGCTCGGGGATGGCTGTCCACCAGATGGCCAAAACGTCGTAACGCGCATTCAGGAATCAATCCACTTTACGCGCCTACGGCTTCTGAACCGCTCTAAACTCCGGCGAGCCCCCTCCGCCTCTCTTTTCATGCGCCTACAGATAGGCAGGCGCAAAAAGCCCGGATACCGACGGCCTTTGCCGCCTGTATCCGGGCTTTTGACTGATTGCCTGCTTTATATCAGCCTTAAGCGGCGATGTTCGCCGTCTTGCGGCGGCGCCCAAAGCACGCGCCCACGAGCGCGAGGCCACCCGCCAGCGCGACACAGGTGGACGGCTCGGGAATGGCGGCGGTTGTCAGCGTGAGAATCACATTGTTACCCGATTGGCTGATCGCCGAGCTGTAGCCATCCAATGCGGAAACGGCGATGTTGCCGATGCCGCTGGTCGTGCCGGCCACGGAGAACAGCGTATAGGTGCCACCCGATACGCCGATTGTGCCGAGGTTGTTTAGATTGAGGGTGGTCGAACCTGCAAACGAAAGATTGCCGGAGGTCACGTCCACACGGTCGCTCGTCGCGGTGTCGAGCCCGAGATCGAAGGACAAGATCGAGCCCGCGTTAAAGGTCAGCGCAGCAGTGGTCAGCGTGCCCGCTGCGCCCGCCGTTCCTGGGGTCAGTGTGCCGTCAGAGAAGGTGGTGACTCCGCTGATCGTGCCCGAACCGCTCAGGGTCGCCCCGGTCGCGACGTCCAGCCCGCTTGCCAGCGTGCCGTTGACTGCCAGCGTGCCGCTGGCGGCGAGGGTCGCGGAGATGCTGCTCGTGACCGTCGCGCCCACGCCAATCGTGTTACCGATGCCGCTGAATGCCGGTGCCGCCGTGGAGGTCAGGTTGCCCCCGGCAGTGGTGGAAGTGATGTTGCCGCCGGCCGAGGTCAGCGAGGCCACCGTGTTGGCGAAGCTGTTCAAGGCAATGCGCCCGTCGCTATTGAGGATCACTGCCGATGTGGTGGCAATCTGGTTGGAGGAAAGCAACTTCAAGATCGCGCTGTTCGCCGCTCCCACATTGTCTCCCACCGTCAGATTGCCGACCACCGCAAGCACGCCGGTCTTGCCCAGATCCAGCTCGCCGTCGTTCACGCTCGTCAGTCCAGTGTAGGAGTTGGCGCCCGTGCCAGAGAAGGTCAATGTGCCCGCCCCCGTTTTCGTTACAGTGACGCCACTCGTCCTGATATTGCCCACCACTGCGATGTTACCAGCTCCCGAAAAGGTGAATGAGCGATTGGTTACCGTTGAATTCCAATTCGCGCCTGCGGTGCCCAAAGTTAGCAAACCGGCATCGGATTGAATGTTGTTGGATCCGCCACCGGTCTGATTGTTTAACGCGCCGGTTAATGCGTTGTTGCCGGTGACGTTCAGAATGCCGATCGCGGTGCCGGTGCGACCTCCTAGGGTAACGGTGTTGCCCACTGTGATCCCTCCCGATAACTCAAGTCGCGCCGTGTCGGTAGAAGTGTAATTACCGATTAGGATGCCGCCGGTGCCCGCAGCGTTGGAGTTGGTCAGACGAATGACCCCATGATTTGATGTGTCGAGACCGCCTGTAAAACTGTTATTCCCCGAAAGCGTGAGGGTGCCCCAGGTCGTGCCTGCCCCCGCAAGGGTGAATTTGCCGCCTGAGCCGCTGATATCCCCTGCCAAGGTCACGTTTCCGCCACCCGTCTTCGTTGTGACGGTGTAGTTCGTCGTCGTCGTGATGGCGTTGTTGAACGTCTGTAGGTTCGTGCTGTTGTTGGTGATGTTGCCACCCAGTGTAAACGCGTTGCCGCCGATGGTGTAGGCTGAGGCGCCCGAGTTGAACGTGAAGCCCGCAAACGTCGCGGAAGACAGATCGTTGTTAAGCGTGGTGATGGCAGACGTGTTGAAGAACAACGCATCGCCTGTGGCCGCCGCGTTCGTCGGCGTGGCCACTCCCGTCGTGGCGCCCGTCTTCCAGTTGATGCCGCTGAAGTTTCCATTGGCCGGCCCGGGAGTATTGGTTGACCATGCCTGATTGGCCGCCTGCGCGGATTGGGCGGAGCAAAGCGCCAGCGATGCGGTGAGAAGAAGTATGGACTTCCGCCCGCGCGAAGAGCAGGCGGCGGAGAGAATGGGATTGTTCATGGGGGAGTGGGGATGCGGGTTCTTAGGGTTTCGGGCTGGTTTAAAATTAGTTGTTCACGGCGACACGCCCGACGTGCCAGTCCAAGCGGAGGGCGTTCTGTGCGGGAAAATAGAGCCAAAGCTCCTCGCTATAAAGAGGCACTGGATTAAGCATGAGATAGAGAATGAGTTGCACGCATCGTCCTCTTCCGGCTGAAATGCCTTATTTGTAAAACCGCCCCAGGGGATGACGACACTCCTTCACTATATTCCTAAAATTGATCAATCTGAATGGGGGAAATGATCGAACATATGTCATATTTGCACGCATATGGAGTCGGTATTGTTTTCGAGGATGAACGTGGAGCGCATCGCCCTTCACCAAGTCGAGCATGGCCCGACTCGGTGGAGCGCATCGCCCTTCACCAAGTCGAGCATGGCCCGACTCGCCACGCCGGAATGGAGGCTTCTTCCGTGATCGGAGACGAGTTGCCTGGATTTGACCAAGGACATGATAGCGTCACTTCTCACTACCATTAGCAGGTTATCCGGGCGCAAGGTCGTTGCTCAGTTGTATCAGGAAGCGCCCTGCGACTAAGATTTGTGGTGTCAAACGACATGGTGAAACACCCGCTGGATCGAGTGAGGTCTCTTGGGCTTAGCCAAGAGATATTCGCCGAGACGGTCGGGCTTGGCTACAAATACTATCAAGCCGTTGAGGCCGGTCGCAGGGGCGATCTTCGCCTCTCCACTTTGGGAAAACTCACCAACGGTTGCGGATTGCACCGCGTGTGTAATACAAAAAAACGCCCTCCGATTTGGAGGACGTTTTCGTGGAGTTATTCGTATCGGGTCCAATGCCCCGGAGGTTGCTCCGGCTTGTATGTTCCGGAGTTGATTATTTGGTCGGAAGTCCTTCGTCCGGGACAAATATTTTCCATTCGGTCCGCGGGGCCGGCAGGGTTAATTCGAGCAACTTGGCGGCGTCGTCGGTGTGGTTCCGGATGGTAATGGGCCGATCTTTCATGACCGTGAGAATGCCGTCCGCGCCGAGCATGTAGTTGGTCTCCCGGCTGGAAATGGTGACCGATCCTGAGGCGACAAAAAACACACGTTGGCGAGCGACTGAGGGGAGCGTGAGTTCGGCTTTGGGGCCGAGCTGTAGCAGGGTTCCGTCGAGGCCTGCTTCGGAGATGATGGGTTTGTTAAAGGTCCAGGGAGTCATGGCGGGCGTGTCGGTAGTGGTGTTCATATTATTTGGATTTTGGGTTGGGGTTAGTGGATAAGCTCGGGCGATGTGACGGCTTCGAGACGCAGGCGTCGGAGGCCGCCCGGCATTGCCCAAGTGATTTCATCGCCACTGGCAAAGCCGATGACGGCGGTGCCGAGCGGGGCTAGGACGGAGATTTTCCCTTGCTCGATGTCGGCGTGTTCCGGCCAGACGAGGGTGAATGTATCGACTTCGTCGTTTTCGAGATCGTAGACGGTGAAGGTTGATCCGACCCGAACGACGTCGGGCGGGATGACTTGTGCAGGCAGGAGCAAGGCGCGTTCGAGTTCGTCTTTGAGGCGCTGCCAGAGTTCGCGATTTTTGGGATGAGCGCTGAGAGCGCGATCAAGGTGGGCCTTGAGCTTTGAGTGGTCCGTGGTGGTGAGGGTTATCGATTTAAGCATGGCAATAGAGGGTCAGTTGGTTGCGAGTGCCGGGATTTGGACATGGTAAGTCCCGGTCAGGGAAAGGGTCGGGGCCGGCTGGGCTTACGCGTGCAGGCGATGCCTATACGGCCGCAAAAAAATATGCGCTGGTGGGCGCATGGCGTTTAGAATCAACCCGGGGTGAGCGGGATCGTTAGTTAGAGGCTAACCGATCACACCGCTTTCGCCCCGGGCACAGAGGGGAAGACCACGAGCTCGTTGCTCGCGACTGCACTCGCATGAATTTGTCCGGTGGCTGTCATGGTTAAGCGGGGACAACCCTATGTGTTTCGAGAAGGGCGTCAAGTGGTTGAGGCACCTCGTTCACGCACCAAGGAGGAGGCGGGCAGGCGCGGCGATATCGGGCACAAAAAAACGCACTCCGGCTGGAGTGCGTTTTTGTAGTGGCACAGACATTCCTGTCTGTGCGGTGAGCTGTATACACAGGCAGGAATGCCCGTGCCACATTGAGACTTACCGGTATTCTTCGCCGGTGGCGGCGTTGATGACTTTGTAGTTTTCGACGTGATACGACGGGTCGGCGCGGAAGGCCAGTTTGACGCCGTAGTTGCGTTCCATGCGGACGAGCAGGTCGGCGTCTTCGCTGCGGAGGCGCTCCAAGATGCCCGGATGCACGAGCACGCGCAGCGAGTATTCCTTGCCGTCGTTGCGGGCGGTGAGGCGGCGCACGATGGAGGAGAGCTTGCGTTGCAGCTCGACCGACATGGTGGTGGCGCTCTTCACGATGCCGCGACCACGGCAGTAGGGGCAGTCGTTGTAGAGGTTGCTGGTGAGCGACTCGGACTGGCGCTGGCGGGTCATCTGGAGGATGCCGAGCTGGCTGATGGGCAGGATATGGTTCTTGGCCTTATCCTCCGACATGGCTTCGCAGAGCTTCTCGTAAACGCCGTTGCGGTGGCGGCGCTCCTTCATGTCGATGAAGTCGATGATGACCAGACCGCCGAGGTTGCGCAGGCGGATCTGGCGGGCGGCTTCGACGGCTGCTTCCAGATTGACGGCGTAGAGGGTGTTTTTCTCGTCGCTGCCGCGGTTCTTGTGGGAGCCGGTGTTAACATCGATGGCGATGAGGGCCTCGGTCTCGTCGATGACGATCTCGCCGCCGGAGGGCAGGCTGACCTTGCGCTGATAGGTCTGCTCGATCTGGCGCTCGATGTTGAAGCGTTCGAAGATCGGGATGTTGTCGTTGTAGCTGGCGATCTTGCCACGCGAGCGCTTGGAGATTTGTCCGACCAGATTTTGGGTGCGGGCATGGTCCTCGGCGTTGTCGATGAGCACGCGGTCAACTTCTTCGGTGAGGAAATCGCGCACGGTGCGCTCGACCAAGTCGGGCTCCTGATAAAGGCAGGCGGGGGCGCGGTCGGAGTTCATCTTGGCCTGGATGCCTTCCCACGTCTTGAGCAGGAGGTGCAGGTCGCGGACGAAGTAACGGGACTTTTTGCCTTCACCGGCGGTGCGCACGATCACGCCCATGCCTTCCGGGATGGTGAGTTCGTTGAGCATCTGCTTGAGGCGTTTGCGCTCCTTGATGTCCTCAATCTTGCGGGAGATACCGCATTGATCGGAGAACGGCATGAGCACGAGATAACGACCGGGCAGGGAGAGGTTCGTCGTGGTGCGCGGTCCCTTGGTGCCGATGGGGCCCTTGGTGACCTGGATGACGATCTCGGAGCCGGGCGGATACATGCCCGGGATGTCCTTAACGGTGGGCTCGTGCGGGCGCGGGGCGACGTTCTTCTTTTTGTTTACGCGCACGACTTCGATGGACGAGTCGGTGGCGGCGGGGAGCATGTCCCAGTAGTGCAGGAACGCGTTCTTGGAGTAGCCGATGTCGACGAAGGCGGCCTTGAGACCGGGGTCGAGGTTCTTGACGCGGCCCTTGTAAATGCCGCCGACCATGCGGTTGTCGGACTCGCGTTCGATCTCGAACTTTTCGAGCACGCCGTCGACCAGCAGGGCGACGCGTTTTTCGAGCGGTTCGGCGTTGATGATGAGTTCGCGGAAGGAGGTTTTCTCCTTCTTGAACACTTGGATGATTTTTTGGAGGAGGGGGCGGTCTTTGGAGCGCTCCTGGGCTCCGGCCTTCAGATCGGCGCGGTCGAGTGGGTCTTGGTTGTCTTCAGGCGGCGGCTGAGAGAGCTCCTCGTCGTGTTGCGAGGAGAGGTCCTGTGAATTCGAGGGGTGGGAGGAGTGCGATTGGTCGCTCATTGTGGGTGTCGTCGTTGGTTTGGACGGGGCGCCGGCAGGCAGGAGTTGCAGCGCAGGAAATCCCAGCCGAGAGGTCTTGGTCGCGGAAAGGCTTCATTTTCACGTGAAGTCCTTTCTGAAGCGATAGACACTCTGGACCAGTCCTTGCAGCAAACAGCAACTGAGCATGAAGGAGCCACCGTAGCTAATAAAGGGAAGTGGTATGCCCGTGATGGGCACGAGCCCGATGGTCATGGCGATGTTCACAAACACATGCACTGCGAAGAGAACGGTTACACCTACGGCGATGACTGTGCCGAGGCGGTCGCGAGCTAGCCCCGCGATGCGTATGCCGTTGAACAAAACCAAACCAAACAGGCTGAGAACCGTGAGGCTTCCCAGAAATCCTTTTTCCTCGGCGATAACCGAGAAGATAAAATCATTGTGCGCGACTGCGCGGGGCAGGTAACCGAGCTGGGCCTGCGTGCCCTGGGTCCAACCCTGGCCGGTGAGGCCGCCGCCGCCGACCGAGATCAGCGACTGGTTGAGGTTCCACAGGTCGTCGGTGCCCTTGGGGTCCATCTTGTCCGGCGCGAGGAAGGCGACGATGCGGTTACGCTGGTAGTCCTTGAGCGGGAACCAAGAGGTGTCCTGATATCTGCCCTTGTCGCGCATGAAGGACAGGTCGTTCTTCTCCATGAACTTGATGTAGCTGTGGGCATCCCACAGGACCGTGCCGACCAGCAGCACGAATCCGCCTAAAACCACCGCGAAAAAGCGGGGGGACAGCTTGGAAACGTAGAGCATGGAGAAGACCACGGGGGGGAGCACAATGGCCGATTTGAGGTCGGGCTGAAGGAGAATCAGGAACAACGGTAAACCCACCGCAAGCGCCAACTTACCCAGTGTGCCTAGAGACTGCTGGATGCTGCCCAAACGCGACCGGACCAGGATGCCGGCAGTGGTGATCAAAACCGCGACTTTTGCCGGCTCCGAGGGCTGCAGTGAGAAGAATCCGAGGTCGATCCATCGCTGGGCTCCGTAGCGCGATTCTCCGATGAGCAGCACCGCAATCAGCGGAACCAGGCAGGCGAGGTAGAACCAGTGCCCGAAAGTGAGCCAAAACCGGTAATCGGTGAAGGAAACCGTGAGGTAAACGATCGCTCCGGCCGCGATCCAGACGATCTGATTGAGCCAGTTGTTGAGCGGGGTGGAATACTGGGCGCTGTAGATGAACATCACCCCGATTCCGCACAGAGCCAAAATGGCGAGCGGGCTCCATGGATCCCACCGTTCCCGGGTGGATACCTTAAAGAAGCTGAGGAGCTCGATGGACGCGCGGAGATTCACAAGGGGCTAACTGAAAACAGCGACCGGATGGGGCGCAAGCGTGGTCCGGCGGAAAGGAGCGGATGGGCTGGAGCGACGGAAGGCCAGAGGGGTGGAAGTCGGAAGGAAGTGGGGGGGGGAGGTCGGAGGTCCGAACTACGAGCGGGCGAAGGGACTGAGGCGGGGCATGAAAACGGCCGCGTCGCCGGGTAAGGGCGGGCGCGGCCGTGAGGGGCGTCCAACGGCGCGGGCCGGAATGCCCACGCTCCTTTTAGAAGGTCCAGCTGAGGCTGGCGCCGAGTCCGATGGTGCCGGCCTTGTAGTCGTAATCCACGGTATTGGTCTGGGAATCACGCACCTCGTAATTGGTGTAAACCCGGGCGCTGGACCGCGAATTGATCCGGTAGGAGGCGACAAAGCCGGTAGACGCCGTCAGGTCGGTGCGGTCATCGGGAGTATTGGCGAGCTCCTCGAAGTGCTCGTAGTAGGAGTAGGATACGCGGGCATAGGGGCTGAAGGTCCATTTGCCTTTGAGGATGTAGTGAGTGGCATCCAGCGAAAACTCATATTTGTCGTTTCGGTCGTCACGGTAGGTGGCGAGTGCCGGCACGTTGGCCTTGGAGAACGATTTTGAGAGGGAGCTGCTCAGCACGGTGACTTGCTCTTTGGAGATCGGGATGACTTTGCTGATGCTGAGCGAGGGAGTGTAGGAAGCGATAATGCGCGAGTAGTCGCCGGCTCCATGGATGCGGTAGACGGCGCTGGCGGTGAGGCCGGCGCTGGCTTCCCAGCCTTCTCCGAAACGGTAGCTGACCGTCATGGGGATGCTGTAGGCATCGAAGTCCAGACCGTCGCGAGCGGCATCGTCGCTGCCAATGCCGTGACGGAAGTTTTGATAAACAAAGGCGATGCTCGGGGTCAGCACGCCCTTATCCAAGGCGATCGGGTTGCCGGTCAAGCGCACGGCGAGGGTGCCGCCAAAGACGACGGCGTCGCTATTGGAGGCGGCGGTGCCGGAGTCGGCCAGCAGCACGTTGTCGGTGTAGTAGACTTGGATGTCGGTGCTGACGCTGACTTTAAACGGCAGCTTGCGGGGCTCGGCCATGCGCTGGACGCCGGCGTCGCTACTATCGGTTTGCTTGGCGATATCGGATTCAGTTGCCGGGGAATCCGGCGGCTGGGTCGGAGGCAGACCCGGTTGGGCGGCGCGATCAATGACGGTGGATTCGGTGCTCTGTGCAGCCAGGGTGCCGGCGGTGGAGACGCAGAGTGCGGTGAGGAGGAGAAGGCGTTTCATACGGCCGTTAAGGGGGTGTAGTGGTTGTGTTGGTTCAAACTTGAGAAGGCGCGTTATTGGAAGATCGGACCAATAGGCGGAGGCAACGGCGTAGAGCCATCCAAGGTATGGACCGTGATCGCCCCCATCAGATCGTCGATGTCTCCCTGATTTTCGATGGGAGTGCCGCCGTAGGTGACTCCATACAGGAAGTTCACGTATCCGTATTCACTTTGTCCGGTGAAACTGGCGGAACCGTAGAGGGACTTGAGGGTAACCGTGGAACCAGCCGGGAGGTCGAGGTTGGCCAGATTGATGGTGGCAGCCTCCATGGTGATCGAGCGGATGTTGCTGCTGAAGCTGACGCTGTTCAGATCAATCAGATCGCCGGCATGCAGGTAGAGATCACCGTTGGCGCCCGTTGCGAAGGTCGGGTTCACGTTAAAGGTATCATTACCTTGAATGATCAGTTCTTTGACTGCGGCGACGTAGAGGGCGGGCTTTCCGGTTGAGAACGAGACGTTATAGACTCCGTATCGGTTATTGATAAAAACGTTGTCGCTGCTGATGGTGGTATCGGGCGTAACGTAGTCCACGTAGGTCGTGCCGGCGCGTAGGGTGCCGGAGAGGGCGCTATAAAAGGCGAGTAAGCGGTCCAGACCGATTTGGTTAGTGGTCAACCAGTCCAGATCATTTTGCTGGAGAATACCGAGTTCACGCATCGTGAATTTTTGCTGGATGGTCAGATCGTCGTAGAATGCGATGGCGGCTTTGACCGTGGAGAGCATATCGAGTTCTTCGTTGTTCTCCTCGTAGGTCAGTGCGTTGACCAAAATCTCTCCGCCTTCGATGTCTCGGAGGGTATTGAGTTCGGCGTCAGTCAGCCCGTCCACCAATGCGACGACTTCGGAAAGAGAGCGTCCTGTTTCGCTGTAGCCGCTGTAGAGGTCGATATATGAGATATCGTGACTGGTGAGGAAGAACCGGCGGGCCTGTTCGCTTAAGGCGAGATACTCGTCAGCAAAATCGGCGAGCCCGGTGGAGTCGAAAAGAGCGTCGCCGAGATAGTTGTAGCCGTTGTGGAATAGTTCGGTTTCGCGCAGGGCATCCTGCTGGTCAATCGACAAGCTCAGGTAGGTGGTGAGAATTTCACTGATGCGTTCGTCAGCTGTGACGGTGGTGGAATTTGAAAGCGTAATACTATCCATCGCATCATAGTTGAAAAAGTAATTACCCATGCCCAAGGCGATCACTGCATTTTGCTCATCCGTGGTCAGCGAGGTGATGCGGGTATACGCGTCGCTCAATTGGGTGGAGTTGCTGTAGAAAAGATTATCCCGCAGGTCCAATTTGCGCAGCAGTTCTTTTTCGGGGGTCGTCAACGCATCAAGTTTGTCGAGCTCGTCGGTCAGGTTAAATTCACCGTAGAGCAGGTCGTTAGGATCGATGTCGAAGAATTTGATGACTGCCCGTTGGGTCGAGGTCAGGCTGGCGGCAGTCGCGATGGCGGTGTTAGTGAAGGTGGAGTCCCGGAAATAATCTTCAAAGAGAATATAGCCCCAGCCGGTCTCAATGATGGCGGTTTGCTGGTTGAGGGGAAGGGCCTGCACGCCGGCAATAAAGGCGTTCAGGAACGTGGCACTGCGGTCCATGACGGCCTCGGTGGCACCAAAGCTGAGCAGCAGGTTTTGCTCCGCGGTGGAAAGCACGTTCCAGCTGCCAGCGCTGCGATCAAAAGCCGCTGAGCTCCAATCTGCCGGTCCGGGGCCGGATTCGAAATCTGGACCGTTGGAGTCTTTCAGGAATTGCAGGCCGGTTGGGCTTAGGAGTCCGATGGCTTTAAGATTGGACTCCAGATCGAAACTGGTGAACGGCAGTCCGGTATCGCTGTCGCCCTTGAGTGCAATCTGGGTGATGACGTTATCGTTGATCGCGACCAACAGGTCCTGATTGACGATCGCGAGCTTTAGGAAGTCTGCGCGGTCGGGTGAAGTTAGATCGGCATAAAAGGCGATGCCGATCTCGGTGTGGCCGGCTTCGGTATCGAAGGCGTAGTCGTTGAGCTCGGAGTCGTTATTGGTGACGAGCAGTGTCTGGGTAGTGGAACCGAAGCCAAGGAAGGTGGCCTGATCAATTGGCTCCAGTGTAAGCACGTAGCTGATCTCGGAGAGGGTGCGACCAGTGGTGAGAACGTAGTCGGTCAGCGAGGTGTCGTCGGCCGCGATCAGTAGGCCCTGATTGGTTGAGTTGAGTCCCAGGAAGGCGACCAGTTGGGTGTTATCCAGTGCCAGGACAAAATCGATCTCGGTGCCGGTGCGTCCGGTCGCCAAGATATAGCTGGTCAGGCTGGGGCTGTTGGTGCCAATCAACTGAGCCTGATAGGTCGGGCGCAGGCCGTCGAAGGCAGTGCGTTGATCGGTGGTGAGGCCGGCGTAATAGGCGATGTCGATATCGCTGCGCATACCCGACAAGGCGTAGGCAGTAAGCGTCGGGTCATTTTGGCTGACGAGCAGGTTTTGACTGGTAGAGCTCAGGGCCAAAAAGGCGGGCTGTTCTATGGGGCGCAAGGCGAGGATGAAGTTGATCTGGGGGGCAGTGCGGCCGGTCGTGAGCACGTAGGTGGTTACATCGGTGTCGTTGACCGCGACCAAATCGGTCTGCTGGGTGAGGGTGAGCGCGACGAATTTGGTGCGCTCAGTGCTATCCAGAGCGCTGAAGAAATAAATTTCGTCTGCCGTGCGACTACCGGAGAGCGCGAAGGTTGTTAGTTCCGCGTCACCTGCGGATGTCAGCAGGCCCTGGGCCATGGGATCCAAGTTAAAGAAGGCCGTGCGTTGGTTTGTGGTCAGGCCCAACACGTAGCTGATTTCGGTGGAGGTGCGCCCCGTGGTGAGCACGAAGGCGGTCAGCGACGGATTGTTGGCGGTGACGAGCTTGGTTTGGTCGGTCGATGACAGGGCCAGGAACTCCGTGCGCTGGGTGGAGTCCAGTGACATGAAGTAATTGATGTCGGCGCTATTGTGGGTGCCAGACAGTGCATACGAAGTGAGCTGGGAATCATTTTCCGAGATCAATAGGGCCTGATTTGGAGCGGAGAGGCTCACGAACTTACTGCGGTCAGTCGGGGACAGGTTGGCGACAAAGTAGATGTCGGTCGGGGAGCGTGTGCCGGTCAGCGCGTAAGTGGTCAGGGTGGAATCGTTGGCAGTGACAAGCGTGGATTGCAGCATTCCATCCAAGCCTACGAACACGGCCATCGGGCCAGGGTTCAGTGCCAATGCATAGGTGCGTTCACCGGAAGTGCGCTGGGTGTTGAGAATGTAGGTCGAGTAATTGGGGTTACTGAGACTGACCAAGCGTCTTTGCTGGGTATCGGTCAGTTCGGAATTGAAGACTAGGACTTGTGCGGAGTTGAGGGTGGCGAGGTAGGCTTCCTTGGCTTTTTCGTAGTCACTTTTTTGCTGGGTCGTCAGCTCTTTCGCTTCGTTGGTTGTCGACGTGGTCTGGGTGCTCTTTTCGATGGCCTCGAGTTTGGTTTTAATGCGCTCAATGGTGGCCTTGGCGGCGGGAGTGAGTTCGACGCCGAGGGTATTGGCGGTATCGAGCACGTTTTGCAGAGTTGCGGGGGCAAGCTCTACGCCGTTTTCGAGGGCGTCGGCGATGGCATCGAGGGTGATCTCGGTCCAGTTGGACGCGATGGCCTGATCCTCGGCGGACAAGTCGTCGAGGCTGTCGGCTTCAACCGTGGTGCCGTCCGGTTTGGTGATGGAGACGTGGCCTGGGGTGATGGAGGCGGTGCGGCCGTCGTTAAAGGTGAGGGCGATGGTGCCGTGGGAAACCACCACGGTCGCGATGCCGGCTGGGTTGACGCCGACGGTGAAGGTGGTGCCGCGGGCACCGGCCAAACCGCGTGGGGTGCGCACGCCGTAATCGTAGGTGACGTCGGCGGGTTTGTTGAGGTCGGAAACGACCGCGCCAACCTTGACGTCCAACACGGCGGCGTAGGCGGTGGTGGCGTCGGCGTTCTTGGAGGAAGTGGACGACTCCAAGGTGATCGTGGTGTTGGGCGCGATGATGGACTTGACGCCCGGCATCGGGGTGAGGACTACGCGTCCGTCGGCCCCGGTGGTGATGGTCGCTCCGACCGTGACGGTTTCGCCCTTGGTCAGCGCGTGGGCGGCGGTCGCACCCGCGGGGGTGATTTCAGCGGCACCATTGACAATGAGCACGCGGACGGTCTGGGCAGGGAGGGATAACGCTAGGGTTAGCGCCAGTCCCAAAAGGTAGAAGCAAGATTTAAGGCTCATAAAAGTGAATTGTTAATGCAGTCTCGTTATATATAGATACAAACTATTTTCAATAAGTGGCCACTTCATTTTCACACCGTTTTTGTAAAATCACACCAGTTTGGCGCGGCAGATTGCTGGTCACGCTCTTTTTGGGCGTAGGCCTTTGGTTAACAAGGGATATCGGTCCGGCTCAACGTTTGGAGTGGTTGAGTCAGGAGGCTCGGCTCTGGACGCGTGCCAAGCTCGGACAGATCGAGCCGACGGGCAAAGTTGTGGTTTTGGGCATCGACGAGTTGTCGGTGACAACTCCCGAGGAGGGCGGAGCGGGTGGTTTTGGTGGCTTTGGGCAGTGGCCCTTCCCTCGTTCAGTGCATGGCGAGCTGATGAGTTACATGGGAATCATGCCAGCGGAGCGTCCGGCGGTGGTGGCTTGGGATATCTTGTTTGTTGATCGTAATTTCCAGCCGGAGATGGACCAGGCGCTGGCATCCCCGATCCCCGGACTGGGGTTTCCTGTTGTGATGGGAGCTCAATTGGATCCGGTGGCGCCGGGTTTGTTGTCCGATGGTAAACCGGCTCGATCGTATGGGGTGACCAAGCCTTTGGCCAAGGCCGAGGGTGCCTTGGCCGGTTTGCCTGATCAGAAGGGGGGCTTGTTACCTATCCCCGCCTTGCTGGATGTGGCGCACTTTGGTGTTTTGACGGCGGACGCCGATAGTGACGGCGTGGTGCGTAAGCTCCCGTTGGTGGTCCGCGTGGGCGACCAGATTTTTGCGAGTCTGGTTCTGCAAACCTTGCTGGATTATTGGCAAGTGGGTCCAGCGGATGTTGAAATTAAGCTGGGAGATGCGGTTTTGGTGCACGCTAAAAGCGGGCTGAAACGCATTCCGATTGATGCCGATGGCTACTATTATGTGAACTACCGTTATGAGCTCACTTCGACGGTGGCTTTGGCTACGGAGGAGGGGGAGCCGGAAGCGAAAGGGGGTGTCAAGGAGGCGTATCCGCAAGGAATCGAGGCGATGTCGTATGGCGGATTTTATCGGCGGCAGATAAAGCGTCTGGGGCTGGGCGAAAATTGGCCGGCGCCGGATTTGGCAGGGAAAATCGTGATCGTGGGTCAGATCGCGGCAGGGTTGACCGATATCGGGCCGAGTGCGCTTTCAGCCGAGAGCCCCAAGGTGATGGTCCATGTGAATGCCTTGGAGAATATTTTGCGTGAAGATTATCTGCCGCGTTGGCCGGTGTGGTCGGTTTTGACGGCGTTGCTGGTTGGTGGTTTATTCGGAGCCTGGTTACTGGATAAGCGAGGGTTGCGCGTCTATTCGGTGGTGGTGACCGGCGTAATTGTGGTGATGGTGTTTTCTTCCCAGTTCATGTTGTCGAATATCAACATGATGGTGCCGTTGGCGGTGCCGCTGATCGGATTTTTGTCGCAACAGGCGTTTGTGGTGACGCGTAAGATTCGTGAGGAACAGGCTCAGCGAGACCGTATCCGCAAGATGTTCGGTTCTTATGTTTCGCCCGAACTGGTGCGTCGCATGGTTGATTCCGGCAGTGAACCACAGCTCGGTGGTCACGAGGAGGAAATCACCGCGTTCTTCAGCGACATCCAGTCGTTCTCCGCGTTTTCGGAGGTGTTGACGCCGTCGGATCTGGGCGAGTTGCTCAACCAGTATCTGGGCGCGATGACCGACGAGTTGCAAAAGCACGGCGGGGCTTTGGACAAGTATATCGGCGACGCGATCGTGGCGATGTTTGGTGCACCGGTGGCCATGCCCGAGCATGCCCGTGCGGCGTGTGAGGCGGCGGCGCTCATGCAGAATTGTCAGACGAAATTGCGCGCAAAATGGAAGTCCGAGGGAGATCGTTGGCCGCCATTGGTGCACGCCATGCGCACACGTATCGGACTCAATTCGGGCCGGGTGATCGTGGGGAACATGGGTTCGCAGCACCGGTTTAACTACACCATGATGGGTGATGCGGTGAATCTGGCCGCGCGTTGCGAAAGCGGCGCGAAGAGCTTTGGCGTCTACACGATGGTTACTGAAACGACGGTGCAGCTGGCGCGGGCCAAGGGATCGACCTGTGTGTTTCGCGAATTGGACCGCATTGTGGTGAAGGGCCGTTCGCAGCCGGTGGAAATTTATGAGCTGGCCGGTTTGGCTGATGATTTGCCAGCGGGCATGAAGGAGTGCCTAGAGTTGTTCGCGCAGGGCCGCGCCCATTATCTGAAGCAGGAGTGGGATGCGGCGATTGAGGCATTCAGCGCCGCCGCGGCACTTGAGTTTTATCAACCGGAGCGTGATGCAGGGGTGGAGAATAATCCGTCACTGCTCATGGTGAAACGCTGCAAGGCCATGCAGGCCTCGCCGCCCCCGGCGGATTGGGATGGTGTTTATCGCATGACCACCAAGTGATCCGAATCATGCGCATGCAAATGAAGCCGTTTAAGTCGTTTTCCAGAACCTGGATTATGGTCGTGCTTTTGGCGTGCGGGGGTGTCGGGTCATTGCAGGCGGATGACGCGACCGGTTCCGGTTTGATGGTGAGTGAAGTAGCCGGTTCGGTGATGTTGCGCGGCTCGACTACCGCTCGATTGACGAAGTTGAAGGCCGGGCAGGCGTTTCCGACGGGAGATCATGTCTTGGTGTCGGGGCCAAACTCGCGGGTGGAGTTGATGCCGGCGGCGGGTGGTCGCTGGCGCATTGGATCGGTCGCACTCTGGATGCCCTTGCCGGACGGTGGACGTTTGTTATCCGGCACGGTTTTGGTCGAGGTGCCCAAGGAGACGGTTTGGGCGGTGGATTCGGCGACCGGTCGGGCGCTGTTGGGCGAGGGCCTGTGGATGGTGCAGGCGGTCCAAAACGATGGTCTTAAACTGATCTGTATCGATGGTCCCGCCGAGGTGGTGGCCGGTGGCGGCCTCGAGCCGGCCGGGGAGAAACCCGCCCGGCGTCAACTCCGCCCGGGTGATGTGATCTTTTTGCAACCCGGCGGTTTGGAATTCGGACCGGTGGTTACGGTTTTCCTGCGGGAATTACTGGTGACCAGCCGGCTGGTAAACGGGTTTGAACATCCCCTGCCGCAGGCCCGGCGTTTGCAGACGCTGGCTTACATTCAAGGAGAACGCCTCAAGGGGGTGACTAATATTTTTGTGGGCGGAGCGAAGGACGAAAAGGGCTTTCAATTGGTGGTGCCGGCGACGGGTCGTCCGCGAAGTGAATCTGCCGGCAAGGCTCCCGCCGATTCTGGTCGCGGGCAGGAGTGACTAAGCGGAACGTCGATTGAAATCGCCGGGCTTTTGGAGGCCGCTGTTTGATCGAAAACTTTAGGTTTTTGAGCGTGGGTTCCATGTCAAACCGGTCACGATTGGTGTAGGCTGATGCGTTTCCCCCTAGTAATTATGAAAAAAGCATTGTTCGTATCCGGTGGCTGGAGTGGCCACGCCCCTGAAGAAATTGTCCAGCTCTTTGCCGGTGAGCTCAATGCCCACGGCATTTCCAGCGACATCGAAACCACGCTGGATTGTCTGGCAGACGTCGAACGTCTGAAGACCTACGATCTGATTTTCCCGTGTTGGACGATGGGCCAACTGACCAAGGAGCAAAGCGCCGGTTTGCGTGCCGCCGTGCATGGTGGCGTCGGTCTGGGTGGCATCCATGGTGGCATGGGTGACGCTTTTCGAGGCGACCTTGATTACGAGTGGATGGTTGGCGGGCATTTTGTCGGCCATCCCCATGTCGGCGACTACACGGTGCGCATCACCGATTTCGCCAGTCCGATTACTGCGGGTCTGTCCGGCTCCTTTGCGTATAATTCCGAGCAATACTACATGATGATTGATCCGGGAGTGCATGTGTTGGCGGACACCGACTACACCTACGAAGGGCGCACAGTGACCATGCCCGTGGCTTGGATCAAGAAGTGGGGCAAGGGGCGTGTCTATTACAACGCCCTCGGCCACCAGCCCGATGAATTCTCCCGTTTCCCCGCAGCGTTGCAGTTGACCGTGCAGGGTCTGCTCTGGGCCGCCGGTGAGCTCTGATATTTCAGTTCTTGTCGATACTCCGGTGCGAAGTTGGTAGGGCGACTGGGATTCGAACCCAGACTCAAAGCATTATGAGTGCTCTGCTTTAACCATTAAGCTATCGCCCCGTCCAAGGGTTGGTTTCGTAGAGAAAACCGGCGGCGGGGCAAGTGGGTTCTCAACCTTATCTGAACAGACCCATTATCCAGTCGATGACGCCGGCCGCGCTTTCACCCAAAAAGATGAAGTATAAAACGCCCGCGGCAAAGGCGCCGTAGCCGGCGATCACGGCCAACCCGTCGCGCTCCAGCAGGCCGGCGGAGATCAGTAAAATACATAGGGCGGGGAAGGCGTTGCTCAGCGGGACAAACAACGGCAGCAGCAATACACCCGCCGCGATCAACATCATGAAGGCGTGCAGCCGCACCAGTGGACGCGTGGCGGTCAACGCGCCCAGACGCGGGCGCAGTTGTTTTTCCAAAAAACGGATCAAGCCCGCGGCGACCGCCAGCAGTCGTCCGATAAAACCTGGCGGAAGCACCTTGGCCCGGAGCTTGGCCGACACGCCGGGCGGTTTGCCCAAGGCAAGTCGCAGGGCGATGCCGGCGATGGCCAGACCAAAGGGTGTTGAAATAAACGGCAGCGGCAGCGGGGTGATAAACGGCAACGCCAACAGCACCACCAACACCAGATAAGCGCGCAGACCCAGGGTCTCGATGACTTCGCCGAGCGTGACCGTGCGCTCCCCGATGGCTGCGCGCAAGCGGACCAATTCGGCTGAAAGGCGGGGCGAGGCGGGCGTGGACTCAGGTGCCGCGCTTGTTGCCATATAATTCGATGTGCAGGCGGTGGGCGTAGCGGTAACCGCGGGCCTTGCACGTTTCGCCGAGCCACTCGGACCGCGCCCGCAGTCCGTCGAGCGTGGTGGCTTCGGGCATGAGCAGAATTTTGTGCGGCGGGATGACGCGTCCGAGCTCAGCCAGCATGGTTTCGATCTCGTCGAGATCGGTTGGCTCGGCGACGACAAATTTAAACTGGTAGTGATAGTTATCGATCCAGGCGCGGATGACTTCGGGTTGCCAGCGGGTGGCTTCGTGCCGCTCGCGCCAGGCGGCGGGCAGGCGATCGTCCGGGAGAGAGTTGCGTAGTTTGGGCGAAAGCGAGGCGAGGTCGCAGATGATGCCTTTGGGCGCGATGGTCGCGGCGGTTTCGATGGTGATGTGGTGGCCGGCGGCCTTCAGCGCGGTGGCGAGGGCCGGCAGCTCCTTGGCCAGCATGGGTTCGCCGCCGGTGAGCACGCTGTGGTGACCGGGTTGGGCGGTGGCGACCGCGACCAATTCAGCCACGGACATTTCAGCACCTTCGGGATTCCAAGAGGCGTAGGGCGTGTCGCACCAGTTGCAGCGCAGGTTGCAGCCGGAGGTGCGGATGAAAAACGACGGCACGCCGGTCAACTCGCCTTCGCCTTGGATCGAGTAAAAGGTCTCGGAGATAAACATTTGCGGGAGGGGAAGGGCGGTTCAGTTGGCGGCGCCGGGTTTGTCCGGCAACGGATCGGTGTGTTCGTAAACGGTAGGGTCGGGAATGCCGGCATGCAGGAAGGCCTCGCGGCGTTCGACGCAGGTGCCGCAGCGGCCGCAATGCACGGCACCGCCCTTGTAGCAGGACCAAGTCCGGCCGAAGTCCACGCCCAGTTTGGTGCCGATGGTGACGATCTCGGCCTTGGTGTTGGTGATGAATGGTCGCAACAACTGGATGCCCGCATAGGTGCCGAGTCGCATGGCGGAGGCCATGGCCTGCATGAAGTCCTCGCGGCAATCGGGGTAAATGGCGTGATCGCCGCCGTGCGCGGCGATGACCAGGCCCTCGGCCTCGATGCTTTCGGCGAAGCCGGTGGCGATAGAGAGCATGATCGGATTTCGGAACGGCACGACGGTTTGCTGCATGTTGGCGGCCTCATAGTGCCCCTCGGGGATGTCGCCTCCGGACTTGAGCAGGGCCGAGTTGAACAGCCGGTCGACAAAATCCAGCCGGATCAACTCGTGAGGCACACCGATCGCGGCGGCCTGGGCGGCGGCGAGCGGGGTTTCGCGATGGTTGTGTTTGGCTCCGTAGTCGAAGCTCAACACGGCCACGACCGTGTGTTGCGACCGCGCCCAATGGAGCGCGGCCACCGAATCCATACCACCGGAACAGAGCACAACAACTTTCACAGCCGAAGGGGTTAGGGGCTTCCGCGACGGCAAACAACACCTGATCGCGGCCTCATATCGAAGATCAGCGCGGAGACTTTTTTCGTTCAGGCTGTCAGCAGGCTTGGATTAAATGGATTTTTACGCCTTTTATGAACCGCGCAACCGCCCGACATGGTGTGGTTTGTCTCTCCAATTTCGATTCCTGCCACTTTCCGGACAACTGATGCCCAAGCGACTGATTTCCCGCTTTCTCCCGCAACGCTTCAAGCATTTGCTGAAGCCCAAGATGCCCGAGCGCCCTTCTTCCTACCTACTGATTGATCAACCCGGCCAACTGGCCCCTCTGCTGGAGGCGCTCGACCGCGTTGACGAAGTCGCCCTCGATACTGAGGCGGACAACATGTTTCACTACCGCACGCGGGTTTGCCTGCTGCAGTTCAACGTCGCCGGTAAGGTCTTCTTGGTCGACCTGGTGGTCCCTCTGACGCTGGAACCGCTTTGGGAGCGATTGGCGAAAAAGCACCTGATCATGCACGGCTGCGATTTCGACATCCGCCTGCTCTGGGAGCACTGCCGTTTCCGGCCGAAGAGTGTTTTCGATACGATGCTCGCGGCGCAGCTGCTCAATCGCAAACGGGTTGGCCTAGCCGCGCTGATGGAGGATCATTTCCAACTCAAACTCGACAAGGCCGGCCAGAAGGCCAACTGGTCCAAGCGTCCGTTGACGCCCAAGCTGCTCGACTACGCCGCGCTCGATGTATGGCACCTCTTTGAACTGCGCGACATCCTCACCCGCGAACTCGTGCGGCTCGACCGCATCGAGTGGCTCGACCAACAGTGCCAGCGCCAGATCGAGTCCGGCCTGACCGGGTTTGCCAAGGACGAGGAGCTGGCCTGGCGCATCGGGCCGGCCGATCGCCTGCGTGGGGCCGGGCTGGGCGTGTTGCATGCCGTCTGGCACTGGCGCGATGAGTGGGCGCAGCAAATCGACGTGCCGCACTTTAAGGTCTGCAATAACGACCTCGTGACCAATATCGCCATGGCGGCCGAGGAGGGGCAATCCGTCGATGCCATCATGGCTCAGGTCAATCTGGGCAAACGTCAGGGGCGACTTGGACCCTCTCTGGCTGCCGCGATCCGTGCCGGCCTTGAGATTGATCCGTCCACTTTGCCGCGCCGTCCGCGTGGTGAGCGCAATCCGCTATCGCCCAAGGAAATTGAGCGACAGGACCGCATCAAGGCCGCCCGCGACCAGATCGCATCGAAGTTGGAACTTGAGCCGACCTTGATCGCCAATCGCGCCCAACTCGCCCAACTCGCCCGCGACCCCGCCAAAATCGGGGAAATTCTCATGCCTTGGCAGGCGGATATCCTCAAAGCTGCGCCGGCTTTGCAGAGTGATTAATCAGGCGGGATTTCCCCCATTATCGCCGCTTGCCAAAACATATTTCGGCCACCAACGTTAACAGATTCCCCCTATGAAGCTCCCAATCCTCATTACCCTCGGTGTCATTTCGGCTGCTCTCTTGACCGGCTGCGCTACGCAAAAAACCACCAACGGACGTGCCGTCAATATCGGCGCCGGCCTGGTTAAGGTCCAAACGGGTTCCTACCAGCCGCCTTCCCCCAACACCTTGGTTCTTAATACCAATCAGATGTATGGTGACATGGCTGATACCAAAGGCACTGAAACCACTATTCTCTGGGGTTTGTTGACCCTTAACGGCTACTGATTTTTTTCAGATCCTCCAAAGTTTCCAGCCCCGCCGGATTGACCGGCGGGGCTTTTTATTGCCAACGTGCGGGTTCCATTGTCCGACGACTCCGTCAATATCTCCCGCCATCTTGATCGCATGGCCGCACTGCAGCCCGACCATCCGGCGCTCAAGATCCCCCGTGGTCGGAATTCGGCCGGGGCAATCGATTACCTGAGCCTGAGTTTTGCCGAACTGTCTGCTGAAGTTGACGCGTGGTGTGTCCGGCTCACCGCCGCCGGCGTGCGGCCGGGTGACCGCACCTTGGTGATGGTGCGTCAGGGGTTGCCGTTGATCGCTGCCGCGTTCGCCTTGTTTCGGCTGGGCGCCGTGCCGGTGGTCATCGACCCCGGCATGGGTCTGAAAAGTTTTCTAGCCTGCGTGGAGCGGTCCCGTCCGCGCATCCTGGTCGGTATTCCACTGGCCCGTTTGGTTAGTCGGATTTTCCGTCGGGCCTTTCGCACGGTGCAGGTTCGTGTGCCGGCCTCGGCCCGAGGCACCGCTCGTCTGGCCGATCCCAAGCGGCCCGCTCCAGCCGTTGCTCCAGTCAAAAGTGCTGCCGATGATCCGGCCGCGATTCTCTTTACCTCGGGGTCAACCGGCGCGCCCAAGGGAGTGAACTACACCCATGGCATGTTTGACGCCCAGGTGGAGCTCATCCGCAGCACCTATGGTATTGAGCCGGGTGAGGTGGACCTGCCGATGCTGCCGGTGTTTGCGTTGTTTAATCCCGCGCTCGGCATGACTACCATCGTGCCGGAGATCGATCCGAGTCGCCCGGCCAGCGTGGATCCGCGCAAGATTGTGCAGGCGATTTTGCAGGAAAACGTGACGTCGTCCTTCGGATCGCCCGCCCTCTGGGGACGGATTGCCCGACATTGCCATGAAAGCGGTCAGGCTTTGCCGTCCCTACGCCGGGTATTGTGCGCCGGCGCACCGGTGCCGCCCTGGCTTTGGGAAGCGATGCAGCCAATCCTCATCAACGGCACATTGCACAGTCCCTATGGCGCGACCGAGGTGCTACCGGTCGCCAGTATTTCGGCAGACGAGGTTCTGGGGGAAACGGCGGTCGCAACTTTGCGCGGCGAAGGCACCTGCGTCGGACGCGTATTGCCGGCCAATCAGGTCAAAATCATCGCACCGGTTGAGGGGCCCATTGCCTCGTGGTCCGATCTGCAGGAATTGCCGGCCGGCGAAATCGGCGAAATCATCGTCACCGGTCCGTCCGTGACGCGTTCCTACGATGCATTACCCGAAGCCACCGCGGGAGCAAAAATTGTCGATGGCGAGACCGTGTGGCATCGCATGGGTGATGCCGGTCGGCTCGATGAGCATGGCCGGCTCTGGTTCTGCGGCCGACTGGCCGAACGCGTGAATTCGACCGAGGGTCTGATCTATACCGAGCAAGTGGAGCCCCACTTCAACACCCACCCGGAGGTGCGGCGTTGTGCCTTGGTTGGAATCGGACCGAAGGGGAACCGGCGCCCGGCGATGGTGATCGAGCCCATCATTGGCTTCAAATATAAGTCCAGTGTCGAGTGTCGCCGGCTGGCCCGCGAGTTGCGCGAACTGGCCCGGCTCCAGTCTTACACCCAACGGATCAAAGCCTTTTACTTTCATCCGTCCCTGCCGGTTGATGTGCGACACAACGCCAAGATTCACCGGCTTGCGCTGGCCCTCTGGGCTCAGCATCATCACGGTTTCGAATCTGATCCCAAGCGTTAACCCCAATGCAATCTTCCGCCTCCGAGACTGAGTCAGGTGGAGCGTGTTGTCCCCAACACGCTCGTTTGGCATCGGTTGACGTTCAGACGAGCGCGTTGGGGGCAACGCGTTCCACCAATGGCGCGGCGCTCGTCACCGGCGGCACGGGTTTTCTGGGTTCGCACTTGGTTGACCGGTTGCTCACCGCGGGTCGCGCGATCACGGTGGTGTCGCGTCGTGAGCAACCTGAGCTGGTCGCGCGCGGTGTGCGGGTGGTGGTCGGTCCGTTGCATGATCCGAGGGTGTGTGCGGAGGCCGTGCGCGGCGCGAGCACGGTTTTTCATGTCGCCGCTCGGGTCGGGGTGTGGGGACGCTACGACGATTTTTACCGGGACAACGTGACTGCCACCGAAACGTTGCTGGCCGCCGCCCGGACCGCCGGGGTGGGGCGCTTTGTTTACACCAGCACGCCAAGTGTCGTCTACAATGGTCGCAACCTGGCGGGGGCGGATGAATCGCTGCCGCTGACCGAGGATTGTCCCAGCCCCTACCCACTGACCAAGGCCATTGCCGAGCATGCCGTGCTTTCCGCGGCGGGCGCGACGCTGCGGACCACGGCATTGCGTCCTCATCTGATCTGGGGCGTGGGTGATCCGCACCTCGTGCCGCGGGTTTTGTCGCGAGCCCGCGCCGGAAAGCTGCGCATTATCGGCAGTGGCGATAACCACGTGGACATGGTGCACGTGTCGAACGTCGTGGATGCCCACTTGTTGGCCGAGCGTGCGCTGATGGGTGACCTACCCGGCCCCGCGACCGGTCGCGCTTATTTTATCACCAACGGTGAACCAATTGGACTTTGGACTTGGATCAACGGTTTGCTGACCGCCCTCGGTGAGCCGCCGGTTACGCGCAGTGTTTCGCTAGGGGTGGCCAATATCATCGGAGCGTTGTGCGAAGTGGTTTGGCGGGTCTTGCCGTTGAAGGGTGAGCCGCCGATCACACGGTTTGTCGCCGCCGAGCTGGCCAAGGACCACTGGTTCTCCATCGACGCCGCCAAGCGCGACCTTGGCTACAGCCCCAAGGTCAGCATGGCCGCCGGCACTGCCGAATTGGTTGCGGCGTTGAAGACGAAGGGACACTGAGTTTTAACGCAGAGGCGCGAAGGCGGAGAGAAACGCGGAGTTTTTCAGCCGGTTTTTCTCCGCGACCTCTGCATCTTTGCGCCTCTGCGTTAAAACTCCGATGCCTACACCCCGCGTTGACGCACTGCTTCGAAAAGAGTGATGATCGTGGCCATGGCCACGTTGAGCGAATCGGCTTGTCCGGCCATGGGGATGACCACGCGTTGGTCGGCCTCGGCCAGCCAGTAGTCGCTCAGCCCGTATTGTTCGCTGCCCATCACGATCGCCAGCGGACCGCAAAGATCGGTGTCGGTGTAGAAATCGGTGGCAGACGGCGTGGTCGCGACCGAGCGCACATTTTTGGCGCGCAGCCATTCACGCACGTCCGTGCTGCTGGCGATGATCACCGGCACGGAGAACAACACTCCTGTCGAGGCACGCACCACGTTCGGGTTAAACAGATCAGTAACCGGATCGCAGACGATCAAGGCATCCACGCCTGCGGCATCGGCGCTGCGTAGGATGGTGCCGAGGTTGCCCGGCTTTTCGATCGCCTCGACGACCAACAGAAACGGCGCATGGTCCACGCCCTTGGAGGCGACCAGTGTCTCCAGATCGGCCAAGGTGCGGCGCCACTGCGGAGCCACCGCCAGCAGCCCGTCGGGACGCTCGCGGTAGGCGACCTTGGCAAAGGCGTCTTTGGAGAGTTCAAAAATCTTGGCACCGGCCGCTTCGGCCCGGGCGATCAGGGCACCCTCGTTTTCGCCCAGATACCAGTCGGGACAGATGTAGAGCTCGTCGATGGCGATGGATTTGTCCAAGGCGCGAATGATCTGGCGGTAGCCTTCGATCAGGAACACGCCGGCCTCATCGCGCGGCCGCCGGTCACGCAATTTTACGAGTTGCTTGATTCGGGGGTTTTGGAGGCTGGTGATGAGTTCGGCTGGCATGGAGGGATTCAGCCCACGAAAGACCAGAAAAGATACAAAATAAAAACATCTTCGTTTGGGGCGGTTTGTGTGTTTCGTGTGTTTCGTGGGTAAAAACAAATTCAGCGACCATCCCTTTCCATATCACGCCGAGATCGAGCTGGAGATCACCACGCTCACCAATCGCGGCCTGGGCCTGGGCCGCGTGGCCCTGCCGGATGACCCGGAGGCCCGCGAAGGCGGCTGGGTGGTCATGGTTCCGTTCTGCCTGCCGGGCGAACGCGTCCGGGCGCGGGTCTATCGCAATCAGAAGAACTTTTCCGAGGCTGACCTGGTCGAGGTGTTGACGCCTTCCGCCGATCGCACCGATCCGAAGTGCCCGTTGTTCGGTCGTTGTGGCGGTTGCCAGTATCAACACTTCGATTATGCCGCCCAGCTGGTCTGGAAGCGTCAGCAGGTGGAGGAGTTGCTGCTTCACATGGCCGGACTCGAGCATGCGGTGAATCCAGTCATCGGTTCGCCGGTTGAATACGGCTACCGCTCAAAGATCACGCCGCATTTTAATCCCCCGATGCCCAAAGCCCCGTTGGCCAAAGGGGAGTCGATGGCGATCGGCTTTTTGCGTCAGGGCACGCGCTTCGACATCGTCGACGTGCCGCGTTGCGACATCGCGACCGAGGCGATCAATACCAAGCTGACCGAGGTTCGGGCCGACGTGCAGTCGCGTCGCGACAGCTACAAGCGTTCGGCTACGGTGCTCTTGCGCGATGCCTCCGGTCAGGTGACGACCAACTATGATGAGATCGTCACCGAAACGGTGGGCGATTTGAAGTTACGGTTTCTGGCGCGGGATTTTTTCCAAAACAACCCGTTCATCCTGCCAGCTTTCACCGGCTATGTGCGTGAACGGGCGGCGGCCAGTGGCGCGAAGTTTTTGGTGGATGCCTATTGCGGCAGCGGCTTGTTCGCGCTGAGTTGCGCACCGGCGTTCGAGCAGGTGGCCGGCGTGGAGATCAGCGAGAGCAGCATCGTATTCGCCAAACAAAACGCGGAGCTCAACGGCATCGGCAATACGCGGTTTTTGGCAGGTGATGCGTCGGCGATATTTGCGGGGCTGGAGTTCCCGGCGGCAGATACTGCCATCGTGATCGATCCGCCGCGTAAGGGCTGCGACGAAGTGTTCCTGCATCAGTTGTTCGCCTACGGTCCGCGTGCGGTGGTTTATGTGAGCTGCGATCCGGCGACGCAGATGCGCGACCTGAAGCACTTCACCGAGGCAGGTTATGTGCTCACCGATGTGCAGCCCTTCGACCTGTTCCCGCAGACGCGCCACCTTGAGTGTGTGGTGACGTTGAAGAAGGTCTGAGTTGGCCGGTCCCCTACTTGATGAACTGGATAGTCAGAGGGTAGGTGTAGAATCCGCCCTCACTGGCCTTGATGATACCGATGATCGTGCAGACCAGCGCGCCGATGGTAACGATTCCGAATAAGGGCACGATCAACAGGAATGGGAAAATGAGCACGGCGCTCAGAAAGAAGAGTGGCACGCAGGCGAACAGTGCGAGCATGACCGTAATTTGAAAATTGAGCACCTCCTTGGCGTGCGGGATGACCTCGGGCAGCTCGTCCTTTTTCACCTGCCAGATAATGATGGGCAGGATGATATTGCCGAAAGGGAAAATACCGCCGGCAAGTCCGCCCACATGACAGAGCGTCGGCCACAGCGTGTCCGGGCGGCGCGGAGGCACCGACATCGCGGGCATCGGTGGCTGCATCGGAGGCGGTTCGGTGGTCATGCGTGTGGCACAGACATTCCTGTCTGTGATGGTAACTAGACTGCACAGGCAGGAATGCCTGTGCCACTTGCTGGGACGGCCTCAGATTTTGCCGGCTTTGCGCTTCACGATCAGATTGTAGAAATCGGTGAAGAGCGGATCGGCGTCGTTCGGACCGGGCGCCGCTTCGGGGTGATACTGCACCGAGAAGACGGGCAGTTCCTTGTGGCGGAGACCTTCGACGGTGTTGTCGTTGAGGTTGATCTCGGTGACGAGGCCGCCGCCCTTTTCGAGGGACGCGGGATCGGTGGCGAAGCCGTGGTTTTGCGCGGTGATGGAGACCTTGCCGGTCTCGAGATTCTTGACCGGCTGGTTGCCGCCACGGTGGCCGAATTTCAGCTTGAAGGTGCTCCCGCCCATCGCGTGGGTGAGCATTTGGTGACCGAGGCAGATACCGAAGATCGGGAAATCGTTGATCAAGCCGGAGACGGTCTTGTGCACGTAGGCGAGGGCGGAGGGATCGCCGGGGCCGTTGGAGAGGAACACGCCGTCGGGAGCATGCTCTTTGATCTGTTCGGCGGTGGCGGTGGCGGGGAAGACCTGCACATCGAAACCGTGACGGATGAGCTTGCGATAAATGGTGTGCTTGGCGCCGAAGTCGAAGGCGGCGACGCGGAAGCGTTTGGCGATCGGGGGCAGGTTGCCCAGGGTGGTGCCGACGGGCTGGTAGATGCCGTTGTAGTTGGCGGGATCTTCGCCGCTCCAGATGTAGGGCTCCTTGCAGGTGACGTCCTGCACGTAGTCACTGCCAGCCATGTCGCGCCAGCCCTTGGCCTGGGCCACGGCTTCGGCATCGGTGAGGCCGAGGGTGGAGAGGCAGCACTTCATGGCCCCGTCGACGCGGAGCTTCTTGGTGATGGCACGGGTGTCGACTTCGCTGATGCCGGGGATGCCGTTCTGCGCGAGGTAGTCGTGGAGGGAAATGGTGGAGCGCCAGTTGCTGACGATCGGGGAAAGTTCACGGACGACAAAACCGGAAGCCATCGGACGCAGGGACTCGCTGTCTTCGGCGGTGATGCCGTAGTTGCCGATCTGGGGCGCGGTCATGGTCACGATCTGGCCAAAGTAGGAAGGATCGCTGAGGATCTCCTGATAGCCGGTCATGGAGGTGTTGAAAACGCATTCGCCGGCGATGGTGGCATCGGCGCCAAACGCGAGACCGCGATAGACGGAACCATCTTCAAGGGCGAGGACTGCTGACTTAGGCGAGGACATTAAAGTTGAACGAAAAGCGCCAAGGGCGCTCCTGCCAAGTGGTATTTCAACACAGGCGGCCAATTGTCCCCTGCTTTGCCCAAACTTAACCCGCCATCAGGCCCAATCTGCACAAAGTAACCATAATGGTTACTCTTTTCTAACGATTTTCTCCTCTCATACGAGGTGAGTTGAGTGTTCAAAGTAACCATAATGGTTACTTTGTCGTTGTCGCAGGCGGGTTTTGGTTGGGGCGTTTGACAGGGGAGGGGGCGGGTTTACGGTGCGGTTTTACTTTCATGGCTTACTCCGAAGATCGTTCCACTTGGTTTGAAGGTCAGGGTCTGTGGCAACACGTGCCGGCCTCCGACTGGCAGGACTGGGGCTGGCAGCTCAAGAACCGCATCACAAAACTTGAAGATCTGGAGCGCTTTATGACGCTCACGGCCGACGAACGCGCCGGGGTGATCTTCGCGAGCAAGAAGCTGGCGCTGGCGATTACGCCTTATTTTTTCAACCTGATCGATCGTAACGACCCGACTTGCCCCATCCGGCTGCAAATGATCCCGCGCTCGGGTGAATCCGTGCTCCACGCCGAGGAGATGCTGGATTCGCTGGGGGAAGATGAACATTCGCCGGTCCCCGGTCTGGTCCACCGTTATCCGGATCGCGTGCTGTTTTTGGTGACTGATCGCTGCGCGGCCTATTGCCGCTACTGCACCCGCAGCCGCTTGGTGTCCAACGCCCAAGACTATAATTTCCACCCGGAATACGAGCAGGGACTGCGTTACATCGAGGCCCATCCCGAAGTGCGTGACGTGCTGCTCTCCGGTGGCGATCCGTTGCTGCTCTCGGATCGTAAGCTCGATCACCTGTTGGGGCGCCTGCGGGCGATTCCCCACGTGGAGTTTATTCGCATCGGTTCACGCATCCCGGTTTTCCTGCCGCAACGCATCACGCCGGCCTTGTGCGAGATTTTGAAAAAACACGGGCCCATTTGGATGAGCATCCACGTGAACCACCCGAAGGAGGCCACCGCCGAGCTGAAGTCGGCTTGCGATCGGTTGAGTTATGCCGGTGTGCCGTTGGGTAACCAGAGCGTGTTACTCAAGGGCGTTAACGACGATGAGGAGACCATGCAGGCTCTCGTGCACCGTCTGCTGCGCATGCGGGTGCGGCCGTATTATCTTTATCAGATGGACCTGATCACCGGCGGCTCGCACTTCAAAGTGGATGTGCGTCGAGGCATGGAGATCATCAAGTCCTTGCGCGGGCACACCACGGGCTACGCGGTGCCGCAATACGTCATCGATGCCCCGGGTGGCGGCGGCAAGGTGCCGATCAATCCGGATTACATCGAAAGCATCAGCGACACCGAAGTGGTGGTGCGCAATTACGAGGGGAATACCCATCGTTATCCACTGACCTCCACGCCTTTGCCTGCTGATACCGCCGCCCCTTCGCGGGGCTTGGACCCGGCGCTTCACGGATAAATAAAAAATCTTTCAGAATTTTTGAATGCTTTGCCGAAACCTGCGTCTATCTCCGTGTAGTTAATGCCGCTGGTTACGGCACAAGTTTAAATAGGTTTGCTTGGTGTAAATCATGAGAGGCGTCTCCATTTCGGGGGCGCCTCTCTTGTTTTTGGGTGAAATTCTTCGCTTGCGCATCAGCGGTGGGCGCGTCTTGGGTGTGCACTTGCCTGTAGGGGTGCCTTCCGCGGAAGGCTGAGATTGTGGTGCGCTCGACCACTGGACCCTTTGAACCTGAAACGGATAATGCCGACGAAGGAAACCAGACTGGCGCCCATCTCGGGTGTCTTTGCATGATTTCCACGTCCGGCAGGACTGGATCGGGACGGGCGATTCCTCCCAACCATGCATCACCTACCGCTTCGCTCCCTCACTTTTCTGGCCGTTTCCGGCCTGATTCCCGTCGCCCTGTGGGCGGCCGACGATACCTCCGGCGAACAGCCGCTCGTGCTTTCACCCGTCGAGGTTACCGCCGTGGCCGACTCGATTAATCCGCTGGCCAGCCCAACGGCCGGTGTGATGGGCGACACGCGCAGTTTATTGGAAACTCCCCGTGCGGCCACCACGCTCACGCCGGCGCTGATCCGCGAGCAGGGCATCGACAGCATCGCCGAAATTGCCGCGCAGTCGCCCGGCGTTTATGCGCCGTCCAGCTATGGTTTGTTGACCACGCCGATCATTCGCGGCGACACCGCCGAGACCTACGTCAACGGTCAGCGACTCGGCTTCAATAACTACGGTTACCTGCCGTCGTTCAATAGCGTCGAGGCCATCGATATCGTCCGCGGTCCGGCCTCGGCGGTCTTTGGTTCGGGTTATCTGGTGGGCGGTTATGTCAACTACCGCACCAAGCAGCCGAACTTTGATGCCGCGCATACCGAGATCACGGTCAAGGCCGGCACTTGGGTGCCGGGTTCGGAGAGCTCCTATGCCAATGGCTCGTTCCAAATCGACCACACCGCACCGCTGTCCGAAACCCTAGCCTACCGGATCAGTTATGAAAACAAAGGCGGCGACACGTTCTACAAATCCAAGGGAGTGGAAGATGACCGTCAGGATTTCTTTTTCGCGCTGGCTTGGCGTCCGTCCGATACGTTGCGCGTCGATGCCAACGCCCAGATCTTCTGGCAAAATGCCCCCGAAACCCTGGGCGTGAATCGTGTCACGCAGGAGTTGATCGACAAGGGCATCTACCGCTCCGGTGCGGTTGCTCCCTACAGCTTTAATCAGGACCCGGTCTTTCTCGCCACATTGACGCCTGTCGCCATCGGTCGGAATGCCCTGCTTTTCAAAACCGGTGATTCCTCCGATACTTGGGTTGCCCGCACGCAGGTGGCCGTGACCAGCGAGATTTCCCCCGACCTGCTGTTCGTCAACCGCACGCTGGTCGAACGGGTTGATCGCGAACGGGCGAACGCCTTTGGTTACCAAGAGGACGTTGCCGCCACGGTGGTGGAAAACCGCAGCGAGCTGAAGTTCGACTTCACCGGATTCGATCTCGACCAATCGGTGTTGGCCGGATTTGCCCTGCGTTTTGAGAGCCGGAAGACCTACGCTGACTACAGTTATGGGGACGCCTTGGACAGCTACGACGTGACTGATCCCAGCACGATCATCACGCCTCCGGTCTCCTACTTCGAGCAATTGGATGAAGACCTGCTGGTCCCTTCCTTTTTCTGGCAGCACGAGATCAAGTTAACCGAACGTCTGACCTTGCTAGCCGGTTTGCGTGAAGACCTCTACCTAGGAGACTACAGTGGCACCAATGATTTCGTGGGCGTTCCCGCCAACGACCGGGTTGCGGTCGGCGCATTTTCCCAAGCCTACAGCCTGACGTGGACGCCGCGCGACGAGCTGTCACTCTACATCACACACAATCGCATGCAGACTCAGGGCACCAATGGCAGTGCGGTCGGCGGCGGTTACTATTTCACGAAACCGACCGTCAGCGGGGATGACTTTCGCCGCCCCAGCGTGCTGACCGAGCTCGGTGCGAAGGCCAACTTGCTCGACGGAAAACTCTTCGCCGGCCTGGCGGTGTTTCAACAGGAGCGTTCCCGCGACGACTTCGCCTCTCCGTCCGACATCGTGGTGCGCGGCGTGGAGCTGGAGGCGACCTATCAACCGGTCAGTGGGTTGAGCCTGTTTGGCAACGCGACGTTCCAGCGCGGACATTACGACAACGCCGACATCTACCAGCAGGGTGACACCGTTAATTTTGTCACCGGTCCCGGCGACTGGGATCTGGTGGGCTTCTCTGAGGTGATGCTCAACGGCGGAATTCGCTACCGTTTGGATTGTGGTTTTGGCGCCGGATTAAGCGGTTCCTGGCAGAGCGAGCAGAACGTCAACATCGCGACGCCCGGCTATCCCCAGATCACCATCCCGGCGCAGTTCCAGATCGATGCGACCCTCTTTTACGAGGCCGACGACTGGTCCGCCTCGATCGGGTTTCTTAATGTGACCGATGAGCGGAACTGGATCCATAACGGCGACGCCTACAGTGGTGGTGCGATCATTTCGCAATCTCTACCCTTCCGGGTAGAAGCGACGGTTAAAGTGCGTTTTTGAGTCAACAACGCCGCTCCAGACCCCAGTTCGGGGCGGCATTTGATAAAAAGTTGCGAAATTTTATGCGGCCGCCATTCCATCAAGGCCGTGTCAACTACCACGCCTAGTTCTCTGACTGAGTCTCCCTTTGGCTTGCCGAAGGCGTTGCGTGAACTCCTTCGTCGAGACGTGGCTTTGGAGCTGAGTCATCAGCGGATCAACGCCTCATTGTCCGAGGTGGAGAGCGAGGCGGAAACACTACAGAAGACCCGTCCGCCGTTTTTATTTCTTCATTCGAAAACAGTCCGTTCGACCTTCAATAATCAGTTGAGCAGTGCGGGTGAGAGTCTGGCCGCATTGACCACCGGTCTTGAGAAAATCGAGCGCCTGCGACCCATGTTACATGCGTGGGTGGAGGATGAGTTGGAAACGCATTTGCGGACGCGGCATTTGGGCTACGTGCGTGGACTGGCCACCCACCGCTATCCGGAGGACTGGGAGCGTTATGGCCGGCGTTTTGGCATGCGTGTCCAGCGGTTCACCGAGTTTCTTCACAATTTGCGTGCCTCGTTGTCCAAGTTGCCGGCCGAAATGATAACGGAATCCGACCCGACGCTGAGCGACCTGTATTCGCGTGCGGCCAAGGTTGGTGCGGCGGTTGATGCCGAGGTCACCTTTTTTAACCATCTGGCGGATGTTCAACGCGGAGCAGTGGCCCCCGATCCGGGAACGATGAGACGTCAACTCGCGTTGTCCTGCGAGACCAACGTCAATTGGTTGCGCTCACTCCCCGTCGGGCAGGCCCTGCGGGGGTTGTCCGATTTTCTGGCCAACTACCAAGTGCAGATTCAACAGGTCAGGGTTGCTATCGTATCCGAGGGAAATCTGTCCTTGCCTGATGGTCCCAAGGCGGTCCGCGGCTTTGTCCTCCCGCAATGGGAGTCCCTGCGCAAAATGGTGCGGCTGGAGTTGGATCCCGACGCCATCGGACTGCTGGTGGCCGACACTGAAAAGCTACTAGAGGGACATTTGTAAGCCGGCCCGCGTCAGGCCGCCAGGCAGCGCACGGTCATCTCACGCAGGACTTCTTCCTGATCGTGCGGACGCCTGATGATTTCTTCGAACGCGGAAATGAACTCCTGCTGATTGTCGATGAGCCGTCGCAGGCTTGGTAGGCGCGATGAGCCGGCGAGCTTGCCAACATACCAAGCGTTTTGAGTGAAAAGATTGTAGGCGCTCTTCTCGGTCGCGCCGGTGAAGTGTTGGCCAAACTTGGTCTGCGCGGCGGGTAGTCCGTCGAGACCGCGATTGCCCACCCGAACCGCCCCGGCATCGGAGAGCGCCCGGACTTGCACGAGGATGCGGTTGCGGTTTTGCAGCGCTGAGATGATCGGTCGCGCGTCGCCGCCAGCGAAAAAATGCCGGTGCAAGGCGGCGAGGGTCCAGGTGAGATTGCCTGAAAAGAACGCCTCGGCGGCCTCGAAAAAATCACCCTCGGCGGCGTTCGGCGAAAGCTCGGCCACATGGGCCTCCTCAATGACCGGCGGCGCCTCGGCTGTGCCTTCGCCAACATAGGTCGCGAGCTTGCGCACTTCTTCGATCAGCAGCCGGGGGTTGGCCCCGATCTTCGCCAATAGTAGTTCGGCGGCGCCCGGTCCAAAGCCGACCCCGAGTTCGCGCGCCTCGCCGAGCAGGACGCCGGCCAGGCCTTCGCCGGACTTGTCATCGCCACCGCCGACCAAGGCGAAGTCGGCGGTCTTTTCACACCACTTCGGGAAGGCGCGGCGGCGGTCGACCGGTGCGGCGGTGATGAGCACGGCGACTTCGGCGGGGTTGATGGACTCAAGTAGCTCTTTAAAATCATCGACGAGTTTAAGCGTGCCCTCGGCGCGACCGGTCACGGAGTCGGCCAAGAAGTTGACGTCTTTGAACCAGATCGCGCGTTTGCCGCCGAACATGGAGACGGTCTGCACGCTCTCGCGGAAGCGATTGAGGGCCGACTCAACCTCGCCGATGTTGTTGGCGAATCCGCTGATGGTCTCGCGCGAAAATTCGTCCTCGATGTCCTTGGCCAGGTCCGCGAAACGGGTCTGGCCGAGCCGGTTGACGAGGAAGTCGTCGGAGCCGCAGATAAAAATAAACGGGGCGTTGTCTGACATGGACGCTTACTTTTTTTGAACTGGCGGATGCCGCAGAGCCTTTTCGATTTCCTTGCAGGCGGTTTTGAGAATTTGCAGCCGGGCGTAGCGTTTGTTGTCGGCGGCGATCAGGTGCCAGGGTGCGCCTGGTTTATTGGTGAGGGCGATCATGTCTCCGACGGCGACTTCGTAGCCATCCCACTTGGCCCGGTTGCGCCAGTCCTCATCGTTGATCTTGTGTTGCTTGTAGGCGGTTTCCTCGCGGGATTTGAAACGGCGCAGCTGCTCCTCGGCGGAGATGTGCATCCAGAATTTGATGACGATGTTGCCGTGGTCGGTGAGCTCCTGTTCGAAATCGTTGATCTCGTTGAAGGCGCGTTTCCATTCATCGGGCCGGCAAAACCCCTCGAGACGTTCGACCAGCACGCGGCCATACCAGGAGCGGTCATAGATCGCCACGAGTCCGTCGAGCGGAACGTGTCTCCAGAAGCGCCAGAGGTAGTGGTAGCCCTTTTCTTCGTCGGTGGGTTTGGCCACCGGGATGACGCGAAAGTTGCGGGCGTCGATCGCGCTGGTCAGGCGGCGGATGGCACCGCCCTTGCCGGCGGCGTCCCAGCCTTCAAAAACAAAGGAGATAGCCCGGTTGGCGGCGCTGGCCGCACGCACGGCCTGATTGAGGCGTCCGAGCCATTTGTCGCGTTTTTCCTCGTAGGATTTAGAGGAGAGTTCGTGGTGGAGCGGGAGTTCCTGCAACTGGCGTCGACCGGCGGCATTGAGTGAGCGCACCGGCGCGGGCGGACGGGCGGGTTTGCGTCTTTTTGTCAACGCGGCGAGGCGTTCCTGATGCTTGGTGAAGCCCTGACGCAATAAGTCGGCGACGATCAGATTGCGGGCGCGTTCGTCGTTGCCGTCGACCACGTGCCAGGTGGCGCCAGGCTGGTTGGTCATCTCTCGGATGTGGGCAGCGGTGCGGTCCAGGCGGTCGTAGATACGGTGGTGGCGCTTGTCTTCTTCAGTGACACGCCAGGCGGTGCGTGAGTCGGACGCTAGCAGCTTAAGCCGCTGGCCGTGCGCATCCTTGTCCATGTGTATCCAGATCTTTATGACAAGGGTGTCGTTATCGACCAAGAGCTTTTCGAAGTGCTGGATTCGGGCGAGTTCGCCGCCGAGGTTAGCCAGTGCCTTGCGGCTGCGGGCCTCGGCGCGAAGGGTTTCGGTATACCAGGAGCCGGCATAGATGCCGATGCGACCCATCTCGGGCAGGCAGCGCCAGAAGCGCCACATAAAGGGGCGGGCGCGCTCTTCGTCGGTGGGCTCGTGGTAGGAAAAGGTTTCGACGCCGCGGGGGTCGAGCCAGGAGCTGAGGCTGTTGATGAGGTCGCCGCGGCCGGTGCCTTCGAGTCCGGCGACGATGAGCAGGACTTTAAAGGGAGCCTCCTTGAGGGCCACCTGCAGCTGCACGAGTTCTTCGCGCAGGGCGGGTATGCGGCTTTCGTATTCCTTTTTGGAGAGTTGTGGGCGGTTCTTTTTCCCCATGGTCATCGTTAGTGGGGCAGGTGGCCGAAGGTGTCGAGTGCGAGGGTGGTGATAATGGCAATTTGTCACGCAGGGTGGAATATCGCGTCGAGGTTGCGGTTCGTGTCGGCATGGTTCATCTCTGTCTCTTTATGAGCATTTTCCGCCGGATGATGTGGGTTGTGGGTCTGGCCGTCTTCGCGCCGGCGGCAACCGCGCAAGTAAAGGTTTCCTTGGTGGCCCCGGTCCTTTCCGTGCAGCCGGGGCAGCCGTTTGAAGTTGCCCTGCGCATTGAACACGAATCGACGTGGCACACTTATTGGATTAATGCGGGCACGGGTTACGCGACGTCTTTGAAATGGGATCTGCCGGAGGGCTGGTCGGCGGGTGAAATCGAGTGGCCGGTGCCGGTTGTCATTCATGACTACCGTGGCGTGGTTACCGGACAGGGTTATGACGGGGTGACGCTGCTGCCGGTGAAGATTACTCCTCCAGCGGATATGGAGTCGGGCTCCAAGGTGACCCTAAAGGCCACGGCGGATTGGTTGATGTGTGATCCCAATCAGTGCAAGCCGGGCAATGCGCCGGTGTCGCTGGAACTCGCGGTCAGTGCCGCCGACCCAAAGCCCTCCGCGCAAGCCGGAGAATTTGCTGGCATTGCCCGACCGCAGGCTCCGCCGGCAGGCGTAACGGTGCAGGTGGCGCGGATGGTCGGAGATGAAAGCGACCGGGTGGTGCTTTGGATCAAGGGAGCTAAACCGGTCGCGCCGCATTTTTTTACGGAGAACAATTTCATCGCCTACGATGCCGGGCAGGAAACGCTTGATGGGGCCACGGGCGGTGTGGTTCTGCACTTGAAGATTTCGCCTGCGGCGGACCCGCAGGACACGCGCCTGCGCGGTGTGTTTGCTTTTGGAGCGGGCGAAAACCGGACCGGATGGTTACTTAATGAAGGGGTTGATATTATTGCTGATGGGCCGCGGTTCAGCGTGACCCGGGCCGACGCGGGCACGACGACGAAGGTGGCCACAGGCCTTCTGGGGACGCTGGGGCTGGCGCTGGTCGGCGGGTTGATTTTGAACCTGATGCCGTGTGTGTTTCCGGTGTTGGGGATAAAGATCCTCGGCTTTGTGAAGCAGGCGGGCAGCGACCGGCGCAAGGTGACGTTGCACGGATTGGCATTCGCCGGCGGTGTGCTGGTTTCGTTTTGGATGCTGGCCGCGGGACTGGCCGTGTTACGCGCCGGTGGAGCCGAGCTCGGCTGGGGCTTCCAGCTGCAGTCGCCGGGTTTTGTATTTTCGCTGGCGGTGCTGATGCTGGTCTTTGCGCTCTCCATGAGCGGCGTGTTTGAATTTGGACTGAGTGCGATCGGAGTTGGCAGTGGCTTGCAGCGCAAGGACGGGCTCACCGGATCGTTTTTTACGGGAGTGTTGGCCACAGTGGTGGCCACGCCGTGCAGCGCACCGTTTTTGGCCCCTGCATTGGGAGCGGCCCTGGCGTTGCCGACCGGGCAGGGGTTTGTGGTCTTCACCGCGATAGCGGTGGGCCTCGCGCTGCCCTATTTGTTGCTGTCGCTTTTCCCGCAGGCGGTGAAGCTGCTGCCGCGACCGGGCGCGTGGATGGAGACCTTTAAGCAGGTGATGGCGTTTCCGTTGTATGCGACGGTTGGATACCTGTTGTGGGTGCTCGCCGGGCAGACGGGCGATCAGGATTTGTTGAAGGTATTCTTTGGTCTTACGGTGGTGGCGTTGGCAGTGTGGCTGTATGGTCGCTATGCCACCCCGGTGGCCTCCTCCGGCCGGCGGCGTTTTGGCACGGTGGGCGGTCTGGTGTTGCTGATGGCGGGAGTGGCTTTGGGGTGGCCGGTTCAACCGTCATCCGATGCGATTGTTTGGGAGCACTGGGAGCCGGGCCGCGCCGAGCAACTGCAGGCTGAAGGAAAACCGGTGTATGTTGATTTTACGGCGCGCTGGTGCGCGACCTGTCAGGCCAACAAGCAGGTTGTCTTTGGGTCCGAGGAAGTGCGCCGCTATTTCCGTGACCACGGGGTTGTCGCGCTCAAGGCAGACTGGACCTCGGCCGATCCGCTGATCACCGCCGAGCTGGCCAAATGGGGACGCAGTGCGGTTCCGTTTAATCTGATTTATCGACCGGATGGATCATCGCCAGAGGCGTTGCCCGAGTTGCTCACGCCATCGATCGTGCTGGAGGCTCTGAAAGGGCAAAACCCGTGAAGCGATGGAAGGCATGGATCTCGTTGTGGTTGATTGGCACGCTCCCGGTTTCGGCGGCGGGTGACATCGTGGTTTTGCTGCATGGTTTGGGACGCAGTCCGCTTTCGATGCGTCGTCTGGCTGCCGCATTGGAACGTGACGGTTACGAGGTCCGTAATCTCGGCTATTCCTCCACCCGTGGCGAACTGGAGGCGTTGGCGGATTCGACACTTGGTCCGGTTTTCGCCGGGTCGGATGGACGGCGCATTCATGTGGTGACGCATTCGATGGGCGGCATCGTATTGCGGCAGTATTTGCATGACCACGGTGTGCCATCGGCGTTGGGTCGGGTGGTCATGCTCGGGCCGCCAAATCAAGGCAGTGAGATCGTGGACCGATTGGGTGATTGGAAATTGTTTCGCTGGATCAACGGACCGTCTGGTGTGCGCTTGGGAACCTCACTGGAAAGTGCACCGCAGAGCTTGGGAATCTGGCCGGCGGAAGTGGAGCTGGGGGTGATTGCCGGCGACCGGTCGTGGAACCCGATTTTTTCATCCATCATTCCGGGCGATGACGATGGTAAGGTGTCGGTTGAGCGCACCCATTTGGCGGGAGAAACCGATCACGCTACCGTGCCGGCTTCACATACCTGGTTGATGTGGCGCGGGGCCGTCATCGAACAGGTGCGCGCGTTTCTCGAGGCAGGACGTTTTAACCCGCATGCTTCAGAGCACTGGTGAAACACGCGCCCTGTGGGGCCGACCCTGTCGGGGTTAATACTCAGGCCTGACTCTGGGCGATGATTTTGGACCGACTGGTCACGGTGGTGATCATCAGGGTGAAAAAACACAGGACCAGGTTTTGCATGGGCAATTGAAGCGCGGTTGGCAGTGCATAGATCAAGGCCACCGCGGGTAACCAAACGCCCAAATTCGAAATGAGCACCGGCAGCACACTGCGTTTATACCAACCCGGCGTGCGCAGGTCGTTCCACACGGTGGCAACGCTCAGGTCTGCGGCGATCCATGCATACATGGCCCAGCAACTCGGGACTGCCCAGAGCGGGCAATAAATGAACTGATCGAGGGACGACTTGATGATGATGGTGCCCACCCCGTTATCGCTGCCGACCAGATCCGCGAGCACTCGATACAACAGGTCTACCTCCGCGCCTTTATAAGCCCAGAAAACCACGAGCGCCGCTGCTTTTGCCCACGATTGGCTGCTTCGGGTTGCCGGCAGAATCCATTGGTAAACCGTGGGGATGATCGCTCCGAAAACCGCGGTGGTCGCCATCGGGAACAGGACACCGACGTCTTCACGCATCGTCGCAACCCGTTCAAACCAGACGCGGCTTCCATCATGGAAGTAATAAGCCAACACCACGGTGATCGCGAAGGCCTGCAGCACCAGCCCCGGCGCGAGATTCGCGCGGGCGCCGCGGAGGGCGGCGTGCCAGGGGCTTTCGGTGATTGTGCCGGCGGGGGTGGACATAAACCGGACAAACTGTGGCCGCACCATTCGAACGGCAAATGAGAACTATGAGCCCGGCCGAAACCCTTGGCTTTGGGTTATCGTAAGCTGGCATGACGACCCTGCCGGTGTAACTTAGAGGCCATGCTGATCGATTTTTCCTCACTGGAACCCAAACACGCCTACGCCTGGATGGTCAGCGCGATCATCCCGCGTCCCATCGCCTGGGTTTCGACCATTTCCGCGGACGGGCGCACCAACCTCGCTCCGTTTTCGTTTTTTAACGGGGTGACCTCCAACCCGCCCACGCTGATGTTTGTGCCGGTCAACAACCGGAAGGGCGTGCCCAAGGATACCGTGCGCAATATCGAGGCCGTGCCGGAGTTTGTCGTGCACATCGTTTCCGGTGCGCTGGCGGAAAAGATGAATGCCTGCGCCGCCCTGTTGCCTTACGGCGAGAGCGAGTTTGATGCCTTTGATATCGCTTCCGCGCCTTCCAGCCGGGTGCGCCCGCCGCGGGTGGCCGATGCGCCGGTCGCTTTTGAGTGCACACTTCACTCCCGCGTGATGGTGGGCGAGGGACCCATGGCGGCCAACATCATCATCGGTCAGATCCAGTGCGCGCATGTGCGCGACGATGTCCTCAATGCAGCCGGCCACATTGATCCGGTGAAGCTCGATCCGGTTGCCCGTCTCGGGGGAGAGAGCTACAGTCGCCTCGGCGAGCTTTTCGAAATCAAACGCCCTGACCGCGCCTGAGCGTGCCGCGACAAACGTCGATATTGGCGGCACTTCCCCCTTTTCAATTTGGCCTCCGCGCACCAGCCTTTCGGCTTCATGGCGCCAACGCGCGAATCCGGCCAATTTAACCCAAACGATTTCTCCGCCGATACGCTGCGTGGAACATCCGGTTTTTTCCGCGTCGGCCGTGCCGGCAACGGCCGCTGGTGGTTTCTTGATCCACATGATCGGCCCGTGTTTTTGCGGGCGGTCGGTTCGGTTAACCGCCACGGTTCGGGTGTTCGGCGCGGCACAGAGGTCAACTTTGCGCCTCCCGCTGACGGTGAGCCCCAGGCCTTTGCCCGCGAGACCAGCCGCCGTCTGCTTGGTTGGGGGTTCAATACACTCGGGGTTCATTCCGACAACGATCTCGCCGGACTCGGGCTGCATCGTATCGGTCTGGTCGATTTTCTTCACGCCGGCGGGCCGGTCATCCGAGCTCACGGACTGCTGTTGCCGGATGTGTTCGATCCGTCTTGGCCGGCATTTTGCAATGTCCGCGCAAAGTTGGCCGCCTCTGCTTGGCGCGGGAACACCGAATTGGTTGGTCTGCACACCGATGCCGATCTCGTCTGGAACGCGCCCGCCTCCGCCGGTGGACTCGGACTCCTGCAGATCTGTCTCAGCCTGGAGCCGGTCCACACCGCCCACCATGCCGCTTGGGAATTTGTTCTCGCGCAACATGCCGGCGATCTCGCCGCGCTGGGCCGTAGTTGGGGGCTGGCCATTCCGCATCGCGAAACCATCCGCCAACTCACCCACGCCGAGCAACCGGTCAACCATGCGGTCTATCGTGCCGACGACCTGCGCTTCACCCGCGAGTTTGCCCGTCGCTACTTTCAAACCACCATCGGTGCCCTGCGTCAGCATGACCCCGAGCATCTGATCTTTGGCGAACGCTTCACCTCTTTGCCTCCCGCAGCCGTGCTGGCCGAGTGTGGTCGCTCCTTGGTCGACGTGCTTACGCTGCCGGCCGGCGCAACCGTCAATGCACCCGACCATCCCCGACTCTGGATTGGCGTCGGGTTGAACGAGGGCCTGACCCGACTCGCGCCGACGTCCTTGCGCGCCGGTCCTACGCGGCTCGAGCGCCGTCTTGCCGCCCTGCGCCGCACGGTTGGCGCGGCGTCCATTGATCCGACGGTGGTCGGCTACGAATGGGCCCGCTGGTCCGATGAAGTCGGCGACACGCCACCCTTTGCGCCCGGCTTGGTGCACCTCGACGGCACCGAAGCTCGCGAACACACGGAACTGCTCGCGCCGCTTAACACTCGTTCTGAAACCCGCCGCCGGACTGCACGCTTCAGCTGATTTTTCATTCATTCAAACCACCCATCGCCATGACCAATTTCGATCTCAGCACTTTCCTTAAATCCCGTGTGCGCACCGTGCGCGACTGGCCCATCGCCGGCGTCAACTTCCGCGACGTCACCACATTGTTTTCCGATCCCGACGCATTTCGGGTGATGGTGGAATCCTTTTCGCTGGATTGCACCCGCCTCGGTATCGATGTGATCGCTGGTGTCGACGCACGCGGTTTCATCATCGGCGGCGCGCTCGCCTACCAGCAGCACAAGCCTTTCGCGCTGGTTCGAAAAAAAGGAAAGCTGCCCCACACCACGCTGTCCGCCGACTACGCGCTCGAATACGGATCGGCCACCATTGAGATTCACACCGACGCCGCCAAACCCGGCGATCGTGTCCTGATCATCGACGACCTGATCGCCACGGGCGGCACGCTCTTGGCCGCGACCCAGCTCTTCCGTTCTCTTGAAGCCGAGGTGGTCGGCGTCTCGGCGGTGATCGATCTGCCCGAGCTGGGCGGGTCCGACAAACTTCGCGCGGCCGGACTCAACGTCCATGCGCTTTGCTGCTTCAATGAGACGGAGTGATTGGGGGGGGCGTGGACATCCCTGTCCACGCTCCTTACATCACTTCATCAGCACGTAGACATAGCCGACGGTCATTAGGGTGAAAAAGGCCAGCCCGGCCCAACTCAGCGCACTCAGCGCGAGTCCCGGACGCTGCTGGGCGGGCACGTTGTCACCTCGCATCACCTTAAAGTTGATCCACGCCAAGATCGGCGATGTCAGGAACGAAACGACCGCGGCAAAAGTCAGCAGCTGCAACAGATTTTGCACGCATAGTAGAACCACCGCCGAGGCGACCACGGCTGAAACGACCATCCAGATGCGGTGGATCGAATTGAAGCGTTGCTCGGGTGTGAACTTGAGCAGCACACAACACGCGGCCAGTGAACGCGGGTAACCATCCACGCAGGTCAAGGTAGTGCTGAACATCGTGATGAAGGCCGCCGATAAAATCAAAGGGCGCGACCAGTCGCCGATCGTGGCGGTGTAGAGCGCCACCAGTTGATTCGAAAACCCGATGCCACCCTCCGCGAAAACCTGCCCGGTGCCATACATGACGAGTGCGCCCAAGGCGACGAAGAGAACCGCCAATACCACCGCCGCCACATAACCGAGATAAAAGTCGATCGACGTCTCCTTCACGGTGGCCATGTGACCGGTTTGGTCGCGACGGCTGAACATCCACAACGAAGACCAGGCCGACAAATCCACCGGCGCCGGCATCCAGCCCAGCAGGCTGATCAAAAACGGAAACGCCGCCCACGTCCATGGGCTCGGGGCGACGAAGTCGACCGGCGGCACCGTGTGGTTGGGCACTGCCAGGGCAACCGCCAGCAATGTGCTCACCGCGAGCGCGATGATCACCACCTTGGCCATGCCATCGAGCAGCTTGTAGTGGCCGAGCAACAACAGTGCGGCGCACACTCCGATCAGGCCCACCGTGAGTTGGGCGACGGTCAACGCAGTGATGCCGTAACCCGCCAACAGCGCACCGCTGAGCATACCCACGCCGGCGATGTTGATCATGCCGGTCAGAATGTTGATCAGCAGAAAAATCCAAACATAGCCCCGGCCTTGGCGGAGGTAACCTGCCAGCAGACTCTCGCCGGTCGCCGCCGTGTAACGCTGTCCGTAGAGGAAAAACGGAAACTTAAACAAATTCGCCAGCAGGATGAGGCCAAGCAGCTTCCAGCCAAAGTCCGCGCCTGCCCGGGTTGACCAGACCAGATGCGATCCACCCACCGCCGCGCAGGAAACGAGGATGCCGGGCCCCAGCGCCTTCCAGAGATTGGCCCGTCGCTCGGCGGCAGACAAAGGTGATGATTCGGGATTGGTTGGGGCGGGGGCGGCGGAGTTGGACATGAGGCGGTTGCCGAGCCGATGAATCCAGCCCTCCAAAGTCAAGCGAGCGGGCGTGCGGGGAACTTCAGTAGACCTTATCCAGCAGAGGGCTCCGAGTCAGTCCGATCGGAGAGATCATCGGCCGGTCTAGCGGAAGAAGTCCGCCCTCCATTTCACGTATAAAAACCTCGGAGGGTTTCCAGTTGAGGTTGCCCAGCTTTTCCCAAGTGCCGATTTCGATGCCATAGGCGTCGCGGTAAGCTTTGAAAGCCAGTTCCGAGCAGTAGATTTCGTCGTCTCCCGGCGCGTAACGAAAATCGTAGGGTTTGCCGGCGTAGTTACCCAGTGAGGAGGCCAACAAACGGGTGTCTTGTTTATCAATATCCTTCCATCGCCATACATTGAGATGCGCGCCGCGTCCGCGCACGACCCACAGATACAGGGGTGTTTCACGGACCACCCCGATGGCTTCATATACGACCCACTTTCCCTGTGGGTTTTTCATCACGACCCCGCAGTGTGAGTAAGGCGAACCGGTGATGCTTTCGATGGCATCTACGAGCGGCCCTTTTGGCAGCGACTGGAATACGATGTCACCACTTTGAGGACTGTAACGCAGTAGATGAACCAAGCCGTAAACATGAAACTGAAGGCTGACCCACAGGAGTGCTCCGAACAAAACGGACAAGCGTAGGAGTGCCCATTTCCCGGCTGGCAGAAATTTCATCGGGGGTAAGTATTTCAGCGGCGGATACGCATTTTGCTCAGAGCGTCACAGTGTCCCCGGGAGTCATCGCGCACACGTTGTGGCCGTGTTCTGCGGCGGCGTTGGCGAAGGCGTGCGGGTCTTGTGCGATGGGCGGCCAGGTATTGTAGTGCACCGGCACGGCGAGGCGTGGTTTGAGCAGGTCGAGCGCCTCGATGGCATCATCGGGGCCCATCGTGAAGTTGTCGCCGATCGGCACGATCGCCAGATCCAGACCACCGCGTCCGATCAATTGCATGTCGAGAAAGAGCGCGGTGTCGCCGGCGTGGTAGATGCGTTTGCCGTCGGCTTCCAGAATGATGCCACAGGCCTCGCCCATGTAGACCGGGTTGAGCCCGGCGTTGATCGAGGACGAGTGGTGGGCGATGGTCAGCTTGACCCGCCCGAAGGGGAAGTTGAAGCCGCCGCCGGGATTCATGCCGTGGGTGGTGACTCCCTGCGCGCCGAAGTATTCGGCGATCTCGTAGTTGGCGATGATGGTGGCGTTGTTGGCCTTCGCGATTTCCAGAGCGTCACAGGTGTGGTCCTCATGGCCGTGGGTGATCAGCACGTAGTCGCATTTCACTTCGGCTGCGGTCATCGTCGCGAGCGGATTGCCGGTCAGGAACGGGTCAATGATGATACGGGCGGAGTCGGTCTCGATGAAAAAACAGGAATGGCCGTAGTAGGTGATTTTCATGGTGGGGCGGATCGGGGGTTAACCAACGAGCGAATACTTATGACTTAAATTGGGCGGGGTGTTGTTCTCAGAATTCGTAGCCAAATAAATCGATGTCAGCGGCAAAGGCCGTGCGGACCAACTCGCGGGCCTCGTCAGTGTAATACTGCCGGTAGGGTTTGGTGTTGGAGACGTTGAGCTTGGGCAATGCACACGAAATTCCGATGCGTCGGCAAATCTCGGCGAAATCAGTATCCAGATTTTCGTATCTGCCGACAAAGCTCACGAGCAGCTTACCATCTCCTGAATAGATAAAGTCTTTCTGGAGCAGCACCGGATTTTTGCATCGCCAGCGGATGTAGGAGCCAAAGTTTTCGAATCCACTGATCGACTCATATTCGTAGTGCTTGGGGTCTTTCAGGACAAAATTGTAGTATGAGACCTGCCAGTCCCAAGGGTTTCTGATGATGGCGAAAGAGAAAAAGGAATCGAATGCTGTTTGGCCGCGGGTTTGGATGATCTCGGAGGCCTTCACGTGAGCTGCGAAGGGCTGGGGGTCAAACCACAGGGGGAACTTCCGTTTTTTAAACTCCCAGTTGATCCACCACTGCCATTTGTGCAGGACGAATGGCTTAAGCGCCATGGTGATGCTGGTCCCTGCATTTTTATAAATGTGGATAAAAATGAAGCGATGGCGTTTGGAAATTAACATGTGTCTTCCGGTGAAAATACGGCTTTGGCACCTGTTAGTTAGCGACACGAAGGCGGGGGGCAAGGATTGAGCTTTTTTGTCCCTTGCTTGCGCCTTGATACTTTCAGGCCACCGGCTCCTAATTCGCTTTCATGGGTTTGCTTCCCCGTTACTTTTTACCCGTCAAGGCGGGCTTGGCCGTGAGTCTGATGTTGACCTTGGTGATTCGCGTCGAGGCACGTGTTTGGACCGATACGCAGGGAAGAACTTTGGAGGCGGAAGTTTTGGAAAAACGCGCCGACGCTGTCGTGGTTAAACGCTCGGACGGGCAGGTGTTCACCCTCCCGTTGGAGCGGTTGATCGACAGTGATCGTGAGTATGTCTCCAAGTGGAAACCCAAGCTGCTCGAGGTCCCGCCGGTTGAGGCGGCGGTCCTGCTTTTTAGCACGCCCGATGGCCGCGGCTCGGGCTTTCTGGCTCAAGACAACGGACGGGTTTTTGCCTACACCAATCAGCACGTGATCGCGGGCACGCCGTTGGATAAAATCAAGATCACGTCTTCGGCAGGACGTGAGTATGTCGCCGAAGCGGTTGAAGTGATTCCCGATGCCGATCTGGCCCGACTGCGGGTGAGCGCAACTTCGGGTTTGTTGATTGGCGATCCGGCCCGGCTCGAGGATGCGATTGCGGTTTATGGCAACAGCCAGGGCGCGGGGGTGACCACGCTCAGTCGTGGCAAAGTGCTGGGCGTGGCGGCCGGCACTTTAGAGGTTTCTGCCGAAATCGTGCCGGGCAACAGCGGCGGACCGGTCTTGAACAAGAAGGGCGAAGTTGTCGGCATCTCCACCTATCTGGCGTGGATGCAGCCGGGCAGTGACCCGACGGGGCGGACGGCTTGGACGACTAAAAACACCCGTTATGACAAACCGCGCCGTTTTGCGCTGCGGCTGCAATCGGGCATGGACTGGCAGGAACAAATGCCGGCGATCTATCTGGCCCAGTCGCGCAAAGTGGTCGAGGTCGAGCACCTCGTGCGCGAGGCTTGGGATCTGGCGGACTTGCTGGTGACTCAACCCAACAAGGGCGTGCCGACTGGCTTTGCCGACGACGAACGCTTGCGGGAAGTGGTGAGCCAGCAAAACGACTTGGAGAAGAAGCTGAGTCGGGCAACGCTCAGTTCGTTCAACACGGTGGATGATGTGGAGCGGTTTAACGTCTCTTTGAATCAATCCTACCGTCGGCGTTTGGTGATGATCGGTGAAATTCTGGAGCGGGTGGTCCGCGAGGGGCGCCGTAATCCGCCGCGTCTCGAGCTGCCGTATCACATCGAGAACTACGAGATCGCGGCGGCCCAGGCCAAGCAGTTGGCGGAGGAACTGGACCGGGTGAAGGATCGCACCGTGCCGTTCATGCAGCTTCGGTGATCGGCAGGCTTTTTAGGCAAAGTCGATTTAGCGTATTTTAAATAGCACTTTAGCCGAAAAAGTAGCGCAGGCATCCTGCCTGTTCCTAATAAAAAATGCAGGCAGGATGCCTGCGCTACTGCAGTGGGAGAAACCGCTACGGTTTTATTAGAAATGCTTTGGTTCACTGCAGCCGGATGGGTGTCGGCAGGCGTGACCGGCGGTCGATCTGTTGGTCGAGCACCGGTCCGGTGGGCGTGGCCAGTAGGTCTGGTCCGGCGGGCAGAGATGCGTCGCGGGCGAAGGCGCCGATGACGATACAGTAGTCACCGTTGACCATGATGCCGAGCAGCTCGCCAGTCTTGCTCAACACGAGGTCGCCGCGGGAGGGGTTAAAATCGCCAAAGACGCGACGAATGAAACGGGTGTCCATGCGCACGTAGCCGGGATTGCGCGCGTCCAGTTTGAAGGGGACTTCACCATAACCGCGTCCGTCTTTACCGATGAGCACGGCCTCCGGAAAGCGGTAGGGATCGAGTGCGGTATTATAGACGGTGACGCCGAGTTGTTTGGCCAGTTCGGCTGACATGGGCAGACCGATTGCGCGTGGATCGGCCTTCAGGAAATCGATTCGAGGGATGGCAATCGCGCGGTTGTCCTTGGCTAGATTGATGGAAAAACTGGCCCAGTCGGCACCGGTTTCGGCGAGGCTGAAGGGAGTTTCTTCCACGTGCATGATGGCGTAGGTTTCCTTGCCGTCGGTCGCCAGCACGGAGTAGGCGGTGCGGTCGCGGGTGATGGCCCCGAGGAAGGAGTCGCGCTTGGCCTGGAAGGTGGCGGTGAGGCGGTTGTTGACGTAGGTGTTGAAGAGGGTGTTGGCGTTGATCGGTCGATTGTCGCGGATCTCCTTGGTGAGCTCGGCGGATTGGTCGGCGAGTTGGCCGACGCCTTGGGCGAGTTGCACGTTGGTGGCCTGGACCTCCAGGCGTTCCTTGCGCTCGGCGGCGACTTGTTCCTTGAGGGCCACGGTAGCCTCACGAAGCATGGTTTTTTCCTGCTCGGCGACGCGCACGCTGACGTTGAGGTCTTCGATTTTCTTATTCGCTTCCGCCTGGTCTTTCTCGAGTTTGGCCAGGGCGTCGGCCTGACGTTTGGCTTCGGCTTCGCGTTCGGCGAGTTTACGAGCGAGCTCGGCGGCTTGTTCCTTGGTTTGGGTGGCGTCGGTCTGGCTGGAGACGAGTTGTTGGCGGAGTTGAACGGCGGCCTGCTTGGTTTGTGCGAGCGTGGAATCGAGCTTGGTGAGTTCCTCGGCCTGACGTTTCGCCTCGGCCTCGCGTTCGGCGAGCGACTGCGTGGTGTTGTCGAGTTTTTGGGTGAGCTCGTCGCGACGGGTCTGTTCGTCGGTCAGCGCGAGTTGCATGAGGGCGACCAGATCCTGGTCAGGCGTGGCTGCGTCGGCGGAGGGCGTGGAGGCGTTGGTCGCGGGCGGAGTATCCGGGCGCGCGGTATCGACATGCGTCCAGTCGGTCAGCGCGAGCAGGGTGAGCAGGAGGAAGTCGCAGAGGATGAGCAGCAGGGTTTTGTTCATGGCGACTTCGGGGTAAGGCCGGCCTCGGTGATGGCGGCCTGTCCTGCAAGGATGAGCTTATTTTTGAAGGGGCGCACGTGGCGGATCTTCACGAGAGCGACGCAGCTGATGCCGAACAGGTTGGAGGAATAGGCGGCGAGCAGGTTGGGGTCGATGACGCCGAGCACCTGAAGCACGAGCGCGGTCGCGGTGCCGCCGATGCCGACGTAGAGGCCGCCATCGAAGAGGTTCTCTTCGTTCTCCATCAGACGGAGCTTCACGAGCGGGGGGAGGTCGGCGCGTCCGACCTGGCGGATTTTAGCCAGGCAGATGAGATACATGGCGATTTGCAGCGAGGCAAAGAAGCCGATCGAGAGCAGGGTGTTTGTGTCCATGGCGAAAGTATTGGGTTGGCGGGTGAGTGAGTCGGGATCGGTGATGTTGCCGAAAACCGGCATGGATAAGCTGAGTTTGGGCGTGGGAAGTGCGGTGGGCTTGATGAGCGCGGGCTCGGTGGCGGCAACAAACAGTCCGGCCAGTAGCAGGGCGAGTGCCCCGCAGAAAAGGTGCGGGCGCTTGGTGGTATCGCGGGTGGTTTCGCTGCCGAGTGTGGCGCGGTCCAGTGCCCTGAGAATGAAAAACGCACCTAAAAACCATCCCAGATATTTACAGGCAAGGGCGGCGTGGGCGTGCAGCAGGCTGAAGACAACAAAGGCCGGCGGGGCGGGCGCAGCCGGCTGATGATTGACCGGCACCTGACGGCTAAGGAGTAAACGAACAGCATCCTGACCGGAGGTGGCGGCGATGCGTAAATCGGAAACGGCGGTATCACCATACAACCTCAGGTAGGGCACCAGGCGGGCGGCGGACTCGTCGAGCATGACGAGGGTAAACAGGAGCGGGAGATTTTCCGGGTGCGAGCGGGCTTGTTCGGCGAGACCGGATAGGGTCTCGATGTCGGGAGTCTGCTTGAGCAGGGTGGTGAGTTGAATCCAGTCGAGCCGGCGACCAAGGGCGAGGAGGTCGAAGCAAACGGCTTCCAGCGGACCGAGTTGTTGGTTGGCGTTGGCTTGTTCGGCTAGAATGCGGAGTTGGCGCTGGAGAACGGGGTGGGGGTGATCGCCTTGTTGGAGGAGCGCGGTCAGCAGCAGGAGGGCGTCGAGGGTTTGTCCACCGGTTTTGTTGGCCGGGGTGAAGCGGCCGGTGTTCGGGATGCTGCGGAGTTGGAGTAGCGATTGGACGGTGGTTGACCGGGAGTTGCCGAGGAAATTGCGCAGGGTATCGCGGCCGGAGGCGGTCACGAAAAACGTCAGCACGGGTGTGCTGTCGGTCTTGGGCTTGGCGGAGACGCTGTTTTGGCGGACGAGCGGGTCGAGAAACGGGTCCCAACCGCCCCATGGGATCAGTTCCGGGTGGTCAGCGGTAAATTTAGCGAGGTCGGTCTGGGCGCTCGACGCCTTGGGATTGTTGAGAGCGGTAGCGGTATCGGCTACGAGTTTCGCGGGGCCGGGCTTTTCTGAGGTGATCAGTTCCTTGGCGATATCAGCCGGGGTAGTTGAACCGGCGCCGGCCTGTTTCAACAGGGACGGGGTGATCGAGGTCAGGTGAACCGGCAGGGCCCAGGCGACCAGCATGCACGTGAAACCCAGCAACGCCAAGGGGATGGCGGTGAGGAGCACGGACGTTGGGCGGGAGGTGGCGGTCATGCGGTCGATATGGTGGCGTTTAAGCTGACACTATTGGTTTGCGGGAGTCAGGTAGCAAACTCACGTTGGCGGCCCACTTTTAATCAAACAGGAATTAAGACTCATGGTGCTGCCTATTGTTCATTACAACGATCCGATCCTTCGCAAAAAAGGAGATCCGGTCACGGTTTTCGACGCCTCGCTGGCCCAGCTGGGTCGCGATATGGTTGAAACGATGCAGGCTGCACGCGGTATAGGCCTGGCCGCGCAACAGATCGGCTTGGCCAAACAGTTTTGTGTGGTGGACCTGCGCGAGGCAGATCCGGACGACTTTGACTACGAGTTGGATGGCAACCGTCCTCCGGTGGATTTGTTCATGCCGATGATGATCGCGAATCCCAAGATCACGGTGCTGCCCTCGGGAAAAGATACCTATGAGGAAGGTTGCCTGTCATTTCCGGATATTCGTGGCGACGTGGTGCGCCCGGATGAGATCGAGGTGGAGTTTGAGGATGCCGGCGGAGTGCCGCATGTATTGGTTTGTAATGGATTGTTGTCGCGCTGCATCCAGCACGAGGCGGACCACTTGAACGGCACTTTGTTTATCGACCGTATGAGCAAGCGCACCCGGGCGACCATCGAGCGTGCAATCAAGGCATTGGCCGAGCAGACGAAGGCGGCGGCGGAAAAAACCGACACGGTTTGATCGCCTGAAAGTGTTTGCAGAAACCGGTCGCTCGCGGCGTTGGTCTTGTGGGTGTGGAGTGAATGTAACCCCTTATTTTATACCTATATGACGCAAAAATCCGATGGCATGAACTACGCACCGCAGGGTAAACCCAGCCCGGTGGTCAAACCCGGTGAGTTTGTTATCGCGGCGACCAACCTCGATCACGGCCACATCAACGGCCAGTGCAATGGTCTCACCGAGGCCGGAGCACAGCTCAGGTGGGTTTATGACGCCGATACCGCCAAGGCCGAAGCCTTTGCCGCCAAGTATCCCGGTGCCAAGGTCGCTCCTTCGCTCGATGTCATTCTCGATGACTCCGAGGTGAAGTTGGTCGCCGCCGCCGCCATCCCCAACCTACGCGGTGCGCTGGGCTGCAAAGTCATGGAGGCCGGTAAGGATTATTTCACCGACAAGACTCCTTTCACCAAGCTTGAGCAGCTGGATCAGGCCAAGGCCGTGGTCGCCAAGACCGGTCGCAAATACGCGGTGTATTTCAGCGAACGTCTGCACGTTGAGTCCTCCATGTATGCCACCGAACTCGTGCAACAAGGCGCGATCGGCAAGGTCGTGCAGGTCATCGGCCTCGGCCCGCATCGTCTCGGCACGGGTCGTCCCGACTGGTTCTTCAAAAAGGAACAATACGGCGGCATTCTCTGTGATATCGGCAGCCATCAATTTGAGCAGTTTTTGACTTTCACCGGTGCCACCGACGCGACCGTGGTTAACGCTTCGGTCGCCAACTACGCCTGTCCTGAGTATCCTGAACTGGAGGATTTTGGTGACGCCAACCTCGTCGGAAACAACGGGGCGACCAATTACATCCGGGTCGACTGGCTGACGCCGAAGGGTCTCAGCACCTGGGGCGACGGCCGCATGACCATCCTCGGCACCAAGGGTTATATCGAGTTGCGCAAATACGTGGACATCGCCCGTGAGAAAACCGGCGACCATGTGTTCCTGGTTGATGACAGTGGTGAGCATTACATGAACGTTTCCGGCAAGGTCGGCTTTAAGTTTTTTGGCCAACTGATCCTCGACAGCCTTAACCGCACCGAGAATGCGATGACCCAGGCTCACATCTTTAAGGCCGCTGAATTGTGCGTGAAGGCGCAGGCCGCGGCGCGCCGGATTTGCTGAGTCCGGGGTGGCACAGGCATTCCTGTCTGTGTTACGTATCCAGGTTCTGATACCAACAGTCCGAATGAACTCGACTGTGGGTGGGGCGGGACCGCTGGGCCCGCCGTGTGCGACAACCGCTCACCGTTTGCATTCGTCGAGCCGGACGGCGCAGCGCTCCGTGCCTACCTTCGGATCGGTCTAAATATTAAGGGACGTTGGTATGAGCACAGGCAGGAATGCTTGTGCTACGAAAAAGGGCCGGCCGCGATGTGCGGCCGGCCCTTTTTTTGTAGTGGTTCTGGGATGACGCCGTTGTTTAGAGCAAGTCGGCGGCGAGTTCGGCGAGCTTGGAGCGTTCGCCCTTGGTGAGTTTCACGTGAGCAGAGATCGCGTGGCCCTTCATGCGGTTGTGGCAGTAAACGAGACCGTTGCTGCGTGAATCCACGTAGGGATTGTCGATCTGGGCAGGATCGCCGATGAGCACGATTTTCGAGCCTTCGGAGATGCGGGTGATCACGGTCTTCACTTCGTGCGGAGTGAGTTGTTGAGCCTCATCCAAGATGAAGAACCGGCGGGCGATGGAGCGACCACGGATAAAGCAGAGCGCCTCGACCTCGACCAGACCGCTCTTGATGAGACGTTCGTAGGGCTTGATCGGTGCCATCGGAGCCGAACCGCCGTGAGCGACGGGAGGCTGGGTGGCGTAGGTGGTGTCGTCGCTCTTCTTGTGTTTTTTGGAAACCTTCTTGGCGGCGAATTGCGGTTCCTTGTTCGGCTTGGTCGGGAGGAGAACCTCCAGCGCGTCGAAGTAAGGTTGAAGCCAGGGCTTCATCTTTTCTTCGAGGGTGCCGGGGAGGAATCCGATGTCCTTGCCGAGAGCCATGACCGGACGGGAGATGGACACGCCGTCGTAGTGGGAATGGTCGTCGTGCGTCTGGTGAAGGGCGCAACCGATCGAGAGCAGGGTCTTGCCGGTGCCGGCCTTGCCGAAGCAGGTGATCAACGAGATCGAATCGTCGAGCAGTGCGTCCATGAAGAACTGTTGCTCAAGATTGCGGCTGCGAATGGGGATGCCACCGGGGGCTTTGACGAAGTCTGGAAGCTTCAGACGACGCACGATGCCGTCGCCGTAGTAACGGGCTGGCATGGTTTTGCCTTCGTCTGATCGGAGTAGCACGTATTCGTTGAGGAAGAGGGACTTGGAGGTCTCCGCGCCAAGGTCGAACTGGCCTTCGGAAGCGAAGCGCTGGAGCTCGTATATCGTGAGGGCGATTTCGCGGTAGGCGTCCTCGTCGATGGCCTCGGGGACTTTGTCGTTGAGGTAATCCTGCGATTCGAGGCCGAGCGCGCGTGCCTTGAGGGCGACGTTCACGTCTTTGGTGACAAGAATGGTTGGCGGGGGATAGCTCTCCTGCACGAAAAGGGCCGCCGCGATGATGCGGTTGTCCTTCTTCGAGAGATCCGGAAGGACCGCGCGAAGTTTGCGCATTAGGGGCGAGTCCGCGAGGGCCGGATCCGCCAGATGTGGGTTGATGATCACCGAGAGCGTGCCACCCGTCTCCAGCTTGACCCCCTCGTGCATGGAGCGCGAGTCGGGCAGCAGCTGGGAGAGGATGCGGTGCACGCGGCGGGCATTTCGGCCGCGCTCCGTGGATTGCTCGGTTTTGATCGCGTCCAGCTCCTCGAGCACCTCGACCGGTATGGCGAGATTGTTATCCTCGAATTTGAATATCGACTGCGGGTCGTGCAGAAGAACATTCGTGTCTAAAACAAAGGTTTTAACCTTCGTAGTGACCTTGAGCTGCGGTTTGTGGGTTTTGGTCCCGCTCAGGTTTTCCATCATGTGGATATCTTGTGAGTAACTTTATTCAGCCGCTATGCATTGTCGATGCCAGACTGCACCGTTGAGTGAAAAAGCTGTGTCAAAAGTCACGCCTTTGTCGTTTCAGCGTTAAGCAAGGTGCGGGCCACCTACCCGGGCGGCCCGCACGTATACTTTACCGGCCTGATAATCATCGCCTGAAGCCAAAGGCTGGGCGCGATATCAAACCAGAACCGCAGAGTAGGACGCACCAGCGGAGATAACGTTGGGTTTTTTTCGCGCTATTTTGGCGGGATTTCGCAAGTGGCTTTTCCGCAGCTGACTAAGTCGTAACTGACTAAAAAATCAGGCGTAGGGCCGGGGCCTGGGTTCGTCGGCTGAGCGTTTTCGCACAGGCCCCCAAAGTCGCAGCAGGTATTCGGCGAGATTGCGCATGCTGATTCTGCTCAGGCCGTCGCGGGCGGCTTCTTCTTTAAACGGGGAAACCACGGATGCGCGCTCCTGATAATAGGCCCATAAATCGTGATCCAGTGAGTTGGCGGCGGCGTGCGGGTCGCGTTCCCGGTTCGCCGTGGTGCGCACAACGCCTTGCCAGTGACGAAGCTCGTCGGGGTTGGCCTGAAGGTAGTCATTCACCATCTGTTCGCTGCGATTTAAACTCATCGTTTGGCAACGTGCAGAGCCGCCCTGGAAAAACAAATGCAAAGGCCTGACTTGGTTCAGAAGCGGCTAAGCGGAGGTGCTCACTCAGCTTAATTGGCAAAGTTTTAGTGAACGTGATCAGGCAGGCACGCCACTTGCTTGAAGGCGTTTGGTAATACTTTTTGCCTAAATAATAACACTAAATACAATCATGCGCCTAAGAAACATCCTCTCCTCGCTCGCGCTGTGTGGCGCGTTTGCCGCCTCTGTCTCCGCCGCTCCGCTTAAGGTCGCCTTCTCTGATTGGCCGGGTTGGACCGCTTATCAAATCGCCGCAGAAAAAGGCTGGTTCAAGGAAGCCGGCGTCGATGTCGAACTGCTCTGGTTTGAATACGGTCCGTCCATGGAGGCCTATGCCGCCGGTCAGGTCGACGCCGTCATGGTCACCAATGGCGACGCCCTCGTGACGACCGCCACTGGTGGCAAGAACATCGCCATCATGCTGACCGACTACTCCAACGGCAACGACATGATCGTTGCACGTCCCGGCATCGAATCCCTCAAGGACATGAAGGGCAAGAAGGCCGGTATCGAAGTCGGTTTTGTCGAACATCTGCTGCTGCTCAACGGCCTGAAGAAAGCCGGCCTGACCGAGGCCGACGTCGAGCTCGTGCCCACGCCCACCAACCAGACTCCGCAGGTGCTCGCCTCCGGACAGGTTGATGCCATCGGTGCCTGGCAGCCCAACTCCGGCGAGGCCCTCAAGGCCGTGCCCGGCTCCAAGGCCATCTACACCAGTGCCGACGAACCCGGCCTCATCTATGACTGCGTGGTCGTCACTCCGCAAAGCCTCGCCCAGCATCGTGCCGAGTGGGTGAAGTTTGTTTCCGTGTGGGACAAGGTTGTCGCTTACCTCGCCGATCCCAAGACCAAGGCCGACGGTATCAAGATCATGGCCGCCCGTGCCGGTGTTGATCCCTCCGAATATGCGGCCTTCCTGAGCGGCACCCGTTTCCTCACCCTCACCGAGAGCTCCAAGCTGCTGTCCACTCCCACCAAGGGTTTTGATTCCGTCGCCGGCTCTTCGAAGATCGCCGACGAGTTCAACGTGAAGAACGAAGTTTATAAAGAGCCGCAGGACATCCCCGGCTCCTACGACGCCTCGATCACTGCCGAAGCGCTCAAGCTCTGATCGCGTTCCAACCGCACTCATAATCGCCGCGTCGTCGGGCCGGAGTATATCCGTCCGACGGCCAGGCAGCGGTTTCACACCACATGTCCTTTCGCTGGTTCAACGTTCGACAGGAGCTCACGTCGCGTGCCCGTGTTGTGCTGACGGTGATGGCATTCTTGCTGCCGTTGGGCGCATGGAGCCTTGTCAGTTATGTGCCCGTGATCTGGGGCCCGATGATCAAGGTCACCGAGTCCGGCGACGTGACCTGGCTTCAGCCGGGCCAGCTGATGGACCGGCATGAATTTGCGGCGCAAGTCGACAAAGTCATTGCCGAAGGCAAGACGCCGCCCGCCGGTAAACGTTCCAATCCCATTTTTCTGCCCGCGCCGCACGAGGTAGCGCGCGCACTTTACACAGCGTTCACCGCCAAGCCCGTTCTCAAGGGGGACAAGTGGCTGCACGAAAGCCTCTGGACCAGTATCCGGACCATCTTCTGGGGCTTTGTGATTTCATCTGCCATCGGTGTGCCGATCGGCATCCTCTGCGGTGCCTTTATCTCCATCTCCCGACTGACCGAGCCCTTTGTTGATTTTGTTCGCTACATGCCGGCGCCGGCCTTCGGCGCCTTGATGGTTGCGGTGTTTGGCATCCACCTTGAGCCCAAGATAGCCATCATCGTGATCGGCACTTTTTTTCAACAGGTCCTCGTTGTCGCGAACACGGTTCGCAAGGTGGACGGCGGTCTGCTCGAGGCCGCCCAGACGCTTGGTGCCGGACGCCGCCAACTCGTGCTTCGTGTGCTTCTGCCCGCCAGTCTGCCCGATCTCTACAACGACCTGCGCATCCTGCTCGGCTGGGCCTGGACCTACTTGGTCGTCGCCGAGGTCGTCGGCGTCAGCTCGGGCATCACTTTTTTCATCAACCAGCAGGCCAAATACCGCAACTTCGACAACGTCTACGCCGCCATCCTTATCATCGGTTTTATCGGCCTGATGACTGACATCGGGCTCGGTTTCATCGGCCGCAGACTTTTCCCGTGGAAGGACTCCCGACCCAGTCGCCTACGCAACTTCATCGTGCGGCTTTTCTCGGCCCGTTACCTCTGTGCGTTTTCCGACAAACCAATCGTAACCAAGGCATGAATACGTCCGATCATCTGTCCGACTACCGCGAACAGTCACCCGAGGTCGCCGCCCGCTTTGCAAAAATCAAAGAACGTCCCGTGGTGTTGGAGATCGATCACCTCGGCCGTCAGTTCGAGGGCGAAAACGGCCCGGTGACCGCCCTGCGCGACATCAACTTCAAGATACATCGTCGTGAACTGGTTTGCGTGATCGGCCCCTCTGGTTGCGGCAAATCCACGCTCATTCGGCTCGTGGCCGGCCTCGACAAAGCCACCTCCGGTCGTCTGCTGGTGGATGGCAAGGAGGTCACCGGTCCCGGTCCCGACCGCGGCATGGTTTTCCAAGGCTACACGCTGTTCCCTTGGCGGACCGTCACGCAAAACATCATGTTTGGTCTGGAGATGCAGGGCCGGGACAAGTCCACCGCCCGCAGTGAGGCCGAACAATGGGCCAGTCTTGTAGGGCTCGGCCGCTTCAAGGACAACTACCCCGCGCAACTTTCCGGTGGCATGAAGCAGCGCACCGCCATCGCCCGGGCGCTCGCGGCCAATCCGCGTGTGCTGCTCATGGACGAACCCTTTGGTGCGCTCGACGCGCAGACTCGCTGCCAGATGCAGGCGCATCTGTTGGAGATCTGGCGCAACGTTGATGTCACCATCCTGTTCATCACCCACGATCTCGACGAAGCCGTTTTTCTCGCCGACCGCATTCTGGTGCTCAAGGCAAACCCCGGAGAGGTGCAGGAAATCATCGAGGTGTCGGTGCCGCGTCCGCGTAGTCTCGACCAGATCCATTCGCCCGAGTTTTTGGCCACCCGCCGCCGCCTCGACGAACTCATTCATCCCAAGTCCACACACCCGCCCGAACCGTTGCCGATCATTCGCATGACCCAAGCCGGCGACGACGTCGAATAACCCAAATTCGCCTTATGGCAGCTTCCTCAAAATCGCGTCCACAACGGACGCCCAAGGCCACGCCTTTGTCCTGGGCCAACCTCACCTGGTCCGAGATCGCCGAGCTTATTGGCGACGGTCACGACGCAGTGCTCCTGCCATGCGGTGCCACCGAACAACACGGCCCGCACCTCGGCACCGGCATGGATACCGCGCTCGCAACCGATGTGTGCGCCGCCGTCTCCTCAGCCTCTGGGGTTCCCGTGCTACCGTCGCTCGCCTACGGCTGCTCGCTGGGACACTCACATCGGTGGCCGGGCACGCTGGCGCTTTCGCCGCAGACGTTCATCGCGCTGGTTTGTGACATCGGCGACTGGCTCTTTTCCGCCGGCATTCGCCGTCTGCTTTTGATCAACAGCCACGTGACCAATGCGGCACCGCTGCGCTGCGCGCTGGAGATTCTTCGTTCGCGGCATGACGGCTTTATGGTCGCGGTCATCAACACCGCCGAGGTCAGCCCGCGCGTGCGCGCCGCCTTCTGCTCGGACGCCTCCGACTGGCACGCCAATCAGGCTGAGACCGCGCTCATGATGGCCCGCACACCTGACCTGGTGCGAGCCGACCGAATCAAGACCGCAGATGATCCCGACCGCACTGCCGGCCTTGTCTTTGCACATCCGGTCAACGCCACCAGCACCAACGGCGTCACCGGCACGCCCTCCAAGGCCACCGCCGCACAGGGCGAAAAACTCTTTGATTGGATCGTCGCCGATCTCACCAAAACCGTGCGCCGCGCGCTGCGTGAAAAGCCGCCGTTGCTCGCGCCCTATTGGTAGGGCGGGACCGCCGGACCCGCCGGAGCGACGCGCCCCGTGATTTACGCGCGCTCCCCGCAACGCCTCAAACCGGCGGGCCCAGCGGTCCCGCCCCACCTTTTCCGCCACTCTCCCACAAACTCATGAAAACTGACTCCGAACTCCTTAAACTCCAGACCGAGCTCAAAGCCTCCGGTGTGAAATATTGCCTCGGCGCTTACGTCGACATCCATGGCGTGCCCAAGGGCAAGTTCGTGCCGATCGACCACTTCGTCCATTTCGCGCACGGCTCCGAGCTCTACACCGGTTACGCGCTCGATGGCCTCGGCCAGTCGCCCAACGACGACGAGATCGCTTCGCTGCCCGATCTCGAGCGGGGCATCCGTCTGCCCTGGCAGCCCGAGGTCATGTGGTATCCGGCGGACAATACCTTTCATGGCGAACCCTACGAGGTGAACACCCGCGTTGCTTTAAAAAAAGTCCTCTCCGACGCCGCCTCGCTCGGCTTCGGTTTCAACCTCGGCATTGAGTGCGAAGTCTACCTTGCCAAGATGGGCGCCGACGGTCGGCTCACGTTGCCCGACGCCGATGATCAACTCGACAAGAGCTGCTACGACGTGCGCCGTTTCATGAAACGCTTCGGCTGGCTCGACAAGGTCTCCACCACGATCAACGACCTTGGATGGGATTTGTATTCGCTCGATCACGAGGACGCGCATTCGCAGTTCGAATTCGATTTCAACTACTCGGACGCGCTCACGATGTGTGACCGCTACATTTTCTTCCGCACGATGGCCAAGCACTACGCCGCCGAGGAAGGTCTGCTGGCGACCTTCATGCCCAAGCCCTTTGCCAACAAGACAGGCAACGGCGCGCACTTTAACATGTCGCTCAGCGACCTTGCCACCGGCGGCAACGCCTTCAAGTGCGCCCCCGCTGACGATCCGCGTGGACTCGGCCTCACTCCCGTTGCCTACCACTTCATCGCCGGCATCCTCCGCCACGGTCCGGCGATCTGCGCGGCCATGGCGCCGACGGTCAATAGCTACAAACGCCTCGTGCGCCGCGGCCTCATGAGCTACTTCTCGTGGGCTCCCGTTTTTAATAGCTTTGGCACGAACAACCGCACCAACTCCGTCCGCGTTCCCATGGGCGGCGGTCGCTGCGAAAGTCGCAACGCCGACTCGGCTTGCAACCCCTACCTCGCGGCGACCCTCGCTCTGGCCGCCGGGTTGGAGGGCATCCGCGAGAAGCTCGATCCTGGCGCGCCGCAGGAGGAGAACCTTTACGAACTCAGCCCGGCGCAGCTTGCCGAGCGCGGCATCAGCGAGCTTCCTCGCACGCTGGGCGAGGCGGTCGATGCCTTCGCGGCGGATCCGTTTGTCGAGCGCGTGCTCGGCAAGCAGCTGCGCGACGAATTTGTCGCCTACAAAGGCGAGGAGTGGCGTCAGTATCATCAGCAGGTCAGCCAGTGGGAAATCGACCGCTACGCCCGCATGTTCTGACAACTGGCAATCAACGGCTTGCCCCGGCAAGTTGATTGATCAACGAATTGCCCCGTGCCCAAACGCGACAAGATAGCCCGCTTTAGTGTTTCATTGCCGGAGAGCTTGCTTACCCAACTCGACGACATGGTGCAGAGTCGTGGTTATCCGAGTCGCTCGCACGCTGTCGCCGCACTGACCCGCGACGGGCTGGTCGACTATGCCGTGCAGCTCGGCACCAAGCCGGTGGCCGGCACAATCAGTCTGGTTTACGATCACACGACCAAGGGGCTTCAGGCGAAGTTGGCGGCGATCCAGCACAACTATTACCTGATGGTGGTATCCAGCATGCACGTGCATCTGGAGGATCATAATTACATGGAGGTTTTGTTGGTGCAGGGGAAAGCGGATGAACTGCAAAAACTGTCCAACGAGCTGGCCACCTGCCGCGGCGTGAAAACCGGGAAACTCAACCTGACGGCCACGACCATCCCGCCGTTGTTGTAAGCGAGGGGGGGCACTTTCAGCTCCAGTTTGCGTGCAGCAGAAAACGTCACCAGACTGTAGGGTAACTGCTTTGGCCAAGTGCCTGATCAACGATTCCGACAACCACACATCCTATCTGCATGTCTAAAATAGCTCCCCACGATGAATCCCCCTTTTTGGTGCTCGGCGGCGGCTGCTTCTGGTGCACTGAAGCCGCCTACAAACTTTTGCCGGGGGTGAAGTCAGTGGTCAGCGGTTATGCCAACGGCGATACGAAGAATCCGACCTATCGCGAAGTCTGCTCAGGTATGAGCGGGCATGCCGAGGTGATCCGCATCGGATATGATCCGACGGTTGTTTCGTTGGATGCACTGCTCGATTATTTTTGGAAGCTTCACGATCCCACGACGCTCAACCGGCAGGGGGCCGATGCGGGCACGCAGTATCGCTCGACGATTCTCTATACTGAAGAAACCCAGAAGGCAGCCGCCGAAGCCTCGCGCGATCGGGCCAACCCGGGTTGGGGTGGGGGCATCGTTACCAAGATCGAACCCTTGGACGTGTTTTATCCCGCCGAGGAATATCATCAGGACTACTTCGCGCTCAATCCACACGCCGGTTATTGCCAAGCGGTGATCCGTCCGAAGGTGGACAAGCTGCGCCGTTCCTTCTGAGCCGGCCGACAAAAAAGCCGACACTCCCTTGAGGAGGTGTCGGCTTTTTCTTGGAGCGTGTTGTGGTTTGTCGGAGGAGCTTATTCGGCGGTCTTGTCGCCGCCCCAGAACTTCCACCACTTGCGGCTTTTTTCAGCGCGCTGGGCCTGACCCTTTTCCGAGCCCTTGCCGATTTCCTTGCGCTCTTGTTCGGCTTTTTTGCCTTCGAGCTCAGCCTTGGCTTTTTTCTCGGCGTCGGCTTTTTCGACTTTGGCCTTCTCGGCCTTTTCCTTGGCTTCGTCTTCAGCCTTGGACTTTCCTTTTTCCGCCTTGCCCTTGGCTCCGTCGGCCATGGTTTTCGCGTCGTCTTTGCGAGGGGTGGATTCACTCATTTTGTCACCTTTCCCGGCGAACTCCGGCTTGGCATTGAGGCCAAAGGGGAGAACCAATAGGGCGAGCACACTTAAGGGGATAATGCGGGAGGTTTTCATAGGCGCAAAGCACATCATGTCTTTGGATACACCGCAAATCAAAGCCGGCTGAAAATCGCGTAAAATTTTATCAAACAGTCACTAGGCATAAAAGCAGGTGGCCGGATAGGGCCTTTTGTCATGCCTGTAACGGGGTGAGCGTTGGCGTTTGTGGGGCCTTGTGTGCAAGTGCCTTGAGCGCCGGTTAGTCGAATAACTTTTGGAAATTATCGGCGACCAAGGCGGTCAATTCGTCGACCGGTTGGCCAAGCACGGCGGCGAGTCCACGGGTTGCCGCGACGATGTTCCCGGGGTGGTGTAGGCCATCGGGCAACGGGTGGGTTTGCCAAGCCGGAGGCGGCGGCATGGCGGGGGCGTCGGTCTCGACCAGCAGGCGGTCGGGCGGCATGAGCCGGAAATTCTCCAAACGAGCGTTTCCCGAAAAAGAATAACCTAATGGGTTAAACTTTTCCGCGGGCAGGAAGCTGGGGTTAAAGGAAAAGTAGGCGCCGAGTTTGACGAAGCGCGGGATGAGCTCGGCGGGGCCGGCGTAGGCGTGCAGCAGGAATCCGCGTTCGGGCATTTGGACGCGTTCCAGGATTTCGCAAAGGGTGCCCCAGGCGTGCAGGCAGTGGATGGTGACCGCGCGGTTTTCTTGAGAGGCGATGGCCAGTTGTTTGAGCATGACTTCGCCTTGCTCAGGTAACGGGGCGCGGCGCAGTCCGGTGAGGCGCGGGTCGTCCGGACGGGCTTTGTCGAGTATCCAGCGGTCGAGGCCAATCTCGCCAATGGCGGCGCGGGGATCGGCGTCGAGTTGGGCGCGGAGTTTATCGAACCACCGCTCGGTGCGATTGCCCGCGTCCCAAGGATGCACGCCATAGCTCGGACGGACCCACGAGTGTTTGGCGGCGAGTTCGGCGACGCGTGCCCAATCGTCTTCGCAGGTGCCGTTGACGACCATGCCGCCGATGGGCAGCGCCTCAAGGTCGGCGACGATGGCGGCGAGATGGGGTGCGAGATCTTCGTCCTGCAGGTGGTTGTGCGCGTCGTAGAACATCAGGTGCCGGCTACGGCGAGCTGGCGGATGCGTTGGCGCACGGCGGCGAGTCCGTTTTGGCGGGTGGGGGTGAGATTTCGATGCAGGCCCAGATCTTCGATCAGGGTGATCTCGGCAGTGGCGGCGTCGTCCGGAGCAGCATTTTGCGCGGCGTCGATGATCAGGCCGACGAGACCCTTGACCATGGGAGACTCGGCGTCGAAGCGCAGTTGCATGCGGCCGTCTTGCACCTCGGAGAGCAACCATACGGCCGAGACGCAACCCGGCACGCGGTGGGTGTCGATGCGTTCGTTGGCAGGCAGGGCGGGGCGGCTGCTCACGCGTTCGACGACGATGGTGAGGCGTTCCTGCGGGTCTTCGATGAAGGCGAGTTCGTCACGGAGACGACTTTGCTGTTCGGCGATGGTGGACGACATTGGGCCTAAGTTAGCCTCATTGCTGCGCTCCATCAACCCGAGACTATGGCCGGAGTGTGGCACCGGCATTTCTGCCGGTGATTTGGGGTGGCTTTGCTGAAAGCCAAATCACAGACCGGACTGTCTGGGCCACTTTTGGGGTCAAAACTCGACGTCGCGGCAACGGGTGTCGAGTTGGCGCACTATAAGTTCAAGGCGTTGTTCGCCCAAGTTGCCGGCGGGGGCAGCTTCGAGGATTTGGGCGCGAATCTGGCTGGGGTTGCTCACGCGGATATCGCGTTGGTGGTAGGGGGTGACCCACCAGCCGGGAAAGGTGAGCACCGCGCTGACGCGGATGCGGTCGCCGACCGTTTGGAATATCCAGTCGCTGAGCCACTCGGCCTTGGAGCGGGCGGGGACGATGCCACGGGTATCTTCACCCCAAGGGTAGACGATCTGGTCTCCGTCGAAAACGATTTCGTGGTCCTTGCGGCCGGGCAGGGCCTTGTGGCGGGCGTGGGTCTGGGTCTCGATGGCAAAGATCCCGCTGGGGCCGAGGACAACGTGATGGATGTTATCCTCCGGCTTGTCGGAATCGGCCGGGACATCGTGAAAGATGTAATAGCCTTTGGCGGTCAGCGGATCGAGAATGCTGGCCACGGTGAGCTCACCTTGGAGGGCGCGGCGGGCTTGGCGGCGTTCGTCCAGTGTGCGCTTTAATAACCAAGCGCCGGCAGCAGCCACTGCAACAAAGGCGAACAAGGTGCCGGCCAGAGCACCGATTTGTGGGCCGCCGGCAGTTACGTTTGGAAGCAGCCAGAAGCCGGTGGAGAGCGCGGTGAGCGACATGCCCAAGGTGCCGAGTAGGAGTTGGTCGGTGCGTTCGTCGAGACGATCAAGTCGGCGACGCAGGCGTTCGCCGGGCGGGCGTAAGAGTTTGTCGGATACGGGTGCGCGTTCGCGGCACTGCCAGCGCCAACGAAAAACAAGGGCCGCGAGCAGCAGGTGCACAAGCACCACGCCGATGATCAAGGTGGGGAGGCCGGGCAGCATGATGCCCAAGGCATTGATCGTGTTAACCCCGTCGCGCAAGGGGGATGGGGCTGGTATTTAATTTTTGGCAAAAACTTTACCAGTGGGGTGCGTGGGTGTAGGGGACTGCCTCGCTTAAGCCATCAGCGGCGTGGTGCATTGAAGTCACGGATGAGGACGGTAAGCCCTAAAATTTTAACCGGACGAGGAGCTACCTTTTGGGATTGGGCCATAGCAGTTTACCATGAGCCTGTAGCAATGGTGCGCCATCAACTTGCCTGTTCCCTCGCCACCACCGTGTCGTAAAGACCGTAGTGTGTGAGGCCCTGATGGCTCTCGATGCCCGTGTAGCACAACGAGGCATCCTCGTAACGCCGGAAGGCGAACACCGCCTGATTCATCTGTTCGGTGTTGAACACCCGGAGCCGCACGAGCAGGTGAAAATCCTTCACCGTCAGGCCCGTGACCGTTTCGAATAAAGCCGGTTCGATCTTGGTGATCACGTCTTGCAGTGTGTTCTCGCGGAAATCGGTCAGATACATGAAGGCGGGAATACGGGTCGCGAACTTGATGAGCTTTTCCTGCACGAGCTTGCGCTTGGATTTGAACTCCTTCTCCGCGTCGGTGAGCTGCTTTTGCTCCTTTTTCGTCAGGTCCTTGTCCTTCGCCTTGTTTTTGAGCGCCTTCACTTTCTCGCTCTGGTTGATGATGGTTTCGATGATGCTGTCACCGAGCGCGCGCCAACCCTCGATGCGCCCCACGGCAGCCATCGCCTCGGGATTATCGAGCACGCGGCGCAAGGTGTCGTTATCCACGTTTACGAGCAACGCGCTCTCCCATTTGCGCGCGAGTAACGTGGCCGAGGTGCCGGCAATCGCCATATCGAGAATGCCGCCCGCATCGATCTGCATCATGTTCGCACCGTCGTAGGCCAGCACTGGCAGGAACGAAACGAGATCGCGGACGGCATTCTCCGGATTCGGTTCGTTGGGCGAGAGTCCGATCCCGTATTCGGATAACTGCCGCAGCGCACGGGTGGGCGCGAAATCGAAAACGAAACAGGCCGGTTTAAGGATTTCCTCCTCGTTTGGGTTGTCGCCGTTGGGGTTCTTGATGGACCATGGTGACTGCACGCGAAACGCCGCTTGGAAATACGTCTCCGGCGACTTCAGGTTTCGCAGCATCAAAATGGACGACCACTGCGACACGGTTACGCCGGTGGTGAGTTTGCCGCAGGAGAGTGTGATCGTCTTGGTGTCGAATCCGCCTCCGATGGCTTTGCGCACGGGTGGCAGCGCCTCCAGGCCGATGCCCGCCGTTGCACCGGCCGCGACGATCACGGTGTAGTCGCGCCAGAATACGTTGTGCTTCTCGGCCAACAGATTCGCCATCGCGCGACAGGCCGCGACATTGGGCAAAAACCAGAATGCGTGCTGGAGATACGGCAGCAGGCGCACGTCGGAATATGGAAACGGCGGCCGCGAGCCGGTCTTGAGTGATTCCACCGACTTCGACGCATGCCCACCACGGATGATCTCCAGCCACTTTTGCACGTCGTCCTTGTGCTTGAACTGCGCCTTACCTCCTTCGCCCGACGCCTCGAAAAATGCGTTCAAGTCGAACTCGTCGAATTCCCCGGCGCTGGCCACCGCCAACAGGTCGTCTGGCATCTGATAGGTGAGCAACCGCATCTGCGGCAACGCGCCGTAGGGATTCCACTTACTAGGATGCTTGGTCGCAAACGCCTCCTTCGCTCGCTGCTCGTCGGTATAGGTCCAATTAAAAATCTGCTCCTCGATAAACTCACCCGTCGAGAGCGCCTTGAACGGCGTGCCGGAGAGATAGAGATAAGCCTTGGTGGTGATGGGCAGGAACTCGGTTTCCTTGGTCGAGAGCTCGCCGATGTCCTCGTTCACGCTTTCCAGACCAGAGGCGTATTCGAGTTTGGTTTCCTTTTTCGCGACCGTCTCTTCCTCGCCTTCGAACAGCTCCTTGGCCGTGTCGCGCCACGCGCCGAAATGGTATTCATCAAAGACCACCAAGTCCCAATTTACCGCATGGAGCCATTCGTTCTTGGTCTTGATGTTTCCCGCATCGTCACGGCCCAACAGGTCTTGGAACGAACCGAAATAAACGACCGGTTTTTTGCGTTCGATCTGGGTCGGATCACCGCCGGAGGATTTTGACAGGTATTGCCAGCCATCGAAGTCCGCGTGCGATTCGAGGTCCGTCTGCCAGGCATCCTCCACCGCCGGCTTAAACGTCAACACGAGCACGCGCTTTGCCCCGAGTTTTTTGGCGAGTTGGTAACTGGTGAATGTTTTCCCGAAACGCATCTTTGCGTTCCAGAGGAAGCGCGGGACGGCATTTTGGTTCTCCGCCCAAATTGATTTGAAGTAATCGAACGTCTTCTCGACCGCCTCTCCCTGCTCCCGTCGCATCGCGAACGTCTCGTGGTGCGTGCCGGTCAATTTCTTGCCCGTGCGCAGTTCAGTGAGGACCGTCTTCACATCCTTCACCGTGCAGCGCATCCATTCCAAGGCGGTGTTTTCAAAACCCCTCTTCGCCAGAGCTGCGCGCAACGTGTGGTCGCTGAAAATCGTGCCGTCGTCGCGCTCGGCGGATTCATCGAGTTCGATGGTGTAGTTTTTAATCGCTGCCGTCTTGAGCTGTTCGGCGACGCGTTGCTTCACGTTGCGCGTGGTTTGGCCCACCTTGAGCAGTCCCGCGTGTGCCTTGTCATCAATCGAGTAGGCGTAAATGCGCGGTCGGGCCTCAGGCTTTGGCGCAAGGATTTCGTCGATGGTTTTACTCATCGGCGGCGGCATCGCTAAGCTCCATCGGGCGCACAATCTTCTCGATGAAGGCGATTTCGTCCTCCGTTATGCCGTATTTCTTGTAGAGATCCTCGTCGGTCCACCGCTTTGTCCACTCTTGGGTCGGCACAAACGTGTAGACCTTGCGCGTCGTATCTTGAGATGGCTTGTGCAGAAGAATTAACAGGCGCGTCAGGCGACAGGAAAGATAAGACAAGACACTCTCAGCCTCGCTCTTGGAGTCGAGCGGTCCGATACAGAGATATGTTTCCGAAGAGATTGTGTTTGGCTCGCCGATGAATGGAGTGCTGATGATTCTGTGTGGATAGGTGTCTTTATTTCCGGTCCCCGGAGCTGCTCGCCCGACATAAATCTTCCACTTGTCGATGAGCTGAGTGTTCATCGTGATTTCGGTTGCCGCTATGTATGCCCTCCCTCCGTTCTGATACACCATCACGTCACCGGGTGATTTTGTGGTCTTCCCTTTGAATGTTGTTTCGAGTCCGAAGGGTTTTCTTGAACTGACCAATTGTTCGAAACGCTTACATTCAGACAGCGATAACGAATGCGACTCACCGCTTTCGATTGCGGCAACCTTCTTAAGGATAGAAAGCCCTTCATTGAAGCGTATGAAAACATCCACCCCATTTTCAACAAGCGGGCGACTCGCCGTTGAGGTAGGCCAATCCTTGAAATGAGTGCTAACGCGGCATTGCCCGGAGCTGTCTCGGTCCCAGAGAAAGAAGCAAACTCCGCCCTTGAGTCCCACCCCTGGGAAAACATCCGACGCGCTGAGATAGTCGTCAATTGAGCGCAGCCTATCATCAGCGAGCATAGACTCTCTGAACTCATCCAAGCCTTTGCCGCCAGCGAACCAACGGGCAGGGATGACCATCGACAGATAGCGTGGCTGTAGCGCCTTGGCTTGCTGGACAAAGTGATGGTAAATTGGCGCTGCGCTTGTGCCAAAACCATCATCGTTCAGTTGATACGGCGGGTTGCCGATGATGACGTCGAATTGCATGTTTTCCCCAAAGAGTTCGGCCAGTCGGGCCTTGATGTTGTCAGTGTGAATGAACGCGTAGGCGTGGGTCTCCATATCTTTGCCCCGGTCAAAGACAGCTCGTGCAGCTCCACAGAATTTACACCGGTCGCCGTCCCAAGTGTGCTTGATACGCTGAAACCAGATATTGCCGGCGTCGTTGCCGAAGGTCTTGGCGATAGAGTGTTTCCCGTCAGCGTGCTTCGAGCAATAAACGCTCCGGCGCGCGAGCAGGCTGGTGATTTCCGTGATCCCGATACCGAACACCTGATTCGTCAGAATGTGGTTCACGCGTTTCTCAAGATTCGGAATCTTTTTCGCCAACCCCTCGGTCAGGCGGCGGGTGATCTCGCGTAAAAACACCCCGGATTTTGTGCAGGGATCGAGAAACTTCACCGTCTTGTCGGCCCAAATATTTGCGCCGCCGTGGTTGGTGGCCCACGCCTCGGTCAGCGTGTCGAGCATCCGGTTGGCAAATTCGGGCGGCGTGAACACCTCGTCGTTGGAGAGGTTGGCGATGCAGGTCAGCACGTCCGGATTGCGCCGGCGCAAGGTAAAGCTGGCTTGCTCGCTCATGGCGTCGCCTCCGGTCCGGCGGCGGCCAGCTCGACCACGGTCATCGACGGGTAGGTTTTGGCGGGGGTGAAGATCTCGTGCATGCCGAGATTTGCGAACAGCGAGTCTTCGGCGCTGAAGGCCGATGATTGGGTGAGGTTGTCGAACCGGAAGTCGCGCCGTTGGAACCGCCCTTTGCCCACGTAGCCCCACTCGGCGAAGGTGATCGGCTCGGCGGCGTGGGTTCGCATCGTCAGCGCGTCGCCGTGGACGAGATTTTGTGACAACACAGAGAACGCGGCGCGATACAGGTCGTCCGCCGGAGCCAGGGCCAGATACTCGGCGAAGATGTCCAGCAAGTTGGCGCGACACTCGACGATGTTGTCCGGCAGCAGTTCGATGCCGTAGATGCACATCAACGCGAATAGCGCAAAGTGCCGCCGTTCGAAGTCGGACTTGCCGTATTTGAGTTCCACGGCGGCAAGTTTGCGCCGCAGGATTTGCACGAGAAAATTACCGCTGCCGCAGGCGGGTTCCAAAAAGCGCGAGTCGATGCGCTCAGTCTCGCCCTTCACCAAATCGAGCATGGCCCCGACTAACCACGCAGGAGTGAAGACTTCCCCATGATCGGCGACGCGTTGCCTAGATTTGACCAAGGACATTGAAACCGCCACTTCGCACTACCGACAAGGGGGTGTAAAGCTTACACTACCGCCGGGGGTGTGTTCGGATAATCGGGGTCCGGCTAATCTTGGTCGTGACAAACGACACGGCGAAACGATTGCTAACGAGGGTAAAGGAGATCCGAAGGGTGCTTGGACTCAGTCAAGAGGCCTTCGCCGAACGCGCCGGTCTTAAATACAAGCACTACCAAGCACTCGAGGCCGGTCGTAAAAACGAGTTTCACTTTTCTACGTTCGAAAAGTTGGCCAAAGCCTGCGGGTTGAAGCCGTGGGAATTGCTCAACTTCGATGTCGAGCCGCTGGCATTGGCTGGGGGTAAAGCCGAAGTTAGCTCGAAAACATCTCCGGCCAAGAGCACTCGTAAGTAGCCGTAACGTCGAACGCTCTCGATTGCCGGAGGCATTAGGCCCACGGCGACGATGCACTACACGTGAGAGCACGTCGGTGTTCGCCAAGCTGCCTGCTAAGACTGGTCCACGTTTCGCGTCGCACGCGGCGGGCCCAGCGGTCCCGCCCTACCTCGGATTTTTAGTAGTCCACGTCGCGGCAGCGGGCATCGAGCAGCGCGGTGATTTGCCCGATTTGTCCGGCGGTGAGCGGCGGGTTTCCGGCAGACTTGGTCACGTGGGAGGGGATTTCGGACGGGGCGAGCACCTGCACCGGGCCGGCACCGCGCCGAATGATATTCCAGCCGGGAAATGTCAGCACGGGGGACACCGGAACGATCGATTCGATGGTTTGGTTGAGGAGGGTTTCCAGCCAACGGGCCTGGTGCTGGGCTTGGTCCAGACCATGCCGGTCCTCGCCCCACGGGAAGGCCAGCACGTGGCCGTCGTGGATGATTTCGTGCAGCATGAAGCCGGCGCTACGTGCGCTTTGACGGCGGGTCTTGGTTTCGATGGCAAACACGCCGGCAGGGCCGACGACAACATGGTCGATGTTAAACGAGCCCTGCTCGTCGCCGGCGGGCAGGTCGTGGAAAATCTGGTAACCTTGAGCCTTGAGCGGCTCAAGAGCTTCGGCGACCACGCGTTCCCCGAAGTAGCCGAGGTAGAGGTTGCGTGCGTAGTTGATGCGGGCGATCAGGCGTTGGGTGAGAAAAGCCAGGCCGGCCAGCAGGGAACAGGCGGCGCCCAGCAGGGCGACGATTTGCACGGCGCCATCGAGCCGGGTGACGATGTGGAAGAGGGCGGTGCTGGCGAGAATCGGCAGGAGGAAGGCACCGAGGATGTCGATGAGTTCCGCCTGGCGGTGAGTGCGCAAGCGCCTGCGGAGTGATTCGCCCGGGCCGCGCAGCAGTTTGAGCTGGTCGGGGAAGGGCTGACGATCACGTCCGCCACGCACGCGCAGCAAAGTGACACCGCCAAGAAAGAGAATGCAGGCCAGCAGGTAGCCGCCGAGAATGAACCAGTCCATACGGGCCTTATTGGCGGTTGGCGCAGAGCAGTCGAGCGCGAGCTTGCCGAACCGCTTAAGAATGTCGGTTTGACAACGCGATTGCGTGCGGGCGGGTGGCGTGCTTGCGTGCGCTCCCTGTGCAGATGTTGTCCCGACTTTCACTTTTCTTGGTGTGCAGCCTTTTGGTCGTCTCTGTTGACGCGGAGGAGCCCTTGTTCAATCCGGTGCCTTTGTCGGCGCAGCCGCAGGCAGCTGGTGATTTATTGAGCAAGGAGGTCGCCGCAGGCCGCGCCGTGGCGCTCGGTTTTCCGGCAACGGCGGTGGCCCTGTATGAGGAGTTGATGTTGGCCCAACCCGAATCGCCGTCCTATAACAGTTGGGTATTGGCCCTGACTTCGGCCCGCATGGAAGCGGGCAGGCTTGAACTGGCCAGGCAGGATTTGGATCGCCTCAAGGGTAAACCCGGACCGGCCGCCCGCTTGCGGGCCGGCTTGATTGCCGCGCAGCGGGGTCAGGTGCTGGCCGCACAAGCCGAGTTTTCCTCGGTTAAGCCCGAGCAGTTGTCTGTCCAGGACCGGCCGTGGTTCTATTTTCTGCAAGGGTTGTTGGCCGAGGCGGACAAGGAGCTGGTTCGCGCCGAACAAGCTTACGATCAGGCGGACGAGGCGGCGGCTAATGATTGGCAGCGGGCCAGTTTTACCTTGGCGCGTGAACGCGTTCGTTTGGTGGCCGGCGAAGTCAGTGAAGCTCAGGTTGCCGGTTTGCGGCAGAGTGCGGAACGGTTTCAGGGACGCAGCGTGGGTTACGATTTTGGCCGGCAGTATGCGGTGGCCTTGCAGAGGCTGGGTCGCAAGACCGAGGCCGTCGATTACCTGCAACGTCAGTTGCTGGGGATGGCGCCGTCGGATCGCATCGTGCGGGATGAATACCGCTTTTTGCTGGGTGTGCTGACCGGCGCGGGGGACGCGGTCGGACGCACCGCGTTGGAGGCATTGTTGAAGGAATCTGATGACCGGGGAAAGTTGCGGGCCGCGTTGCGTTTGCTGGCGGATGGGTCGCGCACCGGGTTGGCGCGCACCAATTTCCTTACCCTGATCGGCGAGTTGATCGGCCGTCCCGATCCGGGGCATCCCATACTGGAAAACCTATTGCTGGTGCGTTCCGAGTTTGCGTTGACCGCGCGTCAGTTTGATGCGGCCGATCAGGATGCAAAGGCGTTGTTGGCCCGGTTTCCGGGCTCGGATTTAAAGCCGTTGGCACTCACGCAACTGGCGCAGATCGCCTGGGAACAGTTGCGCTTTCGCACGGCCGCAGATTATGCCTCGCGAGCCCGGACGGAGGCGAAGGATCTGCAACTGCGGGCGCGCCTGGGGGTGATGATTGCGGAAGCTTATTATCGGGCGACGGATTACCGAAGCGCGGCGGGTGCCTATGCTTCGGCGGCCGAAGACATTCCGGCCGGGGTGGCTCCCGGGTCCTTATTGTTTCAACGGGTGATGTCCGAGTTGCAGGCGGGGCGGCTCACAGAGGCGGCGGCGTTATTGACCGAGTTGGCTCCGGACCGGCGGTTTGATGCATTGAGCCGCTGGCAGGCGGAGTGGAATCTGGCCCGGGCATTGCAAAGCGCCGGTCGCACGGACGAAGCGCTCAGGCGTATCACGGCATTGCGCGAACTCCCGGCCGACGACGGTTTGCCGGTGGAGTTACGGGCGCGCATGGCTTGGTTGCAGGCGCGTCTGGCGTTGGATGCAGGTGAGCCGGAACGAGCGCTTACCTTGGTGGCGCAACTGCCCGCGGTGTTGAAGGATGTAAACGACCGGTTACGCACAGAGATCGCGAGTCTGGCGCGTTTGCTGACCGCGGAGTCCAAGTTTAAACTCGGTTTGCCCGGTGAGGCCGTGGCCGAGTTGCAGGCTTTGCGGGAAGGCCAGGAAGGACCGGGCTCGGCCGATTCCGATGCGAAAATGAGATCATTTATCGTCGAGGCCGACTACTATGCCGGCATGGGGCGATTGGTGGAAGCCCAGGGGCTGTTGACCAAGATGGCCGACGAGTATCCTAAAAACGATTACGCGGACGATGCCCTCTATAAGGCCGCGCTGAATGCGGAAAAGCGGGGCAAGGATGAATATTTCGAACAGGCCTACCTGCTTTTGGAGCGTCTGGTGCGTGATTACCCCAAGAGCGATTTGGTTTTCTACGCCCGGCTGCGACAGGGAGATTTGCTGCGCCGGTTGAATGATTTCACCCGAGCGCAACTGACCTACGAGTCGTTGATCAACACCAACGGACAGCATGTTGGCGTGCTGGCGGCGCAGTTGGCCTTGGGGGCCTGCCACCGGGCCCAGTTGGGCGGTGACCGGTCGCATTTTGAAAGCGCCGTGACGATTTTCGAACGTTTGCGGGATTTGCCGAGTGCACCGGTGGAGTTGCGCATCGAAGCGGGATTTCAATTGGGTGACATGTATTTTCAGCGCTCGGAGACCAAGGCGCAGGAGGGGGATGCCGCCGGGCGCAAGGCGGATGCCGATCGGGCGCGCGCAGTCTGGTGGCCGTTGGTCTCGACTTACTTGCTGGCTGATGATGCCGGAACCCTGGAGGGGGCTAAGGCTCGTTACTGGATGGCCCGGATATTGGTGCGCATGTCCGATCTGGCCGAAGCGGCGGGTCGCCGTGAGGAGTCGCTGGAGGTTTGTCGTCTGATCGTCGACAAAGGTTTGCCGGGGGCCGGTTTGGCTCGCAGTCGTCTGGCGAGCCGGGGGACGGGAAAATGAGCACGCTGCGTTTAAACTTCAATATTTACCCCCTCGGGGAATCGGCCTCACGGTCACGTTAACAACATGGATGCTTTTCAATTAAGTCTGCTGGCCAAGGGTGGTCCGATGATGTGGGTCATCCTGTTGATGGCTGTGATTGGCGCGGTGCTGTTTATCGAGCGCACACTCTATCTGCACCGGGGCCAGATTCGTTCCACTGCGTTTGTTGACGGCATCAAAAACATTTTGGTTAAGCGGCGTATTGTTGAAGCGATCACGGTTTGTGAGGAAACGCCCGGTCCGGTGGCGGCGGTGGTGAAGGCGGCTTTGATCCATGCCGGCGATAATGAAACGGCGATGCGTTTTGCGGTGCAGGATGCGGCCGTGGTGGAGTTGCCCGCTCTGGAGCGTCGACTGGGTTCGATAGCGGCGATTGCGCAGATTGCCCCGCTGGTGGGCCTGCTCGGCACCATATTGGGAATGACCTACACTTTTCACGCGTTTATGCAGGGCGGTGAGTATGCGACGGCCCAGGCTTTGGCCGGTGGTATGTGGCAGGCCCTGATCACCGCAGGCGCCAGTCTGGCTCTGGCAATTCCCGCCCATCTCGGACACCACCTCTTAAACGGCCGGGTGCGGGCGATTGTGCGCGACGTGGAATGGGCGGGCAATGAGATCATGCGGTATCTGATCACTGAATACAAAGCGCCCGGCGACACCACCACCCGGGGCGAGGTCAAGGATGGTGAATCATGATCACCCGGCCCCTTGATTTGTCCGGCCGGCTGCGTCCCGAGCCCAAGTCCTTCGACGTGTTTTTTTATGTGAACACGGGCCTGATTGCCTTGATGTTCGTCTTGTTCGGCTCGCGTTTCGTGCTTTCCCCCGGTTTGGCCACCGATTTTGCACTGCCGGTGGCGCCGGGATCAGTCCAAGGCGCTGAGTCCACGGATGTCGTGATCGCGGTGAGGCGCACGGACATGGCCTTGGTGGAGGGGGCGGTGTTGAACTTCGCGGACTTACGCCGGTGGCTTCAGGCCCGGGTGGCGGGACGGCCGGGGCTACGTTTATTGATTCAGGCGGATGCTGCTGTTTCGACGCAGGATATCGCCCAACTACACCAAATGGCGGCAGAGGCGGGATTTGTTGGGGTGATTTTGGCCGCGGAGCCGCTGCCGTCGGAAAATGGGCATTAATCGAATTCTGCGGAACGTGTTATGAAATGGAGAAGACATGGATTTCCGTGGGTGCTGGCCGCGACGTTGGTCGCGGCGGGTTTGCTGTTTATTGGTCTTACCTTACGATTGCCTTACCCTATTAAGCCGCTGCAAGAAAAGCCGTTGCCTGAATTGCAAGTCACCAATCCACAGGTTGCTGCCAATGCCGCATTACAGGAACGGCTGCAATTATTGGACCCTACTCCACTGTTTCTGCCATCGGTGTTGAGCAGCAGTCGGTTGGACTACCCCCGTTTGGAGAGCGAGCCGACCGGGAGCGTCTTGCAGGATTTTGGTGCTCAACTGGTGGTTGCCGAGTGGCGTCCGGGGGCAGGGGGGCTGACCGGGCCGCGGGCAATACCAAGTCCAAATGATGTGGTCGGGCCCTCTGAGGTTAGATTTCCGTTTTTTGGTCTGGTGCGCGAAGCCGGGCCCACTGAACCCTTACCCGACCGTTGGGCCGTTGCGGACATTTTTTCGGCCAAAACGAACGTGCGGATCGCCCAATTGGCGCTGCCTGCCCCAAAACCGAGTGATTTTACCGCATCCTTGTGGTCGCCTGTTGAACTTTTGATGGTTGTTGTGGCGGACGGCGTAATTGGAGATCCCGAGCTGACGGCAAGTTCCGGAATTTTAGAAGTAGATGATTATGTAGTTTATACGATGAAGTCGGTTTATCGTATGGGCGGCGGGCTAAGGCCCGGAATATACCGTTTGGTGGTGGGCCAATAGTATTTTAAGACAGCGCTCAATTTGCAGTTGACGGGCTAAAATCAGCCGCCCAAGTTCACCGCTTCTTTTCTCGTTTTTTGACCACTTTCCAGTTTGCCCAGATAGCTCAGTTGGTAGAGCACACCCTTGGTAAGGGTGAGGTCGTCGGTTCGAATCCGATTCTGGGCTCCAGGTCAACGTCGCTAGATTTCGCGACGAAAATCCGAAGTCACCCTTCCGTAAAACAACAATCGTCTATCATTCACAATGGCTAAAGGCACATTCGAGCGCAACAAACCGCACGTCAACGTCGGCACTATCGGCCACGTCGACCACGGTAAAACCACCACCACGACCGCAATTCTGGCCGTCCAAGCCCGCAAGGGTCTCGCAGAGGTTAAGTCCTATGCTGACATCGCCAAGGGCGGCACCGTCCGTGACGCATCCAAGATCGTCACCATTTCGGTTGCCCACGTCGAATACGAGTCCGACAAGCGTCACTACGCTCACGTTGACTGCCCTGGTCACGCCGACTTCGTTAAGAACATGATCACCGGTGCTGCCCAGATGGACGGCGCGATCCTCGTGGTTTCGGCCGCTGATGGTCCTATGCCCCAGACCCGTGAGCACATCCTGCTCGCCCGTCAGGTCGGCGTTCCGAAGATCGTTGTCTGGCTCAACAAGGTCGACCTCATCGACGACCCCGAGCTGCTCGAGCTCGTTGAGATGGAAATCCGCGAACTCCTCTCCAAGTATCAGTTCGATGGCGACAATGCCGTCATCGTCCGTGGTTCCGCCACCGCCGCTCTCGACAACAAGCCTGAGGGTAACGACGCCATTCAGAAGCTCATGGAGGCAATCGACGCCGAGATTCCTGAGCCCGTTCGCGAGACCGATCAGCCTTTCCTCATGTCTGTCGAAGACGTGTTCTCCATCACCGGCCGCGGCACCGTCGCCACCGGCAAGATCGAGCGCGGCATCGTCAAGGTCACCGACACCGTTGAGATCGTTGGTCTCAAGGACACCGTTACCACGGTCGTCACCGGTATCGAAATGTTCCGCAAGTTGCTCGATTCCGGTATGGCCGGCGACAACGTCGGTATCCTCCTCCGCGGTGTCGACAAGGAGAGCATCGAGCGTGGTCAAGTGCTCGCCGCTCCCAAGTCCATCAAGCCGCACAAGAAGGGCAAAGCCGAGATCTACGTCCTCACCAAGGAAGAGGGCGGTCGTCACACCCCGTTCTTCAACGGTTATCGTCCCCAGTTCTACTTCCGCACGACCGACGTCACCGGCGTCATCAACCTGCCCGCCGGCGTTGAGATGGTCATGCCCGGTGACAACATCGCCGTCGAAGTCGACCTGATGTGCCCGATCGCCATGGAGAAAACCCAACGCTTCGCCATCCGCGAAGGCGGCCGCACCATCGGTGCCGGTCGTATCACCGACATCATCGAATAATTCAGCGATTGTTGTTTCAACGACCGCCGAGGCCTCGCTAAGGGGCCTCGGCTGCGTCGTCTAAAAAGACAAAACCCTATAGGCGTGTAGCTCAATTGGTAGAGTTACGGTCTCCAAAACCGTCGGTTGGGGGTTCGATTCCCTCCGCGCCTGCCACTTTTAAAAATGAAAAATCCGTTCCGCAGCACCCGTATCTTCTTCGGCGAGATGGTTGACGAGCTTAAGAAAGCCTCGTGGCCCACCCGCACCGAACTGCGCGATTCCACCATCGTGGTTATCGTGGCTGCGGCTATTCTCGGACTTTTCACCAGCATCAGCGACTTTGCCCTTTATCAAGTCGTTGACCTGTTCACCTCCTGGGTCAGCTGATCCCTACCGCCATGACCACCGAGACAACCGCCCCAGTCGGAGCCCAATGGTTCGCCCTTCATACCCTGTCCGGACAGGAGAACAAGGTCACCAAATACATTGAAAAGTTTAAAGTCATCGAAGAACTCGAAGACTCTATCTTCGAAGTGCTCATGCCCACCGAGGTCGTCTCCGAGGTTAAAAACGGCAAGAAGTCGACCAAGACCCGCAAGCTCTATCCGGGCTACGTCTTCATTCAGATGCGTCTCTACGACGAAACCAAGAAGCTCATCAACAAGCCTTGGTATTTCGTTAAGGAAGTTAACGGCGTGATCGGTTTTGTCGGTGGTGAAAACCCCGCAGCCCTCCGTCAGTCCGAAGTCGACGAAATCAAGTCCCGCATCGAAGCCGCCAACGGCAAGGAAGTTCCCAAGATCACCTACGAAGTGGGTGAAGAACTGAAGATCACCGACGGTGCCTTCGCCAACCTCACCGGCCGTATCGACGAAGTCGATCCCGACCGCGGAAAGCTGAAGATCTCCGTCTCCATTTTCGGCCGGTTCACCCCGGTCGAGCTCGAATACTGGCAGGTTCAACGCATCACCGAGTGACGCGAAGCCCTCTTTGACACCGCCGACCGTTCAGCAAGTCCCACACGTCACAAGTCACTAACCACCAGTCCCTCCACTTACCATGGCCAAGAAAATTCAAGGTTACATCCGCCTCCAGCTCCCTGCCGGTGCCGCCAATCCGGCTCCTCCCGTCGGCCCCGCCCTCGGTGCCCAAGGCGTCAACATCATGGCGTTCTGCAAAGAATTCAACGCCCGCACCAAAGACCAGAACGGCATGATCCTGCCGGTCGTCATCACCGTCTTCTCGGACAAGAGCTTCACCTTCATTCTGAAGTCTCCTCCCGCCGCCGTTCTCTTGAAGAAGGCCGCGAACATCGCCTCCGGCTCCGCCACTCCCAATAAGGAGAAGGTCGGCAAGGTCACCCGCAAGCAGCTCGCCGAGATCGTCAAGCTGAAGGCCAAGGACCTCAACACCTCCAACGAAGACGCGGCCATCCGCATCATCGAAGGCACCGCCCGCAATATGGGCATCGAAGTCGTCGACTAATTTTCGTCAGCAACCACCACCCAACTCAACGCGGGAGTTCCACCCGGAACGCTAGCACCGCAAGGAGTCATACATGGATAAACCTAGCAAACGCTACCAAAGCGCGGTCAAGACCGCCGATCTCACGAAGGACTACTCGTTGGCCGACGCCGTCGCCGTCATCGGTAAGTTCACCTCAGCCAAGTTCGACGAGACCGTCGAGCTCTCCATCCGCCTCGGTGTCAATCCGACCCAGGGCGACCAGATGATTCGCGGCACCACGCCTTTGCCTAATGGCTCCGGCAAGAAGGTCCGCGTGCTCGTCTTCACCGACAATCCCGAGGCCGCCATCGCCGCCGGTGCCGACCATGCAGGCATGCAGGACATGATGAAGCAGGTCTCCGAGGGCTGGCTCGACTTCGACGTCGCCATCTCCACCACCGATGCCATGAAGCAGGTCCGCACCCTCGCTCGCGTTCTGGGTCCCAAGGGCCTCATGCCGAACCCGAAGAGCGGAACCGTCACCGACGACATCCCCGCCGCCATCAAGGCCGTCAAGGCCGGTCGCGTTGAGTTCAAGATGGACAAGTCCGCCTGCATCGGCGTCGGCGTCGGCAAGCGCTCCTTCACCGCCGCGCAGATCGCCGAGAACGTTGAGGCCGTCATCAGCGCCATCGCCAAAGCCCGCCCCGCGTCCTTCAAGGGCAACGGATACATCAAGAGCGTGACCATCTCCTCTACCATGAGTCCTGGTGTTCGTCTCGCCTCCACCGAATACAGCAAATTCTGATCGACCCACGACCATGAGAGCCGAAAAACAATATCTGATCGCCGAGGTCGAAACCCACCTCAAGAAGTCCGACTACGTCATCCTCGCTAACTTCTCGCAAGTTACCGTGTCCGACGTCGCCGAGCTTCGCGCCGAACTCTCCGCCGAAAAGGCTGAGTTTCACGTCGTCAAGAACAGCTCCTTCCGCGTCGCGGCCAAGGCCCTCGGCCTGCCCGACCTCGAAGCCGCTCTGGCCGGACCTACGGCTATCGTTGTCGGTGGTGAAAACCCCGCCGGCGTTGCCAAGGTTCTGAAGAAATTCTTCGAATCCAAGAAGAAGCTCGAGGTGAAGATCGGCGTTATGGAGAAGAAGGTCATCAGCGCGGCCGATCTGGCCGTCATCGCCGACCTTCCTCCCTTCGACGCACTGCGCTCGCAGTTCCTCAGCCTCCTTACCAGCAACGCCGCGGCCTTCGTTCGCCTGCTCGATGCCAAGGTCAAGAAGGAAGAGCCCGAAGCAGCCGCCTCCTAACCCTTATTTTTTAACCCTTTTCGCGCCGGGTGGTCCTCACCGAACACCCGGCGCGATTTCCAAAATCAACAGAAGCAAGCTAGGGGATACGTCTCTTAAACGCGTTTCATTCCTGAAACCGCTAGCACGCCTCGAAAGACTGATACCATGAGCACCATCACCAAAGACCAAGTCATCGAATGGCTGTCCGGCCAACCTGTCATCGAACTCGCCAACCTCGTTAAAGAACTCGAGACCAAGTGGGGCGTTTCCGCCGCCGCCGCCGTTGTCGCTGGCCCTGCCGCCGGTCCCGCCGCCGTTGTCGAAGAGAAGACCGAGTTCGACGTTGTCCTCCTTGAGGCCGGCGCCAACAAGATCGGCTGCATTAAGGAAGTCCGCGCCATCACCGGCCTGGGCCTCAAGGAAGCCAAGGACCTCGTTGAAGGCGCTCCCAAGGTCGTCAAGGAAGCCGCTTCCAAGGCCGACGCCGAAGAAATCAAGAAGAAGCTCGAAGCCGCTGGCGCCAAAGTCGAACTCAAGTAATTACTTGGCGTTCAACTGCATCCAGCATCCGACCTTTACGGGACAGGCCGCATTTTTCGCGGCCTGTCCTTTGCTGTTTCTCTTTACTGTTCTTTTTAGTTTCGTCCCGCCGCTGCCTCACAGGCACCGGCATCTGTCCGTCTCCAGCACGCGTCTCCGCGCGTGAAGCTTGTTCACCATACTTAACCGGGAAAATTCATGGCCGTCCGCAACAAATCCGAGCGTCTTAACTTCGGCAAACTCCGCGAAGTCATCCAGCCGCCGAATCTGATCGAAATCCAGATCACCTCTTATCTCGATTTCCTGCAAAAGGGGTTGCCCGATAAGCAACGCAAACCCCAGGGACTCGAAGCCGTGTTCCGTGAGGTATTCCCGATCGAGTCCTATGACGCGCGTCTGGTCCTCGAATACGTCTCCTACACCCTCGGCGAGCCTAAGAACTCCGAGCTCGAGTGCATTCGCGAAGGCGTCACCTACTCGGTGCCCCTCTACGTGAAGCTCCGCCTCCGCGAGGAAGACTTCATCAAAGATGAGGAAATCTACATGGGCGAAATCCCCATGGTCACCGAGCGTGGCTCCTTCATCATCAACGGCGCCGAGCGCGTCGTCGTTTCCCAACTTCACCGTTCGCCCGGTCTTTGCTTTGAAAAAGACCGCCACACCAACGGCAAGGAACTCTTCGCCTTCCGCATCATTCCCGATCGCGGCACTTGGCTCGAAGTTCAGTTCGACAATAACGATCTGCTCTACGTCTACCTCGACCGTCGTCGTCGTCGTCGCAAGTTCCTCATCACAACCCTGTTCCGCGCCCTCGGCTACTCAGACAACACCAAGATTCTCGAGCTCTTCTACGATGTTCGCGATCTGAAGGTCTCCGAAGCCCTCGAGCTCGACAACGTCTCCACCCTCGCATTCGTCGAGGACGTCGTTGACGCCCACAAGGGCGTTGTGCTCGCCCGCGCGCTTGAGCCCCTCACCAAGCAGATCGTCCGCTCCTTCGAGAAGCACGACATCAGCACCATCCGCGTCATCGACACCGCTGTCGACGAAGGCGCCATCGTGCGCGCCCTCAAGAAAGACCCGACCCGCAACGAAGAGGAAGCCCTCAAGGAAATCTACAAGCGCCTCCGTCCCGGCGAGCCGCCGACCACCGCCAACGCGAAGTCCCTGCTCAAGCGCCTGTTCTTCGATCCCAAGCGCTATGACCTCGGTCAGGTCGGTCGCTACAAGATCAACCAGAAGCTCAACACCAACGTTGATCTCGATCAGCGCATTCTCAGCGGCGACGACATCATCAAGTCCACCCAGTATCTGGTGAAGCTCCGCAAGGGCGAGGGCGTGGTTGATGACATCGATCATCTCGGTTCCCGCCGCGTCCGCACCGTCGGCGAGCTCCTCGCCAACGAGTGCCGCAAGGGTCTGTCCCGCACCGAGCGTCTCGTCCGCGAGCGCATGACCATGTATGATCAGTCCGTCGATTCGATCACGCCCAACAAGCTGATCAACCCGAAGGCCCTGACCACCGTCATCCGTGACTTCTTCGCCCGCTCCCAGCTGTCGCAGTTCATGGACCAGATCAACCCGCTCGCCGAGGTCACGCACAAGCGTCGTCTCTCCGCCCTCGGGCCTGGTGGTTTGAATCGCGAACGCGCCGGCTTCGAAGTCCGCGACGTTCATCCTTCCCACTACGGACGCATCTGCCCGATCGAGACTCCTGAAGGTCCGAACATCGGTCTGATCAACTCCCTCTCGACCTACGCCCACGTCAATCGTTTCGGCTTCATCGAGACTCCTTACCGCCTCGTCAAGGACGGCAAGGTTTCCGACAAGATCCAATACTTCACCGCCAACGAGGAAGAAGGCAAAGTCATCGCCCAGGCCAACTCCGATCTCGACGACAAGGGCAACTTTGTCGGCAAGGTCACCGTTCGTAAGGACGGCGAGTTCTTGGAAGTCGACGCCGCCGACGTGCACTTCATGGACGTATCCCCGAAGCAGGTGATCTCGATCGCCGCCGGTATGATTCCGTTCCTTGAGCACGACGACGCCAACCGCGCACTCATGGGCGCCAACATGCAACGCCAAGGCGTTCCGCTCCTCCAGCCCGAGTCCCCCTACGTGGGCACCGGTATCGAAGAGCGTGTTGCCCGTGACTCCAAGCTCGTGGTCGTCGCCGACATCGCCGGCGTCATCGCCTCGGTCGACGCGCTCCGCATCGTCCTCACCGAAGACGGCACCCTGCCCAAGAACTTCGACAAGAGCCCGAAGACCGACACCAAGAACGGCGTCTACGTCTACGAGCTCCGCAAGTTCATGCGCTCGAACGCAGGCACCTGTTTCAACCAGCGCCCAACCGTGGACAAGGGTCAGAAGGTCAAGGCCGGCGAGATCCTCGCCGACGGTCCTTCGATCGACCGCGGTGAAATGGCCCTCGGTCGCAACGTGCTCGTCGCGTTCATGCCTTGGAACGGTTACAACTTCGAAGACGCCATCCTGATCTCCGACAAGGTCCTCAAGGACGATATCTTCACCTCGATTCACATCCAGGAATTCGAAGTCACCGCCCGCGACACCAAGCTCGGGCCGGAAGAGATCACCCGTGATATCCCGAACGTTGGTGAAGAGGCTCTCAAGAACCTCGACCACAACGGTATCATCCGCATCGGTGCGGAAGTGAAACCCGGCGACATCCTCGTTGGTAAGATCACTCCCAAGTCCGAGACCGAGCTCGCTCCTGAAGAGAAGCTCCTTCGCGCCATCTTCGGCGAGAAGGCCGCCGACGTGAAGGATACCTCCCTCATCGTCCCCTCCGGCGTCACCGGTATCATCATGGACGTCAAGGTCTCCAGCCGCATCGACTTCGAGAAGGAGAAACTTTCTCCCTCCGATCGCCGCCGCCAGACCAAGCAGATCCAGGAAGAGTATAAGACCCAGATGGACAAGCTCCGTGAGTCCCTCACCGAGTCGCTCTCCAACATCCTGCTCGGCGAAAAGATCCCGCTCGACGTCGTCAACGGCGCCACCGGCGAAATCATCATTCCCGCCAACCGCAAGATCACCAAGACCCTGCTCCGTAAGCTCGCCGCCGTCTCCAAGCACGTCGAGATCGACCCGTCCCCGGTTCGTATCAAGATCATGGAGATCATCGGCTCCTTCCAGTCGAAGTTCGACGAGCTCGAAGGTGATCGCGAACGCAAGGTCAACAGTGTCGAAGCCGGTGAAGACAACGGCAGCGGCGCGATCAAGCAGGTCAAGGTCTACATCGCCACCAAGCAGAAGCTGCACGTCGGTGACAAGATGGCCGGTCGTCACGGTAACAAGGGTGTGGTCGCTAAGATCGTTCCCGAAGCCGATATGCCCTTCCTCCCGGACGGCACCCCGATCCAGATCTGTCTTAACCCCCTCGGCGTGCCTTCCCGCATGAACGTGGGTCAGGTTCTCGAGACGCATCTCGGTTGGGCCTGCTCGAAGCTCGGCATCAAGGTCGCTACGCCGGTGTTCGACGGTATCCCTGAAAAGAAGGTCCGCGAATACCTCAAGGAGGCCAATCTGCCCTCGACCGGTAAATCGACCGTCTATGATGGCCGCACCGGTGACAAGATCGACCAGGAGGTCGTGGTCGGCTTCATCTACATGCTCAAGCTGAACCATTTGGTTTCCAGTAAGATCCACGCTCGTGCGGTCGGTCCTTACTCCCTGGTTACCCAGCAGCCGCTGGGCGGCAAGGCCCAGTATGGTGGCCAGCGCTTCGGCGAAATGGAAGTGTGGGCGCTCGAAGCTTACGGCTCCGCGCACACCCTCCAGGAGCTCCTCACCGTCAAGTCCGACGATGTGCAGGGTCGCACCAAGATCTACGAGTCCCTTGTCAAGGGTGACAACACCCTCCAGGCCGGCACCCCCGAGTCTTTCAACGTTTTGATCAAGGAAATCCAATCCCTCGGTCTCGACATCAAGCTCAACAAACGCGACGCGCTCGGCGGCCTCAAGCCCGCCCGCGCCTGATCACGCCAACCTTCTACCGACATTTAGCGAGATAACGCCATGAGCATTCAACCTAACGAAACAGCCGGCGGCAGCATTGCCCGCGATGAAGTCCGTTCCGCCCTCGGAATCGAAGAAAATCCCTTCGATTGTGTCTCCATTACCGTCTCCTCCCCCGAGACCATCCGCGGATGGTCCAAGGGCGAGGTGAAGAATCCGGAGACAATCAACTACCGCACCTTCAAGCCCGAGCCGGGTGGTCTTTTCTGCCAAAAGATCTTCGGTCCGGTGCGCGACTACGAGTGCGCCTGCGGCAAATACAAGCGCATCAAATATAAAGACGTCGTCTGCGATCGTTGCGGCGTCGAAGTCACCATCTCCCGCGTCCGTCGCGAGCGCATGGGTCACATCGAGTTGGCCGTCCCGGTCTCTCACATCTGGTTCCTCAAGAGCATGCCGTCCCGTTTGGGTCTGCTGCTCGACATGACCGCCCGTTCGCTCGAGCGCGTCATCTACTATGAGAACTACATGGTCGTCGATCCGGGCAAGACCCCGCTCGAACTCAAGCAGCTCCTCACCGACATCGAATACCGTCAGGCTCTCGATGAATACGGTGACGACTCCTTCGTCGCCAAGATGGGCGCCGAAGCCGTCCGTGATTGCCTTCAAGGCATGGATCTCGAGGCCACCGTCGTTGAGCTCCAAGAGCAGATGCGCGCCACCAAGTCCAAGCAGATCAAGAAGAAGCTCTCGAAGCGTCTCAAGGTCATCCAAGGCTTCATCGGCTCCAACTCGCGTCCCGAGTGGATGGTTCTCGAAGTTCTCCCGGTGATTCCTCCGGACTTGCGTCCCTTGGTTCCCCTCGAAGGCGGCCGTTTCGCCACCTCCGACTTGAACGACCTCTATCGTCGCGTCATCAACCGCAACAACCGTCTGCGGAACTTGATGAACCTGAAGACGCCTGACGTCATCATTCACAACGAAAAGCGCATGCTGCAGGAGTCTGTCGACGCGCTCTTCGACAACGGCCGTCATGGTCGTCCCGTGACCGGTGCCGGCAACCGCCCCCTCAAGTCCCTCTCGGACATGCTCAAGGGCAAGCAGGGTCGTTTCCGTCAGAACTTGCTCGGCAAGCGCGTCGATTACTCCGGCCGTTCCGTCATCGTCATCGGTCCTGAGCTCAAGCTCAACCAATGCGGTCTGCCCAAGAAGATGGCGCTGGTTCTCTTCGAACCGTTCATCATCCGTCGCCTCAAGGAGCTCGGCTTCGTGCACACCGTCCGTGGTGCCCGCAAGATGATCGAGAAGAAGTCCCCGGAAGTCTGGGACATCCTTGAAGAGGTCACCAAGGGTCACCCGGTTCTTCTGAACCGTGCGCCGACCCTTCACCGCCTCTCCATCCAGGCGTTTGAACCCGTCCTCATCGAGGGCGAGGCCATCCGTGTTCACCCGCTCGTCTGCACGGCTTACAACGCCGACTTCGACGGTGACCAGATGGCCGTCCACGTCCCCCTCTCCCTTGAGGCGGTCATGGAGTGCAAACTGCTCATGATGGCGACGAGCAACATCTTCTCGCCGTCCTCCGGCAAGCCGATCCTCACGCCTTCCCAGGACATCGTTCTGGGTGCCTACTATCTCACCATCGAACCCCGCACCAAGCCCGAGAAGGGTGTGCACGTTCCGCTCCTCTCCGGCCTTCAGGAAGTTCTCTTCGCCAAGGCCGACGGCGCGCTCGTCGTGCATGACTGGGTCGACGTCCCCAACCCCGACTACGGACGCGAGACTGTCTACGGCAACGGTGCCAAGAAGACCGTCCGCACCACCGTCGGACGCGTGATCTTCAACCAGATCTGGCCGGAAGGTCTCGGCTTCGTGAACTTCCCTGTTCCGAAGGGCAAGCTGGGTGACCTCATTCTTAACACCACCCGTGTTACCGATGAGCACACCGTCGTCGAGACTCTCGACAAGCTCAAGGAGCTCGGCTTCCAGACCGCTATGCAGGCCGGTATCTCCATCGGTATCGACGACATGATCATCCCTGACGACAAGAAGGACATCGTTGCCGACTGCCGTAAGAAGATCACCGAAGTCGAGGCCCAGTTCTCCAAGGGTATCATCACCGAAGGCGAACGTTACAACAAGGTCATCGACATCTGGACCGGTGCGACAGATCGCATTGCCAAGTCCGTGTTCGCCAAGTTGGACTACAACGAGGGCCGCAAGGAAGTGAACCCGGTTTACATCATGATGGACTCCGGTGCCCGTGGTAACAAACAGCAGGTTCGCCAGCTGTGCGGCACCCGCGGTCTGATGGCCAAGCCCTCGGGCGAGATCATCGAGCGCCCCATCCTGTCGTCCTTCCGCGAAGGTCTGACCGTGTTGGAATACTTCATCTCGACGCACGGCGCCCGCAAGGGTCTCGCCGACACCGCCCTCAAGACTGCTGACGCCGGCTACCTCACCCGTAAGCTGTGCGACGTGGCCATGGATGTGGTTATCGCCGAAGAAGACGCCGGCACTCGTGACGGTATCTGGAAGAAAGCGATCTACGAAGGTGACGACGAAATCGTCGGTCTCCGTGAACGTATCATCGGCCGTTGCTCGTCTGACGACGTCTACAACCCGCTCAGCCCGACCGAACTGCTCGTCGGTTCCGGTGAACACATCACCGAAGCCATCGCCGATCAGATCGTCGAGTCCGGCCTGGAGCGTGTTAAGATCATGTCTCCGCTCACCTCGACCAGCGTCGCTGGTATCGACGGCAAGAGCTACGGCATCAATCCCGCCACCAACCGTATGGCCAAGGCCGGTGATTCCGTTGGTATCATCGCCGCCCAGTCCATCGGCGAACCCGGCACCCAGCTCACCATGCGCACGTTCCACATCGGTGGCGTTGCCACCGGTGGTTTCAAGACCCCTGAGATCCGCGTGCGTGCATCCGGTAAGGTTCGCTATCGTGCGCTCCGCCTCGTGCAGACTGCCGAAGGCGCCAGCATCGTGCTCAACAAGACGGGCAGCATCACCATCGTTGATGCCGAAGATCGTGATGTTGAAACCTACAACATCGTGGTCGGTTCCTTCCTTCACATCGCCGACGGCGGTCAGATCGAGAAGGGTGGCATCCTCGCCCAGTGGGATCCCTACAACGTTCCCGTGCTCTCTGAAAAGGGCGGCACCCTGGCGTTCAAGGACACCATCCGTGGCGTCACCGTGAAGAACGAACTCGACGAATCGTCGGGCCGTATCGCCACCGTGGTCATCGAGCATAAGGAAGACCTGAATCCCCAGATCGAAGTTCGCGATGCGTCCGGCAAGCCGCTCGCCGCCTACTCGATTCCGGTCGGAGCCCAGATCGTGGTTAACGAAGGTGACATCATCCAGCCGGGTGCCCTCCTCGCCAAGACCCCGCGTCAGGCCTCCAAGACCAAGGACATCACCGGTGGTCTTCCCCGTATCGCCGAGCTCTTCGAAGCCCGTCGTCCGAAGGATGCCGCCGAGATGGCCCGTATCGAAGGTGTGGTTACGTTCGAAGGCACGCTGCGCGGCAAGCGCAAGCTGGTCGTCAGCAACGAAGAGACCTCCCAGCAGGAAGAGCACCTCATCCCCGCCGGCAAGCACATCATCGTGCAGCCCGGTGACGTGGTCCACAAGGGCCAGCACCTCACTGAAGGTTCCGCTGATCCGCATGAGATCCTCGAAATCCTCGGCCCGTCCGCGCTGTATGAGTTCCTCATCGGCCAGGTGCAGGAGGTGTATCGTCTCCAGGGCGTGACCATCAACGACAAGCACATCGAGATCATCATCCGCCAGATGCTTCGTAAGGTTCGTATCACTGATCCAGGTGATAGCGAATACTTCTGGGGCGAGCAGATTGATCGCGCCGCCTTCCTCGCCGACAACCGTCGTCTGGAAGAGGCCGGTGGCAAGCCCGCTGAAGCCGAGCCCATCCTGCTCGGTATCACCAAGGCCTCCCTCGAGACCGAGTCGTTCATCTCGGCCGCCTCCTTCCAAGAGACGACCCGCGTGCTCACCGACGCCTCGACCCTCGGCAAGATCGATACGCTCAAGGGCTTTAAGGAAAACGTGATCATGGGTCACCTGATCCCTGCCGGCACCGGTCTACCCGCCTACAAGAACGTTCGTATCAGCCTCCCGATGGGTGGCGAAATCGACGACTTGGATGTGGCGCCCGTCGCGGCCCCGGTCGCCGCCAGCTGATAAACGGCTCTGTTAACGCCAGTTTAAACCAAGCCGCGATCCCTCACAGGGTCGCGGCTTTTTTGTGGCAACCATCCGGGGAAAATAGTCCAGGTTTCCTGCCTGCATTTGCGCACGGAGCAGGCTGGACGCCTGCGCTACTTCAAGTTTTGGCCGTCTAACTTGGCCATTACGTCTTCAATCGAATGAGGAACCCAGCCGGTTTCAGCGGTTATGCGACTGTTGTCGATGAGTGCCGACAAGGGCTTCTCCGGATGGCGTCGCGGTGTGTCGGCGTAATATTTGCTCACCACTTGGTCGATTGAACCGAGGCTTAAGGGCAGGGGGCCGGAGGGGAAATAAGTTCGAAAGCCGGGCAATTCTTTTTCAAAACGGCCGAGATTAATGAGACTGCATCCTCGATCCATAGCCAGGATACAAGGTTATGGCGTTGCTGCGGTTTCAACTCGGACGATTCCGCCAGTGAACGTAGATATTCAAGTTTACGAGGGACCCACAGGAACCGGATCGCGACCGCGGAAATGCCGTAAAGCCGGACGTAATAAGCCAGCATTTGTTCGGCGAGCACTTTGCTGAGACCGTAGAGGTTGCCGGCATTGGCTGGTGTGTCGCCATCTGCAGGTAGGGCACAAATGGCCGGTGGCGGGCCAACTTCCGGAATTTGCGGAACACCTGACAGGGCCTGTATCGAGCAGGGGAATACAATACGTTTGATGTCGAGCTCGGCCATGACTTGGAGAACATTGGCATTTATGGCCATGTTTTCGGAGAAAACGGTCAGCGGTTCCGCGACGAAGGGGGTGGGGCAATTGGCCAGGTGGACGACCGCATCCGTGTCTTTTAAAAGGGGGTAGATCGCCTTTGTATGGCGGAAGTCGACGATTTTGACCCGCGCGAGTTTGTGCCGATGAAATTTAATATCGGCCGAGATGACGTCATGCCCATCGGCGACTAGGCTGTGTTTTTGAAATAAACCGGCCCAGCGTGCTTTCTCGCCTCACTCGTAGCGCGACTGCGATGGACCGGTTTATTTCGAAAACGCGGCCTAACCGGGCAACAGTGTGGCTGCCACTAAAACCTGCTCCTCCTGTTACGACTATTCGCATTGGCACCATTCAGGAGAATATTTGGCCAGTCACCAACTGGTGACTGCACAAAAAAGGGCGGACTGATGAGGTCCGCCCTTGATCAAGAAGTTTTAACTTCAGGCGTTCTCGTCCGTGCCGGAAGGAGCGTCGTTATTGGAGGACTCTTCGGCGGCGGCCGCGGCTGCTTCGTCGGCTGCCTCGCCGAGGGCGGCTGCTTCGATTTCCTCGTCAGATTCCACGACCTTGGCGATCGACAGCAGGCTGTCTCCCTTGCCGAGGTCGATCAGGCGCACGCCCTTGGCGTTGCGACCGGTCTCGCGGATCTCGCGAACCCGCGTGCGGATCGATTGGCCCTTGGTGGTGAGGAACATGACCTCGTCTTCTTCACTGACGCTGAGCGCACCGGCGACCTTGACGGTGCCGTCGTCCGGCAGGTCGATGGCGATCACGCCGGAGCTGCCGCGCTTGGTCAGGCGGTAGTCCTCAAACGGGGAGCGCTTGCCGATACCGTCCTGACGCGCGACCAACAGGCGTGACTCGTGGTTACAGACCTCGATCGCTTGCACGTAGTCGCCTTCGCGCTTGAAGCGCATGCCGGTAACACCCTGCGTATCGCGGCCCTGATCGCGCAGATCGGTTTCTTCGAAGCGCACGGCCAGACCCTGATGCGAGATGAGCATGACTTGGTTGCTGCCGTTGGTGAGCACGGCTCCGACGAGTGCGTCGTCGTCGGCCAGCTTGATACCGCGCAGACCGGAGGAGCGGGTGGCGTTGCTGTAGTCGGAGAGGTTGGTCTTCTTGGTGATGCCGTTTTTGGTGGCCATGACCAAATGCAGTTCGGGGTTAAAGTCCTTCACGCAGATCATCGCGGCGATCTTTTCGCCCTCGACGGTGAGCGCGAGGAACGAGCGGACCGATTTACCCTTGGTGGTGCGGGCGCCTTCCGGGATGTCGTAGACCTTCTTCACGAAGCACTGGCCGGTGCTGGTGATGAACAGAATGTAGTCATGGGTCTCGGCGGTGAACAGATGCTCAACGAAGTCGGTGTCGTAGGTATCGGTGCCGATGATGCCCTTGCCGCCGCGCTTCTGGGAGCGGTATTCGACGACGGGGGTGCGCTTGATAAAGCCGGCGTGCGAGACGGTGATGACGCAGCCTTCGTTGGGAATGACATCTTCCATGCGGAACTCGCCGAGGGCGCCGACGATCTCGGTGCGACGCTTGTCGCCGTATTTTTCGCGCAGGGTGAGCAGCTCGGTTTTGATGACTTCGAACAGACGGATTTCGGAACCAAGGATCTCCTTCAGGAAGGCGATGAGGGTTTGCAGCTCGAGGTATTCGGCTTCGATCTTGCCGCGCTCCATACCGGTCAGCTGATAGAGGCGGAGTTCGAGGATGGCGTCGGTCTGGCGCTCGGAAAGCGGATACTTGGCCATCAAGCGCTCCTTGGCATCCAGACGGTTTGCGGACCCGCGGATGATTTTGACGAAGTCGTCGAGGTTATCGAGGGCGATGATGTAGCCTTCGAGAATGTGGGCGCGGTCTTCGGCCTTTTTGAGGCGGAACTTGGTGCGGCGGGTGATGACTTCGCGGCGATGCTCGAGGTAGCAGTCGAGCAGCTCGCGGATGTTCATCTGCTTGGGGCGCTTGTCGTCGAGCGCGAGCAAGGTGACGCCGAAGGAGGACTCGAGGGCGGTCTTCTTGAAGAGCTGGTTGATGACCACGCGTGACTGCTCGCCGCGTTTGAGCTCGATGACGACGCGGGTGTTTTCGTCGGACTCGTCGCGGACGTCGCGGATGCCTTCGATGACCTTTTCGGTGACGAGTTCGGCGATACGAATGACGAGGTTGGCGCGGTTTACGTTATACGGGATTTCCGTGATGACGACCTGCTCCATGCCGGTGCTGGTTTCCTCGGTGTGGCAACGGCCGCGGGTGCGCACGATGCCTTTGCCGGTCTTGAGGTAGGAGAGGATGCCTTCGCGGCCGGCGATGACGCCGCCGGTGGGGAAGTCAGGGCCCTGCACGATTTCGCAGAGTTCATCGACGGTGACGTTGGGGTTGTCGATGATGGCGCAGGTGGCCGCGATGATCTCGTTGAGATTGTGCGGGGGGATGTTGGTGGCCATGCCGACGGCGATGCCGGTCGAGCCGTTCATCAACAAGTTCGGTAGTGCCGCAGGCAATACGGTGGGCTCGGTGGTGGACTCCTTGTAGTTGGGAGCGAAGTCGACGGTATCCTCATCGATGTCGGCGAGGAGTTCCTCGGCGAGCGAGGCGAGGCGGGCCTCGGTGTAACGGTAGGCGGCGGGCGGGTCGCCGTCGACGGAACCGAAGTTGCCCTGCGGCTCGATCAGCGGGTAACGCATGACCCACGTCTGCGCCAGGCGGACAAGGGTATCGTAAACGGAGGAGTCACCGTGGGGGTGATAGTTCTTGAGCACTTCACCGACGACGCCGGCGCACTTATCGAAGGAGCGGCTGTGGAGAAGGCCTTCACGCAACATGGCGTAGAGGATGCGGCGCTGCACGGGCTTGAGGCCGTCGCGGGCATCGGGCAGGGCACGGGCCACGATGACCGACATCGAGTATTCGATGTAGGCCGACTGCATGATGTCGGTGATGCTGGCGGTGGTGAGTTTTTCGTTGGCTGTAAACACGGCTTATTAAAGGGCTAGGGATGTCTGGGCTCGGGACCGGGGACGGATCAAACGTCCAAGTATTGGACGTTGAGGGCGTTGTCCTCGATGAACTGGCGGCGGGGCGGGACTTCGTCGCCCATGAGCAGGGTGAACAGGGCGTCGGCCTTGGCGGCGTCGGCGATGTTGACCTTGAGCAGGCGGCGTTTGTCCGGGTCCATGGTGGTTTCGAAGAGCTGCTTCGGATTCATTTCACCAAGACCTTTGTAGCGCTGGATGCTGAGGCCCTTGCGGCCGTTGGTGCGGATAGTGGCGACGATGTCTAAGGGCGAGTTGAGCTCGATCTTGGTTTCGGTTTTGAGGCCGACGTTTTCGACCAGCTTGTAGCGCGGCTCCTCGGTCGCGCCGAAACGGTTGATCTCAAGTCCGACGGCGGCGATGGCCTTCAGGATCTTGGTCATCTCGGTGGATTCGAAGATCTCGTGGAGCGTGATGCGCTTGGCGGCACCGGGGCCGCGTAAAGGAGCGGCGGCGGGTTTTGGAGCAGTGGGTTCTGTAGACTCTTCGGTGGCTTCGGCCGGCACGATGTTACCGTCTTCGTCGAGGACGTCGGCGGCGACGGGGTCTTCGTCGAGACCGTTGGCGGCGGTGAACTCGGCGCGGGCGTGTTCATCGAGCAGGAACTCGTGGCTCTCGTCGTTGCCTTGACGGATGCGAGCGAGGTAGCGGGGGAGGGCGTGGGTCGCGGGATCGTGGCGGTCGAGGTATTCGGAGAGCTCGGCACCGTAGCGGGTGACGCCGGCGCCAAGGCGCTCGAGGGCGGAGAGGTTTTCCACGATCTGGTCGATTTGTGCGGGAGCAAAGACGTGACCGTCTTTCAAGCGGGTCAGCACAACGTCCTCGGAACCGAGCTCAAGGAGGATGCGATTGAGCTGTTCGTCATTGTCGACGTATTGCTCGCGCTTCTTGCGCTTGATTTTGTAGAGCGGGGGTTGGGCAATATAGACGTAGCCGCGCTCGATCAGGCCCTTCATCTGGCGATAAAGGAAGGTGAGGAGGAGGGTGCGGATGTGGGAGCCGTCCACGTCGGCGTCCGTCATGATGATGACCTTGTGGTAACGTGCCTTTTCGGCGTTGAAGCCGCCGATGGATTCGCCGCCTTCACCGATGCCGGTGCCGAGGGCGGTGATGAGGGTTCTGATTTCCTCGTTGGAGAGCACCTTGTCGAGGCGGGCTTTCTCGGTGTTGATGAGTTTGCCGCGCAGCGGGAGAATGGCTTGGTAGCGACGGTCGCGGCCCTGTTTGGCGGAGCCGCCGGCGGAGTCACCCTCGACGATGTAGATCTCGGTCTTGGCGGGGTCGCGCTCGGAGCAGTCGGCGAGCTTGCCGGGCAGGCCGCCGCCGGAGAGTGCGCCCTTGCGGATGGTTTCGCGGGCCTTGCGGGCGGCCTCGCGGGCGCGGGCAGCGTTGAGCGATTTGTCGATGATGCGCTTGGCGAGCGACGGGGTCGACTCGAAGTTCATCATCAAGCCTTCGTAGGCGACGGAGCCAACGAGAGACTCGACCTCGGGGGAGAGCAGTTTGACCTTGGTCTGGGACTCGAACTTGGGGTCGGAGTGCTTGATCGAGATGACTGCGGCGAGACCTTCGCGAACGTCGTCACCGGTGATCTGGGGATCCTTGTCCTTGAGGAGCTTGTTCGCCTTGGCGAACTGGTTGATGGCGCGGGTGAGGGCGCTGCGGAAACCGGAGAGATGGGTGCCGCCATCCGGGTTGTGGATGGTGTTGGTGTAGCAGAGGACCTGGTCGTTGTAGGAGTCGTTGTATTGGAAGACGATTTCGCAGTGAACCTCGGCGGGTTTTTCGTCGAGCATCAGGGTCGTTTCCTTGACGATGCGGATCGGGTTCGGGTGGACGGGGTCCTTGCCGGTGTTGATCTGCTTCACGAACTCGGTGACGCCGTCCTTGTAGAGGAAGGTGATGGGTTTCGGATTGGCGGGACGTTCGTCGACGAAAGTGATTTCGAGGCCTGAGTTAAGGAAGGCGAGTTCGCGCAGGCGGGTGGCGATGCGGTCGGCGACAAAGACCGTGGTCTCCCGGAAAATCTCGGAGTCGGGCTTGAAGGTGATGTAGGTGCCGGTGCTGCGGGCCTTGCCGATAACTTCGAGTTTTTTGACAACCTTGCCGCGCTCGAACTTCATGTGGTGGACTTGGCCGCCACGGGAGACCTCGACTTCGAACCACTCGGAGACGGCGTTGACGCACTTGGCGCCGACACCGTGGGTGCCGCCGGAGAACTTGTATCCACCTTGTCCATACTTACCGCCGGAGTGCAGGGTGGTGAGCACGAGTTCGACACCGGGTAGGCCGGAGTCTTGATTGATGTCGACTGGGATGCCGCGGCCGTCGTCGCGAATGGAGATAGAGCCGTCGACGTGGATGGCGACGTCGATCTTTTTGCAATGGCCGGCGAGATGTTCGTCGACGGAGTTGTCGAGGACTTCGGAAACGCAGTGGTGAAGGGCTCGTTCGTCGGTGCCTCCGATATACATACCGGGTTTTTTGCGGACGGCCTCGAGGCCCTTGAGTTGGCTCAGCTTGGAAGCGTCGTAATCGGCGGCGCTGGATGCTTCAGGTAGGGAGGGAACCGGGTCGGTTTGGTCAGACATGTAGAGGGATAGGCGTGATGAAATGCTAAAGGGGAAATGACATCGTAATACTAGGATGCGGACAACGCTTTTTTGGTTGTTTTTAGCGTATTTTCGGGGGGGATGCAGGGGGGCTTTGGGGGGTTTTTAATCTATTGATGGATAGTATTTTGCGTATTCATTAAAATGGGGTTTAAACGGTTCTTTTATGCGGACTTTTCGGCATACTCGGACCAAGTGGGCCCGGGTGGGCTTGGGTCTTATGTTTATAATTTCAGGTTGCCGACCTAAGATAAGGCTGGATACGGTCCGGCTCTGTGAAGCTTTCCGTTAAAGTTGATTACGCCTGTCGGGTTTTGACCCAGCTCTCGCGTATGTTTGGCACCGATGAACTGGCGCACATCGAGCAGCTCGCGCGGGTCGAGGCGGTGCCGGCAAACTATCTGGTGCAAATTCTCAGTGAGTTGCGCAATGGCGGTCTGATCACCAGTAAACGTGGCAAGCAGGGCGGCTATGCCCTGGCGCGTCCGCCGGTTGAAATCACCCTCTACGACATTGTTAAACTCATCGAGGGAGACGTTCTGGAGCTCGCTGGCAGCACCGACGGTCAGTCAGGAAAACGGGTCGGTCAGGTCTGGCGCGACATCCGCACTTCCCTCGAAACGGAGTGCCGCGCGGTCACGTTGGAGACCTTCTTGGCGAAGAGTTCGGACGAGATGTATTACATTTGAGCTCGTCGTGAGAGCTGGGTGGGTTAATCACGCAAGACATGCCGCACGCTGTGATTGAACAATTGCTGATCCTGCAGGATCGCGACACCCGCCGTCTCAACCTCGAAAAGCAGCTCGCCGCGGTGCCCGCGGAAATTGCTGGTGTCGAGGGTGCCATTGCCTCCGAAAGGGCGGCGATCGAAAGCGCCAAGGGGGAAATGAACGCGTTTGAGAGCAGCAAAAAAGTGCTCGAAATCGAGATCGGTTCGGCCGAGGAAAAGCTCGCCAAATACCGCACCCAGCAGTCGCAGGTTAAGAAAAACGACGAATATCAGGCGCTCGGTCACCAGATCGAGTCGATGGAGAGCCTCATCGGCGAGCTGGAGGAAAAGGAGATCGGTCTGCTTTACCAAATCGACGAGGCCCGCAAACGCTTCAAGGCCGCCGAGGATAAGTTAAAAACTAACATCACCGGACACCAATCCCGGATCGCGATGTTGAAGGAGCGGATTGCCAATTTGACCGCCGAACTCACCGAGGCTAATACGGCGATGGCCGCCTCCCGCGAGCCGGTTGGCGAGCCTGCGCTACGTCTTTATGATCGGGTTGCCGGTCGCCAACAACCTGTGGTGGTCGCCGTGCGCGGCGGCAAGTGCGGGGGGTGTCATCTTAAGGTGTCCTCCGAGGTCGAGTCGGACTCGCGTTCACGTGACGCGACCAAGCTCGCGACGTGTGACCAATGCGGTCGTATCGTTTACTGGGACGCCTGAGGCATCACCCCTCGCGACGCAGCTTGGCGACTACCTCGGGATGTTCGTCCAAGTAGCGGGTAATCTTGGTGAACACCGTCAGGGTTTCCTCGCTGATGTGGTGTTCCATGCCCTCGACATCGCGGAAAATTACATCCTCGGGCAGGCCGAAGTGTCGTAGGAAGCCGGTCAATAATTCGTGCCGCAGGGCGATCCGAGCGGCCACTTCCTCGCCGGCGCTGGTCAGCACCAATCCGCGATATTTTTCGTAGTTAACGAGTCCGTCGGCATCCAGACGTTGCACCATGGTGGTCACGCTGGCTTGGGAAATCTTCAGCTCGGCGGCGATATCGACCACGCGAGCATAGCCCTTGGTTTGGATCAAGGCCGCGATGCGTTCCAAATAATCCTCAACGGCCGCCGTGGGCGTGCGTGCAGGCGTGGGGGCTTGATCGGCCACGGTTTTGGAGGGGGTGGGGTAAGCGCAGAACTGCGCTGAGGGGATTACTTGCCGGCGTCGCGCTCGCGCTGGGCTTTCAGCACGACCCGGAACATCTGCACGGCCAGCCAGAAGACACCGCTCATGCAGCCGGCCACCGCGGCGCCCCAGAAGTTGATCCAGAACGGGTTGGGGGAGGGCACATGCGTGCGCAGCACCGTGAACATGTAGACGAAGAATGCACCTACGAGGATGGCATCGACGAGGAGGCTGACGGGAGAAATGGACTTGGCACCGTTCTGAGACATGATTCAGGCAAGTCAGGGCTTGGAGGGCGGGTTGTCGACCCGATTTTTCGCCAAATCCGTTCCGGTGGCAGCGTTGGGAGCCGTTTATTAGGGGCAAGGCGCCCGGCTATCAGCGAGATTGAGGAATAAATTCGTCTCTCGGGTTACTATTGCGCAGATTACCAGCAATCGAGACAATCGCCTTAAATGCAGTCCAATGACTCAGATGTTAAGCGTAGCCGGGAGGTGGTTGACCAGCTTAAGCGTTCGCAAATCTACAAGGATTACGAACAGGCATTTCGCGATACCACCGGCCTGCCCATCAACCTGCGTGCCATCGAGGCCTTTGACCTCCCTCACCACCACGACCCCAATGAAAATCCGTTTTGCGCGCTCATGGCTAAGACGAACCAAACCTGCTCCGCCTGCCTGCAGCTCCAACGCAGGGTCGAGGAGGAGGCGCGCATGGAGCCCAAGACCCTCAAGTGTTTTGCCGGCCTCTGCGACTCCGCCGTGCCCGTCCGCGTTGGCGAAAACCTCATCGCCTTCCTACAGACCGGACAAATCCTGTTGCACAAACCCACCGCTGAACAATTCGACAAAACCACCCGCCAGCTCCTCAAGTTTGGGGCTGAGGTGGATTTGAAAAAGCTTCAGGAGGCCTATTTCCAGACCCGCGTCATCGGCAAACGCCAATACGAATCCATCGTTCGCCTGCTCAGCATTTTCGCCCAGCACCTTTCCTCGCTCAGCAATCAGCTGGCCGTCCGTGAGGTCAACGCCGAGTCTCCCACCATCGCCCGCGCCCGCGTCTACATCACCGACAATCACGCCGACGACCTCTCGCTCGACGAGGTTGCCAAGGCCGTGAACATGAGCTCTTTTTACTTCTGCAAAATGTTCCGCAAAGCCGCCGGTATGACGTTCACCGACTACCTGGCCCGGGTGCGCGTCGAGAAGGTGAAAAACCTTCTGCTCAACCCGCACAAACGTATCAGCGAGGCCGCCTTCGAAGCCGGCTTTCAGTCGCTGTCACAGTTTAACCGGGTCTTCCGCAAGGTCGCCGGTGAAGCCCCGACCGCTTATCGGGAACGGGTGCAGGCGGCCTGAGGCATTTCGCGATCCGAAGTGACACAGACATTCCTGTCTGTGCTCGGCATTGTATTTAAAGTCTGCCGGAACACAGGCAGGAATGCCTGTGCCACACGGCGATTAGATTGCTCGCTGGTTCGAGCCGTTGGCTCCTGATGCGTCCCCAGGGATTTCAGTGGAGGGCCTGATATCGTCATGGGCATGCGGGTGTGGCTCCTTGTGATGCCGGCACACCGCGCAAAACGCCCCGATCTCCCGTGTGGCCACGCGTTGCAGGGCCGACCGGATCCAGGCCAGCTCCGCCTCGCGATTGTCTGGATTGAGCGCCAGCCAAGGTTTCTCCTCGGTGAAAATAATTTCGAGCAAGGCGTCCTCGGCCGTGACAAAATACGCGATGAGCGGATTCATGCCGCAAGGGCACGGCTCCGCCGGTTGATGCCGCTGTTGTCGTCGCGCCTTGTGGGTCAGCTCCACAAAGAAATTTTCCAGCGTCCACTCCATTAGATGCACGAGCGCATCCGGCTCGGCCATGGCGGAGGACGGCGGCAGTGCGCGCAGCTTGTGCTCCCACCGCGTGCGCAGATTGGGACGGTGCGCCTTTAGCGATTCTAGAAGCTCGGTGTGCATGCGAAACAGTGTGCACTAAAGAGAGTTCAGGTGCTTCGCATCAGTTGCCCGAGGGTGTGCATCTTTTGGGCAGCTTTCGGGCTGCCGTCCCTGCGCACATCCTGTGACTCGCGCAAAAAATGCACAGCGTCCGCCAACCCCCGCGCAGATGGCATACGAGCAAACAGCTAAGGTTATGACGTCGTTAAACTCCGCGTATTCACGTCCCAACCGTCATGTCCGTCATCCCGCTCACTCTGGTCATCAGCCTCTGCCTGACCATCACCTTCATCATTTTTTTCGTTCGTGAACACGGGCGCCGTCGCTTCTCCAGTGCTGAGAGCGACGCACTGCTGCCTCTGGCCGAAGAACATCACGAACTCGTCGGCGCGCCCCTAGTCATCGACCTCGGTGGTCGCCGTTCCTCCAAACCACACCTGCGTCACGGTTGCGGCGGCAAACACGATCACGACGAGGACCACCAGCCCTGCGGTGATTGCGCCAATTGCACCAACCACGGTCACGCTCACAAGCACGCCTGATCGTCAGCCTCCGACTCATCTCTTTTTCGAACACACCGCGCCATGTCCGCTCGCACTGTAACCGTTCACTACAACGATAAGATCGTCCGCCAGTTCCTGCTCGCCACCATCATCTGGGGCGCGGTCGGCATGTTGGTCGGCGTGATCATCGCCTCGCAGCTCAACTTCTGGCGGGTTAATTTCGACCTTCCTTGGCTCACCTTCGGGCGCCTGCGTCCGCTGCACACCAACGCCGTCATCTTCGCCTTCGTCGGCAACATGGCGTTCGCCGGTATTTATTACTCAACACAGCGCCTCGTGAAGGCGCGCCTCGCCAGCGACTTCCTCTCGAAGCTGCACTTCTGGGGGTGGCAACTCATTATCGTCGCGGCCGCCATCAGCCTCCCGCTCGGCTTTAGCCGCGGCAAGGAATACGCCGAGCTCATCTGGCCGATCGACATCGCCGTCGCTTTCATCTGGGTCGTCTTTGCGATTAACTTTTTCTGGACCCTCGCGCGCCGCCACGAACGCAGCCTCTACGTCGCCATCTGGTTTTACATCGGCACCATCATCACCGTGGCGATGCTCTACATCGTCAACCACCTGAGCATCCCGACTTCGTTCACGCACTCGTATCCAGTTTTTGGAGGCGTGCAGGATGCCCTCGTTCAATGGTGGTATGGTCACAACGCCGTAGCCTTCTTTCTGACCACGCCGATCCTCGGCATCATGTATTACTTCATCCCGAAGGCGGCCGAACGTCCGGTCTACTCCTATCGGTTGTCGGTGATTCATTTTTGGTCGCTCGTTTTTGTCTACATCTGGGCCGGCCCGCATCACCTGCTCAACACCGCGCTGCCCGGCTGGTTGCAGGCACTCGGCATGACGTTCTCGCTCATGCTCTGGGCTCCCTCGTGGGGCGGCATGCTCAACGGTCTGCTCACCCTGCGCGGCGCTTGGCACAAACTCCGCACTGATCCGGTGCTCAAGTTCTTCGCCGCCGCCGTCACCTTCTACGGCATGGCCACGTTTGAAGGCCCGCTGCTTTCGATCAAATCCGTCAACGCCCTCGCGCACTACTCCGATTGGATCATCGGCCACGTGCACGCCGGCACCTTGGGTTGGAACGGCTTCATGGCCGCCGGTATGATCTACTGGCTGGTCCCGCGCCTCTGGAACAAGCCGCTGCACTCCGTCGCGCTGGCCAATCTCCACTTCTGGATCGGGCTCGTCGGCATCCTCCTCTACGTCGCCGCCATGTGGACCTCGGGCATCACCCAAGGCCTCATGCTCAACGCCACCTCCGAAGGCGGCACCGTGCTGACTTATCCCAACTTCCTGGAGACGCTCAACACGATCCGTCCCATGATGCTCTTCCGTCTCTTCGGCGGCGGCCTCTACCTCATCGGCTGGTTCCTGCTCGTCTACAATGTCTACCGCTCCATCCGCGGAGCCCGTGCGGTGGACGGTTCGATCGACGTATTCATCGCTGACGAGGCACCCGAGTTTGAACGCATCGGACTCACCCGCGCCGTGTTCAGTCCGCCGGTGGTCTTCTCTGCTCTCGGCACCGTCTCGGCCTGCGCCTGGATGTTCGGCGGCGACTTCCTTAAGATCGTCGGCATCTTCGGCACCGCGCTCTGCGTGTTGCTCGCCTGGGCTCACTTCGGCGCCCGCACCTCCCGCTGGGCCGCGTGGTATGACCGGCTCTTGGTCAGCGCCATGCCGTTCACCGTGCTCACCTTCGTGGCCGTGGCCGCCGGCGGACTCATCCAGATCATCCCAACCGTTCTCGTGAACCGCGCCGCCAGCGTTGAAGATCGTATTCAAGTTCCCTATACGCCACTCGAGCTCGCCGGCCGCGATATCTACGTCAGCGAAGGTTGCTACAACTGCCATTCACAGATGATCCGCACCCTCGTGCCCGACGTGCTCCGCTACGGCCGCCCCGGCGTGGCCAACGACTACTCGCGCCTCGGCGAGTCCATCTACGACCATCCCTTCCAATGGGGCTCGCGTCGCACCGGACCCGACCTCGCCCACATCGGCGGCAAGTATCCCAACAGCTGGCACTATCAGCACATGCTCGACCCGCGCGCCATCTCGCCCGGTTCCAACATGCCGCGTTACCCGTGGCTGCTGACCACGCCCACCGACGTCGGCGCGCTGCCCGCCAAGCTCCGCGTCATGCGCACCCTCGGCGTGCCTTATCCCGACCAAAGCCCTGCCGCCATCTTCGCGAGCGTTGATGAACAGTCCAAAGCGATCGTCGCCGACCTCAAGACCGCCGGCATCAAGGTCGACAAGGACCGCGAGATCATCGCCCTCATCGCTTACCTCCAAAAGGTCGGCAAGTCGGAGGCCGTTACCAAAAAAACCGACTCAATTAAATAAGTCCCGTAGGGCCGGACCTTGGTCCGGCCGCGAGCACCAAACGCATACCACTTAATCTTATCCTACATCAAACCGGCCGGACCAAGGTCCGGCCCTACGCTCCATCCACCATGTTCCGCCGCCTCATCTTTGATCACTGGGTCAGCTTGTTTCCGCTGATTTCGTTTGTCGTCGCTTCGATTGTTTACGCCGGGATTTTTCGCGGCGCGTTGCGCATGCGTCGCGGCCAGATTGACCATCTGTCCGCGCTGCCGCTGCAGGACGAAACCCACACCGCCGTTCCCCGCCATGAAGCCTAAAGACTCCATTCCGCCCCGTGACGACGAGGAGCGCGTCCGCCACCATGTCTTCGACGGCATCCAGGAATACGACAAGCGCCTGCCCAACTGGTGGCTGCTCACCTTCTACGGCGCCATCGTCTTCGCCATCGTTTACTGGATGGCTGACCAGCACTTCTCCAAGGAGACCAACGAGAGCCGGGTCGCCGTCGAGCTGCAACGCATCGAGGCCGCCAAGCTCAACTCCTCCGACGCCAACCTTGATGACGCCACGCTCTGGAAGATGAGCCGCAACCCCGTCTTCATCGCCGACGGCAAGCAGGTCTTCAACACCAACTGCGCCGCCTGTCACTTCGCTAGTCTGCGCGGCAAGTCCGAGAGCCCCCTAGCCATCGGTCCCGACCTTACCGACAATGAATGGCTCTACGGCACCGGCCATCCGATCGAACTCCTGCACACCGTCGCCAACGGAACTACCAAGGGCATGCCCGCCTGGGGTCCTGTGCTCGGCGCCAAGAAAGTCTCTCAAGCCGTCGCCTACGTGCTCAGCAAACACGAGGAGCCGGCCGCCGAATAGGACCGGTGGAGCGCGTTGACCTCAACGCGCTTTCCGATGTCGCCAGCCTTCAAACAGCGCGTTGGGGACAACGCGCTCCACCATGATTAAACCAAAAACCACCCAACCCAACCGGGACTCGGTCACCACGATTCGCGACGACGGATCGCGACTGTTTCTGCATCCGTCGGATGTGAAGGGACGCTTCACTGCGATGCGGCGCTGGTCGGGTTGGTTTTTGATCGCGTTCTACCTGGCGCTGCCCTGGATCCCGGTTGGCGGACACCCGGCGGTGTTTCTCGATATCGCGGATCGGCGGTTTCATCTCTTTGGACTGACCCTCGCGTTTCAAGACGCGTGGTTGTTGTTCTTTGGCATTTCCGGACTGGGGTTTTCGTTGTTCTTCGTCACCGCGTTACTCGGTCGTGTCTGGTGCGGCTGGGCTTGCCCGCAGACCGTTTTTCTTGAGCACGTTTATCGCCGCATCGAACGTTGGTTAGAGGGTGACGCCATCGCTCGGCGCAAGATCGACGCCGCCCCATGGACAACGCTCAAGGCATTCCGGCGTGGGTTGAAACAGGTTATCTTTTTTGCCGTGTCCGCGGTCATCGCGCATCTGTTCCTGGCTTACTACGTGTCGATCCCCGAGCTCTGGAGCATGATGAGCACGCAGCCCGGCGAGCACTGGAGCGCCTTTGTCTTTGTCTTGGTTTTTACCACGGTCCTCTACTTCAATTTCGCATGGTTCCGTGAACAGCTCTGCCTGATCATCTGTCCCTACGGCCGTCTGCAATCCGTGCTCATCGACGATCATACCATGGTCATCGGCTACGACGAAAAACGCGGCGAGCCGCGTGGCAAGGCCGGCGCGCCCGACGCCGGCGCCTGTGTGGATTGCAACCGCTGTGTGCAGGTCTGTCCGACCGGCATCGATATCCGCCAGGGGCTGCAGATCGAGTGCATTGGCTGTGCCGCCTGCGTCGACGCCTGCGATACGGTCATGGACAAATTGGACCGTCCGCGGGGGTTGGTTCGCTATGATTCGCAAGAGGGACTCACCGGCGGCAAGACCCGTTGGCTGCGTCCTCGCACACTCGTCTATGCAGTGCTGATGTTGATCGGCGCGTGCGTGGCGACCTGGGCCGCCACCACGGTGCGTCCGGCGGCACTGGCCGTCACTCGTATGGTTGGTGCCCCTTACTACCTCGACCATGAAGGTGTGCGAAATCAGTTGTTGGTGCGACTGGTCAACAAGACCGATCAGCCGGCCCGGTTTGTGGTCACGGTCGATGCTGGTAATCAGCTCGTGCACCAGACCGGTATCAATCAAGTGGTGGAAATCGCTCCTTTGGCTGAGCAGGTGCAGCCCTTGATTTTGCAGGTGGATCGCGAGCACTACACCGGACCCTTCGAGCTGAAGGTTCATGTGGTTGATGAGGCGCACACCTTTGAGCTGGAACGCACGGTGGAATTCATCGGCCCGCATCCCAGTATGATGGGCGAAACCGAGGAGCCCGCCAAATGAGGTCGCAGAACAAAATATGGATCGGAGTGGTGGCGGTTTTCCTGCTGATGATCCTTGCTTGGGCCGCGATGTTCACCGCCGCATCGCACGTGGATGTGCAGTCGGTGCCGATCGCGCCACCGTCACCGCCACCAACGCCGGTGCCTTCCGCTCAAAGTTCGTATTACGAACAACAGAAACAGGAAATGAGTATTTACATCTTTGAAAGTATGAAATCCCAATGTTCGTATTACGAACATTGGGATTTCGAGGGGGTGGGGTGATGGAATTCGCCGGCATCAGCACGCCCTCGGCCGCCTTGATCGCGGGACTCGTCACGAGCCTGCACTGTGCCGGCATGTGCGGACCGCTGGCCTGTATGTTTGCGCCGGGGCCAAAGGATCGCGCCGATCCGCAGACGGTGGCCACGGTTTATCATGTGTCGCGGGTGGCGGGTTACGCGCTGCTCGGGGCAGTGGCCGGCAGCGTGGGCCATGTGCCGGCGGTATTGTTGGGCGACGGGTTTCTGCGGCTGTTACCGTGGATGCTGGTGATCTTTTTTGTGAGCGTGGCCTTTCGGGTGGACCGTTGGCTGCCCAAGCCAGCGATCCTCGGCCGGCTGCGTTTTCGGCTGGCGTCGTGGCTGCACGGCAAGTCGCGTCTACAAGTGGCGGCGGTGATGGGTGCGGCCACGCCGGTGCTGCCGTGCGGACCGCTCTATTTTTTGATCACACTGGCGGCGCTCAGCGGCTCGGCGCTGCGTGGCGCGGAGTTCATGCTGGCCTTTGGGCTCGGCACTGTCCCGCTGCTGTGGATCGCCCAGGCCGGCTTTGGTCGGTTGCGGGTGCGGCTCTCGCCGGTGTGGCTGACGCGGGTGCAAACCACGGTGGCGCTTTTAACAGCGGTGGTGATTTTGTGGCGCCTACAAGGACCGGGAGGAGGTGACTTCCTGTGTCACTGAGCGCGTTGAGCGAGGATCGGGTTCAGCGTTCCAACAAGGCTAAACCCATTTGCAAACATTGCGGCGCACCGTCGCCGGCGGGAGAGTTTTGCTGCGCCGGATGTGCCTATGTGTATCGACTTATCCATGACGAAGGACTCGACGACTACTACAAGTTTCGCGACGACATTACCGCGCCGGCCGACGCGGCACTGCAACCCGAGCGTGATTTTGGTTGGTTAATCGAACTGCAACGCGCCGCCGAGGCGAAGGCCGCCGGCCGCACGCCCGAGCTGGTGCTGGCGGTGCAGGGCATCTCTTGCGCGGCCTGTGTGTGGTTGATCGACCGCGTTTTCCAGAAGCAGGTGGGAGCGGGGAGCTGCGAGGTCAATGCGCAGACCGGACGACTGCGACTGCGGTGGCGGGACGGTTTTGACATGGCGCGTTTTGCCCGGGCATTGCAGCGGTTCAACTACTTGGTCGGACCGGTGTCGGCGGCTGGCGAAGCGCCGTCGGAGAGCAAGGCGCTGGCAAAGAAGATCGGGCTGGCGGCGGCGTTCACGATGAACGTGATGCTCTTTGCGTTGCCCACTTACTTTGGCATGGGGGCGGACTTTGCGTATGCGCATTTGTTTTCCACGCTGGCGATGGGCTTTGCCACGTTGAGTTTGCTGACGGGGGGCGGCTATTTTTTGGTGCGGGCGTGGCGGGCCTTGCAGGCTGGGGTCATGCATGTGGACCTGCCGATTGCGTTGGGAATTACAGCGGCCTACACGGGTTCGTTTTACGGCTGGTTGGTGGGACGTGCGGAGTATGTTTATTTCGATTTTGTGAGCGGGTTTATCCTGCTGATGCTGATCGGCCGCTGGGCACAGGTGGCGGCGGTGGAGCGCAACCAGCGGCGGTTGTTGCGGCTGCAACCGACACCGCCGCGGGTGGGTGTGGTCGGGCTCGACGGCGCGATTTGTTTGCGCACGCCGGAGCAATTGCGCGAAGGCGACGAGTTTGTGATCGAGACCGGCGAGAGTGTGCCGGTGGCGGCGAAGCTGACCTCGGCGGAGGCGGGTATGAATCTGGCGTGGATCAACGGTGAATCGGAGCCGCGGGTGTTTCGCGCAGGTCAACGTGTGCCGGCCGGTGCGCAAAACGCGGGTCGATCGGAGGTGCGGTTACGGGCGGTTGAAGCGTGGTCGGGTTCCCTGCTGGCGGAGTTGCTCAAGCCGGTCGAGCGCACCGAACATGGCGACGATCTGGTTGCTCGAGTCGTGTCGGGTTATTTGGTGGCGATCATCGTGACGGCGGTCGTCGCGGGCGTGTGGTGGTGGGTGCGTTCGGGTGACGGTTTGCTGGCGGGCGCCGTGGTGACGGCGGTGCTGGTGGTGTCGTGTCCGTGCGCGCTCGGCCTGGCGTTTCCGCTGGCCGACGAGATGGCGACGGTGGCGCTCAGGCGGCGTGGCGTTTTTGTGCGTGCTGGCGACTTGTGGCCGAGGTTGGCGAAGCTGCGTCGTGTGGTCTTCGACAAGACGGGCACGCTGACGTTGGAAACGCCGGTGCTGCGTAATCCCGAGGTGCTGGCGGGTCTGAACCGCGACGCGCTCGGAGCGTTGCGCACGCTGGTGGAGGATAATCTTCATCCGGCGGCGCAGGCTTTGCACGAAGTCATGCTGGTCGGAGGTCTCGATGGTCCACGTCCGTCGGGGGAGGTCCGCGAAACCATCGGCAGTGGTGTCGAAGTCGGACCTTGGTCGCTTGGTCGCGCCGGTTGGAAAAGTAACCATAATGGTTACTTTGACTGCGCGGAGGCTGATGTGGTGTTGGTCTGGGCAGGCTCGGAGGTGGCGCGTTTTGTATTGGGCGAATCGGCCCGGGCGGATGCGATGGTCGAGGTCGAGGCGCTGGGGCGTCGCGGATTGGAGGTCAATATTCTGAGTGGCGATCGCGAAGGGAAAGTCGCGTCGTTGGCGGCCGGTCTCGGCCTGAAACCGGAGGCTGCGTTGGGTGGGTTGTCTCCGCGTGACAAGGCGGACTGGATCGACAAGTCGGGTGCTGACTCAACGCTCATGCTGGGCGATGGAGCCAACGACAGTTTGGCCTTCGACCGTGCGCTATGTCGTGGAACACCGGTGGTTCACCGTGGGGTGCTGGCCGAGAAGGCGGACTTTTATTACCTGGGGCGAGGCATCGATGGCATCCGGGCTTTGTTCGAAGTGAACGACGCCCGGCGGGCAACGCATCGGGTGCTGTTGGTGTTTATGATTGTTTACAACCTGACCGCAGTCGGACTGGCGGTGACGGGCCACATGAATCCGCTGTTCGCCGCGGTGCTGATGCCACTGAGCTCCCTAGCGACGCTGGTGATCGTGGGCGTCGGACTGCGAAGGACGCTGCGGGTGCGTGGGTGATCAGCGTAGGTCTAGCAAATCGCCAATCCGTTTTACTAATGATCGGCAGGTGAGGTTTCCGGCTCATACCAGCGCGTGTCGTCGAGATAGGAGACGATGGCCTCAAGCTGCGGCATGCGGGATTCGAACGCGGTCACTACAAGAACGTTCGTGCGTGCGTCAAAAATCACCTTGGAGCCTTTGTCGGATGCTAGGCTTTGCTCCAAGTAGGGTTTCACCAGTTCGGCATCAACATGGGTAACCAGAAAAATATGCGTGGTAAATTTATCCGAGTCGGCGTTCGCATTGCGTTGCGACTCTGATTGAAGGGCAGGTGTTATTATCGGGAGTGGGTTGGGGAAATGCGGAATTTGAGGAAATATAACCAAGGTTTTTTCAGGTGTATCAATACGCTGAATCTCATCCTGCACGGCCTGCTGTAGACTGCGGCTTACCTGATAAGCGATACCGTCTTTGACTTGGGTAAAGGCAACCCGTCCTCGGTAGACACGATTGAGGTAAATTACCGCATCGTGGGCGGAAACGTGTTGAAGCGATGTGTTTTTGGCGACGGGAGGGAGCGCGGCGATTTCTTCCGTGGTGCGGATGACGACGGTGCCATTCTCCTCGTAGAAATCGTAGCCTATCGGCGAAAGCGTGACGGCAAATATTTGCCGCCAGGTCACGTCCCGCAGCTTAATCGAGGTCCGACCGTTGAGGTCGGCTGGCAGATCAAGCTTGAGGTGGAAAAGCTGACCGAGCGCTTTCAGCATTTCCCGAACATCGGCGTTGGGAAAATCGGTGGTGATGGTTTCTGGTGCCGGTCCCCCAGGTTCCAACTCTACAATCGCGATTTCCTGATTTGGTGAGCAGCCGGTGAACACCAACGCGCTGATGGCGCAGAGTAACGCGAACAACTTGGGCTTTCGCGGCAGAGTGGGTGTATTCATTCGAGTGTTTCGATGAGGTGATCGAATTCAGGATCTAGCATCGTTTTGAGCATCACCTGAAGTTCGGGGTCCATCACTTCGAACTCGTCGGGAATGTCGAGGACGTCGATGGGCGGGAGTTCCCTGCCTTCAAAACGCGAAGTGATCCAAGCCTTATGCTCACGTTCCATCACGAAGACGATATCAGCCCAGTTGAGATCGGCTTCGCTGATGCGTCGTTTGGCCTCGGAACGAACGCCGGCGGACCGAACCTCCAGGCGGGCGTCGTTTCGGTAAAGACGTTCGGCGGTCACGCTGCGCTGTTTATTCATGGCGCAGACAAACATGACTTTGAGACGGCGGGGCATTTTAGGTTCAGCGAAAATACTGTCGATGTCGGCGTAGCATAGACGGAGGCGAGCTGGAATAGAATGCTGGCTCTGTTGTGTAGTCGAAGTTCTGTGAAGTGTGCGGGTGTTAGGATAGATAACTAGGGAGAGCTGCAATAAACTACCGCTCGCATCGGACCCTATGTTCGCTAGATTTCCGCTTATGCTGTCTTCTTGCTTACCCTTTCGTAGACTCGCTTTGGTTTGCCTTGGATTTGTGTCGCTCTGTGCATCCCCGGCGGTTTTTGCGCTCGAGGCCGTCAGGTTTGCAGACGCCGCGCAGCCTCGGTTGGCCGCAGATGCCAGCGGGCGCGTGTTTCTCGCTTACGCCGATGGTGTGGATGTTTTTGTCGTTCGCTCCGATGACGATGGCGGCACTTTCAGCGCGCCGGTAAAAGTGGCCTCGGTGCCTGGGCTCAAGCTCGGCATGCGGCGTGGCCCGCGTATCGCAGTGCGGGGCGAAGCAGTGACGGTGACGGTGCAGACGAATGAACTGATTGCCTTCACTTCGTTGGATGCCGGCCGCAGTTGGACGGGTCCGGTCACGGTGAACGATGTCGCCGGCAGTGCGCGTGAAGGTTTGCACGATTTGGCGGTGGCACCGGATGGGCGGCTCTTTGCGACGTGGCTGGATCTGCGCTCGGGCAAGACCGCTTTGTATGGAGCCGAGTCGACCGATGCGGGCCGCAGTTGGACGCCAAACAGCGCGGTTTATCGTTCTCCTGAGATATCCATCTGCGAGTGTTGTCACCCGACCGCGGTATTTGACGAGGCGGGCAATCTCGCTGTGATGTGGCGCAACTGGCTGGGTGGCTCACGCGATCTTTGGCTGGTGACGCGGGCGGCGGGTTCGGCGAAGTTCAGCGAACCGGTAAAGCAAGGGCAGGGCACGTGGAAGCTCAACGGTTGCCCGATGGACGGCGGCGATATCATCGTCCGTGGTCGCGGAGTATTCGACACGGTCTGGCAGCGCGCCGGTGACGTTATTCTTCAGGCCGGCACCGCGCCGGAACTGCGTTTGTCCGGCGGCAAACAACCGGTCGCGACCGCGCTGGGTGATGCGACCCTGATTGTTTGGCAAAAGGGGACCACCTTGTGGTCAGCAGAACGGGCGGCCAACGGCACGGTCAGCGCGCCGCAACAACTGGCCACTGGCGCACGGTTTCCTGTGTTGGTTTCACTGCCCGGTCATGCAGGAGCCCTGCTTGCTTATGAGCAGGGAGCGGAGGTTGTAGTGGAGCGGTTTCGCCCTTGATTCCGTGGAGGGGGCGGTGGAACGGATTCAGATTTGGAAACATGAAAAAACCCGCACCGGAATGGTGCGGGTTTTATTGAGAGTTTGTTAATCGCCTGGTGCTTAGGCCTGAGCTGCTGCTGCGGCCAACTGGCGGCGCTTGCGGAGTTGAATGCCAACCATGCCGGCGGCAAAAAGACCGGCAAAGAGCACCGTGATAGTGCTGGCTTCGGGGACGGGGGAAAGATCGGTGGCGGTGAAGGCGAGGTCGGAGCCCCCAAAATTCGCGCCGCCGGCATAAAGATCTGTGTCTATGGACACGGGACCGTGCAAATATGCCTGACCGTCAGCATACGGAACAGTTGCAGCGGCAATCTTAATGCCGTTGCTGTCGGTGAAGGCGTTACCAACCAAAGTCAGTCCGTAGGTGGTTGCAGGGGGCAAAGTGCCGACCGATGCCAAATTAATCGCAGCATCGAAGTAGAGGTAACCATCGCCTGAAGTCATCCACGAGGTGGAATCAAAAATGATGGACGGTGTTAGCGTGGTGATGGGACCGGAGGCATCATTACCAGTCCACGCCGAAAAATAGGTCTGCATCGTGTTGCCGACAAAGGACGCGGAGTCTTCCGCGATGAGTCGAACGGTGACGAAATCGAACGAAGTGATGTTCGTGAAGGTCTGAGTGTAGCCCGAGCCATCAGCTAGCGCAAATCCAGTGCCATAGGCCGTGGTGGCATCAAACCCAGTGTTGGTATCAAATGTGAGCACTTGGCTGCGACCGATCGAGGCAACACCCGCAAGCGCGAGCGAAAAGAGTATGATTTGGCGCGTAAGTAGTCTCATGACGGGGTGATTTCTAGGGGATAGCCCTTAGTTTACGAGCTTATCTTGGTTGGTTTTACACTTCTTTACGAGGGCCGGGCGCTTGCCGGTGGCGTTTCAAGGAATGGCTTTAGGTGCCGAAGTGAGTAAATGGCCCAGTTCCTCGGGCAGTCTTTCGGGGTGATTGGGGTCGTGGATGGCGAAGGAAAGCATCTGGGCCGGTTGATTCAGGCGGACCTCACGGACGATTTGCCAGTGGGCGAGCCACCAATCCATGCGGGTCCCAGAAGAGCCGTTTTGCATGGGTTGTCCTTTCACCGGGTCCCAGATGGTGAAGGCCACCAACATCTCCCGATCCATCCGGCGAAAGATGTAGGTCTGAAAGGGCACCACCCCCCGTTCCCAATGGACGTCGATTACGCCGAGTGATTTGACCAGTTCCAAGCCGCTGAAGGGCAAGCAGATCTCCGGGTTATGCATGAAGGGGATCGAACGGGCGGCTTGGCCGGTGTGCCATTCGATGTAGTTGGCGGTGCGGGCGATGTGGTCGTTACCGCTCCAGGTGCCGGAGACAAAATGATCGGGCACCAGCAATTCACTCGATGCCTCGGGCAGGGGAATATTGCGGTAGCCCGGCAAATCTTCCGGCAGTTGGATGGTCCATTGCGGCGGCTCGGTCGTGCTGCCGAGCCCGCCGTAGGCATACCAAAGGCGGTTGGAAACTTCGATCAGGCAGAGGACGCCGGCGACGCCGAGTATCCCGGTTAACACGGCGGGCGATAGTTTGCCGGAGGCAGCTCGTGGAGCGACCGGAGTAGCCTCGGACCGGGTGGTCGACCGCCAATGCCAGGCGAGCCAGCCGGTGATCGCGATGGAGAATCCCAGGGCCAGCCAGCCGGCGGGGTCGTGCCAGCGATGCAGGGTGTCGCCTCCTTGCATGGCGCACCACGAAAGGAACAGCACCCGGCCGAAGTTACCGGCCACGGCTGCGAAAACGCCGAACCCAGCCAACGCGACCCGGCGGCCGGCGGTCAGCAGCAGCCACTCGCCGGCAAATAGGGCGGCCATGACGGTGGCTTGGAGAGAACGAATGCCGCCGCAGGCTTCGTCGATACCGACCCAACTGGTGCCCAGTTTGATACTGGTGCCGGTGGCCAGGGCAGGGTGACCGGCGAGGTTGCTGATTTCCGCCACCACGGTGGCGATGCCTTCACGGATCGGCAGAATGATCGAGGATTCAATCGTGGTCGGCCAGGGCATGACTGCCGGCAGCACCAACAGCGCGCCGCCGATCCAGCGGACTCCCGGCCCACCGGCCAGCAGCCAGGCGCCCCAAAGTGTCAGACCCACCAGCAGACTCTCATAAAAGACCACGGCCATCGGCCAGAGCGGGAAGGGGTCCAACAACAGCCGCAGGATCAGCAATGCGGGCAGGATCAACGCTACCAGTAAAACGGCGGACCATGCCGGTGCTCGCTTCGGCGCGAAGGCCGGCCGGTGGGGCCAGCGTTCCCACCAAAGGTAGGCGATTAAAATGGGGGCGGCCCAACCGTGTCCAAGATCGGGGGCGAGTTGCCAGGCCCGGGACAGGGGGATGAGCACCATTGCCGCCAGGATGCCGGCCGCGAGCCACAGGCCAACGCAGGCGCGGGTCGAGAGTCCGGGGAGGGCGGGG
>JBBKWO010000019.1:0-250456 GCA_037969015.1 Opitutaceae bacterium
TTGGTCATGGGGCGGGGGTGGTCTGGGGCTCGGGAGGCAGTTGCACGTCGAGTTGATTGAGGAGTCGGGCGATGGCGGTGAGATCGTAGGCGCGCAGCAGTTGACGAAGGTGGTCGGCGAGGGGAATCGCGGGACCGCCGAGTTGGCGAAGTTCTTCCAGGCAGGCTTTGAGCACGGTCGTGCTGTGTAGTTCGGCGGCGACGGTCATGCGGGTGCAGAGATCTTCGGGCAGCACGACACCTTCGATGTCGAGCGCGGGTGACTCGGCTTCGGCGGGGGCGTCTTCAAAACGAACGCCGGGGATTTGTTGAAGGCAGGTGCAGAGGTCTTCCGCCCGGAAAGGTTTTACCAACAGACCGCTGCCGTCGGCGTGGAGGGCGGCACGGTCAGCGGGACCAAGCAGGGCGGCGGTGTGGTAGACGGTAAGAACCGTGTCGGGCAGTCCGTCGGCGCGCAGGCTGGCGAGTGCGGCGGGGCCGTTGGTTTCACCGAGCAGCACATCGAGAAAGATGATGTCCGGCGCTTCCTGTCCCACGATGTCCCGCGCGGCTGAGGCGGTGGCCGCGGTGGCGGTGATGCAACCGAGGTCGGACAACAGACGCGCGAGGATAAACCGGTTGTCGCGGTTGTCATCCACGACGAGCGCGCGGACTCTCATATTTTCCGCCAGGTGGGGCAACGGCCGGTCGGCCACGGACGGGTGTAGCACGGCGGCGGGCAGGGTCAGCGTGAAGTGAAAGCGGGTGCCGATGCCCGGCTCGGACTGGACCTCGATGGCACCGCCGAGCAACTCGACATGGCGGCGGGCAATGGCGAGTCCGAGGCCCGTGCCGCCCAGCCGACGCCCGGCGTGGGTTTGGTGAAACGGGGCAAACAGTCCGGCGCGCTCGGCGGGTTCCAAGCCGATCCCAGTATCCATGACTTCGAAGCGCCACTGCTCGTTATTGATAGCGGTGAGGGCTACGATGATCTCACCGCGCGGGGTGAATTTAACGGCGTTGCCAATGAGGTTGATCAGAATTTGCCGTAGTTTGCCTTCGTCACCGATCACCACGTGTGGAGTGCCGGTCGGTAGCGAAGCGCGGAGGCTGAGCCGTTTCTCTGAGCAACTTGGTTTAAACATTTCCACGATGCCCTCAACCAGAACGGCGAGGTCAAAAACGCCGGCTTGCACGTCCATGCGACCGGCTTCGATTTTGGAGAGGTCGAGGATCGAGTTGAGCAATCCGAGCAGATGCCGGCCGCTGTTGGCGAGCGCGCCAACGGCATCGCGCTGGCGGTGGGGGAGCGCAGGGTCACGCTCAAGAATCTGGGTGTAACCAAGGATGGAGTTTAACGGTGTGCGGATCTCGTGACTGAGGCTGGCGAGGAAGTCCGACTTGGCGCGGTTGGCAGCGGCGGCCGACTCCTCGGCGCGTTTACGTTCTTTGACTTCCAGTTGAAGGTTTGCGTTGGCCAAGGCCACTGCGCGCCGTCCGCGCATGCCGACGTGCAGGTAGGCCAGCAGGGTGAGGGTCAGGCAAAGGCCGCCGGCCATAACCGTCCACGACTGCCAGTAGTGAAGACTGGGGATGAAGCTGGTCGTTGGGGCAAATTCCACTTCCCACTCACGGTCGGCGTAAGCGAGTGAGAAGGAGGTCGGCAGTAGGTTGGCCGCGAACGGGGATTGGTCGGATGCGGGCGGGGCGTAGGTTATGGAATCTCCGCCGGTGGCGTCGCGGAGCGAGACATACAGTCCGGGAAGTCGGGCGAGGGCGGGATCAACCAACTTGGAGATTCTAAATACCGCGGCGACAAAACCGGCCAGTTGAACACGGCGCTCATCCATGGTGGCTGGTGTTGTGCCATCGTTGTAGATCGGCAGATAAACGATAAATCCAGGTTGGTTGTCAGGTTCTTGAACCAGTTGAATGGATGGAGTCGAAACAGCTTCGCCGAGGTCACGCGCACGGTTGAGCGTCCTGATGCGTTGGTTAAGATCGAAGCCGATCGCGTTGGCGTTGAGCGCGGCCGGTTCAATGTAATAAACAGGGTAATAAACGTCACGCTTTGCGGCGCGGATGATCCCGCCGGTTACCTTGTCTATTTCCGTGAAATGAAAATCAGGCAGTCCTTCTGCACGCGCACGGTGCTCATACGTTTCACGGAGTTCGTCGGTGACCAACGGTGTCCACGAGAGGGCCTGCAACTCAGGGCGCCGCTGGAGGATGTCCGCGACAAAACGTTTGAATTGGGTGCGGTCCGGGGTGGGTTGCGTGCGATAAAAAGCTCCCAAGGCATGCAGCGCTTCCAGCGAGTTGCCCAAGGTTTCGTGGAGCAACTCCATGCGCTGGGACGCGGCGGCTTGAACATTGGCCTGGGCCGTGTGGCGTTCCCAGTTTCGCAGCATCCGCGTTAGCACGGCGGTGGCGGTCAGGCCGATGATCGCCACCGCCGCGATGGTGATCCAATCGCGAAAAAACCAACGGGAGGCGGATGATGATCGGGAGGCCGGCACGGTTCAGTTGTTGCAGGGATAGAGCATGCCACGTGCCTCATGACTGCTTTTACCGATGTCGGACAGAACTTGGGGGCTGTGTAATGTAATTGTCTGCAAACGCGTTGCGATGCTGTTGACCTCTGGTGCGGGGCAACCCAGCTTGACGGGGCATGTCCTCTGAGATTTTCCCTGATGTGGTCGCGACCGTGGGTTGCACTCCTTTGATCAAACTGAACCGCATTGCCGCGTCGGTGCCGGCGAACATTTACGTGAAGGCAGAGTATTTTAACCCGTGCTCGAGTGTGAAGGACCGCATCGGTCGGGCGATGATCGAGGCCGCCGAACGTGACGGCCTGATCGGGGCGGAATCTGTCATCGTCGAGCCCACTTCGGGCAACACCGGCATCGCGCTGGCGTTTGTCTGCGCCCAGCGCGGCTACAAGCTGATCCTGACCATGCCCGAGACGATGTCGCTGGAGCGTCGGGTCTTGTTGCGCATGTTGGGAGCCGAACTGGTTTTGACTCCCGCGGGCGAGGGTATGCCGGGCGCGATCACCAAGGCGCAGGAGATTTTACAGAGCCACGGGAAACACGGTTTCATGCCCCAGCAGTTTGAAAATCCGGCGAACCCCGAGATTCACCGTCGCACGACCGCCGAGGAAATTTGGAAGGCGACCGGCGGCGAAATCGCGGCCTTTGTCGCGGGCGTGGGCACGGGTGGCACCATCACGGGCGTGTCCGAAGTTTTGAAGGCCCGCACGGCGATGCGGAGCTTTGCAGTGGAGCCGGCGTCCAGTCCGGTGCTCTCCGGCGGCAAGCCGGGTCGGCATGTTATTCAAGGTATCGGCGCCGGGTTCATCCCGAAGAATTGCAACCGCGACATCATCGACGAAATCATCCCGGTGACCGATCAGCAGGCATTGGATACGGCCCGCGCGTTGGCGACGCAGGAGGGAATGCTGGCGGGTATTTCCACCGGAGCTAATGTCTGGGCGGCGATGCAGGTGGGCATGCGTCCTGAGTTTGCGGGCAAGACGATTGTCACCGTCGGTTGCAGTTTTGGAGAGCGTTATGTCTCGACGATTCTGGCTGAACGCGCCCGTCAGGAAGTGTCAATATAAGGAAAATCAGGCTTTCAATCCCCTCGGGGAACGGTTTGCGTGATCCTTTATGGAGAAAACCCTTATCATTTGTAAGCCCGACTGCATGGAGCAAAAGCACGTCGGTAACGTCATTGGTCGCTTTGAGGCCGCCGGCTTCGAGATCATCGCAGCCAAGCTGGCCCGTCTGACCTCCGCCCAGCTTCGCGAGCACTACGCGCACGTCGCCGACAAGCCCTTCTATCCTGAGATCGAGGCTTTCATGAGCTCCCGCCCGGTTCTGATCGTGGGCCTGAAGGGTGACGGCATCGTTGCCAAAGTCCGTGACCTGCTCGGGCCGACTGATTCCCGCAAGGCCGACAAAGGCACCATTCGTGGTGACTATGGCACCGAGATGATGAAGAACGTTGTTCACGCTTCCGATAGCGACGAGAACGCCGCCATTGAGTTGGCCCGTTTCTTCAAGCCGGAAGAGATCCTCGGCTGATCGCAGCTACTGTTTTTTCGCCAACCCCGACGTTTCTGCGTCGGGGTTTTTTTATGTTCAGGTCGCGGGCTTGTGCCCGCGTGAATTGCTTGCAGTGTGGGCGGAATGGAAATGAAGCCGCTGGGAGATTCCGCGTTGTTGGTGATCGCCGGGGAAACCTGTGACGTTGCGGTCATGGCCCGGGTGGTCGCCTGGGCCGGCAAATTGCGGGAGAAGATGCCCGCCGGAGTCACCGAGGTGGTATCGGCCTGTGCGTCACTGGCGGTATATTACGATCCGCTCGTCGTGGCCGGTCAGCCCGGCGTTTCCGCTTATGGGCGGGTGGCGTTGTGGGTGGAGCAGATTTTAACTGGCAAGGTCCGGGCCGCCAAAGGCGCGGTCGGACGACGCATCAAGGTTCCGGTGGTCTATGGCGGCGAGGATGGTCCAGACTTGGCCAAAGTCGCCAAAGGCGGCGGACTGAGTCAGGAAGAAGCGGTGGCCGCGCACTCCAAGCCGGTTTATCGGGTTGCCGCCGTTGGCTTTGCCCCGGGGTTTCCCTATCTGCTGGGATTACCTGAGGCTTTGCACACCCCGCGTCGTCCAAATCCGCGCGTGATGGTGCCGGCGGGCAGCGTGGGCATTGGAGGAAGCCAGACGGGAGTTTATCCGTCGAACTCGCCCGGCGGCTGGCAATTGATCGGCCGCACCCCATTACGTCTTTTTACGGCCACCGCGGAGCCTCCGGCCTTGATGGCCGTTGGTGACGAAGTGGTTTTTGTGCCCAAGGCCGAGTGGTCAAAATCGGATCTGGCTCTGGGCGCGGTGCCTTCGGTGGTGCCGTTGAGGGCCCGAGGCAAGGGCAGGGCGGGTCGAGTGGAGGTGGTGCGACCGGGCGGTCTGACGACTTTGCAGGATTTGGGTCGCGCCGGATGGCGGGTGCATGGCGTTACCCCGGGCGGAGCGGCCGACCGGCTGTCTGCGCGGGTGGCTAATATTTTGGCGGGCAACGCCGAGACGGCGGCGGTGTTGGAAATGACCCAAACCGGACCCGTGCTGCAGTTTGAATCCGAAGCGCGGCTGGTTTTTACCGGTGCACAGTCATCGGGTATTCCTTGGAACCGGGTGTTTACAGCGGCCGCGGGAGAGGTTCTGGATTTTTCACGGCTTACCGGCGGAGTGCGTGGCTACCTCGCAGTGGCGGGTGGGTTTGACGCCCCGGTCGTAATGGGCGGACGCGGAGTTTCTTTGCGGGGCAATTTCGGCGGTGCGGACGGTTCGTCCGGACGGGGGCTGCAGACCGGCGACATATTAACTTGGGGTAAGCTCGCACATCCCGGCGCAAGACCGGGCGATTGGACCGCCGGAGTGCGCACCGAACCTCCGGGTAAGGGCGGATTGGAGGTCCGGGTGTTGCCCGGTGCACAGGCGGATTGGTTTGCCGCAGAGGCAATGGCAAATCTGGCCGCGGGAGGCTATCGCGTGACGGCTAAGAGCGATCGCATGGGCGCCCGTTTGTCCGGCGCTTCATTGGCCCGGACGCGCGAGGATGACATGGTCTCCCAGCCGGTGGCGGCTGGCGCGGTGCAAGTGCCTCCGGACGGACAACCAATTGTGTTGCTCGCGGATTGTCAGACCGTCGGAGGTTACCCGCAGATTGCCCAGGTTATCTCGGCGGATCTTGATCGGCTGGCCCAGGCTAAAACCGGCACGATGATCCGGTTTGTGCAGGTGAGTTTGATCGAAGCCGAGCATGCCCTGTGGAAGCGGCAAAAAGAACTTCGCTGGCTAAGGGCAGGGCTGGGACTGCGCCCGGGAGGCGGAAGTTGAAGTCGGTTGATATCAATGCAGACCTCGGAGAAGGCACGCCAGGTGAAGCGGAGTTGTTCGGGTTGGTGTCTTCGGTGAACATCGCCTGCGGCGGTCATGCTGGAGACGTGGCCAGCATGCAGGCGGCGCTGCGACTGGCGCGAACCCACGGGGTGGCGGTTGGCGCGCATCCGGGTTATGTAGACCGCAAAAGTTTCGGCAGAAAGGAACTGGATTTACCGGCTTCCGAAATCACCGCCTTGGTCGTCAAACAGGTTTCAATGTTGGTCATGCTGGCCCGGGGCGAGGGCCTCAGGGTCAGCCATGTAAAACCGCATGGATCGTTGTATAATCAGGCCGTCCGCGATGATGCGCTGGCGACCGCGGTGGTGGCCGGAATCTTACAATCCGCGCCAGGTGCCGGAATATTTGCCCCCGAAGGCTCGGCCCTGGCCCGGGCGGCCGCCTTGAGCGGTTTGACGGTCTGGCGGGAAGCCTTTGTTGACCGAGGATACGAGAGTTCAGGGCGGTTGGTTCCCCGTGGTTCACCCGGCGCCTTGTTGAATGATCAAGACGCGGTGAGGCAGGCCGTGGAGGTCGTGGTTTCGGGTCGTGTCCAGGCCGTATTTGGAGATTGGATACCCTGTGGGGCCGACACGCTTTGCGTGCACGGGGATGGCACCGACGCACGTGCCTTGTTGAGCACGCTCACGAAGGAGTTGGGTCAACGTGGCGTCGTGATCAGGGCGCCGTTGGCACGGTGACTACTTCCAGCGGGCGGGACTTGCGCACGATCAGCACGATGCCGGCAATCAGCACAAAAATGGAGTAGAAGGTTCCCCGACTTAATCCGGCGATGAGAGCGGCGTCGGGCTCGCGGAAGATTTCGTCGATGGAGCGCACGATGGCGTAGGAACACAGAAAGATGCCGGTCAGGCGTCCGGGGGTTTTCTGCAGGAGATTGGTCCGCCACAGCAGGATCTGCATCAGCCCGAGTAAAAGTGCGCCTTCCAGCGCCGCCGAGTAGAGCTGCACCGGATGGCGAGGCGCAATATATTCAGGAGGCATTCCCGGTGCGCTCGCCGGGAAAATAACCGCCCAAGGAACCTGGGAGACCTTGCCCCAAAGCTCGCCGTTTATGAAGTTGGCAATGCGTCCAAAAAGCAGACCGGCGGGGGCGACACACACGATCAAGTCACCGAGGTGCAGCCAGCGTAGATTGTTTCTGTGGGCGAACCAGAGAACCGCGATGGTCACACCAACGAATCCGCCATGACTGGCCATGCCGCCATCCCATACCCTGAGAATGGCGAGCGGCTCGGTGAACAACAGGCCCGGCGTATAGAGTAAGAAATAGCCCAGCCGTCCGCCGACCAGCACGCCGATGATGAGTGCGACCATCAGATCGGCGATGCCGTCGCCGGTGAGGCGGGTTAGCTTTCGGTGCGAGCAACGCAACAAGAGCAGGTAGGCGACGACGAAGCCCGCCAAGTAGGCGACTCCATAGTAACGAATGCCCAGGTTCTCGCTGAATTGATAGATAAACGGACTGAGGTCGTGAACCCAGTGGGTGGTGGTCGGCGTCATGGAGCGAACAGATCAGGCCTGGCCGGACTTAGGAGGAAAGGGAGACGTTGTGGACGCTGGAGATGCGCCCGCGGCCGGAGTTTTACGTGGCCGGTTCTGTTTAAGCAGTCGTGCCCGGGCCAGCTCACGCATGTCGACGGCGATGTCGTCCTTCTCGAATATTTCCCGGCCGAGAATCTGTTCCATGACGTCCTCCATGGTAACCACACCCGCGGTGGAGCCGAATTCATCCACGGTGACTAGCAGCTGTTGATGGCTTTTGAGAAAAACTTGCAGGGCATCGGCCACGGTAACGGTTTCCGGAATGAAGTAGATTTCCTGCATGTGCTTCTCGACCGTGTCTTGGTCAAGGTCATTGGCTTTGGCTTTCAGCAGGTCGCGTCGACGAATCAGGCCGACCACGTCATCCAGGTTTTTGCCGTATACAGGGATGCGGGCGAAGGGGATGTTGCTGTATTCCTTGAAGATATCGCCGATGGTCGAGTTGCGGCGAAGAGCGCTGACGACGGTGCGGGGCGTCATGATTTCGCTCACTCGCACGTCTTCCAAGGAAAGGGCGTTGGCGATGATGCTGGACTCGTTTTTCGAGAGATCACCGGTGCGGGCACCCCGTTCGGCTAGAAAGAGGATTTCATCGCTGGAATCCCGTTTTTCGTCGGATGTTTTAATGAAAATCCGCACCACAAGATTGCACAGGTAGGTGACGGGACGGAGCACCGCGGCCATGACGGTCAAGGGGTAGGCGACCAATGGCTGGAGTTGTATACGATAGGTAACACCGAGGTTTTTGGGTATCACTTCCGAGAAAATCAAAATCCCGACAGTCATGCCGGCGGAGAGCACGCCTAGGATCGCGTTGCCGTAGAGGCGGGTGGCAATGCCGCCGACCAGAATCGAGCCCAGGGTGTTGGCGATCGTGTTCAGGGTCAGGATCGTGGAAATGGTTTCGCCGAGATTGGCGCGCAGTGCCTCAAGGAGTTGCCCGGGTTTTGGTTGCTTCTTTTTCAGGGTTTCCACCTCGATGACCGAGGTGCTCAGAATCATGGCCTCCATGAGTGAGCAAACGAATGAGACGCCCAGGGTAAACCCAATGGCGAGCAGGAGAGTGAACATGATGACGACCATGAAGTCCCCCGCGGGGGGGGGCGGGCAAATCAAAATTGTATTCAATACCCCCTTAGCGGGGGGATTGCCCTTGACCGGAGGTATGGCGGAAAATTATCTTCCGGCTGTCATTCCCCTGACTTCCCCTATGAACACCCGCCCGCTTCTCCTCGCGACGCTGTCCGCTTTTGCCCTTTTGGCTTCAACGGGTTGCGCAGTCCTTAGCAAAGGTCGATCCCAGAAGGTTACCGTCCGTTCGGTCCCCTCCGGTGCAACTGCCACCATTAATGGTGTAGCCGTTGGGCAAACTCCTTTTAAAGTCGATCTTCCCCGTGGTGATGTTTACCGCATCGACCTCAAGCGCGAAGGTTTTGACACCAAGTCTGCGTTGATTCTGCCGGTCCCCAATGAATTCGAGGAAAACACGTTCCGTTGGGGCATTGATTATGCTTTGGGTGCGATGACTGATCTCTCGCCGCAAGACCTGACCGTCAGTCTTCGGCCTACTTTTGACCATAGCGAAACGGGTGACCGCTTCGAAAGCATGTCATCAGCAGTGCTCCGCGCCGACGCGATGCTTGCGAGTGGCCAACTTACTCCCGCCGAGCATAAGCTCGTCGTGGATGAGCTGATCAGCACTTACACGCAGTAATTAGCAGCGATCGAATTATCTCCACTCGGGGCTATTCGTTCATCCAGTTAAACTGACGCTTGCCGATGTCGGGAGCTCTGTCCTAGTGACGGCCAATGAGCGCACTTCAACGCACCCCTCTTCGTGATTTTCATGCCGCCAATGGCGGTCGTTTGGTCGATTTTGCCGGCTGGGAAATGCCGGTGCAATACCGCAGCATTTTGGAGGAGCACAAGGCCGTGCGTCGCACTGCCGGTCTCTTTGATGTGAGTCACATGGGCGAGGTGGATGTTCGTGGTCCCGAGGCCGCACGGTTTTTGAGCCGCCTAGTGACCAACGACCTTTCCAAAATGTATCCTGGACGGATCGTCTACTCACCGATGTGCGATCCGCAGGGTGGGGTGGTGGATGACCTCTTAGTCTACATGCGCGGACCGGATGATTATTTTCTCTGCATCAATGCCGGCAACATCGCCAAGGATCTGGAGTGGATTCAGGAACAGTCCGCCGGCTTTGATGTGACCATCACTGATCGTTGCGAGGACTACGCACTGCTGGCGGTCCAGGGGCCGCAGGCTACGGCCATCGTGCAATCGCTGACCGGTGCCAAGTTAGACCTGGTTCGTTATTATCATTTTGTCGAAGGCACAGTGGCCGGCGTGCAGTGTATCATCAGCCGGACTGGCTACACCGGCGAGGATGGGTTTGAACTCTATCACGCAGCGGGCGATGCCACCGTTTTGGCCGAGGCGATTATGGCTGCCGGCCTGCCGCTTGGCATGGAATTGGCGGGTCTGGGAGCTCGCGACAGTCTTCGCCTTGAGGCCGGTTATCCGCTGTATGGCCACGAACTGACATCTGAGATTTCGCCCCTGGCAGCCGGCTTGGGCTGGACGGTCAAGCTGGCCAAACCGGACGGTTTTATCGGTAGCGATGCCTTGGCTGCGGAAAAAGCGGCGGGCACGTCGCCTCAAGTGGTCTTTTTCAAGACCGGGGATCGTCGCATCGTTCGCGCCGAGACTCCGGTTTTGGGTGCTGATGGAGCGGTGGTGGGCAAGGTGCTTTCCGGCACGCTTTCACCGATTCTCAACGAAGCCATCGGCTCGGCCTTGGTTGAGCGCGCCGCGGTCGGCGGAGAGCTTAAGGTGGATATTCGCGGCACCTTGATCGGACTCCAACCGGTCAAACCTCCCTTCGTAACTCTGCCAGGGCGTTGACTCGCACGGCACTTTTCCGCCATCAACGACACTCTCCCTATTTTATCATGAGCAATGTTCCCTCCGATCTCCGTTACGCCAAATCCCACGAATGGGTTAAACCAGCCGCCGATGGCACCGCGGTGATCGGGATCACCGATTATGCGCAAAGCAGTCTGGGTGACATCACCTACGTGCAATTGCCCAAGGTCGGCGATACGCTTACCGCCGGCGATACGTTCGGCGTGGTGGAATCGGTCAAGGCAGCCTCCGACCTCTATAGCCCGGTTTCCGGCACAGTGCTTGAGATCAATGGCGATCTCGACGCGACCCCCGAGTCCTTGAACCAAGATCCCTATGGCGCGGCTTGGATGCTCAAGGTCAAACTGACCGACGCGATGCCGGCCGACCTGCTCGATGCCACGGCTTATGCCGAGCACACGGCCTGATCAGTCAGTCTGAATTGAATCACAAAAAAGCGGACCATACGGTCCGCTTTTTTTTGTTAACAGGCAACCCGTGATCAGGTCGTGGGCTTCTTGCGGCTTTTGCGCTTCGGCTTGGCCCGTTCGATATTGAGGTAGGTCTTGGAGCGCATTTGTTCCTCATAGAATTCGACCATCCGCACGCCTTCGCGCGGCTTGACCAAGTCTTCTTTGGTGGCGGCGTCGATCTGGGTTTTCATGCGGCGGCAGAGCTCTTCCCATTGGTATTGCACGCCGTCGATAACGTCCGAAATACGGCTGCCGGAGAGCGCCTCTTCAATGTAGAAGCCGTTGGGTTCGTCGGGCTCGAGGAAGACGTGCACCTCGTTGACGCGACCAAAGAGGTTGTGCAGGTCGCCCATGATATCCTGATAGGCGCCGGTGAGGAACACGCCGAGGTAGTAGGGCTTGCCGTTAAGCGGATGCAGCTGGATGTGATCCTTGGTGTCCTCTAGGTCGATGAAGCTGCTGATCTTACCGTCGGAGTCGCAGGTGATGTCGACGAGCACCGCGTTGACGGTGGGTTTGTCGTTGAGGCGATGAAGCGGAGTAATCGGGAAAAGCTGCTTGAGTGCCCAGTGGTCGAGCAGGGACTGGAACACGGAGAAGTTGCAGACGTATTGGTCGGCCAGCAGTGCGGCCAGATCGTGAAGCTCTTCGGGCACATAGCCGGAGTCGCGGGTTTCCTTGGCAATCTGTTCGCAGATGAGCCAGAAATGGGACTCGGCGGCGGCGCGGTTTTCCAGATCGAGGTAGCCGAGGTTGAACAGGGAGAAGGCCTCCTCCTTTTTCTGGAGGGCGTCGTGGAAGCGTTCGAGTTTGCCAAGTTTGGCCTTGTTTTTGGCGAGCACTTCCAAGTCGGACACAATCTTGTGCTTTTCCTTGGGCTGGTGCTGCACGTCGAGGGTTTCACGTTTGTTGATACGCTCGAAAACCTCAACCACGAGCATGGAGTGGGGGGCGACCACGGCGCGACCGGACTCGGTGACAATGTCGGGGACGGGGACCTTGGACTGTTCGCAGATGTCGCGGATGTTGGCTACGACGTCGCGGGCATACTCCGCCATGGAGTAGTTCATGGATGACTCGAAGTTGGTGCGGGAGCCGTCGTAGTCGATGCCGAGACCGCCACCGCAGTCGAGATAACCCATGGGGAAACCCATCTTCACGAGCTGGCAGTAAAAGCGGGTCGCTTCGACCACTGCGTTTTTGATGGTGAGGATGTTGGGAACCTGGGACCCGATATGGAAGTGGACCAGACGCAGGGCGGAGGTGAGCTTGGCCTCGCGGAGCTTTTCGGCGGCGAACAGGATTTCGGCGGTGTTGAGGCCGAACTTGGCGTTGTCGCCGGTGGAAGAGGACCACTTGCCTTCGCCGCGGGTGAGCAACTTGGCGCGGAAACCGATCAGGGGTTTTACGCCGACCTCTTCCGAAATGCGGATGATGTCATCCACCTCGGCGAGTTGCTCGACTACAATGATGATCTTTTTGCCGATTTTGCGGCCGAGCAAAGCCAGCCGGATGTAGTCATTGTCTTTGTAACCGTTGCAAATGATCAGGCGGTTGGTGCCCTGATGCATGGCCAGGGCGATCATCAATTCCGGCTTGGAGCCGGCCTCGAGGCCGTAGTCATATTCCTCGCCCGCGGCGACGATCTCGTCGACGACTTCGCGCAGCTGGTTGACCTTGATCGGGAACACGCCGCGATATTGGCCCTTGTAGCCCTCGTCCTTGATGGCTTGGCGGAAAAGTTCGTTAAGTTGGGTAACCCGATGGCGCAGTAAATCTTGAAAGCGAACGACGATGGGCGCCTTTAGGCCCATTTCGATAGCTTCGTCGACCACATCCATGATTCGGATCGTGCGTCCGTCGGCCAAAGGCTGGACACTTACGCAGCCGGATGAGTCGACTTCGAAGTGGCCGGTGCCCCAGCGTTTAAAGCCGTAGAGCTCTTCAGATTGTGCGGCGGACCAGGCGGAGGAGGTTTTGCTTTTCAAATTCGTAGGGAAAGGTGGAGGACGGGGGGCAGGGTTATGGCTTGCGTTTTGAACTCGGTGGAGAGTTATCTCGGCATTTCTTTTTCAAATTACCATCACGCAATTATTAAATATGAGTTACATCGAACTACTGTCACCAATCATCGCCCAACAACAAGCTCCCGGTGGCATGAACATGCAAACGGTTGTGATGATGGGTCTGATGTTTGCGGCCATGTATTTCTTGATCATTGCCCCCCAGCGCAAAAAGCAGAAGGAACATCAAAAGATGATCGAAAGTCTGGTTTCGGGTGACGAAATCATCACTGCGGGCGGTATTTTCGGTGAAATCACCAATAGCAAAAATGATCGCTACGTTGTCCGTATCGCGGACGGTGTAAAAATAGAAATCGGCAAGTCTTTCGTGCAGACCTTGGTTCGCAAGTCTGGCGAGGAAAAGAAGTAATTCGAATTTTGTAACCTACCCCTCAGGGTGGTGATCGAATTTCGGTCACTCGCCCGCTGCCGCCCACGCCGAATTAACGGCCGGCGGCCTTCCTGTTTTAAACCAAAACCAACATGTTCAAACGCAATATCTGGAAACTGACGCTCAGTCTTGGCGTCGTTCTCTGGGCTCTGTCCTCACTTATCCCGGTGACGGATCGCCCGTTCACCGAATACGTCCAGGCTGAAGCCTCCGCCAAGCCCGCGGAATTCACCAAACTTCTCGATGAAGCAACGGCCCTTGTTGAGAAAGGAAACTCGCCTTCGATCTTCGTCGCGTTGAAGTCCATCGCCAACGAGGGGAAGATTGATCTTTCGCAGTATTTCCCGACGATCGCCCTCGAAAGTTCCCTGAAGAATGTCGAGAAGCGCAATGCCATCTTGATGGATCAATTGCTCAAGGATTCGAAGGGTCGCCTGCAGCTGGGTCTCGATCTTAAGGGGGGTGTCGCCTTTACCCTCGAAGTTGATCCTGCCGCACTGGCCAGCACGCCTGAAGGTCTGCGCAAGGAGAAGCTCTCCAAGGCCATCGAAATTATCGGCAATCGCATCAATGGTCTCGGTGTGGCCGAGCCCATCATCCGCCCGATCGGCGAAAACCGCATCGAGGTGCAGTTGCCCGGCGTCAACACCCGCGACAATCCGCAGATCGTGGACAGCGTGAAGAAGCCGGCCCGTTTGGACTTCCGCCTAGTCAGCGACACCATTCCCTATTCAGACAACACCGACCGCGAGTTGCCTCCCGGATATGAATACATGGCGCTGGATCATGATGACGAGGGCACGGTTTATTACGCCGTTAAGCGCATTCCGGTCATGTCCGGTTCCTCGGTTGAAAAAGCTTATGTGACCACCGGCACCTATGGTGATTACCAAGTCGGCCTTCGCCTCACCGAAGAAGGCGGCAAGGTGTTTGCCCAGGTCACCACCGAGAACAAAGGACGCCTGCTGGCGATTGTCCTTGATGGAAAACTTCAATCCGCTCCGCGTATCAACGAGCCCATCACCAGCGGACAGGCTCAGATCACAGGTAACTTCACCCAGCGCGAAGCCTTCAACCTTGAGAACGTGCTGAACAACCCGCTCGATCTGCCCCTGAGCATTCAGGAGCAGTATGAGATCGGGCCGTCCCTCGCCGCCGACTCCATCTCCAGTGGAACGATGGCGTTCCTCATCGGTATAGCGCTCACCGCGGTCGTCATGGTGCTGTTCTATAGCGCCGGCGGTTTCTTTGCCGTCTGTGCGATGGCGCTCAACGTGGTCATCATCCTCGGTGTAATGGCCAGCCTCGGGGCAACCCTGAGTATGCCCGGCATCGCCGGCATCGTGTTGACAATCGGTATGGCGGTCGACTCGAACATCCTGATTTTTGAACGTATCCGTGAAGAATTGCGGCTCGGGAAATCGTTACCCGCGTCCCTTGAGGCCGGCTTCGAGAAGGCGTTTTCCGCCATTATCGACGGTAACCTTACCACCCTGATCACCGCAGCCATCATGATCTGGCTTGGCAATGGTCCGGTCAAAGGCTTCGGCGTCACCCTCGCCATTGGTATTTTCTCCACGATGTTCTCGGCGCTGGTTATCAGCCGCCTGTTCCTGAACCTCGCGGTTTACGGCGGTTGGATGAAGAAATTCCACATGCTGCCAGTCATGCAGGACAAGGCCTATGACTTCCTTAAATACGCCAAGCCCGCCTTCATCAGCGCGTGGATTTTGGTTATTATCGGCATCACCAGTGCTGTTGTGCACCGCGATAGTATCTACGGCATCGACTTCACTGGCGGCGACCAGATCAGTCTGAGTTTTGCCAACAAGGTAGACCTCACTGACGTGACGAAGACCATCACCGGGGCCGGCTTTGACGACATCAACCTCAGCTATACCCAAGAGATCGGCGGCGATAAGGAAGTGCTCCGCATCGGTTCCTCTTTTGGGAGTGGTTCGGCTATCGCTGATACGCTTGTGAATGGCTATCCCGCCGCGGGTTTTGCCCTCGATTCACAGACTACCATTGGTCCGTCCGTCGGTGCCGAGATTCAGGCCAACGCCTTCTGGGCGATCTTCTGGTCGCTCTTGTTGATTCTCGTCTACGTGGCCTTCCGCTTCGAGATGGGTTACGGTATCGGTGCGGTTGTCGCCACCGTTCACGACGTGCTCATGACGATCGGCGTATTTGTCCTGTGTGGGCGCCAGTTCAACGCCTCCATGGTCGCCGCCATTTTGCTGGTGGCCGGTTACTCCATCAACGACACCATCGTAGTTTTCGACCGTGTGCGTGAAGAGCTGGCCCTCGACCAGAACACCAGTCTGCGCAAGCTCATCAACCGGGCGCTCAATCTGACGCTTTCCCGCACCATGATGACCGGCGGCACCACGCTGGTTACCGCCATCGCCCTGTTCTCCTTTGCCGGCGGACAGGTCAATGACATCGCCCTGACACTCATTATCGGCGTCATCTGCGGCACCTTCTCCTCGCTCTTCATCGCCTGCCCCGTGTTCTTCTGGTGGCACAAGGGTGATCGCAAGCACGTTGAGTCTGGCCACGATTCCAAGCCGGTTTACGAGTGGACCGCCCAGAGTAAGGCTTCCCAATAACGGACGCATGTCTGTCATTTTCTTGTTAACCGGATCGTCTTTGGTCCGGTCCGGTCTGTGCGCAATCGCACGGCCGGATCGACTCGGGCCGGTCCGTTTCGGAGCCGCTTCCTGATGCGCTGGCGCTATGTTCAGCCTCCGGCGGCCGTGCTTGAAAAACTGGCCCGGGCGGCGTCCGTCAGTCCGGTCATCGCCGAGCTCTTGATCGCGGCTGGCCTAGATTCACCTGACGCGGCGATCGATTTTTTGAGGCCTTCGCTGGCGTCTATCGGAGACCCGCTGGCCTTGACGAATCTGGAAGCCGCCGCAGCCCGTCTGGTCGTCGCCATCGATCGCAAGGAGTCCGTGATTGTGCTGGGCGACTACGACGTTGATGGCGTCAGCAGCACCGCGCTGTTGGTCAGCATCCTGCGCCGCTTTGGCCTGAGTCCGAGCTTCATCGTTCCGCGTCGTATGGAGGATGGCTATGGATTGTCGCGCAGTGCAATCGACCGTGCATTGGAGGCCGGTGTGCCGGCGGTTTTTGTGGCTTTGGACTGCGGCACAAATTCGCATGGGGAGGTCGCTTACCTGCGCTCACGCGGCTGTGATGTGCTGATCGTTGATCACCATCGCTCCACCGAGGCCCATGCGGCCGATGCGCTGTTGATCAATCCGCATGTGTATCCGACCGACCAGGACGATGCTTGGCGCAATCTGTGCACCGTCGGTTTGGTTTTCAAACTGGTGCACGGCCTTTTGAAATTGATGCGCGCGGCGGAAAATCCGACTGCGTTTGAGATCAAGCTGCGCGACTACTTGGACTTTGTCGCCATGGGCACGATCGCCGATCTGGTGCCCTTGACCGGTGAAAATCGTATCATGGCGCGCTTCGGTTTAAACGCGCTTTGCGAAGGACGGCGTTGCGGGTTGCGTTCGTTGATGGACGTATCGGGAATCCGTGCCGGGCAGGATATCATGCCGGTGGATATTTCATTCCGGCTCGGTCCGCGGATCAATGCCAGCGGCCGCCTGGCCGATGCGGCTTTATCCGTCGAGTTACTGCTGAGCGAGGACGACCGGTTTTGTCGGGATACTGCCCGGCAACTCGATGCCTTTAACCGCGAGCGGCAGGACATTGAAAAGCAGATCACGCTCGATGCCGAGAAGATGATCGAGGAGCACTATCTCAACGATCCGGCGATCGTGCTCTATGGTGATGCCTGGCATCCCGGCGTGGTCGGAATCGTGGCTGGACGGGTGACCCGTAAATACAACCGTCCCTGCGTGGTCCTCGGCAACGAAGGCGAATTGGCCAAGGGTTCCGGCCGCAGTGTCGACGGGGTCAACTTGGTGGAAGCGTTGGGAGTTTGCGCCGATGATCTGGCGAGTTGGGGCGGCCATCCGATGGCTGTCGGCGTCGCACTGAACAAGAATCGTTTGGAAAGCTTCAGGCGTCATTTTGCCGAAGCCGTGCGCCAGCAGATTGGGAATGAACAGCTCGAGCAGGAGTTATTGATCTCGGCTTGGCTGGCTCCGGAGGACGTTCGCGAATCGTTGATGGCGGAGCTCGATCTTCTACATCCATTCGGTCAGGCCAACCCTGAGCCGGTTTTTGGCTTGGCGAGTGTCGTCCTACGCCAGCCGCCGGTGGTTTTTAAGGAGATGCATTTCCGTTTTCAATTGGAGGATACCCGAGGTCGTCGGCTGTTTGGCGTTGCCTGGAAGCAAGCCCGCCGGTTGCCGCCAACCGGTCAGCCGATTGATTTGGCCGTGAAGCTTTCTTGGAATCACTTCCAGGATCGCAAGCTTCTGCAGTTGGAGTTGGTTGACTGGCGCCTGGCGAAGGAGTGAGGCCCTACAGAAAGAGACACAAAAAAACCGCGCCGGTAATGGCGCGGTTTTTTGTGAAATTACCCCCACGGGGAATCGAACCCCGGTCTGATCCGTGAGAGGGATCTGTCCTAACCGCTAGACGATAAGGGCGAAAGAAGAACGGCAGATCGTTCGGCTTTTGAGGGCTGCGTCAAGCGTGGTATGCAGGGTTTTTTGACTAAATCCCATATCACCGGTGTGCCGTGTTTTAATAAAAGAGGTTCCGGTCAAGGCTGCGGTATTGAATAGCCTCCAGGAGGTGGTTCGCCTCAATCCGTTCGCTGGCGCCAAGATCGGCAATGGTGCGGGCGACCTTCAGGATGCGATCATAGGCGCGTGCGGAGAGGGAAAGCTCTTCCATGGCACGTTGCAGCAGGTCGCCGAGAGTCGAGTCGAGCGGAATATGGGAACGAATCTGCGCGTGGGTCATCCGGGCGTTGGACAAGGTTCGCGATCCCTTAAAGCGGACCAATTGTCGTTCACGGGCCGATTGGACGCGGCTGCGAATGACGGCCGAGCTTTCGCCAAGCGTGGAAGAACGCAGTTCATTGATACTCAGGGCTGGTGCCTCGATATGGATGTCGATGCGATCCAGCAGCGGACCGCTGATGCGGGCGCGGTAACGTTGGATTTGGGTCGGCGAGCACCGGCACTCGTGTTTGGGGTCTCCCAAGTAGCCACACGGACAGGGGTTCATCGCCGCGATTAAAACGAAGGCGCAGGGGAGGGTGATTTTGCCGGCGCTGCGGGAGATGCTGACCACACCATCCTCAAGCGGCTGTCGCAGGACTTCCAGGGCAGAGCGTTTGAACTCGGGTAACTCGTCCAAAAACAGCACGCCGTGGTGGGCGAGGGAAATTTCACCGGGGCCGGGTATACTGCCTCCGCCGAGCAGACCAACGTCGGAAATGGTGTGGTGGGGAGTGCGGACCGGACGACGTCCAAAAATGTGTCCCTGACCGATGGTTTGGCCGGCGGCGGAGTGAATCGCGAGTATCTCCAATGACTCTTCCAGTGTCGCATCCGGCATGATTGAAGGAACGCGTTTCGCGACCATCGATTTTCCTGAACCCGGCGGACCAATCATCACTAGATTATGACCGCCAGCCACCGCGACTTCGACGGCGCGACGCAAGGCGTGTTGGCCCTTGATCTCTGCAAAGTCTCCGCTGGATTCGTGTTCGCTGCGGTCAAAGGCGATGGCCTTTTCGTGCGGATAGGGAGGCACTTCGCGTTCACCCGACAGGAAGCGCACTGTTTCATCGAGTGACGCCACCGGATACACGGCAATACCTTCAACGAGGGCGGCTTCGGCGGCTGAATCAACCGGAATGATCAATCCCCTACAGCCTAGAGATCGGGCCAGCTTGGCCATCGCCAGTGCACCGCGCACCGGCCGGGTGCCACCGGAAAGGCTGAGCTCGCCGGCGATCAGGTAATCATCAATCGATCCGGGGGCGATCTGGCCGGTGGCGATCAGGATGCCGATCGCGATCGGCAAATCGTAGAGCGGACCTTCCTTGCGCAGGGTGCCCGGAGCGAGGTTGATGGTCGTGCGGGTGCGCGGCGGCTTAAAACCGCTATTGCTCAGGGCTGAAAACACCCGGTCGTCGGATTCTTTAACCGCTGCGTCCGGAAGTCCGACCAGCACCAGCTTGGGGTCGCCGACCTCGCCTGAATTTACCTCTACATGAACGGCTTGAGCTTCGATACCTTGCAGGCCGGCGGACAGAACTGTCGCTAGCATGACTCAGGAGACCGTGGGGGTTTGAATTCGAAGGAGATTGGCTTCGACAGACTTGATGTAGGGGTTGTCGGCATCGGCCGAATCGCCCAACCAACGGTAAACGCTTTGGTAATCATGATCGAGCATCGGCAAAACAAACTTGTGCCAAAAGTCGGGGGTGCGGGAGATCAAATTTTCGATGGAAGAAAACATGCGTTTTTCCTTGGGCACATGGTTGAAGTCATTGGCCTCCTCAAACTCCCGATACAGGTCATCCAGTTTATCTACATAATTCGGGTCGGCCATTTGACCCAAATAATCTGAAGTGGCTACCATGCAGCCGATCAGTCTTTCGGTTTCGTTGTTGAAGGTCAGGGTGTTGATTTTGCTGGTCGGTCCGGTGCAACGAATCGCACCCAAGACGCCGTTAACCTCATCAAGAGTGCAACCCAGCTCCGGCAAAACCGTGGCGGCCATGGCGCAGCTGCGTAGGATATGGGAAAGCGTGTATTTGGCTCCGGTGCCGAGGGTGTCGGATCGTAATTTCAGGTAACCGCTGTCGTGTAACATGATGGCGGTGAACCCCAGCTCAAACTCACGCAGGGTAAACTGGGGCTGGATGCCATTGCTTTGGTGACCGATGGCCAGATCAATAAAGCACCAAGTTGCCAACAGGGTGTGTTGGAAGCTATGATACTGCAGATCGATCGCCTGATAATCGGGATGCCGACCTTCGAATAAATCAGTGACCAAGGGAACCACTGCTTCAATCAACGGAACAGGAGAACCGGGGGAGAGTCGGTTGGAGTGAAGTCGGGCGGCTGCCAGAATTTCCGAAGGGGAACATGTAGAAGGCAGCATGTTTTATGTTGGGTTGCGGATGATGGGAGGGGAGGGCCAAACTAATGACAGTTGCCAGACTAATGCTTTGCAATTGCGAATAACGATCAGCTGGAAAAACCGGCAAGACCAATTTTTTTTCAAGTTACTTCAAATTATGAATATCGGATTAACCGGCGGAATGGGATGTGGCAAATCCACGGTGGCCGGGCTGTTCCAGAGGGAAGGCTTCCAGCGTATCGATTCTGACCGGATTGTCCGGGAGGAGCTATTGGTGTCCCATGGAGTGATCGAGCAACTGCAGGCTCGGTGGGGTGATGCCATTTTAGACAGCGATGGAGCGGTCAGTCGTGCGCGTTTGGCGGACATCGTTTTTGGGAATGACGGGGAGCGTTTATGGCTGGAGGGCTACCTGCATCCCATGGTCAAGCAACGCTGGCAGCAGGCACTGGCGGAGAATAGCCTGGCCGACTGGGTGGTGGAGGTCCCGCTCCTCTTTGAAAAAGGCTTGGAAAAAGGATTTGATTTCACCGTATGCGTCAGCGCATCCTCTGATATCCAGTTGGCACGGTTGAGAGAGCGCGGAATTCCCCAGACGCTCGCCCTGCAACGCATTTCGAAGCAATTGCCCTTGGCGCAAAAACAAGATTTTGCGGACTTTGTCATTTTTAATGATGGTTCGCTTGAGTTCCTCCATCGCCAAGTCCGGCAGCTGACCGCGACTTTGCGGTCGACGCCCCGTCGCGACTGACCGCGACAGGAATTTCTCCACTTTCTCCGGGCTATCCGGATAATCCCCTTATTCATAAAGTATTACCTATGTCCATGGACGTATCTGAATCATCCGAAGACTCCGCTCCGGTAGTCGAAAAGAAGCCCCGTAAGGCTCCCGCCAAGCGGGCTCCGCGCGCTGCCGCCAAGGCAAAACCCGAGCCGGCCGGCGACGTGGAAACGAAGCCCGTTAAGCGCACCCGAGCTAAGAAAGCTGTGGAGTCCGCTTCTTCTGACATGGAATTGCCCTTGGGGGAAAGCAGTCCGGCTGAGACAAAGTCATCGCCAAATCGAGAATCGCCAGTCTCGGATTCCGGCGCAAGCCCAGCTCGGGATGATGCTGATCAACCCCGTCCGGTGTTCAAACCTAGTCGAGCACAAGGCTCCGCCGATGGTTCAGCTGCGCCCTCGGATTCACCTTCCGGTGACCGTCAGGACGATGGACAGAGCAACTCCGCTTCTGGGTCCGAACAAGTCCCGGCGGGTGATGAAAATAGTGCATCCCAGCAACCCAGTGATCGTGGCGGCGACGGAGACAGCCCTGGCGGCAGTGAGGCTTCCCGTGAAGAACGCAAACCTTGGTGGGAGCGTAAAAAGGAAAAGAAGAAACAAAAGTGGTTGGAAAAAAAGCAGACGCGTGGTGCCGGTGGACATGCCCAGGCCAGTCAGCCACAACACCCGCCGCAGCCGCCTCCGCCCAAGCAGGCGGTGCATTATGGCGATTTGCCTGACCCGGCCCGCTTTGAGGATTTTCAGGCCCTGGATGCACTGGCGGTCGAGATTGGTCAGTCCGAAGCGGAACCGCTGCGTCTGGATCAGCTATATGCCTGCACGCATGCCGAGCTGACCGCACAGGTCCGCGCACTGGCGGTGCAGATCGCCAGTGGCACGCCAAACCGTCTGCAGATGTTGGAGGCTATCCTTAAACATGCCGCGGACACCCGACGGCCGGTTTTGGATCACGGCTGGATCGATATCACAGACCAAGGGCATGGTTTCATCGTTCACGAGCACGTGAACTACCGGCTTTATCCGGAGGATGCCTACCTGCCGGCCAGTCTGATTCGTCGTTATGGCCTGAAACGCGGCCATGAGGTTGAGGTGACCGTCCAGACTCCATTGTCTGGTGACCGTTGTCCTGCGGTAATCAAAATCAACCGGGTCATGCAGGGCGATCCGGAGGTGATCGATAATCTCACGCCATTCGAGGAGTTGGAGCCCTATTATCCGTTGAAGCGCATTTTGTTGGAGGCGCCTGAAATCCATAAGGACATTTCCATGCGGGCGATCGATCTGTTGACGCCTGTCGGCTTTGGACAACGCGGTCTGATCGTGGCGCCTCCCCGCACGGGTAAGACGGTGTTGCTGCAGAATATCGCCAATTCAATTTCCAACAACTTCCCCGAGTCCAAGCTCATCCTGCTGTTGATCGATGAGCGACCCGAAGAAGTCACTGACTTCAAACGTCACACCAAGGGCGAAGTGGTCAGCTCCACTTTTGATGAATCGCCAGAGAGCCATGTGCACGCGGCTGAAATGGTCATCGAAAAGGCCCGCCGGTTGGTCGAACAGGGCCAGCATGTGGTGATCCTGCTCGACTCCATCACCCGCTTGGCCCGCGCCTACAATGCGTTGTCCGCCAATTCCGGCAAAATCATGTCCGGCGGTGTTGAAGCCACGGCCTTGCAACGTCCCAAGCGTTTCTTCGGTTCGGCTCGCAACATCGAAGGCGGAGGTTCGTTGACCATTCTCGGAACCGCCCTGATCGACACGGGCAGCCGGATGGACGAAGTCATCTTCGAAGAATTTAAGGGCACCGGTAACATGGAGCTGCATCTTGACCGGGGCTTGTCCGACAAGCGTATTTTCCCAGCAATCAACATCGATCGCTCCGGCACACGAAAAGAAGAGCTCATTTATCATCCCGAAGAAATGCTTCGTGTTTACGGATTGCGCCGCGCGATGCAGGGCATTCCTCCGGTCGAGGCGATGGATATGTTCATCCAGCGCTTGAAGAAAACGAAAACCAACGCGGAATTTTTATTGAGTCTCAACCGTTAACCTTCAGCAAAGAACCATCGTTTTCCGTCCCCTTTCTCCTCGGAAAAACGAAATCCCCCCATCCCCGTGACTTCCGCCGACGATTTCGTAATCCAGCTGGCCATTGACAAAGGCCTGCTCACCCAAGCCCAGCTAGATGCCGCCACAGCGCGAGTAAGCGAGCACACCGACCTGACCACGGCTCCGCCGAAGTTGATTGATGTCATTATCACGATGCACGGCATCAAGCCGATGCAGCTGTCCAAGCTGCTCGCCGATGAATTTGGCATGTCCACGGTCGACATGCATGGCGTCCGGGTATCGGGGGAATTGTTGTCGCTGATTCCGCGTGCGCTGGCCTCCCGTTACACTGTCTTCCCGCTCGCTCAGAAGGGGAAGACTCTGAAGGTTGCGATCAGTGATCCGTTGGATGTCGATGCCATCGACAGTCTGGGACATGTGCTCAAAATGACCATCGAGCCCGTGGTCGCCCCGGCCGATGATATCAAAAACTGTATCGACCGTTTTTACGGCAAGGATGTCGAAACCATAGATCAATTGCTGGGCGATTTTTCTGCGGTCGATGAAACCCAGATAGCCGTAGGAACCACGGCCGCAGATGGCACCGAGTCCAACGACGACAATGATGCGCCCATCATCAAACTCGTCTATCAGATCATTCTGGAGGCGATTTCCCGCCGCGCCTCGGACATTCATCTTGAGCCGCTCGAAAAACGCTTTCGGGTGCGTTATCGCATCGACGGTGTCTTGATTGAAGTGGACAGCCCGCCCAAGCGCCTGCAGCTCGCAATGATTTCCCGTCTGAAGATCATGGCGAACATCTCGATCGCCGAAAAACGTATTCCGCAGGACGGACGTATCCAGATTGCCGCCGGTGGCAAACAGATCGACTTACGCGTTTCCTCTCTGCCGACCGCCCATGGCGAATCCATCGTCATGCGTATTCTCGACAAAGAAGGTCTTTCGCTTGGTCTGCCTGAGCTGGGCTTCCTCAGCGACGACCAGGCGATCATGGAAAAGATCATTAGTTTTCCTGACGGCATCTTCCTGGTTACCGGTCCAACCGGTTCCGGTAAAACCACCACGCTCTACTCCTGCCTTCACTACCTTAACAAGCCCGACCGCAAGCTCATCACGGTTGAGGACCCGGTCGAATACCAGCTCTCCGGCGTGAACCAGGTGCCGGTCAGGCACGAGGTTGGCATGACCTTCGCCAGTGCGCTCCGCGCCATGTTGCGTCAGGCCCCGAACATCGTGATGGTGGGTGAAATTCGCGACTTGGAGACCGCAGAAATCGCGATCAACGCATCGCTCACCGGTCACATGGTGCTTTCGACCCTGCACACCAACGACGCCCCCGGTGCGATTACCCGTTTGATCGACATCGGTGTGAAGCCCTTCCTCGTCTCGACCTCGTTGCGGGCCGTCATGGCCCAGCGTCTCGTGCGCAAGATCTGCAAACACTGCAAGAAGCCCTATTCGCCCGACCCTCGTGAATTGCGTTCGCTGAACATCACGGGACAGCAAGCTTCCGGCGCCACCTTTATGCATGGCACGGGCTGCGAACCCTGCAACAGCACCGGTTATCGCGGACGAGCCGGTATCTTCGAGATGTTTATTGTGAACGAAGAAATTCAACGCATGATTTACGACAATATGGGAACCGCCCGTTTGCGTGATAAAGCCCGTTCATTGGGAATGAGAACCATGCGTGAAGACGGTATTCGCAAGGTGCTTACCGGCATGACCACCATCGAGGAAGTCGTTTCCATCACGGTTGGTGACGCCAACTAACCCGACTTAGAATCCATCTGTTTTCCATGAGCTACGAAATGAATGATCTGCTGGAGTTGGTGGTGGAACAAAACGCCTCCGACTTGCATTGCTCGGTGGGGCAGCCTCCGACCTTGCGCATCAGTGGCAGCATGGTCCCGATCGAAGGACCCGAACTGACTCCTACAGACACCGAAAAACTGGTTCAGTCGATCACTCCGGATTCCCACTTGCAGGCGCTCAAGCTTAATGGCGGCTCTGACTTCGGCTTTGCTTATCTGGACAAAGCTCGTTTCCGCGTGAGTGTGCTCCGCGCCCGCGGCAACTACGGCTTGGTTCTTCGTCAGATTCCCAACAAGATGTTTGGTCTGCGCGAGATCGGTCTCCCCGACAAAATCCGCGAACTGCTTTACCGGCCGCGTGGCCTGATCCTCGTCACCGGTCCGACCGGTTCCGGCAAGTCCACCACGTTGGCCTCGATGATCAATTACATCAACGAGCATCGCGAGGGTCACATCATCACGGTCGAAGATCCGATCGAGTATTACCACCCGCACAAACGGTGCATCGTCACCCAGCGTGAAATCGGTGAGGACGTGAACAGCTTTTCCGAGGCAATCAAACGCGCACTGCGTCAGGATCCGGACATTATTCTGGTTGGTGAAATGCGCGACCTTGAGACCATTGAGGCGGCGATTTCCGCAGCTGAAACCGGTCACATGGTTTTCGGCACGCTGCACACCAACGGCGCGGCCAAGACCATTGACCGTATCGTAGACGCATTCCCGGCGAATATGAAGGATATGATCCGCACCCAACTGGCCTCTTCGATCGTGGCGGTCATCTCCCAAGTGTTATGCAAGAAGATCGGCGGCGGTCGTATCGCCGGTTATGAAATCATGATCAACACGACTTCGATCGCCTCGATGATTCGTGAAAACAAAACTTTCCGTATCACCTCAGACATTCAAACCGGCGGTAATCTGGGTATGATCACCATGGATACGCACCTTCTCAGTTTGGTGAACCGCAAGCTCATTACCGCGGATGAAGCCATGGAGAAATCCCAAGATCAACTGGTCATGCGCGAAAAACTCACCTCCATGGGTGAACCGCTCAAAACGCTTTAATTTCAGTCATTCTCCATCCCCTAGCTCGCCCCACGAAGGGCCGTTCCCCCTATGTTTGAAAGCCACAGCCAGGCCATCCTTGAAATCTGTCGAGACAAGAACCTCATCGACGCGGCCAGTCTTCGTGACCTCAACGAAGAGCACAAGGCTACCGGCAAGCCGGCCGCCAGTCTGCTGGTTGAGCTCGGTTTGGTCGAGAAGGGCGCGCTCCTTGCCGCCGTTGCGGAAAATTTAGGCCTTCGCTACCTGGCCAATCCTCCTACCGCGTTGACCACCGAGGGCGCCGCGGCCATCCAAGGCAGTCTGGCCCGCATGTATGGCGTGGCCCCGCTTAGCACCAGTGGCCAGGGCATCGAGCTGTTGGCCACCGACCCCTTCAACAGCCAGATTATCGACGATCTGACCTTTGCACTCGGCAAGGACATCAATCTGGTTGTCTGCGATCCGGAAAAGGTCGAGGCATTGATCAAACTTCATTATGGTGAAGACGAGTCGAGCATCGACGATTTGCTGCAGGAGCTGAGCGCCGAACAGGCGGAATCAGGCGAGCAGGATCTGAGTGAGACGGATATTGAGGCGATGGCCGGCCAGACTCCGATCATCCGGTTCGTTAATCTCGTCCTTGGCCAGGCCATCCGTGACAAAGCCTCAGACATTCACTTCGAGCCCTTTGAGCACGAGTTTAAGATTCGTTATCGTATCGATGGTGCGCTTTACGAAATGGCCCCGCCGCCCAAGCATCTGGCCTTGCCGATCACTTCGCGCATCAAGGTGCTGGCAAATCTTAACATCGCCGAACGTCGTATCCCGCAGGACGGTCGCATCAAGCTTACCATCGCCGGCCGTTCTGTTGATTTGCGTGTATCGACTTTGCCGACCCAATTCGGCGAATCAGTCGTGCTTCGTGTTCTTGACCAAAGTGCGGTTCAGCTTGATATCAGCCAGCTGGGCATGCCCGAGGACGTCAACGAGGGTATCAACGACATCATTCATCGCCCCAACGGAATTTTCATCGTCACCGGCCCGACAGGCTCCGGCAAAACCACCACGCTTTACAGCGCGTTGCGTATTATCAACACCTCCGACCTGAAGCTGCTGACCGCGGAGGATCCGGTGGAATATGAAATCGAAGGCATCATGCAGGTGCCGGTTAACCATGCCGTGGGTCTGACCTTTGCAGCCGCGTTGCGTTCATTCCTGCGTCAGGATCCCGACGTCATCATGGTCGGTGAAATTCGTGACTTGGAGACCGCCCAAATCTCCATTCAAGCCTCCCTTACCGGTCACTTGGTGCTCTCGACCTTGCATACGAACGACGCGGCCGGTGCCGTGACACGTCTGGTCGACATGGGGGTCGAACCTTTCCTCATCGCTTCGTCCCTGGAAGCTGTGCTGGCCCAACGTTTGGTTCGTCGCATCTGCTCCAAATGCCGCACGGCTTATGAGCCGCCGGCCGCTCTGTTGCAGCAGCTGGGCATTGATCCGATCGATATCGGTGACCGCGAATTTTTCTACGGCAAGGGCTGCGATGATTGCAGCAACACCGGCTATCGTGGCCGTATGGGTATTTACGAGTGGTTGAGGATGTCTGAAGCTGTTCGTGACCTCGTTGTTAAGCGTTCATCCACCCTGGTCATTAAACAAAAAGCCCTTGAGCAGGGTATGCGGACTTTGCGCGACGACGGTCTCCGGGCTATTTTTGATGGTGCCACATCGATCGAAGAAGTCGTGAAATACACCTAAGTGACCGCTTGTTAAATTTTTTGACGAAACCCAGTCTCTACCTTAGTTCATTCCCATCCCCCTATGCCCAAATTCACTTATAACGCCATTGATTCGTCCACCGGTAAGGACAAGAAAGGCATGATTGAAGCCGCCAGCCAAGAGCAGGCCGCCACCGAACTGAAAGCCCAAGGCTTGTTGCCCACGCAGATTATGGCCGAGGGTAATGCTGGCGGTCTGCGAGTCGGCGCCAGGAAGTCCGCGCCCGGCCGTTCCGGCGGTGACTCCGGCACTGCCAGTCCTTTCCGTAATGAACAGCCCGTCCGCAAAAAGAAGGGCGGTGGTATCACCTTCGGCAAAGTCATCAACAACGCGGGTCTCGCAATTTTCACGCGCCAGCTGTCCACCTTGGTCAACGCCGGCATGCCGATCCTTCGCAGCTTGGAGACGCTGGGGCGTCAGGAGAAGAATCTGCCCTTCAAGGCGGTCGTTGATGGTATCGCAGAGTCCATTCGTTCCGGTGGCACGTTTTCGGACGGCTTGCTGCAATATCCCAAGGTGTTTGACCGTCTCTATATTAATATGGTGAAAGCCGGTGAAGCCGGCGGTGTTCTGGGCACCGTGCTCGATCGTCTCTCCAAGTTCATGGAGAAGGCCGAGAAGATCAAAGGTAAGGTGAAATCAGCCATGACCTATCCGGTGATTATTGCCGGTGTTGCCGTGATGATCGTGTCGGCCCTCATGGTCTTTGTTATTCCGAAGTTTGAATCCATCTTCGCGAGTATGTTGAAAGGGGCTCCATTGCCTGCACTGACCCAATATGTGCTCAACGTCAGTAACTTCATCAAAAACCACTTTATCATCACCGTCATTCTTTTGGTGGTCGGTTGGTTCGGTATCAAGTTCCTGTCCAAAACCCGTTCTGGTTCGCGTTTCATTAATTGGGCTCAGTTGAACATCCCTGCGTTTGGACCGTTGTTTCTTAAGGCATCAGTCGGCCGTTTCACCCGCACGCTGAGCACCTTGCTCTCATCAGGCGTTCCCATCCTGCAGGCACTGATCATCACCCGTGATACTTCCGGCAACATATTTGTGGCTGAAGCACTCAACTCGGTTCATGACCGAGTCAAGGAAGGTGACAACATCGCCAAGCCGCTTGAAGCAACCAAGGTGTTCCCCACCATGGTGACTTCCATGGTCGAGGTCGGTGAAGAAACCGGTGCCCTGCCCGAGATGTTGGCCCGCATTGCCGACACCTACGATGATGAAGTCGATAACGCCGTGTCCGGTATCACCTCGATTATCGAGCCGATCATGATCGTGTTTATGGCAGTGTGCGTGGGCACCATCGTTATTGCGATGTTCCTGCCGCTGGTCCGCATCATCCAGACCTTGAGCTGATTTTATCAACGGTTCGTTTCCGCGGACCGTGCACAAAAAAAGGCCGCCTCATCCGAGGCGGCCTTTTTTGTAATGTGTCCGGGAGCTCAGTTTTTCTTGAAGCCGTCGGGATTGGCGGAGTGCCACTTCCAAGCGGTTTCCACAATCGGCTCAATCGAAGTGTATTTTATTTTCCAGCCCAGTTCGTTGACCGCCTTGGAGGAGTCGGCGTAAAGCGCGGGCGGATCACCGGCGCGTCGCGGGGCAAAGGAGTGGGGGACCTTCAGTCCGCTGACCTTTTCCACTGCGTTAATGACTTCAAGGACCGAAGTAGGAGTGCCGGTGCCCAGATTGTAGAAGAGCGCGGTGCCGGGCTGGTCGAGCTTCTCGAACACCGCGATGTGGGCACGGCTCAGATCGTCAACATGCACGTAGTCACGCAGGCAGGTCCCGTCCGGTGTCGGGTAGTCGTTGCCGAAAACCTGCAGGGGAGGGCGCTTGCCGGTGGCGGCGTCGATGGCCAGGGGGATCAGGTGGGACTCGGGATCATGAGCTTCACCGATGGTGCCATCCTCGGCGGCGCCGGCCGCATTGAAATAGCGGAAGGCGGCAAAGCTCAGTCCATAGGCACTGGCGAAGGACTTGAGGACATTCTCCATGTCCAGTTTGGTTTGACCGTAGGGATTGATCGGCGCCTGGGGCATGCCCTCGACCAGAGGCATCTTATCCGGAATGCCATAGGTGGCGCAGGTGGAGGAAAATACGAATTTTTTCACCCCGGAGCCGAGCATGCAACGTAGCAAGTGCAGGGTGGAGGCGACATTGTTGAAGTAATACTTCATCGGGTCGGTAACGCTTTCGCCTACATAGGCATAGGCGGCGAAGTGCATGACCAGTTCGATTTTTTCCTTCCGCAGGATCTTGCCGACTTCGCTCTCGTTGCCGAGGTTTACGGTGTAAAACGGCACCTCGGGGTCGATCGCATGGCGGTGACCAAAGACCAGATTATCAAGCACCACCGGTTTGTGTCCGGCCGCGATTAACTGACGCACACAATGGCTACCAATATAGCCGGCTCCACCAACAACGAGAACGTTCATAGAACCTAGGCTTGTATTGCCTTCATGGGGGCATTGGCTAGAGGTTTTTCTCTCATGTCGTTCAAACCCGCACGCATAGTCATCACCGGCATCGGTCTGACCGCTCCTAATGGCAACTCACTGGCGGAATTCCGCCAGAATCTCCTCACCGGTGTCGCCGGCGTGGAACCGATGGACGTGCGCTACATGGGCCGTCTGATTGCCGGTGTCTGCCACTACGACGCCCTCAAGTATCAGAAGAAAAAAGAACTCCGGGTCGGCACCCGGGCAGGCTCCATTTCCATTTATTGTGCCCGTGAGGCGGTTGCCGATAGCGGCATCGATCTGGATGCGGTCGGCAAAGATCGTGTCGGCATCTACATCGGCTGCACTGAACACGGCAACGTCGAGACGGAGAACGAGATCTACGCCATTTCGAAGTTTAACTACGACACGAAGTATTGGTCCCACTACCACAACCCCCGCACGGTCGCCAACAACCCCTCTGGCGAGACATCACTGCATCTTGGCACCACAGGGCCTGCCTACACCATTGGTGCCGCCTGTGCCGCCGGTAACCTAGGTCTGATTCATGCGGCCCAAATGCTCCGCCTCGGCGAAGTCGATATGGCTATCTGCGGCGGTGTCAGTGAGAGCATCCACACCTTTGGCATTTTCGCGGGCTTCAAATCCCAAAACGCCCTCGCCACACACGTGGATCCGAAAAAGGCGTCTCGTCCGTTCGACCGAGATCGTAACGGTATCGTCATTTCCGAAGGCGGCGCACTCTACACGTTGGAGCGTCTTGAGGATGCCCAGGCTCGTGGGGCTAAAATCTATGGCGAGATCGGCGGCTACTGCGTGAATAGCGACGCTTCCGATTATGTCCTGCCCAACCCCGGTCGCCAGGCCGAGTGCGTGCACAAGGCACTCAAAAACGCCAATATGGTCGCGTCGGACATCCACATCGTGAACACCCACGCCACGGCCACCCCGATGGGTGATATTCAGGAGTGTGAGGCGATCCGTGCGGTATTCGGCAAGGACTGCCCCGATACTTACATCAATAACACCAAATCATTCATCGGACACTGCATGGGAGCCGCCGGCGCACTTGAGCTCGCGGGTAATCTGCCCTCCTTCGACGACCTGGTGGTTCACCCGACGATTAACGTCGATAATCTCGACCCGCAGTGCGATCTGCCCGGACTCGTCCTGAATCAGCCCCGCAAGGTTGCGAAAGTGGATACTATCCTCAATAACTCCTTTGGTATGCTTGGGATAAATTCCACATTGATTGTGAAGCGATTTGTCGCCTAGTTGAACCCTTTAACCGATCCAAAATGACCAAAGAAGAATGCAAACAGGTGGTGCTTGATATCATCGCCGACATCGCCCCCGACGAGGATATCTCCAATCTCAAGCCCGACGTTCGCCTCCGCGACCAGATGGAACTCGATTCCATGGACTTCCTCGACATCGTTATGGAGCTCCGCAAACAGCACAATATCGAGGTTCCCGAGGCTGACTATATCCAGCTCGCCAGCCTCGACAGCTGCGCCGAATACCTGACTCCCAAGTTCGAAGCTTTGGGCAAGTAACCGGACCCCGCTGATACAAAATTTGGCCTGACTTCGGTCAGGCCTTTTTTGTTTTTTGAAACAGGAATCCCTTTCATCGGCCTTGAACACCTCCACCCACTACGACGTCGCCATCATCGGGGCCGGCATGTCCGGTCTGGCCGCCGGTATTCGTCTCGCGCACTTCGGGAAGAAGGTCTGCATTTTTGAGCGGCACAACGCCGTCGGCGGACTCAACGGTTTCTACAGCATCGACGGGCGTAAATATGATGTGGGCCTGCACGCGATGACCAACTTCGTGCGGGCGGGAGTGAAGGGCACACCGCTCACCAAACTGCTCCGCCAGCTTCGCATCGACCGGGCCGAGTTTGCCCTTTGCGAACAAAAACAGTCGCGGGTCGCGTTTGGCCCAAACGGCGAAACCTCACTACGCTTCACCAACGATTTTGTCGTTTTTGAGTCCGAGGTCGCCCGGCAGTTTCCTGCGCAGATCGATGGGTTCCGCGCCTTGGTGCAGCACATCCGCACGCATAACGAGGTCGCCCTCGATGCCGCTTATCAGTCTGCCCGCGAGGTCGTTCGCAATCATCTCTCCGATCCGCTGCTGGAAGACATGATCTTTTGTCCGGTCATGTATTACGGCAGCGCCAACGAGCACGACATGGATTTCAGCCAGTTCGTGATCATGTTCAAAGCGCTCTTTTTCGAGGGCTTTGCCCGCCCGTTTGACGGCGTGCGAGTCATCCTGCGTGTGTTGCAGGATAAATACCGCCATGCAGGCGGAGAGCGCCGCATGAAATGTGGCGTTCAACGCATCATCGCCCGCTCTGGCCGCGCCGATACCTTGATCCTTGATGACGGCACTGAGGTCACCGCCGAGCATGTCATCAGTTCCGCCGGCGCCGCCGAAACCGAGCGGATGATCACGCCCGAGCTGACCAAGCCGCCGCATCCCGCAGGCGCGCTCAGTTACGCCGAGACGATCACCATCCTGGACCGTCAGCCGGCAGCGCTGGGTTGGGGCGATGACACCATCATTTTTTTCAACGACTCCGATCGATTCACCTACGCCCGCAGTGAGCAGCAGGTCGACAGTCGCAGCGGAGTGATTTGTTTCCCCAATAACTTTGCCTACGATGACAGCCGAGAATTGCCAGAGGGCATATTCCGCTGCACGTGTCTGGCGTCTCACGGCCTTTGGGCACATCTGCCGGAAAATCAGTATCAGGCCGACAAGCTCGCGCGTTACGCAGAGATCCAGCGCAGTGCCCGCCGCTTTTTGCCGGTGGTTGACGACTCCGTGCTCTCAAACGCGACGCTGGCCACCGACATGTTTACGCCGCGCACGATCACCAAGTTTACCGGACATATCGGCGGCGCGATCTACGGCTCGCCGGAGAAAATTCGCGATGGGCGCACGGCTTTATCCAACCTCTACTTGTGCGGAACCGACCAAGGGTTTCTGGGAATCGTTGGTGCGATGCTCAGCGGCATCAGTATGGCCAATCTCCACGTGCTTTCAGCCAAGTCATCCTCGTGAGCGAACACCCCATCAAACCGGTAGCCATTTTACGCACTCCCTTCGCTGAGAAGTTTGGCGTGCCGCGGCAGAGCGGATTGGTGGCCGAGGCTGAAGGCATCGTCGAATTCCTTCCCGAGTTTTCGGCCCCCGAGTTCACCCGTGGTCTGGAGGCGTTCTCTCACGTCTGGCTGGTGACTGGGTTTCACAAAAATCCGGCTTGGGCCGGCGCGGCTACCGTGCGCCCACCGCGGCTCGGTGGAAACGAGCGGGTGGGGGTTTTTGCTTCACGTTCACCGCAGCGTCCCAACGGGTTGGGGCTGTCGCTGGTTCGGTTATTGGCGATTGAGCCGGGTCGGCTGCGTGTGGCCGCCATCGATTGCGTCGACGGCACACCGGTTTTCGACATCAAACCCTACTTGCCGTGGTGTGAGTCTGTGACTGACGCCCGCGCCGACTGGGCCGGTGGTGCACCGGAGCAGCGCAGCCCGGAGCAAGTGCATATCCCCGAGTTGCTGGAGCAGAAAATTCTTGGTTATGGAGTGACCGGTGGTCCCGCGGTGTTGGCTTTGATGCGTAGTCTCCTGCGGCTCGATTTACAGCCGGCTTATCAAGACGACCCTGACCGCACCTACGGGGCAACTATTGCGGGCTGGAATATTCGTTGGTGCTACGCTGGGGAGACGGTCGAACTATTTTCAGCCGAGTTTGGAAAACGGTAGGGTTATGAGTAGGGCCTCACCTCGGTGAGGCCGGAGAGTTGTGGACATAAGCTGGTGCTAAGCGTTCACACAAACACGGACGGACCAAGGTCCGGCCCTACCTACACATAAACACATCGAGTCAGCTGATCAACAAAAGCCGCGGCGGATCACCTGCGCGGGTGGCCGGGGCGCGATGAATACACGGAGGCACTGGACTGTCCGGGCACTGTGTGGAAATACGCCACAGGTTGCCCAGACCAAATCCGTAGGGCTTGGCATCGGGTAGGGGCAGATAGTGCAGGTCGTAGCAGTGCGCGCTGAGAAATTCTCGGAATCCCTCATCGTCGCCGCCACCATGTTGCCGGAGTAATTCCGACCGGACTTCGGGAATGTCCACGCGCCGGATGACTTGATCATTCGGCAATCCCTCCGAGGCGGCCACGGTGTAGCTGCAGAGGTAGGTATCAGCCAAAACCGTCGCGCTGTCGGCATGGAAACCATAGACGTCAACCGGCACCGGACCGCCGTCATCGTCGCGTGGATACGCGGGGATGATGTCCAGTGAGGGTTCGAGGTTTTGATCACGCAACAGTCGCAGATCGTTGATCAGCCAATTACGCGCTACTTTTCCGGCGTCACTAAGTGAGAGTGATTGCAGGTCGTCCTCTTCCAGTCCGGTGATCTCGTCGATTTCGCCGCAGGCATCCACGACCTCGGCAAAGTCGCCGGTCAGTTCACGCGGCCAGCAGACGGCATTGATGCCATCAACGAAGGGAGTCGCCACCAGTTCTTCGAAACTGTGAACGATCCTGACGCCTGCCTGGGATTGGACGCTCAACGTCGGACGGGCACACCTTGGGTGGCCAGATAATCTTTGACCTGCGGGATCGTGAAGGTGCCGAAGTGGAACAGGCTGGCGGCGAGGACCGCACTGGCACCACCGGCATCAAGAGCCTCGGCGAAGTGTGACATTTCGCCAGCACCGCCGCTGGCGATCACGGGCACACTGACCGCATCGCTGACGGCTCGGGTGAGCGGGCAATCGTAGCCGGCTTTGGTGCCATCTGCATCCATGCTGGTGAGCAGGATTTCGCCGGCACCTAAAGCCACGGCCTGTCTGGCCCAGGCAACGGCATCGAGCTCGGTCGGATTGCGCCCGCCGTGGGTGAAGACGCGCCACGATTTGCCGTCCGGTTCGCGGCGGGCGTCGATGGCGACCACGATGCACTGCGCGCCGAAACGATTGGAGGCGTCGGCGATGAGTTGGGGCGTGTTGATCGCCGAGGTGTTGAGCGAAACCTTGTCCGCGCCGCTGCGAAGCATGGCCTCGATGTCGGCGAGCGAGCGCAGTCCGCCGCCCACTGTGAGCGGCATGAAGCATTGTTCGGCGGTGCGGGCGACCACGTCGTGCATGATGCCGCGACCGTCGGATGACGCGGTGATGTCGAGGAACACGAGTTCGTCGGCACCCTGCGCGTCGTAGGCCTTGGCCGACTCGACCGGATCACCGGCGTCGACCAAGTCGAGGAACTTGATGCCTTTGACCACGCGTCCGCCATGGACGTCGAGGCAGGGAATGACGCGTCGCGAAAGCATGGGTTTTTCAGTCGGAGGTCGAAGGTCTGAAGGTCGCTGGTCGAGTGCGGCGCGGCTGTGCCGCGCGGTGATGGACGTTTGACTTGGAGACTTTTGACTTAGGACCAAACGGAGAAAGGCTCCGTTTATCCTCCGATTTGAACGAGGTCGGGTTCGAAGTTGACCGCGAAACGATACACGTGGCCCGGGCGCATGATCAACGGATGATCGCGCACGAGGGTCTGCATGTAGTGGATCTTGCCGTAGTTGGTCCGGTAGTTCGGATCATCTGTAACGACCTCGGTCTCCTGCCAGACGCCTTGGAAGTCGTCCTTCTGGACGGTGCAACGGTGGCTCTCGGCACCCAGTGCGGGAGCACCGGCGGTGTGGTATTTGGAGTGAGGGGCGGCGATAGCCAGCATGTAGCGGAACTTGTCCAACTGGATCTGCTGTTTGACCGTGAAGGTGAATTCGCAACCGATCTGGGCGCCGGTGAAGGTCCATTGGACTTTCACGGTGCCGAGGCCCTTGATGATTTCCTCCTTGGTGTTGATCAGCTCGGGCTGGTCGTAGCGGAAGTAGAAGCTGTTGCGCAGGCCGAGACCGGTGACGCAGTTCTTGCCGTAGAAGGCGGGGATGATCACTTGGTCGCCGAAGGTCAGCTCGGGGAGCATGATCGGGGCGTAGACGTTGTTCGGCCAGTCGAAGACGCCAGGGCTGTGCGGGAAGGGCAGGGAGTCGGCGGTGAGTTTGGAGCCGGAGCTGATCAACGGGATCTGCGCATGCAGACCGCTGGCGGCGTCGCGATAGAGGAACAGGCCCTGCTCCTTGCGGGAGGATTTGTCGAAGATGATAAAGCGACCGGAGGTGCGGGGGGCCTCGGGCTTGGAGGGCGGGGGCATCTCGACGGCCTTGGCGAGGCGCGACCACTGGCACAGGTAGCGCGCGGCGTCGAAGTTCGCCATGCGGGTGGTGTGATGCGAGTAGGCGGTGCGCTCATCGTCGCGCAGATCGAGGAAGCCGTGCTCGTGGTCGAGGTAGGTTTCGTAGAAGAAGACGAAGAGACGGCGGAGCAGATCGAAGTATTTGCCCTTTTGGTCGTCGGCGATCCAACCGTCACGCAGACCCTGAAGGATGAGGCTGATGCAGTGCATCTGGCCGTAGGCACCGGCGGCGCGGCCAAAGGCCCAGCCTAGGCCGTCCGCGCGGACGAGGTCGGGCATCATTTTGATGTAACGCTCGACGTAGGTGCGCAGGGTGGGGAGCTTGCGGTCACGCACGCCGCTGTTGGCGTGGAGCTGCAGGGCAGAGCGGATGAACACGAAGTTCATGACGCCGTAGAGATTGAAGTTGCCGCCAAAACCCTCGGTAGAGTCGTCGAAGAAACCGGAGGAGCTGGTCTTGTCGATCCGCTCGACCATGCGCTCGATGAGGCGGGATGTCTCGTCTTTCTTGGAGAGGCCGAAGGAGAAGCGGGCGACGGCCTTGGCGATGTTGAAGGACTGCCAGTGGTTGTCGTAATCGCTGCGGTGGAGCAGGGCCTTGTCGATGCGCAGGCGGGTTTCCTCAACGAGGCGTTCCCAGACCGGGTTGCGCTCTTTTGAGGGACCGAAGCAGAGGAGGCCGAGTGCGGCGTAGGCCAGGCCGTTTTCAGCGGGAGGCTCGGTGAACATTTGCGCGGTGACGCAGCGTGCGGCGAGGTCGACGAGGTCGTAACCAGCCAAGGTGGATTCGCCAGTGGCGCGATAATACTCGCCGAGAGCGAGGGCAACATGGCCGGCCTCGTCGGAACGGGGCTCTTCGCCGGGTGCCGCCAGGATGGTCCCGTCGGGCTGAATGGAATCTAAGTTGTGGCCCAGAATGGAGCGGGCCATGTCGAGACATTGCTCGGAGAAGCTGTGCATGCGATAGAAGGAGCGTCAGTGGTGCAGCCAACAGAGGGTCCATCGGCAGCGGTAAAGGTGAGATTTGTTCACCCTTTCTCCTTGCGAGCAAGGGGAATTTACTCAGTCCCCCGTTACAATCCTGTCGGATAGCAAAAAACCTTGGAGCTAACGCAGGAGGTTGGCGTCAAGGCTTGATGGAAGGCGCGTGGACATTCCTGTCCACGTCGTTGGCTGCTGGCACTCGTTGAGGGCGGTGGGTGATCGCCAATGGGCTTCGCTTTCTTGCCATCGCTCTGCGTGGACAGGAATGTTAACGCTCCTTCTATCAGCTCTTGGCCTGGGTTTTGATTTCCACCACGTCGTGCGGGGCGGATTCTTTTTGGCCGGCGGGAGACACCCGGATGAAACGGGCTTTTTCGCGCAGAGTAGCCAGATCAGCGGCGCCGAGGTAGCCCATGCCGCTTTGCAGGCCTCCGACCAGATTGCCGAGCACATCGTCGGCTGACCCGCTGACCTCCTTGAGGGCCTCGATGCCTTCGGCGGTGAGCTTGCGGGTGGTGTCGGTCTTGTCGTGACCATAACGGGCGGCGCTGCCGGCCTTCATGGCGGAGAGCGAACCCATGCCGCGATATTGTTTATAGAGTTTGCCGTTGATCTCCATGATCTCACCGGGGGCTTCGCGGCAACCGGCTAGCAGGCTGCCAAGGATAACGCTGTCGGCGATCGTGAGGGCTTTGACGATGTCGCCCGACTTGGTGATACCGCCGTCAGCGATGATTTTAACACCACGCGCCTTGGCTGCCTGACTGGCGACGTAGAGGGCAGTGAGCTGGGGAATGCCAACACCGGCAACGATGCGGGTGGTGCAGATGGAACCGGGGCCTTGGCCGACCTTGATGGCGTTGGCTCCGCACTCGGCGAGATAATCCACACCCGCAGCACTGGTGACGTTGCCGGCGATGATGGTGAGGTCGGGGAACGCACCGCGCACAAGCCGGACGATGTCGCCCACGCCGGCGGTGTGGCCATGCGCGGTCGAGACCGCGACGGCGTCGATATGCTCGTCAACGAGCTGGCCGACATGGCTGATGATCTGGTCGCGATCCAGCGTGCCGTCGGGCAGACGGATCGGTGCGATGGCGGCACCGACCACGAGGCGGAAGGCGGAGTCGCGGGCCGGTTTGCGGCGGGATTTGGACTCGGCTAAAATGCGGTCGATGTCGGAGAATGTAGCCAGGCCGCGAAGGTGGTCATCGTCGTTGACGACAAGCATTTTGTGGATGCCGACATTATCCGTGAAAAAGTTGTCGGCGGCCTTGATCGGGTCGGGTTGCAGCTCGCGCTCGTGGATCGTGCGGATCTCGCTGCGAGGGACCATGGCCTCGGCGACGGTGCGGGATTTGTAGCGTTCGCGGACGGTGCTCCCGGGCAAAAGGCCGATCAGGCGGCCATCTTTGTCGAGCACAGGGAAGGTGCGGAAATCGTAACGCTTGTTTTCAATCAGCGCGATGACGTCGCCGACGAGTTGCTCGGGGGTAACGGTAATCGGGTCCTGAATCAGGCCGTGAATATGGCGTTTCACGCGGGCGACGGCTTTCACCTGGTCGCGGGACGGCATGTTGTAATGGATCAGTCCGATGCCGCCGTTGTGGGCCATGCTGATGGCCATGCGGTCCTCGGTGACTGTATCCATGTCGGACGAAATGACCGGGATGGATAGCCGGAGACTTTCCGACAATGATGTCGAGGTGTCGGCGTCCTTGGGCAGGATTTCCGAGTAAAGCGTGGCCAGAGAAACGTCGTCGAACGTGAGTCCTACGGGGCGGTTTGCGCGGAAAAAGGCGTCGGCCTTAAGATAGAAATCGGCGTCAAAAGCGTCGGCGGAAGAGATGGCAACCTTAGTCATGAGTTGCCGTGAACGGAGTAAGCCTTCGGGCAAAAAGCGCAAACGGATTTTTATGCAGCCCCGGCTAGCCGCGAATAATCAGGTATTTGCACGGCCATCCACCCAGACGGCGACCGGTGCGGGCAGGGCCCGACGTTCGCGGGTGCTCGAGTCAATGCAGACGTGCTCGGTGCGAACCACGGCGGCGCGTTTTTCGACGGAGCCCTGTTTTTTCCAGATGACGTAGTCGATGGCGTAACCGGAGTCGGACAACCGCGTGGGGGTGACTTCGACGCGCACCTTTTCTCCGCAGGCCAGCGGGCGCAAGTAGGAGGCTTCGCTTTTGGAGATGGGCACCACCACGCCATGGTCGGCAAAGAATCCATTCAGCTGCACACCCTCGGCGGCCAGAGCTTCCTCGTAGGCCTCGTGGCAGATAAACAGGTAACGGGCAAAAAACACCACGCCGGCGGCGTCAGTGTCGGGGAAGTGAATGGTGCGGTGATAGGAAAACGCCATGATGGGAGTGGCCGATTACTGTGTGGTTTAATTTTGAGACTGCAACCGCGCGGCTTCGGCTTTGCTTTGGCGCACGCACCATGAATAAAACCGAGATCGCCGACGCACTGGAAGAAATCGCCCTGCTTATGGAGCTTAAGGGGGAAAACCCGTTCAAAATCCGCGCCTACCAAAGTGGTGCCCGCGTGCTGGGTTCGATCGAAGACGAGGAGTTGCGCACACTAATCACCGAGGAGCGGCTGGATTCGGTCAAGGGCATCGGCGATGCGCTCGTTCAGAAAATCACCGAGCTGCACTCCACGGGTAAGCTGGAGTTTCTGGAGAAGCTGCGTGCGTCTATTGAGCCGGGGCTGGTGGAAATGCTCACAGTGCCGGGATTGGGGCCGAAAAAGATCAAGGTGATCCATGAAAAACTGGGCATCACTGACATGGCCGGTCTGACCGCCGCCTGCACCGACGGACGGGTGGGGGAGTTGCCCGGATTTGGCGAAAAGTCGCAGCAGAAAATTTTGGAGGGTATCCGCAATCGCGAGGCTTACGGGAAGCGTCATCTTTGGTGGGATGCCCGCGAGGTGGCGGCACCGATTGTCGAGGGACTGCGTGTGCTGCCGCAGGTGAGCCGGGCCGAGGCGGCGGGTTCGTTGCGACGCGGTTTGGAGACGGTCGGTGATTTGGATTTTATCGTGGCGGCCGATGATGTCGGTCCGGTGGTCGATTGGTTCACGACATTGCCCGAAGTGAAAGAAATCACCGCGAAGGGCGAGACCAAGGCCAGCGTGCGTTTTGCCAGCGGACTGCAGGCGGATTTACGTCTCGTGCCGGAAGCTCAGTTTGCCTTCGCGCTGCATCACTTCACCGGCTCCAAGGACCACAATGTGCAGATGCGTCAACGCGCACTATCGCGTGGCTTGTCGTTGTCGGAGTGGGGACTCAATCCGGTAGAAGGTTCTAATGCCAAGCAGCCTGAAGGCATCATCGACGAAGTCGGTTTGTTCGCGGCCTTGGACCTCGCATTTATTCCTCCGGAACTACGCGAAGGTCTGGGCGAGATTGAGGCGGCGGAGAGCCGGCAGCTGCCGACTTTGATCAAACTCTCCGATATCCGTGGTGCGTTTCACAACCACACGACCGCTTCCGACGGCCATGGGACTTTGTCCGAAATGGTGACCGCAGCGGAGGCACTTGGCTGGGATTATCTGGGCATCGCTGATCATTCCAAGTCGAGTTATCAAGCCAACGGTCTCGACGAGGAGCGGCTGGCTAAACAGGTCGCTGAAATCAAGGCGCTCAATGCCTCGGGTAAACATCGGCTGCATGTTTTTTCCGGCGTGGAATGTGATATCCTCGCCGATGGCCGGCTCGACTATGACGACGCTACGCTGGCCACGCTCGATTACGTGGTGGCTTCCGTGCACAACGCACTTGGCCAGTCCGAGGAGGACATGACCACCCGCATCATTCGCGCGATCGAACATCCGCGCACGACCATGTTGGGGCACTCCACCGGGCGGCTCTTGCTACGTCGCGAGAGCAGCAAGGTCAATCTGGGCAAGGTCATCGACGCGGCTATCGCCAACAACGTCATCATCGAGCTCAACGCCCATCCGGTCCGGCTCGACATGGACTGGCGTCATTGGCGCAAGGCATCCGCGCGCGGCTTGCTGTGCTCGATCAATCCCGACGCCCACGAAACCTCAGGTCTGGCGCATGTCGAAGCCGGCGTGTTGGCCGCTCGCAAGGGATGGCTCACCAAAGCCTCGGTGCTCAACACCCGGTCCTTGTCCGATGTGAAAGCGTGGCTTTCAGTTCAGGGGTGAAGCTCGGCGGGGGAATCCCATGTGCCTGCCGGCCATCACGGCCAGTAGCGGCGGCACCATACAGGCCAGACCCACCGCAATCGCCGGCTGCCAGGTCTGCGGGTTGGTAATCGGCCCTAGGATCAAAACGACCATACCTGCGCCAAAAAAGAACGGTGTCCAGACGCGCATGGCCATTGCACTTCCCAGACCCAGGACGATGGCGGGCAGGGCGACCACGGGTCCGCAAAAAAAGATCAACACTGCGCCAACGTAAGCGAAGGGGGCGAAGACGTAGTCCTCATCCATCCGGCTCACAGTTTGAAGAACAACTCCCACAAAAAACACGCAACCCAGCACGATGGCCTCGCCGGTATGGAGGAACCCGATACGGTCGACCAGTGGTCCCATTCCCCGCAAGAGGCACCAAGCCCCGATGCCCGCGCGAAAAGGGTCCAGCAGCAAAACCAAAATACTCCAGCCGCCGGGCCACGTTCCCCGTTCATAGCCGGCCAGTGGCGACGACCTTGGCAGGAGCAAGCCGATGGGCAGGAACAATAGAACGAAAGCGGTCAACAGCCAGTGATTCAGCATACGGGAACCAAGCATCCTTACCTGACGCCTTCTGCTGTCGAATGCAAATGAGCCTGCCCCGGATCGGGTTGGCGCCTGATTGGTCGGCATTGTTCCTATGACCTGTGGCGTCCTTTCCGGCAAAAGCATGAACTACTTTACCGATTTTAATAACTTATATTCGTCCCACTAAGAACCGGAATGAGTTGAATTCCCTCTTTTCCGCACGAACCTTCAGGGCTACATGACGTTTTCTGCGCCTTCCCATCGTATCATGCTGACAGCTCTCGTTGGACTGTTGTCTGTCGCCGGTTGCCGCAAGGCTCCCATTGAGTCCTATCGCATTCCTCACGAGACGACCCCGGCCGCCACCGGCATGGCGGGCAACATGTCGTCGCAATCGGTCCCCTCCGCTGATGGCGCGCCGGATGTTCACTGGTCCGTGCCGGACGGCTGGGAAACCCAGCCCGATCAAACCGGTATGCGCAAAGGCAGCTTTGTCGTGAAGGATCAGGGCGGCCACGAAGCCAGTATCGCCGTAACGGTATTCCCCGGTGATGTCGGTGGTGACTTGGCCAATATCAATCGCTGGCTCGGTCAAATCCAACTACCTCCCATCACCGCGGCCGAGTTGCCCGCTTTGATCACCGAAGTCCCGTTGCCCGCGGGTGTTTTTAAACGCGTTGATTTGGTCGGCGGCGAAGTCGCGGAAGATCCGGCCCACGATCATCGCACACGTATTTTGGGGGCCTGGCTTAAGCAGGAGAACCGCACCTGGTTTTTTAAGGTGACCGGCGACGCGACCTTGGTGGAAAACCAATCCTCGGCGTTCGACGCCTTTCTCGCCTCGGTGCATTTCACCACCGCGCCAAGTGCGCCGGTTGCCGCTGTGCAGACTGCTCCCGTGGCTGCGCCGGTTTCGGGTGCGTTGTCATGGACGGCTCCGGCTGGCTGGCAGGCCAAGGACCTGGGGCCGATGCGCAAGGCCAGTTATACCGTTGGTGCGGACGCGGACTTTTCGGTCATCTCGTTTCCGGGTGATGCCGGCGGCGATCTGGCCAATGTGAACCGCTGGCGCGGTCAGGTGCAATTACCGCCATTCAGCGCCGTAGAACTCGCTGCCGAATCCGAAGCGATCACGGCCGGTTCGCTGAGCTTTACAGTGGTCGACTTTGTCGGCCAGTCGGCCGCGGGTCCGACCCGGCTGCTGGGAGCGATCCTGCCTTTCGGCGACCAAAGCTACTTTTTTAAACTCATGGGACCTGACGCCACGGTTGGCGCGGCTAAGCCTGAGTTTATCGCGTTTTTGAAATCCGTAACCGCCCGTTGATTCCATGTCTCTCCCATCCAATCCGGTGCTGAAATTTTTCACTTCTCTCAAACTCACGGTGGTGCTTCTGGTGCTCTCCATCGTGCTCGTTTTTTGCGCGACACTTAATCAGGTCCAACTCGGCGTCTGGGGCGTGCAGGCCAAGTGGTTTCGCAGCTTCTTTGTCTGGCACGATTTTAACGGCGTGCTGTTCCCGGTATTTCCCGGTGGGTTTTTACTCGGGGTAATGCTGCTGATCAACCTGATCACGTCGCATGTATTCCGGTTTAAACTCTCGTGGAAAAAACTGGGCATCACCATCACCCACGCCGGGTTGATCCTGCTGCTGATCGGTGAGTTCGTCACCGCCATCTATCAGGAGGAGTTCCAGATGCGCATGGATGAAGGGGAGACCAAGAATTATTCGGAAAGTCCGCGGTTTGTTGAGCTCGCGGTGACCGACATCACCGGTCCGGAGTGGGATCAGGTCGTGGCCATTCCCGCCGCCCATCTAAAATCCCCTGCGGCGATCCAACGGCCCGAGCTGCCCTTCACCCTGAAGCCGCTTGCCTACTACCCCAACACCGTCTTGCAGATGAAGACGCAGGCCCCGACGGCACCCGAGTCCGGCGCGGATCGTGACATCGGGGCACGGCTGGCGGTCACTCCGGTTCCGCTCACCTACAAGGACAACGAACGCAATCTCCCCAGTGTCTTGGTCGAACTCAACGGCGCCGGTGGTTCGCTCGGTAAATGGCTGCTCTCCCCCTGGCTGATGGACAGCCAGCGCTTTGATTACGAAGGGCGGACCTATGAGTTGTCCCTGCGTTTTAAACGCGAATACAAGCCGTTCACCCTGCAGTTGCTCGACTTCACCCATGATCGTTATCCCGGCACCGAGATTCCCAAAAACTTCTCCAGCAAACTCCGGCTGATCAATCCTCAGACCGGCGAAGACCGGCAGGTTTTGGTCTACATGAACAACCCGCTGCGCTACCAGGGACTTACTTTCTATCAGCAGGGTTTTGATAACAACGACACGACCACCATCCTCCAAGTCGTTCGCAACCCGGGATGGCTCATCCCCTACATTTCCTGCCTCATGTTGACGCTTGGCCTGTTTATACAGTTCGGCATCAGTCTCTATGGCTTCACCCAGCGCCGTTCGGCCAAGCTCGCCGCCGTCAAAGTCTGACCAATCGTCTCCTCCAACGACATGAAACGCATTCTCCCTCTCATTATCCTGGTCCTTGGCGCGGTCTATTTTGGCTCCTCGCTGCGTCCGCACCATCCGGGCGGCGACTTTCACCTCTCCGAGTTCGGTGAGCTCCCTGTCCTTGTAGGCGGCCGTATCAAGCCATTGGATACCGTGGCGCGCACCAGTCTTCTGCAGATGCAGGAGTCTCAAACCGTGCGCACGGCCGGCCGCACGCTGGAGCCCATCGAGTGGTTCACTCTGCTGGTCTTTGATCCGGCCAAGGCTGACGCTCTCCAGACCTTCAAGGTCGTCAATACCGAGGTCCAGTCGCTCATGCAGATCAATCCGGAGGAGGGGGGCGCCCAAAAACGATTCTCCTTTGATCAATTGCGGGCACACATTCCCGATCTGGAAAAGCAGGTGCAGCTGGCCGGTCCGGTCGAGGCCAAACAGCGCACGGCGTTCCAAAGCGCCGCCATGCAGCTTTACGGAAACCTGACGACGTATCAGCAGCTGAAATACAGTCTGCAGGACCCTGAGAGTCCCGACTTCCTTGCCGACATTCGCGAATTTGAAACCAGCATAGATAAAGGCGTGGCCGCGGTGCGTGCCCAAGTGGAAGGAAAACCTCACGACAAGGCTGCCGCCGATGCGGTGCTCAGCCTGGCCCGCCGGTTTCAATTCATCGGTGATTTCGGCAAGCTGCTGGTCATTCCTCCGCCGCCCGGTGCTCCGGACTCACTGGCATGGAAGAAGGTCGGCGAGTCCCTGCTCGGGTCCTTCGAAAACGACGGGGTGGATCCGGCCGTGCTCGCCTGGGCTGGATTGGGGCACTCCTGGCGAAATGGACAGGCTGTTGAGTTCAATGAGATCGTGAAACTTTATCGGGCCCAGTTGTCCCGCGGTTACGGCGAGGCACTCACCAAGACGGACATCGAAACCCGGTTCAATGCAGCCGCTCCATTCTACACCAGTATGGCGCTCTACGTTGGGGCCTTCATTCTCGCGATCTGTTCATGGCTGCGTTGGCCGGTGGCGCTGGGTCGTTCGGCGGCCTATTTGCTCACACTGGCGGCCATCACCACCACGCTGGGCATCGCCGCGCGTATGTGGCTTGAGGGGCGTCCTCCCGTGACCAACCTTTACTCCTCGGCTGTATTCATCGGCTGGGCCGCGGTGCTGCTCTGTCTCGCGCTGGAATTCTTTTACCGCAATGCCATTGCCAGCGCCGCCGCGGGCCTGATCGGCTTTTGCACGCTGCTGATCGCCCATCACCTTTCACTCAGCGGCGACACGCTGGAAATGATGCGCGCGGTGTTGGACTCAAACTTCTGGCTGGCGACGCATGTCATCGTGGTGACCATCGGCTACTCGGCTACTTTTGTGGCCGGAGCACTGGCGATTTTGTATGTCGTGCTTGGCGTTTTCACCAAGGTGCTGACCCAACCCGTGGCCAAGACGCTGACCGGCATGGTCTATGGCATCGTTTGTTTTGCCACGCTCTTCAGTTTGGTCGGCACCATTCTGGGTGGCATCTGGGCGGATCAATCCTGGGGTCGTTTCTGGGGCTGGGACCCGAAGGAAAACGGCGCGCTCATGATCGTGCTCTGGAATGCCATCATCCTCCACTGCCGTTGGGGTGGCCTGGTCAAACAACGCGGCCTCATGAACCTGGCCATTTTTGGCAACGTTATCACCGGCTGGAGCTGGTTCGGCACCAACTTGCTTGGCGTCGGATTGCACAGCTATGGTTTCACCGAAAACGGGGCCAAGGTTTTGGGGGCGTTCATGGTGGCCAATCTGGTTTTGATCGGACTGACGTTTATTCCTCGTGAAAAGTGGGTCAGTTCGACCACCGCGGAATCAGGGGACTGACCTCGGGGGGCGAATGGCTGACCGGCATGCGTTACCAACTTCGATTTCGTCGTTATTCGCTGCCGTTTCTCAAGCCGGTGCGAACCGCCCATGGTCTGTGGGCCGAGCGCACCGGAGTGGTTGTCCAGTTGACCGACGAGACCGGAAAGATTGGTTACGGGGAAGCTGCGCCGATCCCGTGGTTTGGCACCGGCACGGTGGAGGAGGCCGAACAGATTTTGGGCGGTTTGGGTGCATTCGTGGAGGAGGAGCAATTTGCCGCCATTCCGCAGTCGGCGCCGACGGTGCGCTTTGCGCTGCAGACTGCCTTGGCTGATACGCCGCCCTTGGCCCGCGAGCACCTGCAGGTGGCGGCTTTGCTGCCGGCGGGCCGGTCTGTCTTGTCGGTCCTGGACGAACGGCTGGAGGCGGGCTTTCGGGTGTTTAAGTGGAAAGTCGGAGTGGGGGACGCGGCTGACGAACGCGTGTTGCTCGACGATGTGCTGGCCCGCCTGCCGACCGGTGCCCGTTTGCGCCTCGATGCCAACGGCGCATGGAATCGTCGTCAGGCGGAAGCCTGGCTGAACTGCACCGCGGAGCGTCCGATTGAATTTATCGAACAACCCGTCTCAGGCGAAGGGCAGGCGGGCACGGATCTGTTGCTGGGTCTGGCCAATGATTTTCCCACGGTTCTCGCCTTGGACGAGTCGCTGGTCGGACTTGCCGATATCCAACGCTGGCTGGGTCTTGGTTGGCCCGGGATCTATGTCATCAAGCCCTGTCTGCTGGCTGACCCCAGCGAGGCGCTGGCGACGTTAGCACGAGCCAAAGCTGACGTGGTCTTCTCTTCGGCTTTGGAGACCGCGGTTGGCGCACGGGCGGCGTTGCTACAGGCCTTTGCCTGGCGCGGGGAGCACCGGGCGCTTGGTTTCGGGGTCTGGCCGTTGTTTGCGAATGCCGCGTTTAATGGTCCTTCGCTGGCTCCCTTTATCCGGTCCAGTGATTTGGCCCGTTTGGACGCGGGCTCGGTTTGGGCTGCGTTGGATTAATCTCTACGCAGTTGCCTCAAGCGGAGGAATCAGCAGTTTCAGCACCATGAGTCGATTTTCCGTTCCCCTGTTTTTGGCGGCTTTCACGATTATTTTCACTGGTTGCACCACGGTCCAAGAGACCGGTCGCAGTCAGGTGATGCTGATTTCCCCGTCGGCCGAAACCCAAATGGGTCTGGAGTCGTTTGCACAGGTCAAGCAAAGTGAAAAAATCCTGACCGATCCGGCGGTCAATGCGCGCATCCAGCGCATTGGTGTCCGGATCGCTAATGCAGTCGGCCGTCAATTGCCGAACGCCCAATGGGAGTTTGTGGTCTTTGATGCCCCCCAGACCGTCAACGCCTTTGCCCTTCCGGGCGGCAAGGTCGGTGTTTACACCGGCTTGATCAATCTGGCGGCCAGCGACGATGAGATCGCCATCGTCATGGGCCATGAAATCGCCCACGTCACCAGCCGGCACGGCGGCGAGCGCTATTCGCAAAACCTTTTGGCGGCGATCGGCGGTGCGGCCTTGGCCGTCGGGACCAAGGACGCCAAGAACAAGGAGCTCTATCTGATGGCCTATGGTGCCGGCGCGACCCTCACGACGCTGGGCTACTCACGCAGCCATGAGAGCGAGGCCGACGCGGTTGGACTGCAGTTCGCCGCCCAGGCCGGCTATGACCCCCGTGCAGGTGCCTCCTTCTGGCGAAAGATGCAGGCCAACTCAGGCGGAGACGCTCCGCCCAAGTGGCTTTCGACCCACCCGCCCTCCGCCGAGCGGATCGTGAATCTTGAGCGTCTGGCCGGACCGTTGATGCCGACGTATCAAGCGGCCAAAGCCCGCGTAGCAGCGACCGGGATGTGAAGAGTGGCACAGGCATTCCTGCCTGTGCGATTGGGTGCGTTCCCCAAACTCGGCTCACAGGCAGGAATGCCTGTGCCACTTCGGGCTAGCCGCCGCGGCGGCTTTTGCGCACGGTGGGATCATCATGTTTGATCACGTCGAAAAGCTTAAGGAATTTGTCCGGCATGCCAGTATTTCCACCGACCCCACAGCCGGGGCGGGTATGGTCGGCGCCCGCGATTTTGTCGCCGGCCTGCTGACGGAAATCGGATTTTCCGTGGAGGTCGTGCCCACCGCCCTGCATCCGATCATTCTGGCCGAGCGGGCCGCCCCTGCCGGAGCGCCGCACATCATTATTTATGGTCACTACGATGTGCAGCCGGCCGATCCGCTGAACCTTTGGACCACGCCAGCCTTTGAACCCGAGATTCGTGATGGCCGTCTCTATGCGCGCGGTGCGGCCGACAACAAGGGTCCTTTGCTCACGCACATCACCGCAGTGGGCAAACTGCTGGAGCGCCGGCCGGATTTGCCGCTGCGGATCACCTTCATGATCGAGGGCGAAGAAGAAATGGGTAGTCCGAGTTTTCCAAAGTTTTTGACCGACTACCGCGATCGCCTGAAGACCGCCGATATGGTCTTGTTGTCGGATACTGGCAGTCCGACCGCCGACCAGATCGTGATCACCTGTGGCCTGCGCGGCTTGGTGCTGAGCGAGGTGAGGGTCACGGGACCACGCAGTGATCTTCATTCCGGCTTACATGGCGGCGTGCTGCGCAATCCCATTCAGGCGATTGCCGAGTTGTGCGCGTCGCTGCATACGCCGGATGGCCGCGTGAATATTCCCGGTTTCTACGATGATGTGTTGGAGGTTGAACAATGGGAGCGCGATGAGCTCAAACGCCTCGGCGGCGACGAAGAGGCCTACCGTAAGTTTCTCGGCATCCCCGCTTTTCATCCGACCGAAGGCTATACGCCGTTTGAGTGCACACGTTTCCTGCCGACTCTGGAGTTTAACGGCATCGGCGGCGGTTATCAGGGCGAGGGTTCAAAGACGGTCATCCCCAGCAAAGCCTTCGTGAAGATCAGCTGCCGCTTAGTGGCAAATCAGCAACCGGATAAAATCCGTGAACTGCTGCACAAAACGATCACCGAGCGCATGCCGAAGGATGTGACCTTTGAGATCATCCCGCAGCACAATGCCGTGCCTTACGTGGTCGTGCCGCCGGACCGGGCCAACACGCCCGCGGATCAATCACCGGTGCTGGCCTCGGCCTTCCGCGCGGCCGACCGCGCGATCGGCGAAGTCTTTGGCAAGGCTCCGATTTATCTCCGCGAGGGCGGCAGTGTGCCGATCATCGCGGATATTCGCAGTCAGCTCGGTCTGGACTCCGTGATGATCGGCCTGTTCCTGCCCGAGGACAATCTGCATGCGCCGGACGAGAGCTTTCATCTCGGCGTCATGGAAAAAGGGATACGGGCATCGATGCGGATTTTGGAAGATCTGGCGGACGGAAAGTGAGTTGCAAGGAGCGTGGACATTTTTGTCCACGCATGGCGACGTGTGGGTGTGGGTTAGGTTCTTCTTAATGGGTATCCAACGGGGTGGGCAGGAATGTCCACGACCCTCGGTGGCACAAAAAAGCCCCGGCCAAACGGCTAGGGCTTTTTTGTGGTTATAAATCGGATACCGATCAGTTGCCCTTGATAATCACGAGCTCGACGCGGCGGTCGTTGTTCATCGAAGCGTCGTCGGCGTTTTCAACGGCCTCGAGGTCGCCCTTGGACAGGGTTTGCACGCGGCTGCCGTCAACTCCGAGGGAGGTTAGGTATTGCAGCGCGGAATTGGCGCGGCGGTCACCAAGACCGAGATTGTATTCGGAGGTGCCACGCCAGTCGCAGTGACCTTCGAGCAGAAGGCTGTTTTGCGGGTTGGCGTTTAGGTATTCCTGCGCCGCCTGCAGCTTGGTGCGCTCGGCACCGGCGATGGCGGATTGGTTGAAGGCGAAATAAACGGGCTGCAGGAGACCGCGAATGGTGGAGCCGTCGTCGATGACGCCGTCACGGCCGGTCAGCGATGAATCGGACGGATTCTCGAGCTGGGAGGTGGTGAAAGTGCCGATATCGCCGGGATTCAGTGACGAGCCGGTTTGGCCGAGCACCGTCGAGGACGGGTCGTTGCGCTTGGGCTTTTTGGTGCAACCGGTGGCGAACACAACGGCGGCGCTGATAAGGACGAATAAGGCTTTGCGAGGAAACATAATCATGGGAAAGAGAGAAGTTGGGCAGCAGGTTTGACCTTATCAGACAAGGCCCTTGTCTCGACAAGATATTAATGGAAATCCCTCTCGCGAATCCTTCGACGGCTCCGGTTGTTTGCTTCCTTTTCGACAACGGTTCCCTGCGTCCGGCGGCAACTTTGGCCTTGCGGGAGCTGGCCGGAAAGCTGGCGGAACGGCTGCCGGTGACGGTGAAGGCGGTGTCGTTGCTGCATTCCAGCGGGGTGCCGGTTGGAGCTCTGGGGGGCCTTCCCGCCGAATTGCTGGAACCGGCCTTGGGGGCGTTTTTTGGACGGGAACCTGCGGGCACTGCGGTTCTGCTCCCCCTGTTTTTCGGCCCCAGCGCGGCCTTGACCGACTATGTGCCGGCGCGGGTGGCTTCGTTGCGGGCCCGGTTTCCTTCGGCTCGGGTGATTGAGGCCGGTTGGTTGGTTCAGCCTGAGCAGGATACCACCGACGAGTTGATTACCATTCTCTGGGAGCGGGTTCTTGATGTGGTCAGGTCGAAGCAGTTGGTCCGGCCCCAGGTCGTGCTGGTGGATCATGGCAGTCCGCAGCCCGGTGTGGCGGCCGTGAGGAATTACCTAGGGGAGCGACTGGCGGAGTCGCTGGCCGGGGCGGTTGCCGGGGTGACGGTGGCCTCGATGGAGCGTCGGTCGGGGCCGGAATACGCCTTTAACGATCCTTTATTGGAAACCGCCCTGCGCACCGCACCGGCAGACAGCGGTGACGTCGTCGTGGCGTTGCAGTTTTTATCCCCCGGCCGGCACGCCGGACCGGATGGCGACGTGGCGGAGATTTGTCGCGGGGCCGAAGCGGAGCGACCGGGCCTGCGCACACATATGACGAACACCTTGTCCGGTCACAGTCTGTTGGTGGACGTCTTGGTCCGTCGCTATCAGGAGGCGGTCGCCTCCACCGCGGTTTAAAGCGGTTTGCGGGGCTCGATCAGGCCGACTTCCACGGCGTAGCGGGTGAGGCTGGCGACATCGTGGAGGTTGAGCTTACGCATCAGGTTGGTGCGGTGGTTGTCCACCGTCTTCACGCTGATGCCGAGTTTGGAGGCGATTTCCTTGGTGCTGTGGCTTTCCGCCACCAACTGGAGGATTTCCCGTTCGCGATCGGTCAGGAAGTCGGCGGCGCTGCTGGAGCCGGGATTGGCAACGACGTTGCGTAGCAAGCTGGCCACGGCCGGACCAAAGTAAGTGCCGCCATTGGCCACGGTTTCCAGGCCTTTCTTAAATTCAAAGAGGCCTGCGGTTTTTTCCACAAAACCGTGGGCGCCGGCTTCGAGCATCTCACGCACCAGCACGGGATTCTCGTGACCGGAAAAGATGAGCACCCGAATATTGGGTAGCTGCTTGCTGAGACGGCGCAAAACATCCACGCCGTTCAGGCCCGGAAGCTTGGCATCCAGGACGATGAGGTCGGGCTTCACCTCGAGGCAGAGTGAGCAGGCGCTTTGACCGTCGCCGCTTTCTCCCACGAGCTTGTAATTGGTGTCCAGTTTGAGGATTTCGACCAACATCTCGCGAATCGCGGTTTGGTCTTCAATGATGACAAGTCGTTTCATGAAGTTATTCATTAAATGAGCCTCGTATTGAATGATTTCCAACTTAATTCATTTTCCGCATAGCGATTTATCAATGCATCTGGTGAATATTACTAAATCAACTCAGGTGATCACCCTATGCGGATTGTTGTGTCTGGCTGTATCGGGTTGCGCGACGGATAAATCCTCCACTCCGGTCTATGCCGCTGACAGTCAACCGGCTCCCACCAGTGATGTGACTAAGTTGCAGGCCTGGCGTGATGCCGAAGCCTTGGCGGCGTTGGATCCTGACCGGTTGACGGTGATCGGAACGGGGGCCTCAATGCGGCCTGTCTATGGAGATAACACCGTATTGGTTTTACAAAAACTACCCTACGACGATTTGGTCGAAGGCATGACCGTGGCCTATCGAAACAAAGCTGGTCACGTGGTGGTGCATAACTTGGTGCAGCGGGAAGAATCTGGGTGGCGGGTCGCCGGATTGAACAACAATGGCGAGGATCGCGGAGTGGTTACCCGCTACAACCTGATCGGAGTCGTCTACGCGTCGTTTGCCCACGACGGGGTGCACTGAGCGTGTCGGGGGCACGCCGTCCCTATCGCCTTTGGCGCGCCTACCGGAGTTAAGCATCATGACCGGGCACAAAAAAACAGCCTCGAACGGCTGTATTAAAGAGTGGTGGGTCGACCGGGACTTGAACCCGGAACCAATTGCTTAAAAGGCAACTGCTCTAACCAATTGAGCTATCGACCCAAAAAATGGAAAGGTGAACCAAAAGTTCGCGGGTTGTGCGTGCAAGCCAAAATCCTCACAAATTGCACTCTTCACCGGTTAGATGAAGCGTGCTCGAAATAGGATGCTGCCCGGTGGTCGAGCTATTGCCACCGATGGGAAGTGATTCCGTCTTTTGTTCATCCGGCGGTCGGGCAAGGGTTTTTTTGGCAGGTTTTATGGCGATCCCGTTGACAGCCATGCTGCCTCGTCGCCTTGCTGATGAAATTGTCATGAGCGAGCGCACCCCATCTGATCCGGTCCAAGTTTCCGTAGCTGCGGAAAATGCTGGAACCATTCAGCGCTACGCGAGTCAGAGTGTGGAAGAAAACATGTCCACAAAAGCTCAAGAAGTCGCCTTGGATCGTTTGCTGGTCGACCGTTTCCGCAGCGGAGACGCGGCCGCTTTCAATGAAATGGTCTCCCGTTACTGGGATCGCATTTATGCGATGGTGCACCAGTTGTTGCGCAACCAGCAGGATGCCGAGGAGGTTACGCAGGACGCCTTTATCCGGGCGCACCGCGGCTTGGCGAACTTCCGTGGCGACGCCGCTTTTTCCACTTGGCTTTACCAGATCGCGACCAATCTGGCCCGTAATCGGTATTGGTATTGGTGGCGCCGCAAGCGCGACAAGACCGTTTCCTTCGACCAACCGGTCGGCGGAGAAGATAATGACACCCCGTTGTCCGAGATTTTCGCCTCCGAGGCGGAAACCCCCGGTGACATCACCGTCACCCAAGAATTCGTTGATCGCATCGCCGAGAGTATGGAGCGCATCAACTCCAAACACCGTGAAATATTGATTTTGAGAAACGTGAAGAACTTATCCTACGAAGAGATTTCCGTCATTTTGAACATATCCGTAGGAACGGTTAAAAGCCGTATTGCGCGTGCTCGTGACAGCCTGCGCTCCAAACTCGGGGAGGACTTTAAATGAACGACGCACGCTTCAAGGAACTGCTTAATCTCTATCTCGACCACCGCTTGAGCGCCGCTGATGCGGCCGAGTTGGAGGCCGAGGTCATGCGCAACCCTGCACGTCGCCAAACTTATGCCGGGTATTGTCGCATGCAGCGCGCCTGCAATCTCCTGTTCGAAAATGAATGTGAACGCGCTCCGCAGTCGTTCGCTCTGACCAAGGCCTTGCAAGATGTGGAACGCAAATTAAACGGATCCGCGGAAACCCGCACCCGCCGGCAGGTGGTTTGGCTGGGGTGGAGCGGGGCTGCCGCCGCGGCCTGTGTGATGTTTGTTTCGGTGACAATCGCACTTCGCGATCTTCCGTTGGGGGAGGCCGCTGCTTCCACGGAGTTGGCTGCGGTTGAATCTGCCGGTTCCGCTGAAGTGTCCGCTCCCGTCCCTGCGCAGCACGGGGTGGCCGTCGCCAAGCTGGATATTGTTCCGGCCAAGGTTGCTCCGGTGCTCATGGCCTCGGTTTCACAGCCGGCGATTTTGGCCGTTCCGGATGCCGCCGCCTTGCAGCAGCTTTCCCGGGTGGCTGCGCAACGTTGGATTGATGCCGAAGCCGCTGCGTTGGTGTCGAGCCGACTGGTCGATGACGGTCGATTTGAGGTCAGCAACGCCCGCTCTAACGATGAATTGCCGTCGTTTAGAAGCCACCAGTTCTTGAATACGTCCACCCGTGGCGAACTGACTTCCTATCAGTTCCAGCGTTAGAAAATATCAAGCGGGGCAGGCTGGAAGCCTGCGCTACTTTATACACAAGGCGCCCGGCTTAAGAGCCGAGCGCTTTTTTAATGAGCTGCTCGGTCGTCGCCTTGGGCCCGAGCGCGAGCACTGCGTTACGGATGGCGGTGTCGGCATCGGCGGTTTTGAAACCGAGGGTCGTCAGCGCGAGCACCGCGTCGCGGTTCTTGGTGTCACCGGTCGGTGCTGAAGCGGCGGAGTCTCCGTCCGCAGCGGCGACGGAGGGTGCGGAGGACGAGGCCCCGACCTTGCCACGCAATTCCACCACCAGACGCTCGGCGGTCTTCTTACCGATACCGGGGCACTTGGATAGAGAGGATACATCCGCGTTGCGGATGGCCGACTCCAACATGGGCAGCGACATGCGGCTCATGATGGTCAGGGCAAGCTTGGGACCGACACCGCTCACGTGGTCGATCATCATCCGGAAAAAGTCGCGTTCCTCCACGGTCGCAAAACCATAGAGCGTCTGGGCGTCCTCGCGATAGGCAACAAACGTGTGCAGCTTCACCTTGGCACCGACCGCCGGCAATTTCTCGGCAGTGGTCACGGGGATGTTGGCTTCGTAGCCGAGTCCGTTGACCTCGATGATGGCGCGCAGCGGGGAAGCTTCGGCAAGGATGCCCTGGATGGAGGTGATCATTATTTTAGTCCCAGCACGTCCTGCATGTCGTAGACACCGGCGGGTTTTTGCGCGACCCAAGCGACGGCACGGGCGGCGCCGCGAGCAAAGATGCCGCGGTCAGACGCCTTGTGGGTGAGCTCCAGACGTTCGCCGAGCGCCGCAAACATCACCGTGTGGTCGCCGACAACATCGCCGCCGCGCAAGGCGTGGATGCCGACCTCGGTCGAGGTGCGTTCGCCGGTGATGCCTTCGCGTCCATGACGGAGCGCGTCGCGGCCGAGCTTGCGCTCCTCTAGGATGATTTCGAGCAGACGGTCGGCGGTGCCGCTGGGAGCGTCTTTTTTGAAGCGGTGATGCATCTCGATGACTTCGGCGTCGTAGTCTTCGCCGAGAATCGAGGAGGCCTTGCGGGTGAGGGCAAAGAGCAGGTTCACGCCGACCGAGTAGTTGCCGGACCAGACGCAGGGAATGGCGGCGGCGGCGGCGAGCAGCTTTTGTTTTTCCTCGGGCGAATGGCCGGTGGTGCCGATCACCAGCGGCTTGTTGCCGGCGACCGCCAGGGCAATGACCTCGGCGGTGACCTTGTGAAAGCTGAAGTCGATGATGGCGTCGGCCTTGGCGATACCGGCGGCAAGATCATCACCGGCATCGAGCGGCGAAACTACGGTGTGGCCGGCTTCGGTGGCGGCGGTGATGAGGGCGTGGCCCATGCGGCCCTTGGCTCCAACGATGGCGAGTTTGAGAGACATGTTGATTTAGCAGGGGAGGGTTACTTGCCGCAGGCCTTGAGGGTGGCGAGCAGGGTTTCGCGGTTGGCCTTGGTCATGCCGCAGAGGGGCAGGCGCACGTCCTCGGTGGAGATGATGCCGGCGCGGACCATGGCGACCTTTACCGGGACTGGGTTGGGCTCGATGAAGAGGGTCTTGAACAGCGGCCAGAGCTTGCGGTGCAGCTTGCCGGCCTTGGAGAAGTCGCCTTCGAGGGCAAACTTCACCAGCTGGGCGACGTCCTTTGGCACGAGATTGGAGGCCACGCTGATGACACCTTCCGCGCCGACCGACATGAAGGGCAGGGTGAGGGAGTCGTCACCACTGAGCACGGTCATGTCCTTGCCGAGGGCCTGCTTGATCTGGTCGACGCGATCGACGGAACCGCCGGCCTCCTTGACGTAGCGAACGTGCGGATACTTGGCGCGCAGCCGTTCCATCACGGACACGCTGATCTCGATCACGCAGCGACCGGGAATGGAGTAGAGGATGATCGGGCGGTTGGTCGCTTCGGCGACGGCGCTGAAATGGAGGAACAGGCCTTCCTGGCTGGGCTTGTTGTAGTAGGGTGCGACCACCAGCATGGCGTCGGCGCCGGCCTTGTGGGCCATGCCGGTGAGCTCGACGGCTTCCTGGGTGGAATTGGAGCCCGTGCCGGCGATGACCGGAACGCGTCCACGGGAGCCTTCGACCACGGCGCGGACCACATCCATGTGCTCGTCGTGTGAGAGCGTGGGGGATTCGCCGGTTGTGCCGACGGGAACCAGACCGTTGATGCCCGATTTGATCTGAAACTCCACGAGCTTCTGAAGATCATCAAAGGCGACGTTCTGCTGCTTAAAGGGGGTGACGAGAGCGGTGATGGCACCGGTCAAAGGGCGGAGTTTCATGGGTGAATGCGGGAAGATACCTTGCCTAGCAAACCACCTCTATTTACCAACTCTGCAACGTTTTTCCCCATTATCCACCATGTCCGACCATATCGAAGTATTTAACGATCTCCTGAAACTTGCGGTTGAGAGCGGCGCCAGCGACATCGTGATCAAATCCGACAAGCCCGGCTACGTGCGTCTTTCGGGCCGTCTAAAGCCGGTGGACATGGATCCGATCACCGGCGAAGAGGTCGCGGCTTTTGTGAGCGAATTTGTGCCCGAGGTGTTCCGGTCGAACTGGGAAACGCTGGGCCAGGTCGACTTTGCCTACGCCGCCGACGGGATCGGCCGTTTCCGCGTAAATGCCTTTCATCAACGCGGCACGCCCAGCGTGGTTTTTCGTCATATTAAAAGCCGTGCCCCGACCTTCGAGGAATTGGGCCTGAAGTCCGACCCCTTGGTCAAACTGGCCCAGTCCAAGGACGGCATTCTGCTGATCTGCGGCGCGACCGGTTCAGGCAAGAGCTCGACCCTCGCGGCCATGCTGAACTGGATCAACCGCAACCTCGACCGTCACATTGTCACGCTGGAAGATCCGATCGAGTTCACCTTCCAAGACGACAAATCGGTCTTCCAACAACGCGAAATCGGCCTCGACGTGCCCAACTTCGAATTGGCGATCAAAGCCGTGCTGCGTCAAAATCCCGATATCATCCTGATCGGTGAAATGCGTGATCGGGAAACCTTTGAGACCGCCATCTCCGCGGCCGAAACCGGTCACTTGGTGCTCTCGACCATGCACGCCGGCACCGTGGCCCAGTCTCTGACCCGTCTGTTTGAGTTTTTCCCGCCCGAGCAGATGGCCCAGGCCCGCCGTCAAATCGCCGGCACGCTACGCGGCTTTATCTGCCAAAAATTGGTGCCCGCCCTTGAAGGCGGTGGCCGGATTCCGGCCAATGAGATCCTCAACGCCGACGCGACGATCAAAAACCTTATTCTGGAGGGACATAACGAGAAGGTGCAGGGACTGTTGGAGAGCGGTTCAGACTCCGCCAGCTTCTCGTTTAACCGCGACCTGTTGCGGCTCGTTCAAGAGGCCCAGATCAGCAAGGCCGACGCCCTGCGCTTTTCGCCGAACCCGCAGGCCCTGGAGATGAACTTGAAGGGTATCTTCTTCAAGAGCTGAGCCGCGAGTGTTACAGGCATTCCTGCCTGTTGTTCTGAGTCCGATCCAGAGGCACACAGGCAGGAATGCCTGCGCCACCGCTTGGGATTTGGGGCTTGGTTTTACCGACCCCAAGCCTTACCCGTTTGCCTTTTAACTTATGGCAACCGCACTCCTATTCGCCGGTCAAGGCGCCCAAAAAGTGGGCATGGGCAAGTCCCTCCACGAAAACTCCGCGACCGTTCGCGCCCTCTACACCGAGGCCAACGACGTCCTCGGTTGGGACCTCGCCCAAATCTCCTTCGAGGGACCCGATTCCGAGCTCACCAAGACCGGCGTCTGCCAACCGGCGCTCTTTGTCCACGGCCTTGCCCTGCACGCTATCCTCAAGGAAGAGGGCAAGCTCGCCAACGTCACCATGGCCCTAGGTCTCAGTCTCGGTGAAATCACCGCCCTGACTGCTGCCGGCGTGTTCGACTTTGCCACCGGCCTCAAGGTCGTCGCCGAGCGCGGTCGTCTCATGCAACTCGCCTGCGAGTCGTCCGTCGGCGGCATGGCCGCAATCCTCGGCGAGGAGCGCCAGACCGTTTACGACCTTTGCGCCGCCTTCGATATCGAGGCCGCCAACTTCAACGCCCCCGGCCAGATCATCGTTTCCGGCGAAAAGTCCAAGGTCGACGCCGCCGTGGCCGCCGCCAAGGACCGCGGCATCAAGAAGATCATCCCGCTTAATGTTGCCGGTGCCTACCACTCCCGCCTCATGGAGCCCGCCCGCGCCGCCTTTGCTGCCTTCCTTGAGGGGATTACTTTCAACGCCCCGCAGCTCACCGTGCTGACCAACACCACGGGCAACACCATCAGCGACCCCGCCGCCATCAAGGCCGCCCTCGTCAAACAGGTCGTCTCCTCGGTGCTCTGGGAAGACTGCATGCGCAACGCCCTCGTGGCCGGCGCCACCGACTTCCTCGAGCTCGGGCCGGGAGGCGTGCTCGCCGGCCTCGCCAAGCGCACTGATCGCGCTTGGGTGGTCAAGTCAGCCGGCGAATTTGCCGACCTAGCCGCGCTCTGAGCGTTTGGTGTCCCTGTTCCGCGTGTGTCGCGGGGCTGGGACGATGGCATATTTACCGAACGGCTCGTTCCAGCGCTGCCAACCAAACCGGGTGGCTTTCTTCGCCGGTCGTGATGAGTTCGCGCCAAGTTGTGCCCTTATCCCGTTGACCGTATGGGAAGTCGTCGACGGGACTGGGCTGGTCAAGTCGTTCGCAGGCGTGATGCACGAGTTCGTCGAAAGTGAATGAATGGATGTCTGCGGCATGGGCCAGATCATCGATCCTCAGTTCGCAAAACGAATCGCCGTCGAGGAGGCTCTGCAACGGAGGTAATCCCGCGTTTTTAGAACAATCCGGAGCCAAACCTCATCAGATGATGGGTAGTGATTGGGAGGGGGGGCGAACAAATCAACGGGTAGGAAGAGACGCGACGGCAGATGACAGCTTCAGCGGTTTGCCGAGTCAGGCAGAAGACGAACGCCATGGTCTCCATACTACCGGTCAATTGGGTCAAGCCGGAGTTGGCGGATTGCATTGATACAGAGTCAGGAAGCCCTGGTATTCCCAAATTAACAGCCACGATTCGTCGGGAGGAGTGATGAATGCTGCGTCGCGTGCCAACTGGAAGAACTGTTCGCAATGTGCTACGAACAGTGCGCGTTCCACTACGAATGAAAGGTCCGCCCGGCCGCTGACTAGCCATTGGTTTTGTCTGGTCTGGTCGTTTGCCGGCAGTCTGGTTTCAAGCCAGTTTTTTATCTCGTCTGGAGGCAGCGGGCGAATCACCAGCAGGTGTTCAATCTTTCGGTATTTCTCTGGTTGAGCGAAAAAATCGGAGCCGCCGGAGCCGATGGCTCTGTGGTCGGGCTCATACTGAAACTTACCGAAGGCTTGATCAATCTCCCGGGCCTTTGCCGGGTTGAGCAGATTAAGTCGTGACCGCACTGGATCAGGCAGATTGGCGAAAACGAGGGGATCGGGACCCATGCTTTCGGGGATAAAATCGGTGTCCCTGATGTGCGGCAGAATCATGACACAAAGTAGCGCGTAGTGAATGGAGTTATCGTTTCGGACGGCTGAGCGTTTTGATGAAGTAGGGGCTGATTGTCGGGATATTAAGGCCTTGTTTCATCACCAGCGATTCGCCTGATTCGGCGAGACGTAAGATCAACGCGGATTCACTGTCTTTGATGGCTCCTTTTTTCGCGTTGTAGCGGTAGCGGAGAGTGAGCTCGCGGCGACCATCGGAGAAATCATGGCCGAGAGATTGAAACGTGCCGTATTCATCCGGGGAAACGTGCTTCGCGTTGCTCAGGTCGTAGTTGGCCGGTGCGCCGATCCAGGCCTCAACTGCGAAACGACCGGGTAGGGCGAAGGCTTCCTTGATGATCATCCAATTGACGTCCGTGGCGCGAGGATCGGTCTCCGTCTCTCCCGCGCATCGCACGACAACTTTGAGGTCGGGCGAAAGCGATATTCGAACCGTTATCGATGCGTTGGTTTTGACGCCTTCCTGGCGGCCCTTGCCGCCCCATGTTCCGAGCCAAGGGGCGTGTTCGGTCGCGATCACATCCACTTTCGCCGCGAAATCGGCATCGAGCCAACCCTTCTGCTTTAGTAAGTCCAGAAGCTCGGATCGTTGCGGGTCGGGCTCAAGGAGGGAGTCGAGTTTTGCGAGCGCCTTCGCGGAACGGCACCCGTTGACGATATCATCTGTTTGGAGTGCTGCAATGGCCCGGGCTTTCCAGTAGGGCGCCCAAGCGGCGGAGGTCTTGGCGCGTGGAGGGATGGGATAATCGAGCAGGTCTCGCAGGGCTTCTTTACGTTGAGCCGGGTCGTGGATTTCGAGCGCGGCCTCCGCCTCACGCGTTGCCGTATCGATCTCGTTCTGGTCTTCCCAATCGAGAACCTCCGGAACCGGCGGTCGAGCCGGGGTCGGTGTTTCGGGCTTGGGTTTAGGGAGTGTGGCTGACCTTGCCAGGAGTAGGCGCTGAATTTCGGTGAGCGCAGGATCGTCAGGGAAGATTTCTAGAAGGGTCTCAGTGCGGATCTTTGCCTCTTCGAGTTTGTCCGCCTCGACCAAGGCGGCGAGGTGGTCGAGTTGAGCTGGGGTGGGTTGGGCCGTAGTTTGGGAACCGATGACTAGACCAGCTAAAAGCAGGGGGAGAAATCGGACGAGTTTCATGACTCAGTTTTGCTTGGCGAGGGCGACGATTATCGGTGCATCGAAGTAGGTGTAGTCTTTGCAGATATACAGCGAACCGTTGTAGCGCGCGAAGCTCTCCCGGGTTTGTCCGGTGTCCTTACTCAGGATGTAGAGCTGTCGGCCATCTTCCGACAGCATGTAACGGTTTTCGGCAACCGTGGCCACGCCGGTGTCGTCGGATTTGCTTTCGTATTTTATGGATAGGGTGTCGCCCGAATCGCCCAATGATATGTTCAGGATGCGTGACGAGGACGAGAAATTGGACGTCGTGGTTTTACGGCCCCAGTCCCGACCGCTTACTGTGGATTTCCCGGGGATATTTGTTGAGCTTGTGGATTGATACCCGCTCGGGTTGTCCCCTCGCCAGGTGCTATCCCGCGTGTCAATGAGCCAGGTCACCTGCACCTTGGGTTCATTTTCGATCAGTCCTATGCTCAGCGTTATTTTTTGATTCTGATAGCCGGTGCTGGTCGAATAACCATCGCCTTTGTTTCGATAGGTGCAGGAGGCTTCGGCTTTCCAAGCTCCCAGCCAAGGTTGCCAGCGCTTGCTCATAGCAGCGGTTTCGATGACTTGAGGATTTTTTTGCAGCCAACCTTCAACATTGAGGGTGGTCATGACCTGTCGAAGTGAAGGGGTCTCCGATTCTAGGGCCTTGAGACGTAGGAGCGCTTGCCCGGCCTGCCAGCCCTGTTTCCAGTCCTTCAACTCCAGTGCGGCGACGGCACGGGTTTGCCAGTAGGGCAACCAATCGGAACGCATGGAGATACGGGCGGTATCGGGCACGGCGCGCGCTAAAAGATTCTTCAGTTTATCAGCCCGTGCCGAACTGTCTGATGTTTGTAGTGCAAGTTGAGCCCCTTGTAATAGGGTCTCGATTTCCAGACGATCGGTTGCGCTGAGCGCCTCCGGCAGGGGTTCAACTGAGGAGGGGGGGGCAGACAGGGCGCTGCGGATGCGATCAAGGGCAGGATTCGTCGGAGGTTTGGGTGTATTCTTGAGCTGCTGTGCCAACAGGGTGGACATTTGTTTGAGCTGCGGATCGTCGGGGTAGACCTCGAGGAGAGTTTCAACGCGGATCTTGGCTTCGGTGAGTTCTCCTGACTCGACCAACGCAACGATGCGGTCGAGCTGGGCGGGCGTGGGCTGGGCGTGGACGGTAGGCGCGAGGCTGAGCACGAGGAAGGCGGCGAAGCAGGCGAGGAGGCGGGAGCGTTTCATGTTTGAAAATGCGGGGGCTTGAATGATACGGCGGTAAAAGCGAAGTCGGACATCAGGGCTTTGCCTCAACGAAGGGCTTCACTTTTTCCAGTGCGATGATGCTCGGGACCGTGGCCTTGGTATATTGAGTAAACGACAGGCACGCATCGACCGACAAGGTGAGCGATTCGGCAACTGGGTTCAGTGTGAATTCTAAGGTGACTTCGACTTCCTTGGCCCCTTCATAGTTGTCCGTGGCACCAATCCAGAGCGTAAGCGTTGTGTAATCGTTCGAAAAGGCGTGTCGCTTGAGGATATATTTTTCGTAGAAATTCATTTTGGCCACGTAAGTCGGTTTGATCATCACCCGCGCGGCTTCTTCAAAATCGATATCACGCAAGGACACGCCCTCCCCGGTGTTGCTCACTGTGATGTCTTGCGTGGTCAGGCGTCCGGGAACGTCATATTTCACGTGCCGTCGCACGTGAAATGCCGACTTTCCATCGGTAAAATGTGACCTGTAATCATCCCGACACTCGCCGTGTAATGTGATCGTAGCGTTGTTGCCGTCCGGTTGCACGGTCAGGGTCACGCGGGTCTGCACGCGATGTCGCTGCTCTTCAATTTGTCCCGAAGGAGGTAGCGCGGTATCCACGGTCGCCTCCGCGGTCCAGTCGCCTAACCAGGCGTTGAGCGAAGGCCTCGGGATTTTCGGAACCGGTGCAGGAGGAGCGGGCGGCGCTACTGGGGCAGGTAATGGAGCGGATGAAGGTGGAGTGGTGTGTTTTTCGCGGAGGAGTCGCTGGATTTCGTTGAGCGCAAGGTCGCCAGGGTAGACTTCCAGCAGGGTCTCGGTGCGGATTTTGGCCTCGGCGAGATTGCCTGCTTCGACCGAGGCGGCGATGCGGTCGAGCTGGGCTGGCGTGGGCTGTGCTGCGGCGATGATCGGAGCGGCAAACAAGATGATCGAAAGGAGGAAGCGATTCATGGTGTCTTTTTCTGTTCGGCGACACCGTAGGCGGAGCGGAGGGCGATTTGGAAACGGGTCTTTGGATCGAGGTTGGCGCCGAGAGAGGCGACGTAGGTTTCTTGGGCGGCGAGGCCTTGACGGGTAAGCAGGGCGGCGGCGAGTTTGCCGCGGGCGAAGGCGAGGGTGTCGGCGGTTTCCTTCACGTCGTCCTGGTTGTTGGGCGGCGAGTAGAGGCCGAGCTTGGGGGCGGTCTGCATGCGGCGTGCGTCGTCAAGGCGACCGGCGTCGAGGAAGAGATCGAATACGGAGTGGAATTGGGCGGCGTTGAAACGGAGGTTCCATGCCTTCGATGTGTAGTGGTTGAGGGCGTCGTCGGGGCGTTTGGCTTCGATGGAGGCGGTGAACGGATCTTTTTGTAGGCGGGCTTCGGAGAGGTTTTCGGCCACATCGGCGCGGGTGATGAATTTGTAGTGGCGGACGGCCTTGTTGAGGGCGGTGCGACCGCCGTCGAGCAGGCGGCGGGCACCAGCTGGGTCGTTGGCGTTGACGCGGTGGGCGACGGCGGTTTTCCAGCCGTTGTAGGCGACGGCCGCGATGGTGTTGTCGCCGGTGGTCATGCGGGTCAGCGCACGCTCGGCGTTGGCCAGGTCGCCGATGTAGGCGTAGGCGGTGCCGACCGCCATCCAGCCCCAGCAGGCGTTTGGGGGAAGGAAGCGGGGAACGAATTCCTCGGAGCGGCGAATGTAACCGGCAGCCTCGACCGGCAGGCCGGCTTCGAACGCGCTGATGGCGAGGTCGGTGAAGTGATCGCAGCGGTTGACCGGATCGATGACGGTGCCACCGGTGGAGTTGACGTAGTGCTCCTGGGATTCGTAGGCGCTTTGGAGGGCGGGGCCGGCCAGGTCGGGGCGATTTCGGGAGACGCAGTTTTCGGCGATGTGGCGGGCGAGTTCGCGGGCATGCCAAGAGTGCGCGATACGAGGGAGGAGCGCCATCGCGTCGTCGAGCCGACCGGCTTTGACCATGAGGTTACCGGTCTCACGAAGGAAGTAACCGTAGTGAAGATCGGAGAGTTTTTCGGCGCCGCGGAGGGCATCGAGGCGCGCGAGGGTGTCGTCGAAACGACCGCCGTGCGCGTAGGCGAGCTGGGCTAAGGCGACGCGAAAATCGTGGTTCGCGGGTTCGTCCCGATAGTCGCGAGAAATGCTTTCGCAGGCGGCGATCCAGTGTTCGGTGGCGGTTTTGTCGGCGAGGAGCGCGCCGGCTTCGGCGTCCTTGCGTTCGCGTTCTTTTTCGTCGGCGAGAAACGCCTCCAGTTTGCCCGGAGTCAGCCAGCCTTTGAGGTGGAGGCTGGCGAGCAGGTCGCGCAGCGCGGGATCGGGGCTGTCGGCGGCGCCGAGTTTGAGGAGTCGCTCGGCAGCGAGGAGGCCGGCGTGTTCGTCGTCCAACGCGAGGGCGGCGGTGGCGCGAGCGGACCAGAGCGGGACGAGGTCGGGGTATTTTCCGATGAGCGTGGCAGAGTCGTCGAGGACGCGTTGTAAAGTCGCGGTGTATCTGGCGGGGTCGGCGTCGGGGACCTGGGAGATCAGGCGCTGGATCGAATCGTAGACGACGCTATCAAGGCCGGTAAGTTGGGGGGCGAGTCGAGGAGGTGGCGGAGCCGATTTGCCTTCCTTCGAGGTGGAGAGCCTCGCCCGCAGGAGGCGCTGGATCTCGATGAGGCTCGGGTCGCCAGGATATATTACAAGCAGGGTTTCAACGCTGGTCTGGGCCTCCGCAATCCTGCCCAACTGAACAAGAGTGGCAACGCCTTCGAGGTGCGCCTCGGTGGGTTGGGCGGATGCGGCGAGGGCAAGACCTAGGGCCGTGAGGGTCACACAGAGGGGGCGGAGTTTCATCAACTTTCGTGTTTCATTCGTGGTTCATGGTGCGGTCTCGGGATCGCGGCCTAGCGCGGCGCGGATGCGGGCGAGCGTATCTCCTGATGGTGCGGGCGCGGGTTGGGTCGGGTGGTCGCTGGGTTCGTGATACCAGCCGTGCTCCTTTAGGCGCTTGATGAGCTCTTGGAACTCGGGCGAGGCACGGGTGATTTGTTCGAGTTTCCACTGAGCGAGTTTGGCGCCGGCTTCAGGGCCTTCCGATGGTGGAGCTTTGTCCGCGGGGATTGCACGGGCTTTAAGCAGTTGATCGTGACGGTCCTGTAGTTTCAGGCCGAGTCGTGCCTGAAGCAGCCGGCCCTCCACGAAATCGGGATAGCGGTCGATGAAGTCTGCCACGCGTTGGCGTAGATCTTCGGTCAACACGGCCGTCGCCGGGCCTGATTGGGAGGGGTGAGTGGCGTTCCAATCGGTGGTGAGCAGGCTGAAGGCGATGCGATCTGCCGGGGGGAGTTGATGGCGGTTGATGATGATCTTTTCCGTGAGTTGCCGGCCGATGGCAGCATTCCGCCGACGAATCAGGCTTTGACGCAGGTCTTCCAATGCGGGGATGCCGGGGAATACTTGCTGGCTAACTTCAATCTGGCGGATGGCGGCTTCGAGTTTTCCCTCGCGTGCCATCTTGGCGGCGGAAGCCAACTGTGCCTCTAGCATCCCCCGGCGGTCGATGACGTCGGTCGGCTCCGGAGCGGGGGCAGTGGATGCTGCCGGAGGGGCGGGGGCTTCGGATTTGCCGCATCCAGCGACGACGAGAGTGGAAGCGAGGCCGAGTAGTCGAACTACGTTCATGGCGTTATGGGCTCCCCTTTGGGCGCGGTCTCGGGCGGAGTATCTTCCTCGATCAGGTAGCGGTCTTTGGGCTCGAAGAATCCAAATTCATTCGCCGTGGCGTTCCAGCTTTGCATTCGTTCTTTGCTGACGTAGGTGCCTCCGATCGACTGCCACGCCTGCTTGAGGGCCTCTTCGCGTGTCGGGGGAGTGGCGCCGTAATTGGCGGCATCCTGAATCAACTGGGCGGCCTTGCCTTCAGCTATTCGTTTCCACATCAGATGGCCCTCGGTTTTATTCATATATTCGTTGCTGATGATGGATTCGCGTTCGGCTTTGTCTCGCGCCTTGACTTCGCGGAACAGGGTAGCGATGGGGTCCTCGTTGGCGATGATGTCCGCCCACATCTGCTCGATATCATTAGCCGCTTCTCCTCCAACGGAGGGGGCGGAAAAGTCGACGCCCGCTTGGTTCCAGGCGAGATCAGGGAGTTCGTCCACGGGGACGGCCGTGGCGCTGGATTTCACACCCATGCGTTCCCAGTCCTCGTCAGTCATCGGGTCCGGGGCGAAATCAACCCAGGAGGTGTCGGGGAGGATCCCGAGTTGCTCGGGAGTGAGGTTGCGCAGTTCAGGCGGAAGGGGTTCCACTAGAAAGACCCGGCCGGCCGAATCGGTCCACGTCTCCCGTCTGTCGTTGAACGACCAGCCCGGGTCGGAGGGTTTCGCAGAGGGCTGAGCAAGGGCGGCGGGAGGCAAGGCCGACGAGGGCAGGAGGTTGGCGTAGAGCGGCTGGTCGGGTGCGGGGTCGGGGTAGCGTTTGTCGAAATTGGAGAGCGAGGGCGCGGGACCGAAGCGGTCGAAGCCGGGATTGCGAGGAGGGTTTCCGTCGCCGCCGGGATCTTGGGAACCCAGGAACTTGCCGGTTTTGTCATAATAACCGGGACCGTAGTGCGGATCGCCCGGATAGTATCCGTAGGATTTGCTGGAGCGTTTTAGGCGGGCGAGGAAGGTTTGGAATGGTGCCGAGGACGCGGAGGGATCGGGGGCGGTTTCGGTGGCGAGGTCGGAGGGGCTACTGGCGGCGTCGTTTTGCTTGGCGAGTTCGGCCTGGCGTTTCGCGGCTTCGACGCGCCGATCCTCGGCTGCTTTATAAGGCCATTCGACGTTCCAATGCCAGTTGGCGACATCGCGGGCGGAGTAGCCGTCTTTCGCGGCGGGAGGGAGGGCGGAAACCACGCGCCGTTGGCCGGGGCCGAGCGTGACCGAGGCGGGGTTGCCGTCGCGGGCGAGGTGGGAGTATTGGCCTGTTTTGGGGTCGAGTTTACGGGTGTTCCAAACGAGCGAGAGCGTGACTGTGGCGGTGTGGGTGGTGGAACGGTTGATGACCGTGAGGGGCGGGCCGTTTTGCGGGGACGCGCTGACTTCGATGTCGGAGCGAGTCTGGGCAGACGTCTGTAGCGTCGTTGTTAGCCCTAGAAAGACGAGCGAGGCAGCCAGCCGAACGGAGTGAGAAAGCGACATGAGCGACGTGAGTTGAGGCTTCAAATGCGGTGAGCGAAAGCGCTGCCGGCAACGCGGGACTGCAGTGGCTTATGCAGACTGTATATTTTCTAATAAGCCGAGGTGCTGGCGGCAATCGTAAAAAACCCGTAATTCGGATCGGGTAATTACGGTAATGCACAAGCGAGGTGGTTCCATGAGGAGCGAACATGGCCCGGGCTTTCTGATGGTTTAATTTTTCCCATTTCGCCGCTTGAAAGCCGCCCCGCGCGGCTCACGCTGGTTTCTTTTCCCGTTCGCCACCGGCCTCCGCCGACCTTCGACCGGGGCCCTATCTATTTCGCATGGACGTCTCGCTCACTCGTAATTTCTGCATCATCGCCCACGTCGACCACGGCAAGACGACGCTCTCCGACCGTCTGCTCGAATACACCAACACGGTCACCCAGCGCGTTTTGACCGCGCAACACCTCGACTCCATGGATCTGGAGCGCGAGCGCGGCATCACCATCAAGAGCCACCCGGTGACCATGCATTACCCGGCCAAGGATGGTAAGATCTACAAACTCAACCTCATGGACACCCCCGGCCACGTGGATTTCTCCTACGAGGTCTCCCGTTCGCTGGCCGCCTGCGAAGGCGTGCTCCTGCTGATCGACGCCGCCCAAGGCGTCGAGGCCCAGACCGTGGCCAACTTCCACCTGGCCGTTGGTCAAAACCTGAAAATTATCCCGGTCATCAACAAGATCGACCTCCCCTCGGCCGACCTCGATCTCTGCACCAAGCAGCTCGAGGACCTGCTCACCATCCCCGCCGAGGAGGCCATTCTCGCCTCCGGCAAGTCCGGTATCGGCATCGAAGACATCCTTGAAGCCGTCATCGAGCGCATTCCGCCGCCCCGCTGGTCCGAGCACCCGCACACCCGCGCGCTTGTTTTCGATTCCCTCTACGACACCTACCGCGGCGTGATCACCTACGCCCGCGTGTTCTCCGGCACCATCAAGCCCGGCGAGCAGATGATCATGATGAGCACCAACCAGAAGACCGAAATCAAAGAGGTCGGCGTGTTCACCCCCAAGATGACCAAGATGGATCGCCTCGTGGCCGGCGACGTCGGTTACGTCATCTCCACCATCAAAGACCCGGCCGACATCAAGACCGGCGACACCATCACCTCCGGCATCCGCCCAGCCACCGAGATGCTGCCCGGCTACAAGGAAGTCCGCCCGATGGTTTTCTGCGGTCTGTATCCGCTCGAGTCCAACGACTACGAAAAACTTAAGGCCGCCCTCGGCCGCCTCCGCCTCAACGACGCCGCCTTCGTTTACCAATCCGAAAGCTCCCTCGCGCTCGGCTTCGGTTTCCGCTGCGGGTTCCTTGGTCTCCTTCACATGGAGATCATCCAGGAGCGCATCCGCCGCGAGCATGACGTCGAGATCATCTCCACCTACCCGAGTGTGGTCTACCACGTGAAGGCCGCCGGCAAGGCAGAGATCGACTGCGATAATCCCGTCAACCTGCCGGACCCCGGCACCATCGAGTATATCAGCGAGCCGACCATCAAGGCCGCCATCCATATCCCGAACCGCTGCACCGGCGACATCCTCTCGCTGGTCATGGAAAAACGCGGTTCCGTCGATCACACCGACACCCTCGACGACACCCGCATCATGCTCACCTGCACGTTGCCGCTCAACGAGATCCTCGTCGACTTCAACGACCGCATGAAATCCATCACCAGCGGCTACGGTTCGATGGACTACGAGCTCAGCGAATACCGCGAGGCCGACCTCGTGAAGATGGACATCCTCATCAACAGCGATCCCGTCGACGCCTTTGCCTCCATTGTTCACCGTGACAAAGCCGAGTCCAAGGGACGCCACCTCTGCGAAAAGCTCGCCGAGATCATCCCCCCGCAAATGTTTAAGGTCGCGATCCAGGCCGCTATCGGCGGCAAGATCATCGCCCGCGACAACGTGAAGGAAATGCGCAAGGACGTTACCTCAAAGTGCTACGGCGGTGACATCTCCCGTAAGCGCAAGCTTCTCGATAAACAGAAGGAAGGTAAGAAAAAGATGAAACAAATCGGCCGCGTTTCGATCCCACCGGAAGCCTTCATTCAAGTTCTCAAGAACGACTAACTCCTCGCGCCACGCCATGTTCGGATTCTTCGATTCGGTTGAAACCAAGATGCGGAAGACCGCCGTCAGCTGGCTCGAGGTGGCCGACAAGATCTACGCCTATCGGCGCGATGTGCTGCCGGAGAAGGATCGCCACGAACTCGTCTCTGAAAGCGAAAAACTGCGCACCCTCCTCAAGGACCGCGTCGACGCCAGCCGGCTAAAGCTCGCCATCGAGTCCCTTGAGGTCGTCTTGCGCCGCACCGGCGGCACGCATTACCCGAAGTCCAGCATGGTCGAGAACGTCGAGTTTTTCCTCGTCGCCGCCATCGTCATCCTCGGCATCCGCGCCTACTTCGTGCAGCCGTTCAAGATCCCGACCAATTCGATGTGGCCGAGCTACTACGGCATGACCGGCGAGGTCTACGCCTCCAAGGCCGACGAACCCGGTCCGGTCGGCGAAGCGATCAACTTTGTGACCGCCGGCGCCAAGGCCATGCGCATCGACTCTCCCGGCGACGGTGAAGTGCTCCTGCCGGTCGGTGGCAGCCGCGGTGTGGTCACCTATCGCCAGGTGCCCGGCCGCAGCTGGGTTGTTCTGCCGTCGCAGAAACGTGAATACCGCATCTTTGTCGGCGATCGTTTTGTCACCTTCACGGTGCCGCTCGACTTCGATTTTGACTGGGTGGCCCGCGACACTTTTTTCCCCAACGACAAGCGCCGGCTGTCGGATATCGCCACCGAACGCATTTATAAGACGCAGGAGTTCGTGGACCGCATGGTTACCACCTCCGAGGGCACCGAGCGCGTTCGTTTCCTGCGCACCGGTCATATGGTCAAGGCCGGCGACCGGCTCATGTCCTTCGATATTCTCACTGGCGACCAGTTGTTTGTGGATCGCATCAGTTATCATTTTGTCCGCCCCACACCCGGCGACGGCTTTGTTTTTCGCACCGGCGACATTCATGAAATCGGCAGCGACCAATACTACATCAAGCGCCTGATCGGCTTGCCCGGTGACCAGATTGAGATCCGCGAACCGCAGTTGTTTCGCAACGGCGCGCCGATCACCGGTGCCAAGGCCTTCGATTACAACAACACGCAGAAAGATAACTACGCCGGTTATTTCTATGGACCGGATCGCGGTTACGCGGATGCCATTTTGCGTGAAGGCGAGACCGTCACGATTCCCCCGTCCAGCTACCTCGCGATGGGTGACAATTCCGGCAACAGTCTCGATGGCCGCTACTGGGGCTATGTGCCCGCGCATTCCGTCGTCGGCCGTCCGCTGTTCATCTATTACCCCTTCACCAAACGCTGGGGCGTGGCACCGTGATGTAGACACGGCCGTCCCGGGCCGTGTGTTCGATGTTCAAAACCAGTTGTGCCGTCAAACGCCCCCAGGGACGGGGGCGGCTACATAATACGGATCTGATTTTTTTGAAAAAACTCCAAGGGGAGGGAACCTTTTCGCGCGTTCTATGTCGATGGCACGGCGCGGACTGTCTCCGCCGCCAAGCCAAAGTAGCTAATCCAAACCAAAATACTACACCATGAAATCCTTCCGTATCCTCGTCATCTCGTCCCTGTTCGCCGCCTTCGCCGGTATCTCCTACGCCGGTGGCGCTGGCTGCACCTGCGGCGACAAGGGCGCCGGCGATAAAGCACCCGCTCCGACTCCTGAGAAAACTGCTGAAAAGTAAGTCCTCTGAGCACGACGATCTCGGATCGTCCATCTTCCAGACCGCGTCTCTTACGACGCGGTCTTTTTTTGCCCGCAAATCTCAGAGCGCCATGATCTTGAATAATGAAGACTGGAGTTTGGGGCTGCGTTTTTAATCGCGGAAGCGAGGAGGGGGGGAAGTTGGGAAAGTTAACCTGAACAATTCAACCTTTCCGATTATTCCGCGTTTCCGCTCTTCCGCGCTTCTGCGATAAAAATCCGTTACTCGTCGTCGTTCTGGGCGTTGCCGAGGAATATCCACTTCTCCACGTCGATGCCGTTGCGGTTCAGCGCTTCGGCGTATTCGGGCGTGCGGACCACGCTCTCCGGGGAGTTCATGATCATGTGGATTCTGCCGTGATCAAGATGCTGGCGGAGCAAGAGCATCGACGCGTCGTAGTCGCGGCTGTCGTAGCCGACGCCGATCTGTTTGTAGGCTTCGTCTGAAGAACCGGCTTCACCGCGCTGGGTTAGCATCTGGTCGGTGGCGAAGGCGCCAAAGCCGGCACCGCGGCCATCGTTGTGCAAGAGCAGCAGCAGCCCGTGACCGTGGATGACCATCTGCTTGATGGACTGTTGCAGCTTGTCGCGACCGGTGGTTGTGCAGAGCGGGAAGCGGTTAAACAGCGAGTCACTGTGCAGACGCACCACGGGCACCGGATTGGCCTCGGCTCGTCCATGGACCAGCACGACAAATTCCTGCGACGTCACGATGTCGTAGTAAACATGCACACGGAACCAATACGGCGTGGACAACAGCTCGGCGACCGGATCCTCGGGCTGCAGGCGGCGGTGGGTGATCAGCTCGTTGCAATCGACCTTTACGAGCACGCGACCCGCCTTGATAGCGCGGTGGCCATTCATCAACGGATGGCCGGGCGGGATCTGGGCCAGTTGTTCGTTGGTCAGCACAACCTCGTTGTCCACCGGACGGATAGGCAGGAAGTAGCTGGCGGTGTGGATAAACCGCACCGCGCCGGGCAAGGCGTGCGGGTTGAACGGGATGACCGGCTCGGGCGGCACCGCACGGCGCAGTTCGGAGGCGGCAGGCTGCTTGAGGATGTGTCCGCCGTCGGCCTTGGAGGTCAGGTAGGCCAGGTTAAACGGACTGGGTTCAAATTCGAGCGTCTCGGTCGCGGCGATCTTCAAGCCCTGCGCATGCATGGCGTCGATCTTGTCGGGGTTGTTGGTCAGCACGATGAACTCCGGCGAAATCCCCAGCAGGGTGCAGATATCGGAGATGTTGTCGTAGTGGCGGTGGTCCTTCTTGAGGCCCAGCGCGTGGTAGGCCTGGAAAGTGGAAATCTGGTCGAGCGAAGCCTGCACCAACATGCGGTCACGAGACTTGCCCACATAGCCGACGCCGCGCCCTTCCTGCATCAGGTAAAACAGGATGCCGCGCCCTTTGTCGGCGATGAGCTTAAACGCGCCTTCGAGTTGTTGACCACAATCGCAGTCGCAGCCACCGAGGGTCTCGCTGGTCACGCAGGACGAGTGCATGCGGGTGTAAAGCGGGCCGTCCGAGTGGATATCGCCGTGGGCGAGGGCGAGGACGTAGTGCTTGTCGATGATGTCCTGGAAAATACTGGCCCGAAACGGTCCAAAGCGGGTTTCGATATCACAGTCCGCCAGATAAAGCGTGGTGCCCAGCATGGGACGCTCCAGCAAGGGATTGCCGGTGGCGGTCTGACCATGGCGCAAAGCGTCCAGTAACCCGGCCAGATCGGTCTGACCGGAGGTGTTTGGCGGAATGGAAGCGGTGTCGGACATACTGCGAAGGGATAACCAACCCCAAAAATCACGCCTCCGCAATCTTTTGGGTGAGCAACCGGAACCACAGGCTTTTGAACCACCAAGAACACGAAGATTCACGAAGTCGGAAGTAATAGTCTGGTTTCGGCGGTTCGCGCTGAGTTCGGAGTTACAACCGCAAAAGGCGCAAAAATTCGCGAAAGAATTAACGGGCTGATTTTTTGCGCTCATTTGCGCCTTTTGCGGTTAATCAATTCTGTTTCTGTGCTTCGTGAACCTTCGTGTTCTTAGTGGTTAAAATCAAAACCGAGAGATTGCCGGCGACTCACCTTTCGGTGAGCCTACCTGCTTCATGGGCGTTACCGACCATCACGTGCATCTTTACCCTGACGAGCTCAACCGCGATCCGGCTGCGTGGGCTGATGCGCACGGCGAGCCGCTGTGGAAAACCCTCTGCTGTCGCCAGCGCAAGGATGGGTCGCCGGTGCAGTTTTTCCCCTCCGTCGCCGAACTCCTCAGCTCGATGGACGCCGCCGGCGTCGACCATGCCGTGCTGCTCGGTTGGTATTGGGAAAACCCCGACAACTGCGCCTGGCAAAACCGCTTTTTGGCCGAGTGCGTCAAAGCTCATCCCGACCGCCTGTCTGCCTTTGCGACCATCCACGCCGGCTCGTCCGCCGCGACGGTGTCCGACGAACTCCACCGTGCTCGCGATGAGGGGCTGACTGGACTTGGCGAACTCTCGCCGCACTCGCAAGGTGCACGTCTCGGCGCCGCCGGATTTCTGCAGGCTTTGGAGTTGGCCGCGACCTGGGACTGGCCGGTCAACCTGCACGTCACCGATCCGTTGTCGCGACCTTATCCGGGTCGAATCGACACCCCCTTGGCTGACTTCGAAATGCTGGCCCGCCGTTGGCAAAGCGTGCGGTTTATTCTGGCGCACTGGGCCGGCGGTCTCGACGTCCGCGAGCTAACCAACGTGCAAGTTGACACCGCCGCCGCACCCTTGCTCTACGGCGACAACGCCTGGGCAAAAATCGGCCTTACGGTCAACGCCGACCAAGTCCTTTTTGGTTCCGACCACCCCCTGCGCCTGTATCCGAAAGGCGACACCGGCGACGGCTGGGGACGGTTCGTGACTGAGGCCCGCGAGCAGGGTCTCAAGTAGGGGTTACGAACTATAGGTGGAGCGCATTGTCCCCAATGCGCTTTCTCTGGATGGGAGCTGCATTGCAGCAACGCGTTGGGGACAACGCGTTCCACCTTTCCCGTAGCGGAACGACGGAGTCGTTTCGATGATCGGAGGGGTGTCTGGCTGCTTTTTCTATCCGAACGAAAATTCAGGAGACCATTTGTTCCGCATAGACCGCGGAGTCACGGGCGATGAACTTGTGTAAGGCTCGCAAGTCGGCGCGTGCAGCCTTGGACCAAACAATGTTCATGCCTTGAGGCTGAATTCCTTGCGCAACGACTCGTGGCTGTGGGTGCGCCCGGCATTCAAATCGCCGAGCCCTGCTTCGATCTTTTGTCGAACGTAGAGCTGATACATGACGTCGTCCCAAGAGGCCTGCTGTGGCAACGACTTCAACGTGCGCATTGCCCGACTCTTAACGCTGTTACGAGAGGTCTTGGCGGCGGTGGTTGGCATGGTTTGAACCAAGAAGGAATTTTCACTCAACGGCAAGCGCGACGCACGTTAAAGGCTCGAAGGTTTGCTGGGCCTTGATCCCGTAGCGGAACGACGGAGTCGTTTCGATTCACTCCACGCGGGAGGATTCACAGCCCCTAGTTCAGGGTTTCCAGCCATGCCTTGATTTGGTGAAACCAGTGCCAGTCAAGTTGAGCGTCGATTGCCAGATAATGATGGATGCCGATGATCAACCAGAAGGTGAAGAGGTAGGAGATTTTGGCGCTTTTATGTCGGAGATGGCGTTGTGCGAGGAAAGCCCCCGGCCATCCGCCCACCAATTCCCAGAAATGCAGGAATCTTTCCGGGATCCGCCAGTCACCGCGCTGGGCACTCTTTTTGTCCAAAGAATAAAGGCCGTAGCTAATCAGCGAAGCTAGAATCACCCAACCGCCTAAGCCCAAGGCACGCTCGCGCGGAAGCAGCTGGTAAATAGCGCAGCCAGGGGTTGCCAGCATTAGGGCCAAAAACACGAAATGGCTGAGGCGCAGAGGCACTCCCGTGAACTGAAGATCAATCCGTTGGGCGCAACTGCGACCCTGACGATCCACGCCAAGGGAATAAGTCACCTTGTCGCCTGACTTGGGGAGACGGGGGCGTTCGGTGAAGTCGCGAATATGGGCGAAGACACGATGACGTCCGTCATCGAGAAACCCGTAGCCCTTGCTTTCATTCCACTCGATGACGATCCCGGTAAGTCTTTCTGCAGCGAGCGAAGGTGTGGGTGCTGTGGGCATTGGTCAGATTACAAAATACGAAGAGCGAAGGTCAGAAACGCAGTCTGAAAGTAGCGGAACGGCGGAGCCTTTTCGACTCAGTCGGTCAGGCCGGATCGCTCTTGGAGCTGACGTAGCGCATCGACGAGTAGTGGATCAGCCAATACGCCAGCGCGCCGGTGAAGCCGCCGGTCAGCAAAATGATCATACCCCAGACGAAGGGCCCGACCAGGAACGTGCCGCGGTTGGTGAGCTTACGGTTTTGGGCATCGTTAATGACGGCCGCTATCAGAATCACGACGACCAAGGCATACAGCGCCATGAAGACGTAAGCCAAAAAGGGCAGGGAGGAAAAAAGCGAATTGGAGAGGTTCATGAAGGTTATGGTTTGAAGCGTTTAATAAAATCAGTGACGGACGGGTGGATGGTTAGCTCGGCGAGTTCAGGTTCGATGAATTCCACCGAGACCATCTCCTCCACATGGGTCATCATATAGTCGAGAAACAGGGCAACGGAGGCTGCCTCGTGAAACGCGAGGTTCTTGTCGATGATACGCGTGCAGTAGTCGCGCAACGTGGCGTGAAACGAAGCGTTCAACTTGAGAAACGACCGGGCAAACAGGATGACAAAAAACAACCGCCGTCCATCGGATCCTCCGGATTCGATCAATGCCTTTTCCTCGTCGGAGACCGGCATTTGTTTGGCCGTGTCGATCCAGCGCCCGATATTGGCGGGCGTGGCGATAAGGATGGGTGAAGGCAGCATGGAGAAATCGGAATCAGTCTTCCACGTCACGGCAGCGCACGTAAAGAAGCGGACAGGTGGAAATTAGACGCGAACGAGCGCCATCAGGGGTTCAAATCGATAAATGGCCGATTGGCGACCGGCGGGCTCGCGGACTGTTTGCAAAAGGCCCGCGTCGAGTAAGGCGCGGGTGAACCGGGCCGCCGTGGCAGCTGGGATTCCCGCCCGGCTGGTGAAACGGTTGTTGAGGAATACGGGCTGGGTGAAAATAAAATCGAGTGCCTGCACCGACCATTTCGACGAGAGCACTTCGGCGAAGCGGATTTTCATCTTTTCATAGAGCTCCCTGATACGCTGGGTGATCTCGAGGTTATGGATCGCTTGTGCCTTCACCGCGGTGAAGAAAAATATGCACCAGTCGTCCCATGCGTTTTCAGCCGAAACGGCCCGCATTTTCACAACGTATTCCGCTTTATGGTCTGCAAAGAAACGACTGATATAAAAGTGCGGTGCCGATATGGCCCCTTCGGCCCAAAGCATCAGCGTGATCAGCATTCGCCCGACTCGACCGTTACCGTCTTTGAATGGGTGCAACGCTTCGAATTCCACATGCGCCAATGCGGTGCGGAGCAGGATCGGGCGGGATTTGTCGCTGATGAGGGCAAAGAGCGATTCCATTGCGCTATCCAGTAGCTCGGGAGCTATCGGCACAAAGCTCACCTTGGGGTTGCCGGCTTCTCCGATGTAATTTTGTTCGGTTTTGAACGATCCGGGCGACTTGCCCGCGCCGCGTCCGAAGCGGAGCAGTTGTTGGTGCATGCTCCGGATCAAAGACAAGGTGAGCGGGCGGCCCTCGGCCATCTCTTGTTGGGCTGTGCGGAGGGCGACTTGGTAGAGCAGGGTTTCGACCGTGTCGGTGCGGCGCTCGCCCAAACCGGCTCCGCCATGCTCGCCGAACTCGGCATCCAGCTGCATGATTTCATCCATCGTGCTGAAGGTTCCTTCCATGCGGGAGGAGAGCACCGCTTCTTGGTTTCTCAACGGGGCGATGAAAATCCCGCTGTTATGCATGCCTTGCAGGGCTTGATCGTAGCGCGCGAGGGCATCGGTCGCTTCGAGTAACGAGGGTAAAATACGCTCAAAATCTATCCCGGCAGGTGGAAATTGGCCTTGGTGGTAAGCCACGGCTTCGGAGGTATCGATCTGCATTTGCTCAGAAATTAGCGACTCAATCTTATTTGATGTCAATATTTAACGATATTTGAGAATCAATGGAGTTTGAGCTGCACGAATATGAGACAATCTCGTTTGAGTCCCATAAACACCATAAAATGAGAATGAAGCCGGTTTGCAGTGTATTGCTGAGGCTCAAACAAGATATTTAGCCTGATTCGAGAAACGACGACGGCGCGACATTGTGTAGTGCCTTCAGGCGGTCGCAGTAGGTCTGTTTGGTCGGGTGTGCGCAAGCCATTGATGCCATGAGCCCTGCGTAAATCAGTCAGTCTAATCCGCTGGATGGGCTGAAGCTATTTTGGTCGGAAAAGTAGCAAGTAACGGCCTGATCCTATCGGAGCGACTCCATTACTCTTGCTGGCGGGTGGGGCCGGTTGAGGTGTCTCCGTTTGCTTGCTCTAATTCAAAGGATAGCCTTCGCAAGGTCTCAGATTTCAATTCTAGCCAATTTTTGGCGATGGATTGTAGAGTGCTAGTTTCTTTGGCGATTTCAGCCCCTTGTAACTCCAGTTCCTCGCAGGCGGCCAAGCATCCGTCCACGGTGTCGATCTTCATCCGAGTCAGCGAGTGATGGATCAGTTCATTCCTAGTGGAAATCAGACGGGCCATTCGTTTCACCCACGCTTGATGATCTTCTTCGCCAACCGGTAGGTGCATTCGGAGTCTAAACCGGAGCGAGTCAGGATTTGTTTCTTTCGGGAGGCTTTCTTTCGGCTCAGTTGTGACGACCTGACCAAAAAACGCCTTGGTAATAATGCCCATAGTGGTTTTTTGGGCTAAGAAATCGGGCAGTTTCCATGTCTCAACGTCCGATTCTTTAAAATCTAAATCACTATGAGCGACCAGTTGCTTGAGGAGTAACTCCAAGTGTTGATAACGCAGAACATTTCGGCCGATCAGTTCAAATAACCGCGAACGTGCGGCCTCGACTTCAGGTGTTAGGGACATCGGATGATTTATCTGACGCTTGATTTTTCGTCGCGACGTTTGCGCACGAGTTCGTCGAGGGCATCACGGGCTGCGCCTACATTACTGACTACTGGGGCACTGTTGGGTGTAGTGCTGTGCTCCTGCGGCATGGGATCGACTGAAATTGGCATCGCGGGCGGCGTGCTGACCTTTGGAGACGTGGTCGATCGGTTTAGTTGGTTTTTGCGGACCGGAATAGGAGTTGCCCGGCACTTTGGGTATTTGAGGCAGCCCCAGAACTTACCTTTGGCGCCTGAGTTGATAACCATCTTGTCGCCGCACTTGGGGCACGAGGGGATATCGTAGTCGCCGGCAAACGCAGTTTCTAACAAGGGAATGCGCTGGTGCAGTGGCAGGAGATTGATGCGTCTTACGAACTCGGTTCCATCGATGAGCCTCAGAGGCTTGCCGAAAGCAAAGGCTTTGGCGTCGGCCGTATATCTGGAGGTGCAGACAAAATACGATTCACGCAGGCCCATGGTCGTTGCGACCGACGTCCAGCCGCCCGCCCTCGGCGTTGGCGAAACCGCACACCCAGCGCAGGTGATCGTCCTGCCAAGCCGCCTTCCATTCGGTGTGCTGGGATTCGCGGTTCATGCGGCGGACGCGTCAATAGTGGAGGGTGCGGGCGGCTGCCAGTGGCGGACGTCGATCTTGCCGGTCTCGTAACCGACGATGCCGACTTGGTCGTCCTTGGCGTCGCGCTTGGTGGCGTCGATCCACGCGTCGGGCACGTGGGGCAGGACTTCCTTTTTGAAATACGCTTCGTTGAGCGCGTTGACGGTTTGGTTTGGGTCGAGGGCGACGTTTTCGTAATCGCGCAGGTCGGAGTCGGATTGGTATTCGATGGTTTTGGCGGCAACGCCGAACAGGCCGTAGAACGGATCGGGTTTGGTGCCCTTGTGGATTTTTTTGATGACCTTGGCGGCGGCCGGGTTTTTCCAAGAGACGGCGGAGGTGATCTGCTTTTTCTCGGTTGCGTCGAGCTTGAGGCCGGTTGCCTTGAGCGCGGCGTCGTAGCCGTTCATGTCGTCGTGCTGGGCGGTGCCGATCTTGGCCTGGAGTTGGCGGGCCTTTTGCAGGATGGCGAGCTGGGTGCGCCAGGTGTCGGCATCAAGCAGGTCTTTGATTTGCTTTTCCTTGAGCTCGGGAAAGTCGGCCTTGAGCGCGGCGCGGATCTCGGGTTCGTGGTCTTTCAGCACGCCGTAGGCGTCCATGCCCGGGGCCGCCGGCCCCTCGGTCCAGGTGGTGCCGTAGGTTTGGTAGATCCATTCCATGGGCGCGCCGAGCGGCTTGTTGGCAAAGCGCAAGGTGGCGATGCGATCGTCGCTGAATTGGTAGGACTCGCGCAGGGGGCGCTCGATGGTGATGCGGCGATAGCCGAAGGCGTGGGTCGGGAAAACTTTGGCTGAAAAGGTTTTTTCGGGTTCGGCGGCGGGGTTGGCGGCTTTGCGTCCGCGGGTGCTCTTGGCCTCGGTCGGAGTATTTACGGGCTGCGGGTCGATGGCGGTGAAGTCGCCGAAGGCGCGGGTGATGGTCTTGATGTGATCGTCGTCCATCTCGTGGCGTTTTGAGCCGAGGGATTTGCGCATCTTGCCGTGGAGGTGGACGCCGTTGACGAGCATCACGCGGTCTTTGCGGTCGGCGGCTTTTTTGTTGGAGAGCACCCACACGTAGGTCGCGATGCCGGTGTTGTAGAACATGTCGGTCGGCAGGGCGACGATGGCCTCAAGCAGATCGCTCTCGAGGATGTGGCGGCGGATCTCGCTCTCGCCGGAGCCGGCGCCGCCGGTGAAGAGCGGGGAGCCGTTGAGGATGATGCCGATGCGGGCTCCCCCCTTCGCCGAGGCTTCGGTGGGCAGGCCCCCTGGGTTGAGCGGGCGGAGTTTACTCAGGAGGTGGAGCAGGAAGAGCAGCGAGCCGTCGGAGACGCGGGGCAGGCCGGGGCCGAAGCGGCCGTCGAAGCCTTTGAGGGCGTGTTCCTTTTGGATGTCGCCCTCGATCTTTTTCCAATCCACGCCGAAGGGCGGGTTGGAGAGCATGTAGTCGAACTTATCGGCGTAGAGCTGGTCGGCGGAGAGGGTGTTGCCCAACTTGATGTTGGTGACCTCCTGTCCCTTGATGAGCATGTCGGCCTTGCAGATGGCGTAGCTCTCGGGATTGAGCTCCTGCCCGTAGGCGCGCATGACGGCCTGGGGGTTGAGCTCGTGCACGTATTCCATGCCGGAGGAGAGGAAGCCGCCCGTGCCGGCGGTGGGGTCGTAAATGGTGCGGATGATGCCGGGCTTGGTGAGGGCGTCGTCGTCCTCCATGAAGACGAGCGAGGTGGTCAGGCGCACGATATCGCGCGGCGTGAAATGCTCGCCGGCGGTCTCATTGGAGCTCTCGGCGAAGCGCCGGATGAGTTCTTCGAAGACGAGACCCATCTCGTGGTTGGAGACGGCGGCGGGGCTGAGGTCGGATTGGCGCACGCGCTGGACGACCTTGTAGAGGAGGTTGGCGTCGTTGAGCTGGCCGACGAATTCGGAGAAGTTGAAATACTCGAAAATCTCGCGGGCGTGCTTGGAGAAGCTGGCGACGTAGGTGTCGAGGTTGGCCTTGATGCCGGACTCGCCGAGCGTGCCGAGGTCCATGCGCGAGGTGTTGAAGAAGGACAGGCCGCCGGTGGCGCGGAGGAGGAGCTTTTCGCGGGCTTCCTCGGGCAGGTTTTGTTTGGCGAGCTTTTCGACCTCGGCGAGCACGGCGACCTTGGTCGGGGCGAGCACGCATTCGAGGCGGCGCAGGAGGGTGAAGGGGAGGATGATGCGGCCGTATTGGCTCTGCTTGAAGTCACCGCGAAGGAGGTCGGCGATGGACCAGCTGTAGGCGGCGAGGTTGTTGGAGGCTTGGGACATGGGTTTGGCGCTACCGGACGGGAAAAGGGGACGAACGCCGAAGGTTTTGATGTCCGCAAACGGCTAGAGCAACGCCGGTTTCGTCAGGGCGGGTGGTTTTTGTTCAGGGTTCGGGGCGATGCCGTGATAATGCTAAAAGCTGGGAGCCAAGAGCTGTTAGCTACGAACGGGGACGGTGCTCAGTATTTCACGTCGATCTCGGTGGCGGTGACTTGGCCGTTTTGGACTTCGGTGAGGACTTCGAATTTACGCGTGGTGCGTTTGAAACCGTCGTTGGCGTAGTAGCTGAAACCGGCCGTGCCGGTGGTGCGGTGGCGGGTGCCCCAGCCGGTGACTTCGGTCGTGCCGGTGGTGCGAATGCTTAGCGAGGTGACTTCGTAGTTGTTGTTGCCGACTTTGTAGCCGTAGCGGAAGTGCTCATAGGCGTAGTTCTTGGCGACGGCCGCGTGGGCGGCGGCGCTGGGGGCAGTTGGTGCGCTGGTGGTCGCGCCGGAGGTGGCTGGCGCGGGCTGCACGACGACAGCCGGGCGGTAGTTATTGGTGCTGGTGCGTGGTCGGCCGACGGCGACTGGTGCGGAGCGGTAGGTGTTGTATTGGTCGGCAGTGGAGCTGAGCGGGAAGGCGTGCGTCTGGCCGTTGACGGTGATGGTGCCGACTTTTGTTGGCTTGGGCGCGACGGGCTGCGTTGGCTGGAACTGGTGGACGGTGGGGGCGTTGATGACTGGCGAGGGTTCTGGGTAATCGACGATCTCCATCGGGGTCTCGGCAGGTGTCACCACGGGGCGGGGTTCGGGTGCCGGCGGGTTGGCGAGCGAGTAGTGCAGCACACCGACGATGCCGGCGTTGAGCCCGAGCGCGACGAGGCCCCAGATGAGGAAGTGGCGGATCTTGGACGGACCGGCGGGGGCGGTGGCCGAGGATGGATTTACCTGACGATTGCGGATGCTTTTCGCCTCGAGCTCGGCCCGGATTTTGTCGGCGGTTTCGGCGGCTTGTTCGTCAGGTGCGTGCATGTGTAAGTTGTTTGTCGGTAGCACTTGGCGAGAGCAAGCCTGGTGCGTTAGCTTTTAGCTATGAGCTATTAGGAGGGCACTCACCGCCCAGTGGTAGAGGGGGATGCCGATGATGATGTTGAAGGGGAAGGTGATCGCCAGGGAGAGGGAGACATACACGCCGGGGTTGGCTTCGGGGAGCGCTGTCCGTAGCGCTGCGGGCACCGCGATGTAGCTGGCGCTGGCGCAGAGCACCACCAGCAGGAGGGCGTCGCCTCCGGTGAGTCCGGTGAGGGCACACAGGGCGAGGCCGAGGGCGGCGTTGACCAGCGGGGCCAGCAGTCCAAAGACGAGCGCGGTGCCACCCACCGCCCGCAGTCCGCCCATGCGGCGCGCGGCGACCATGCCGAGGTCGAGCAGGAAGAGGCAGAGCACTCCGGGGAAGAGGGTGCTGATGAAGGGTTTCATGGTCGCGCCTTGCCCTTCGCCGGCGAGCAGGCCGATCAAGAGGCTGCCGAGCAGGAGGAACACCGAGCCGTTGAGAAAGGCGTCTTTGCCCAGGTGCGACCAGTCGACTTTACCGCCGCCTTCGGTGCGGGTGGCGAAGCGGCGGGCAAAAAATACGCCGAGCACGATGGCGGGCGATTCCATGAGCGCCATGGCCGCCACCATGTGGCCGGAGTAGGCGATGTTTTGCAGGCTGAGAAAGGAGCAGGCGGTGATGAAGGTGACCGCACTGACCGAGCCGTAGGTGGCGGCGACGCCGGCGGCATCGTTGACACCGAGCCGGCCGCGCAGGGCGAAAAATGTCCAGATGGGCACGATGACCGAGGCGGCCAGCGCGGCCAGCAGGCCCTTGGTGACTTCCAGGCCGAAGCCGCTGTGCGCGAGCGAAAACCCGCCTTTGAGGCCGATCATAAAGAGCAGGCCGAGCGAGAGGGTTTTGGTGAGGGCCGGGGGCAACTCGAGGTCGCTGCGAAAGGCCACGGCGAGCAGGCCAAGGGCAAAACAGAGGACGGGTGGTGAGAGCAGGTTGGCGAGGAGTTCGGCGGTGTTCATGCGTTTGGTGACTGGAGATTAACGCAGAGCTACGTTTTAAACGATTACATGTATTGAAAGGAGTCGTTAGGTTTTATTTAACGTTAGGGTATGGCCTTTTTGAACTATCATCACTTGCGGTATTTTCGGGAGATCGCGCGGGCGGGGAATCTGACGCGGGCGGCGGAGAGCCTGAATTTGTCGGCGCCGGCGTTGAGCATTCAGCTGAAGCAATTGGAGGAGAGTCTGGGGCACGCGTTGTTTGAGCGGGCGCGGGGCGGGATGACGTTGACCGAGGCGGGACGGCTGGCGCTGGACTATGCGGATACGATCGGGCGGGCGGGCGAGGAGTTGGTGGATGTGATGCAGCATCGTCCGCGCGGCGGGCGGCAGGTGTTGCGCGTGGGGGCGGTGGCGACGTTGTCGCGGAATTTTTTGTTGGAGTTTCTGCAACCGGCACTGCATCGCGCGGAGGTGGAGGTGGTCGTTAAATCGGGCGGGTTGCGGGATTTGCTGCCGATGTTGTCTGCGCATCAGGTGGACTTGGTGCTTTCGAATCAGGCGGCGCCGGGTGACGCGGGCACGGGGTGGCACGGGCACTTGCTGGCGGAGTTGCCGGTGAGTCTGGTGGGCGTGCCGGCGTGGAAAAAGAAGCGGCTGAAGTTTCCGGGTGGATTTGGCGAGGTGCCGGTTATCCTGCCGAGTTTGGAGAGTAATACGCGGGCGGGTTTTGACCGGTTGTTGTCGGCGGCGGGGGTGCGTCCGCTGATCTTGGCGGAGGTGGACGACATGGCACTGCTGCGTCTGCTGGCGCGGGAGGGCGATGGGTTGGCGTTGGTGCCGCCGGTGGTGGTGCGCGACGAGCTGGAGAGCGGCGTGCTGGTGGAGACGCACCGGCTGCCGGAGTTGCGGGAGACGTTTTACGCGATTAGTCCGAGCCGGCGGTTTCCGAATCCACTGGTGGGTGAGCTAGTGGAGAGGATGATGAATACGGTGCGTAAGCAGTGATCATGCTTCTTCGCGGGGCGTCGTTCAGGCGGGTTCGCACTCGCGTGAACCGGCAAGGCGCGGTGTTTTTGGATGCGTCATGCCGATACCTGCCGCTTCCCGAAAAATCGAACTCATGGCTCCGGCCGGCTCCTGGACTTCCTTGGCCGCGGCGCTCAAGGCTGGCGCGGATTCGGTGTATTTCGGAGTGGGCAAAATCAACATGCGGGCCCGCGCGGCGAACAACTTTGAACCGGACGATTTGCGCGAGATCGTCAGCAAGTGCCGGGTCTTTGGGGCCAAGGCCTACCTGACGCTCAACACGATTCTCTTCGACGGGGAACTCGCGGAGGCGCAGGTCGTTTGCCAGCGAGCCAAGGCGGCCGGAGTCGACGCGGTGATCGCGGCCGATCCGGCGGTTCTGCAAATCGCCCGGGCCGAGGGGCTGCCGGTCCATCTCTCGGTGCAGGCCAACGTAACCAATCTCGCTGCGGTGCAGTTCTACGCGGGCTTTGCCGATGTGATCGTGCTGGCGCGTGAACTCAGCCTCGATCAGATCAGCGGCATCATTGACGGCATTCGCGAACGTCACATCACGGGTCCGTCGGGACGGTTGGTGCAGATCGAGATTTTTGCGCACGGTGCGCTCTGTGTGGCGTTTTCCGGCAAATGCCAGATGAGTCTTTCGCTTTACGGGCCCAAGGCTTCCGCCGCCCGAGGCGCGTGTTTTCAACCCTGCCGTCGCGATTATCGTGTGACTGATTTGGATACAGGGGCCGAGCTTGTGCTCGATGGCCACCAGGTGATGTCGCCCAAGGATCTCTGCACGCTGCCGTTTCTTGATCAAATTCTGGATGCTGGCGTGGGCGTGTTGAAGGTCGAAGGGCGCGGGCGTGCGGCCGATTATGTGGCGACCGTGGTGCGGGTTTACCGGGAGGCGATTGCGGCGTGGCAAGACGGCTCGTTTGCCGCGCGGCGCGAGACCGGTGTGTGGATGGCGGATTTGGATTCGGTGTTTAATCGGGGGTTCTGGCAGGGTGGATATTACCTCGGGAAACCCTTGGGTGAATGGACCGCCTCGTCGCGGTCCGCCTCCACCGAACAAAAGGTGTTTGTTGGCAAGATCATCAAGTATTACGCGCGTCAGGGCGTGGCGGAAGTGTTGGTGAATGCGGAGCCGCTGACGGTGAGTGTGGACGTGTGGATCTTGGGCGAAACGACCGGAGCACTGCGCGTGCCGGTGACGGAGCTGCGGGTGGGCGATGCCGGCATGCCGGTTGCGAGCGCCGGGCAAAGCGAAGTGGCGGCGTTTGCCGTGCCGGTCAAGGTGAGGACCGGCGACCAAGTTTACCGGATCGTGAGCACGGCCGGGAAGGGAGCGTAAACGCGGGAGGCGAGCGGGGCGGACGGTCTAATCCCGGCGTTGCCGGGCTCGCGACACGCACTACGAACGACGGAGCGGAGCAGGGGCGGCGCGTTGCGCCGTTTAAGTCGGAAGTTTAAGTTGCTGGAGGCGGCCTACCTGAATCTATGCGCGGGTCGGCTGGAGATGGTGCTGGCTTTGGTTGAGGCGCCAGTAGAAGCCGCGTTGGGTGAGGAGGTCGGCGTGGGTGCCGCGTTCCTGGATCTGGCCTTGGTTGATGACGAGGATCTGGTCGGCTTTGCGGATGGTGCTCAGGCGGTGGGCGATCACAAAACTGGTGCGGCCTTGCATGAGGCGGATCATGGCTTCCTGGATGTGTTTCTCGGTGCGGGTATCCACGCTGCTGGTGGCTTCGTCGAGGATGAGAATCGCCGGATCGGCGAGGATGGCGCGGGCGATGGCGACCATCTGGCGTTGGCCGTGGCTGAGGTTGGAGCCGCGTTCGGTGAGCTTGGTTTGGTAGCCGTCGGGCAGGCGGTGGATGAAGAGGTCGGCGTTGGCGAGCTTGGCGGCGGCGATGACTTCGGCGTCGGTCGCATCGAGCCGGCCGTAGCGGATGTTTTCACCAACGCTGCCGGCGAAGAGAAACGTGTCTTGCAGGACGAGGCCGATCTGGCGGCGGAGGTGCGCTTTGGGCAGTTCGCGCAGGTCGGTGCCGTCGATGAGCACGCGGCCGGAATCGATTTCGTAGAAACGGGTGAGCAGGTTGACGATGGTGGTCTTGCCCGCACCGGTGGGACCGATGAGCGCGATGGTCTGGCCGGGGCGGGCGTGCAGGCTGATGTTGTCGAGCACGGGCACGTCGGGGCGGTAGGCGAAGCTGACGTTTTCGAAGACGACTTCGCCTTTGAAGGTGAGGGGCGCGGCGTCGGGGGCGGCGTCGGCTTCGGCGGGTTCGTCAATGACTTCGAATACGCGTTCGGCGCCGGCGAGGGCGGTTTGGAGCACGTTGTAGAGGTTGGCGATTTCGTTGAGCGGGCGGCCGAACTGGCGGGTGTAGTTGAGGAAGGTGGCGATGGTGCCGACGGAGGTGAGGCCGCGCACGGCGAGCACGCCACCGGTGACGGCGACGATGAGCAGGCCGAGGTTGTTGCCGGTGTTCATGAGCGGGCCGGTGAGGGCGCTGATGGATTGGGCGCGGATGCCGTTGTCGCGGTAGTCGTGGTTGATGGTGTCGAAGCGTTCGGTGGCGTCGGCTTCGCGGCCGTAGGCTTTGATGACGCGCTGGGCTCCAAAGGTCTCCTCGGCGTGGCCGTAGAGGCGGCCGAGCGCGGCTTGTTGTCCGCGGAAACGTGTGCGCACGCGGGCGCCGAGCCAGCGGTTCACGAAGAGGGTGTAGGTCACGAGCGTGCAGATGGTGACGGCGGCCATGATCGGGTTGAGCCAAAACATGGCGATGCTGACACCGACGGTGCTGATGACGCCGGAGACGATCTGGGTGACGCCGTTGCCGAGGGCTTGGTTGACGCTGTCGACGTCGCTGGTGAGGCGAGCCATGAGCTCGCCTTGGGCTCGTTGGTCGAAGAAGCGCAGGGGGAGTTTCTGCATGTGGCCAAAGAGGTCGGCCCGCAGGTCGCGGATGGTGCGTTGGGTCGCGCCGGCCATGACTCGGTTTTGCAGGAGGGCGAGCGTGGCGTTGGTCGCATAGACGCCGAGCATGATCGCGAGCATGGTGGCGAGGCCGTCGAGCTGCCGTGGCATGATGTGGTGATCGATCACGTAGCCGAGCAACAAGGGGCCGGTCAGGTCGAGCAGGGAGCTGCCGGCAACCATGAGGGCGGTGAGGATCAAGGCCACGCGTTGGCGACGCAGGTAGCTCCAGAGTCGGGCGATGGTGACGCGAACGTTTTTGGCGCGCTCGACTTTCATCGGAGCATGGGGACCTCCGCCGCCGCCACGATGCGGCATGGGCAACGGCATGTCGGGGGTTTCCGCGCGCGGGTTGGTGTCGGCTTTATTCGCCTGCATGGGAAAGGGCTCCGTTGTCGATTTGGGATTCGTAGATGTCCCGGTAAATCTCGTTGTTCACGAGCAGGGTGGCGTGGGTGCCTTGGGCAACCAGGCAGCCGTCTTCGATCACGAGAATTTTATCGGCGGCGATCACCGCGCTGATGCGTTGCGCCACGATGATGCGGGTCTGGCGAGGGCGGTCGGGCGCGTTGAGGGCGGCTTGAATCGCGGCTTCGGTGCGCACATCGACGGCGCTGGTGCTGTCGTCGAGGATGAGCACGGGGAATTGAGGCAATAGCGCACGGGCGATGGCCACACGTTGTTTTTGCCCGCCCGATAACGTGGAGCCGCGTTGGCCGACCACGGTGTCGTAGCCTTCGGGTTTGTGGGTGATGAAGTCGTCGGCTTGGGCGCGACGGGCGGCGTCGACAACATCGTCCATGGGGGCGTCGGTCCGGCCCATGGCGATGTTGGCGCGGATGGTGTCGCGAAACAGCACCGACTCTTGCAGGGCAATGCCGATGTGTCGGCGAAGATCTTCCTCGTGGATGTCGCGCACGTCGATGCCGTCGAGCGTCACGCGTCCGGCGGTCGGGTCGTAGAATCGCGGGATGAGTTGCACGAGGCTGGATTTGCCCGCGCCGGTGGTGCCGAGCAGCGCAACCGTTTCGCCGGGCTCGGCGGTGAAGCTGATCGATTTGAGCACCGGGTCGCCGCCGCCCTCGGCGTAGCTGAAGCTGACGTTTTCAAATACGATGCGGCCGTTGCACTCCGCCATGCGCGTGGAGCCGGAGGCGGCGCGGGTGGGCTCGGTGTCGAGCAGGGCGACCACGCGTTGTGCGGAGGCCTGCGCGCGGGAGACCTGCACGATCATGTTGCTGAACATCATGAGGGCCATGATCGCCTGCATGAGGTAGTTGATAAACGCGACGACCTCGCCCACGCCCATGTCGCCATCGCGGACATGGTGGCCGCCGATCCAGAGCGCGGCGACGATGCCTACGCTTAATGTCAGCATCATGATCGGCTGGGTGGAGGCACCTGCGCGGATGGCGGAGATCATGCGCTCGGCCAGAGACGCGTTGGCCTTGGCGAAGCGGGTGCGTTCGTGTTCCTCGCGGACGAACGCCTTGACGACGCGCACGCCGGCGAGGTTTTCCTGCATCACGGTGTTGAGCTCGTCGAGTTGCGTTTGCACCTGGCGGTAGCGCGGAAACGTTTGCCGGATAATCCAAATCAAGGAGACCATCAGCACGGGCACCAGCACGAGGAAAAGCCAACCGAGTCGCGGGCTCGTGATCATGGCCATGGTGATACTGCCGATGAGTAACAACGGCATGCGCACCATGCCGCGGAGCAGCATCGTCACCATGTCCTGCATCTGATTCGCGTCGCTGGTAAGCCGCGTGATCAAGGCGCCGGTTTCCAAGCGGTCCAGATTGCCGAAAGTAAACGACTGGATGCGTCGGAAGATGTCGCCGCGTAGCTTGGCGCCGAATCGGTAGCCGGCGCGCACGGCAAAATAGCCGCAGGCACCGCCGCCGGCTGCGGCGAGTAGCGTGGTGGTGATCATGATCACGCCGGTGGCGAGCACTAGGTGCATGTCGTTCTTGGCGATGCCGTCGTCGATGATGCGTTGAACCAATCGCGGCTGGAGCAAATCCATCGCGACCTCCACGAGCATGAACAGCGGTGCGGCCAGCGCCAGCAGCCAGAAATCGCGCAGGTATCCGAGTAGGCGATACAGTGCGCTCATTGCTTGCAGTCGTTGCTCACTGGCTGCGGGGCCGATTCGATTTCCTGCACGGCACGATCCAAAATGGCGGCGATGCGACGCACTTCCTGTTCCGAGAGAGGACCGGAACAGAGACGCATGCGCATGGCGGTCCGCAGGTTTTCGATGGCGCGGTTGATCGGTGCGGGGCGATCCGGGGTGGCCTCGGAGATGCGTTGCAACGCTTGTTGGCCGACCTCGCGGTTTTCGTTGAGAAACGTCCGTCCCTCACCGGTGAGTTCAAAGGTCTTTTTGCCACCGGCCGACTGAGTCACCGACACGTAGCCTAGATCCTTAAGGAGCGTCAGGGTGGGGTAGACCACGCCGGGACTGGGGCTGTATTCGCCGCCGAGGCGGTCCTCCAGTTCTTTGATCAACTCGTAGCCGTGCCGTGGTTTTTCCTCAATGAGCAGCAGCAGGACCACGCGAAATTCGCCGGAGTCGAACATGCGTTTACGCCGCCGGCCACCGGGGCTCCCGTCGTTGAAACCGCCCATTTCGCGCAGGGATTCTGATTTGTCGTGGTGGTTACCGAGGTGTTTCATAGATATATCTAAGACGGGTTAAGATATATCGTGAAAGACGTCAAAGCAGAGCAGTGGTTTCCGGGAAATAGCACAAAAAGCGTCGGGTTTTGAATAGGCGGGAGGGCGGCTTCGGGCCTGCGTTACACTCAAAACGCACGGGCGGGGACGCCCGTGGCCACAATTCCGAATGTAGCCGCCCTCGTCCCCGGGGGCGCGTTGGATGTCAACCAACCGGAACGATACTCGCGCCTGTAGCGCCGGCTGCCGACGACGGAACGCTACGCTTTATCCTGAAGACAGTCTCAGGGGCATACGTTTAAGTTGAGATTGCCGGAGGCGTTGAGGACGCCAAGGTCGGTGGTTTTTATACCATACCATGAGCACTCCCGAACAACGTCTTGCTGAACTTGGAATCGAACTGCCCGCCGTTGCTGGCGCCGCCGGCAACTACCTGCCGATCGTGCAGACGGGCAACCTGCTGTTTTGCGCGGGCACCCTCGCGATGGTTAACGGTCAGATGACTCATGTCGGACAGGTCGGCGGCGAGCGCACCGTGCAGGAGGGCTACGAGTCGGCCAAGGTCGCCGCGCTCAACTCGCTCGCGAATATCAAGGCCTACCTGGGCGACCTCTCCAAGGTGAAGCGCATCGTAATGGTCAATGGCTTCGTTAACGGCGTGGCCGGCTTTGCCGACAGTCCCGCGGTGATCAACGGTGCCAGTGACGTGCTGGTGGCGGTGTTCGGCGAGGCCGGCAAACATGCCCGGGCCGCGGTGGCAGTGGCCGGCCTGCCGAAAAACTCAACGACCGAAGTGCAGTTGGTGGTTGAGGTCGCCTAACGGCTATTTTGGGGGTGCCCACGAAAGACACTAAAGGGCACGAAAGGTCGGAGGGTTTTTCTAATCACGGAAGCACGGAAATTTATGAATAGGGAACCGGAGTTGGAGTATTCCGGGATTCCTTCCGTGCTTCCGTGTTTCCGCGATCAATAATTCTGCTGCACTGTTTTTATCAGCCGGGGATGGCTGAAGCTACATTTCGTGTATTTCCGTGTGTTTAGTGGGCAGAATCCCACCCGCATTACGCGTGCTTGATCATCACCTTCGGATTGCGGCCGCTTTCTTGGTAGGACTTGAGCCGCGCCTCGGGAAGGATTTCCACGGACGACTCTTCGAAACCGAGCTGCGACGTGAAAAAAGAGAAACTTTGCGTGGAGAGCGCGACGATGGTTTTGGCGCCGCGTTCTTTGGCTTTGAAACAGGCGAACTGGACCATCTTTTTGCCGATGCCCCGGTTCTGGTTGTAGGGCATGACGTAGAGCGACCCGATCTCGGCGACGTCGGGCTTGTCCGGGTAAAAATACAGCGTGACGCACGCGACGATGTTTTCGTCGATTTCGAAGACGTAGAATTGCTCGATGTTTTTCTCGATGGCCTGTTGGGTGCGATAGAGCAGTTCCTCGCGTTTAACGGCGTTGCGCGTGAGGTTGTAGATCATGCGCACGTCGCGTTTGGCGGCCTGCCGGATCTGCTGGTAGTCGTTACCATAGATAAGGGTGCCGACGCCTTCGTTGGAGAAGATTTCGTTGATCAGGCCGTCGAAGATCCGACCGTCGACAATGTGCACCCGGGGCACGCCTTTTTCGAGGGCGCGCACGGCGTGGGCAGCCTTGCTCTTGCCGGGCTCGGCAATGGAGTCGAGGTGGTCGCGCAAGATGAGCCGGAGATTATCGCCGGAGATGTCGCGCCGGATCTCGCCGTTGATTTCGAGGCCGGCGTGTGGCGTGAGATAAATGATTTTGGACGCACCGAGCGCCTCGGCGACTTCTGCAGCGAGCAGGTCGGAGTTGATGCGCAGCGAGTGGCCTTCAGGCGCGTAGCCGATGGGTTGAATGATCGGGATGATGTCCTTCTCGATGAGGTGGCCGATGAAGTCTTTGTCGATCCGATCAACCTTGCCGGTGTGCTGTTGGTCGACGCCCTTGAGGATGCCGGTGGGCAGGGCGCGCACGGCGTTGGTGATGGCGCACTTGAGGCTGTTCTGGGTGAGGCCTTCCAGTATGAGGTGCGAAACCCGGGCGGAGGCGCGCAGGGCGAGGTCGAGTGTGGCCGCGTCGGTGAGGCCGGCGCCGTCGAGGTTGGAGACGGGGATTTTACGCGACTTGGAGAGTTCCTGGAGTTGTTGCCCGATGCCGTGCACGAGCACGACCTTGATGCCGAGGCTGCGGACGACCGCGATGTCCACGAGCAGGTTGCTCATGTTCTCGTCGGCCACGATGGAACCGTCGAGCGCGAGCACGAAGATCTGGCCTTGAAACCGGGGGACGTATTTCAGGATGCCGCGCAGATCAGTAGGTTTGATCACGGCGGTTTGGTGTGCGGGAGTCTGTGCGGGACCGTTGCTCATCGAAATTGGTAGCCGTGGTTGTCGGGGAAGCGGGGCGTCCCGTCAATGCACTTGCAGTGGCCAGCCGATGGAGGATTCCGAGCCGAGAAGCATGACCTGATAGCTGCCGGCGGGAAGCAGGGTGCCGGGCACGGTGATCTGGGCGGAGAAATCGAGGGAGCGCGTGCTGAGTCCGCCGACGGATTCAAAGGCGGGCACAAGGAAGATCCGGCCGTCCTTCACGTAGAGTTCCATGCCGCCGATGATGTGGTGGTCGTCGGGCATGCGGCAGGTGAAGGCGATTTTAAGGGGTTGGCCGGCGGTGGATGTGGCGGGGGCGGCCATGGCGCGGTAGCCGAGCGGCAGCAGGGGGGCGTCCGCCAGAGCCTCAGCCAAGGTGGAGGGATAGCCGGCGGGAGCGTGGGTGGATTTGGCGGAGCCGGACGGGGCGACGGGAGGCTGTTCGAGGCGTTCGGCGCGCACGGTCAGGCGTTGGTAGCCGTGGGCGAGTAAGCGGATGACGTTGGCCTCGCTCTTCATGTCCGCATAGGGTTCGAAGGATTTGCCGGGCTTGCGATAATGCACGGTTAGCCAGGTGTAGGGCACGATGCAGGCGATGATCGCGACAACGATCCACTTCATGGGCCAGGGTTTGCGGTTATGCAGGGACATGGAAAAACGCGGAGTAAGGCGCGGGTGGTCGCGGGGGGCAAGCTGGTAGCTGGTCACTAGTAGCTAGAAGCTAGCGCCCAGATGCTGGGAGCGCCGCAAATACGGGTTGCGGAGGGTGGGGCGGGGTGCTTCTTTGGGCGGCTATTTCATGAATACTTGGTCCCGGTTTTTTATCCCCACACTCAAGGAAAGCCCCGCCGACGCGGAAATCGCCTCCCACAAGCTGCTGGTTCGCGCCGGTCTCGTCCGCAAGTTGGGCGGCGGTCTCTACACCTATATGCCGCTGGGCCTGCGTGCCTTTCGCAAGATTTCCGAGATCTGCCGCCAGGAGCTCGACTCCGCCGGCGCCATCGAGCTGTGGATGCCGCACGTGCATCCGGTTGAGAACTGGCAACAGGGTCCGCGTTGGGCGGCTGCCCGCGAGATCATGTTCCGCGCCGACCATGCCGGTGATGGCAAACGAGCCGGCAAGGATCCGGAGTTTGTGCTCGGGCCGACCCACGAGGAAATCATCACTCCCTTGGTCAAGCAGGAGATCAGTAGCTACCGCGACCTGCCGAAGAATTTTTATCAGATCGGCACCAAGTTCCGTAACGAGATCCGCCCGCGCTACGGCCTGATGCGCGCCCGCGAATTTGTGATGATGGATGCCTACTCGTTCGACGTGGACGACGAAGCTTCGGTGAAGAGTTACTTCAACATGAAGGCGGCCTACGAGTCGTTCTTCAAACGCATCGGTGTCACGGTCATCGCGGTCGAGGCCGACACCGGCGTGATGGGCGGCAGTTTCTCGCACGAGTTCATGGTGCCTGCCGAGATCGGCGACGACGACGTGATCTACTGCGAAGCGAGTGGCTACGCGGCCAATCGCGAAAAAGCCTCCAGTGGTCTTGTGCCCGCCGACCTGACCGACGCGGCTCCGGTTGGCGCGGTCGAGGAGTTTGCCACGCCGGGCGCCACCACGATCAACGCGTTGGCCAAGGAACCGTATTCGATTCCCGGTGACCAGCAGTTCAAGACCCTCGTTTACATCGGTGACGACAAGCCCTTCCTGATCATCCTGCGCGGCAACGACGAACTCGAAGAGGCCAAGTTGGGCTCGCTCGGTTTTGGACTGCTGCGTCCGGCCACGCCTGACGAGATCGAGCCGCTGATGGGCGCCAAACCCGGCAGCCTCGGCGCGGTCAAGGGCAGCATTAAGGACGCCTCCAAGCTCGCCGGTATCTTCGCCGACAACGCCATCCGCCTGATCGGCAATGGCGTGACCGGTGCCAACAAGGACGGTTTCCATCTGCGCAACGTCAACGTCACCCGCGATCTCGCGATCACCCGTTTCGGCGACTTCCGCCGCGTGCGCGCCGGTGAACCCTGCCCGCAGTGCGGACAGCCCCTGCAGAGCAAGCGCGGCATCGAAGTCGGTCACATCTTTAAGCTCGGCACCAAATACTCCGAGAAGTTCGGAGCGGTTTACACCGACGACAAAAAGGAAAATCATCCGATGGTCATGGGTTGCTACGGCATCGGCATCAGCCGGACGCTGCAGGCCATCATCGAACAAAGCCACGATGACAATGGTATCGTCTGGCCGTGGGCGGTGGCACCGTTCCAAGTGTTGATCTGTCTGCTTGATCCGACGTTGCCCGAGGCGGCTGAGCTTGCCCAAAAACTTGGCCGCGTGGCCGAGCAGGCCGGAGCCGACGTGTTGATCGACGACCGTGACGAGCGTCCCGGATTTAAATTCAAGGACGCCGATTTGATCGGTATCCCGTTGCGCATTACCATCGGCGGCAAAGGCCTGAAGGAAGGCATCATCGAGCTCAAATGGCGCGCCCAGAAAGAAGTCACTAAAATCCCCCTCGCCGAGGCCGAGTCCGCGCTGGTCGCGGCCGTGCGTCAGGCATCGTCGCAAGGATGATTTTGGCATCGTCAACCAATCCGCAGATCGCTCCGGTCGAGCAGTCGCTGACCGCGCTCGCGCCGGAGGAAATTTGGCGCGTGGTCGTGCTCAACGATCCGGTGAACCTCATGTCCTACGTCGTGCTGGTGTTCCGCAAGGTCTTCGGTTTCGACGAGGACACGGCGCGCAAGCACATGCTGGAGGTTCACGAACAAGGCCGGTCGGTCGTCTGGACCGGTCTGCGCGAACAGGCCGAGCACTACTGCTTTGTGCTTCAACAATGGCACCTGAGCGCCATCATCGAACCGCAGCATGAAACGTATTGAGGTTAAACTCAGCCTGACGGTTGTCGCGCCCCTGCTCGACGTGATCAAAACGGCAGCGGACACGCTTGGCGACCAGCTGGCTGCGCCGATCTCGTTGAGTGAAGTTGATTCCGCTTTTCGTGCCGAGTGGCGCGAAGAACTCATCAGCGGCCAGACGGAGGAGCTGAATACGCTGCTGGCCCTTTTCGACAGCGAGTTTTTTGCGACCGGTGTGGTGGGCTTTGACGAGTCCAACGCCATCGTGATTGTGCGCGCCTGCTCGGCAGTGCGTCTGCGGCTGCGTGAACGCTACCTGTCCAAACTGCCCGACGATATGCTCGAAGGCGGTGATGTGGAGCTCTCGATTCTCGACGAGGAAGTCCGCAAGGCCTTCATGTGTTATCTCTTTCTGGCGACCGTGCAGGAGCTGATCATCCAGCATCTGGATTCGGCCATCATGGATGCCTGAAGGAGCGTGGACATTTCTGTCCACGCCGAGCGATGAGAAACAACCTATGACGCTGACTCTGCTTATCGACGTCCAGCCACGTGGACAGGACTGTCCACGCTTCTTTTAACATGGCCAAACAACCCTGCCTGCATTGCGGCCTGCCCACCTGGGTGCCTGATCCCAAAGACGGCGCCGCGACCATCGAGACTAACGAACCGGCGCGTCCGGTGTTTTGCTGCACGGGGTGTGCGTTGGCCCACCGTATCCTTAGGCGCCCGGACGAGGCGGGGGAGCAATCGGTTACCCCGCTGCAAATGGTCGCCTGTGTGGTCGGTTTTGCTGCTTTTAACCAAGGGGTTTTCTGGCTGCTGCAGATTCTTTTGCAGGACGAGGGCAAGGCATCGCTGGCCCAAGGGGCTGGTTACGTTTCGCTGGGATTGGGTGTGCTGGTCTGGTGTGTTTTGGTATTTGGTCAGGCCGGCGGCCAGCGGCCGAAGGCGTTGGATAATCTAGTGTGGGGGCTGACCGCCGCGGGAATCGTGTTGGCATGGGTCGGCCAGTCCGCCCTCTGCGGTCTGCTGGCCACGCTCGGACTGACCCTCTGGAGTCTGCGGGGATTTATCCGGCGGCGGAGCAATGTCTAAAAAAACCGTCGAAGGCCATTGACGGAGGGGTGGGGCAACCTACTTTCAGGACCGACACTCTGCAGCGTTCGAGTTGCTTTCAATAACTGCTCTTTCCTTTGAATCATACCGGGAGCCGCGATATGGCGGCGGCGTGCTAGGCCGTAAATCGGAAAGCATAAAGTCGTCTAGCGGTGCCCACCTTAACCTAAAAAGGTCCTGAGCCTTTGGGCATACGGCGCAGGTGGAGTGTCCTCTTTATTTTTTATATGAGTCCGACCGTTTATCACATCATCCACGTTCTCTCCTTGCTCGTCCTTTTTGGCGGCACGTTTTACGCATTCGCCGCCCCCGCCGAAACCCGCAAGAAGACTCTGATGGTCACCGGCATCGCGAGCCTGCTGATGTTGATCAGCGGAGTCGGCCTACTGCATAAGATGCACTACGGATTCCCCGTCTGGGCGATTGTCAAAGTCGTCTGCTGGCTCGGTCTTTCGGCACTCGCCGGTATCGGCTACCGTCGCCGCGGCATCGCTTGCACGCTCAAGCTCATCGCCTTCGCTCTGGCCGTCGTCGCGGTGGTGATGGTTTACGTGAAGCCGTTCTAAGCGGCCCCGTTGATCATGGCCGAACCGCTCTGCGGCGTCTGGGTAGACAAGGCCGGGAGCGTTCATGTCTCGCTCGCCGACGTCGATGGCGGTCGCCGCGAGGAAACCGCCACGTTGCGGCCTTTTGTATGGCTGGCCGCTGATAGCACTTTGCCGACCTCGGTGGCGGATCTGGCCATTGAGGATTTGAAAGGACCGGGCGTTTTTACCCGGCTGGCCCATGCCGAGGATCTGGCAACCTATGACTCCTTCGTGAAGGAGGCCCGCTCGCAGGGCGGGGGAGTTGATGTGGTCCGTCCGCTGGAGAGCCAATACATGCTCCAGCAGCGCCGGCACCTGTTTGCCGACCTTACCTTTGCGCAGCTGCGTCGCTGCCAACTCGATATCGAGACCGGCTCAACCGACGGCGGTTTCAGCAATGCCGAAAACCCGGGTGATCGCGTGCTGGCCATCGGCCTGCGCTTTGGTGAACGCAACCGTATCCTGGTCCTGGCCGAGCCGACTGACGAGGCCGAGAAGGCGTTGCTCACCGAGCTCAATACGGTGCTCGCTGAGGAAGACCCGGACACGATCGAGGGTCACAATATCTTCAAGTTCGACTTCGATTACCTGAAGCAGCGTTGCAAGCGCTACAAGGTGCCCTGTGCGTGGGGACGCTTTGGACAAAAGGCGTCGTTTCGCAGCAGTCGCATGAAGATTGCCGAGCGGTGGATCGACTTTCCTCGTTGTGACCTTCCGGGGCGCACCGTCGTCGATACCTACCTGCTGGTGCAGGTCTACGACATCACCACCCGCGAACTCACGTCCTATGGGTTGAAGGATGTCGCGGTCTATTTCGGCATCACGTCGGATGACGACGAACGCACTTACTTGCCGGGCTCGGAGATCCACGCCGCCTACACCAACGACCGCGAGCGGTTCATTGCGTATCTGGCCGACGACCTGCGCGAGACGCGTGGCGTGGCCGATCTGCTGCTGCCGACTTACTTCGAGCAGACCAAGACCTTCCCGATTCTCTTCCAGGAAGCGACCCTGCGCGGCACTACGGGCAAGATCGATTTGCTCTTTCTTGAGCACTATTACCACGCCCGTCAGTCGACTCCGGTGCCGGTCGAGGTGTCGTCATTTGAAGGTGGATACACGAAGAGTTTTCAGGAAGGCGTGTTTAAAAACGTGCTGCACTTCGACGTCGCCTCGCTTTATCCGAGTCTCCTGCTGTCGATTGCGCGCAATCCCCGCAACGACACCCTCGGCGTTTTTATCCCGCTGCTGACCGAACTGCGTGAATACCGGCTGCGTTACAAACAACTCGCCCGCACGGCGGACACCGAGGAGCTGCGCGCGGAATACCAAGCGAGGCAGACCAATTTTAAGATCCTGATCAACTCGTTCTACGGTTACCTTGGCTTTGCCGGCGCGCGCTTCGGTGATGGCGAGCTTGCCGCCGAGGTTACCCGGCGCGGACGCGAATTGCTGCAGGTTTTGATCGAGGCGTTCACCAAGGAAGACTGCACGATCCTCGAGGCCGACACGGACGGTATCTATCTGGCGTCCGCGCATTACTTCGATCAACCCGAGCAGTTGCTGGCCAAGGTCGTGGGCGTGCTGCCGAAAGGCATCGAGCTCGAATACGATGGCCGCTACGTCTCGATGTTTTGCTACAAGTCGAAGAACTACGCGCTCAACGATGGTCAGAAGGTAATCATCCGCGGCAGCGCGCTGCGTTCGCGCGGCATCGAACCATTCCTGAAGAAGCTCGGCGACCAACTCATTCGTTTCCTGCTCGGCGCGGAGCCGGTTTCGCCGGTTGAGCTGGTGCTGGATTACCGCCGGCGTCTGCCGCGACTTGAAGTGCCGGTGACTGAATTGGCCAAGTCGGAAATTCTTGGCATGAACCCGGAGGCCTACGAACGTATGATCGAGTCGGGCGGCAAACCCCGTCGCGCTTCCGCAGAGGTCGCGTTGCTCATGGATCCTCGTCCGCGCATGGGCGAGCGGGTGAAGTATTACATTACAAAAAAGGAAAAGGGTAAAACGTCCGACTGGCAGCGGGCGCGTCCACTGGCCAGTTACAATGCGGCGACCGAATCCTACGACCCCGACTATTACCTGAAGAAGCTCAACGACTGGCTGGAGCGCTATACTCCGTTTCTGGATATCCCACCCGAGCCCGGCGAGCCGATGGACCTGGTGCTGGAGTGAGTCGGATTTTGAATGTGGAGCTCAGGAAAACGGGAACGGAGCAGGCTGTAAGGTGCGCCGTCCTCGGCGCATTGGGGAGATATTGATGAAATCAGCCGGGGATGGCTGACTCTACAAATCGATTACCGTGCCGGGATGCGGTGCGATGAATGCAGTTGGCGGCAAAGCTGCCGCAGCCAGGGCTTTGGTCAGTTCCACGCGTGGTGCTTCGCGCCCTTCGTCGGTCATTGGAAAGGTTCCCCAGTGCATGGCCACGCTTTGTTTGACGCCGAGTTCCTGGTGGATTTTTACGGCCTCGGTGGGATCGCAGTGCTGGGTGCGCATGAACCAGCGGGGCGCGTAGGCGCCGATGGGCAGCAGGGCAAGATTCGGAGCGCCCAGTTCATCGTGGATTTGTTTAAACATGACCGGATCGTAAGCGGTATCGCCGGCAAAAAAGACCGTGGTTCCATCGTTGGCGCGCAGGTGGTAACCGCCCCAATGGCGGTGGTTGCGACCGCTGCTCAGCCGGTTGCTCCAATGACGGGCCGGGGTGCCTGTTATGGTGAAGTTATTCATGGGCTCGCCCGATTCCCACCAGTCGATTCCGCTGTGTCGTTCCGGAGTAAAGCCGGTGCGGCGGGCAATGTCTTCGTATCCGGCCGGGGTGATCAGCCGTGCCCGCGGCCAGCGTGCGGAAATACGCCGCAGAGTGGGGAGGTCGCAGTGATCGTAGTGGTCGTGACTGAGCAGCACGATGTCGACGGGAGGCAGGCTTTCCCAAGTAACTCCCGGGGCATGCACGCGGCGTATGCCGACCCGGCCAAACGGACCGACGCAGGGACTCCAGACCGGGTCGGTCAAGATCGTGCAGCCGGGAAATTGAAGCAGGAACGTCGAGTGGCCGACCCAAGTCGCCCGGACCCTGGATTCAGGAGATGCGGCGACTTTCGCCAGTTTGATTTCAACCTGTTTTGGCCAAGGCTCGCCGCGACTCGTCAATTTCCATTTCAGCACATCAAACCAGCTGCGATCTCCCTGATCGCCCGGATTCGCAAAGCGCCCCTTGGGACGACTTGCACGGATCAGCTCGGAGGTTTCAGGCATGATGGAATTCAACGTTGGGTGGTGTCCTTGGCAACCGCCCCGCGATAAATACGTAAGGGATTATGAAGGAATATTAATAATGCTTTCACGGTGGGTTCATGTTGAGCGAGTAATCTCCCTATTAATGAAATTTCGCCTACCCTTTCTCGGATCTATCTTGGAGCGTCGCCATGGTGGTGTGCTGCTGCTGGTCGGCATGGTCATGACAGCCTCGATGCTGACCCGTATCGCCCTGTTCCTGCAGTCGCTCTGGTCGTTTGATTATGGCCTGGGTTTGGTCAGTTCGGTAGGATGGGGGCTGCTTTTTGATTTTGCCACGGCGTTGCTGCTGACCTGTCCGGTGGCGGTTTTATTACTCGTGTTGCCGGCTGGTATTTTTCGGCGGCAGTGGGCGAGGGCGGTGGCGCATTTTTCACTCTGGGCGGCCACGGCGGGGCTCTTGTTTATCGCGGCTTCGGAGTGGTTTTTCTGGGACGAGTTCTCCACTCGCTTTAATTTTATCGCGGTTGATTACCTCATCTACACGCAGGAGGTCATTGCCAATATTCGCGAGTCCTATCCCATGCCGGCGATCTTTGCGGGTATCGGTTTGGTCAGTGCACTGCTCTACGCGGGCTTATTACGCACCGGCTGGGTGGACCGTTGGTTGGACGGTCCGGACGAGCCCTTCAAAAAACGTCTCGTTGGCGCGGGTTGTTGGTTGCTGCCCGCGTTGGTCTTGGGAACCGGCTTGTCGTTAAGCCGTCTGCCGGCATTCCCAAACACCTACAATCGTGAGCTTGCCCAGAACGGCATCTGGTCGTTTTTCGCGGCCTTCCGAAGCAACGAACTCAATTATCAACAGTTTTACCCGACCCTCCCCGAGTCCGAGTCGTTCACCATTTTGCATCGGGAGCTGGCCAAGGACGGCAGCACGATTCCTCCGGGCACGTCAGTGGAGGATACCCTTCGCTGGATTGATAATCCCGGCGATGAGCTGCACCCGAACATCATTCAAATCACGGTCGAGAGTCTCAGCGCGAAGTTCCTCGGAGTGTTTAATGAGCATTCCAAACTCACGCCCAACCTCGATGCCCTGGCGGAAAAGAGTCTCTTTTTTGAACAGTTTTACGCCACCGGCACCCGCACGGACCGGGGCATGGAGGCGCTGACGCTTTCAATCCCTCCCACGCCCGGTCGTTCTTTAATCAAAAGACCCAACAATGCGGGGCTGTTCACGCTGGGATCCGTGCTGCGCACCCGGGGCTACGACACGGCGTTTATCTATGGCGGGAATGGGTATTTCGATAACATGAACACCTACTTTGGTGGCAACGGATACCGCGTCATTGACCGCCCCACCAAGCAGGACAGCGATGTCACCTTTGCCAACGCCTGGGGCGCTTGTGACGAAGATTTGTTCAACTGGACCCTGACCGCGGCCGATGAATCCGTCGCAACCGGCAAGCCGTTTCACTACTTCGTGATGACGACCTCGAATCACCGCCCCTACACTTTTCCCGATGGTCGCATTGATCTTCCTTCTGGTAAATCAGGTCGCAAGGGAGCGGTGAAATACACCGATTATGCGATTGGAAAATTCCTTCAGGATGCCTCCAGCAAACCTTGGTTTAAAAACACGATCTTTGTGATCGTCGCCGACCACTGCGCGTCGGTCGCCGGCAAGACGGAGTTGCCGGTTGAGAACTATCAAATCCCGCTTTTTATTTACGCGCCAGGCGGCCAGATCGCTCCCGGCCGGGTCAAGGAGGTCTGCAGTCAGATTGATTATGCGCCGACCTTGCTCGGGTTGTTGCACTGGAGCTATCCGTCGCGGTTTTACGGCGGGAATGTGCTCGCCGAGGGCGCCGCGCACCGGGCTTTGATCGGAAACTATCAAAAACTTGGTCTGTATGAAGACGGCCACCTGACTGTGCTCAAACCGGTGCGTCAGGAGGCTCAATATAATTTCGATGCGGAAACCACCGAAACCACCTCCCGTTCGCTGGACCGTGGTGAAGTTGATCTCGCCATTTCCTACTACGAGAGCGCCAGTCGAATGTTTAAAAAGCGCACTTACCTCGCGTTTACCGCGGACGAACTTGAGGCATTTTCCGGGCGTGCCAAAATCAAATAAATCCCAAGCCAGCCATCCCGCACGACAGTGGATGGATCGAACGCTTTGGGCGACCGTCGTCGCGCTACTTCTGTTGTTCACCGTCTTTGAGCTCACGCCCGTCGACTTGTGGATTCAGGACCTGCTTTTTGATTTCCCAACCGGCACCTGGATGATCGACGCAGATGCCTTCTGGCCCGGAGTGTTTGCCTATACCGGGCCCAAGTTGCTGCTCATCATTTTTTCGGTTGGATTGATCGTGATCGCGTCCGGGCCTGACCGTTGGCGGCGGCGTGTATTGCCTTGGACCATGGGTCGGGCCTGCCTGTGGGTGGTGATTGCCACCGTGGCGACGGGGCCCGCACTCATTGCGTTGGGCAAGTCCACCACCAATGTATTCTGTCCCTCCCAAATTCGTCGTTACGGCGGAAATGCGCCCTATGTGCTGGTTTGTCAGGCGTATCCCGCGGGGGATCGTCCGGCCAAGCGCGGGCGTTGTTTTCCCGCCGGGCATGCGAGCGGCGGCTATGCCTTGATGAGTCTGGCGGGACTGGTTGCCAGTCGTCGCGGCCAAAAAATCGGACTGCTGATCGGCGTGGCTCTCGGGAGTTGGATGGGCGGTTATCAAATGCTGAAGGGCGCTCATTATCTCAGTCACACCGTGGTCACCGCATTGGCCATGTGGATTATTTTTCTACTCTGGCGGCGCGTCTTTCGGGTAACCGGAAACATAACCGGAGCCGCCGGAATGAATGAAAATTAATCTGCTGTTCATGTAGGGTTCACCCCGGGAGTCCATGTTGGCTGGATCCCCATGAAAACTTTCCTGATCGTTCTTGGTTTACTGCCGGTTTTGGCACTGGCCGCCCCGATGAAGCTGAAGGTCGACAAGACCGAGTCGCACATCGATGTCGACGTGCATGCGACGGTCGACTCGTTCACCGGTCACCTTGCCGATTTTGATCCCGACATCCGGTTTGATTCCGACGGCAAAGTGGAGTCGGCAAAAATCAGTTTTAAGTTTAACGACCTGAAGACGGGCAAGGATGAGCGTGATCGTCAGATGCACCTCTGGCAGGATACTCCGAGCCATCCGGATGTGGTTTTTGAGCTGATCTCCATTGCCGCGGCCGAGGATGGCACCCAGCAGGCAACCGGCACACTGAAGTTTCACGGGGTGGCGCATAAGCTGACTTTCCCGGTTTCATTTTATCAGGATGGTGCGCTGACGGCGGTGGACGGGACGGCCAACATTGACACCCGGGACTTTGATCTCCCGGTCATTCGGAAATTCATGGTTCTCCGGGTTGATCCGGAACTGGTGGTGCATTTCCATATTCAGGGTCGTCCCGAGGTTATTGTTAAATAACCAGTCCCATGAATACACCTGCCCTGTGCGAACGTCTGGCGACGGCATTGGTTGAAAATCGTCCGTCCGCCACCGACACCGATCCATTGCTGCGTGATGTGTTGGCCATGACGACCGGCAACCCCGGTAAGCTCGTTCGCGCGCGGCTGGTGTATGCCGGCGCCTTGACCCAGGGCCTTGATGAAGCCGCGGCAGCGGGCCTGGCCTGCGCGGTTGAATACTTCCATGTGGCCTCACTGCTTTTTGATGACCTCCCGTGTATGGATGACGCTGGGGCACGTCGTGGCCTGCCCTGTGCCCATCGCTTGCATGGCGAAGCCGCCACGGTGTTGGGCGCGCTGGCATTGATCAACCGGGCCTATGCCTTGATCGGGTTTTCTCTTGCCGGACATCCCGTGCACCTTCGCCTGCAGGCCACCGCGTGCATTGATGCCAGTCTGGGGTTGTCGGGTTTGGTGGGTGGTCAGGCCCGGGATTTAAACTTTGGCGCAACTGATCGTTCCGCGCGGTCGATCAGCCGGATCGCCGCGGCCAAGACCGGGTCATTGTTTTGGCTGGCGGTTTATTTTCCGGGTTTGCTGGCTGAGCCGAATGCGGTGGAACGTCGTGCGTTGAAATCATTGTGCGTGTATTGGGGACTGGCCTTCCAAGCGGCGGATGATCTTCAGGATGCACTTGGCGGCAGCGTCGACTCGGGCAAAACCGCCGGTCGTGACCATGTCCTCGACCGTCCGAATCTGGCCCACGCGTTGGGTGTGCCGGCAACGCGTCACCGGATCGGCCGGTTGATGATCCAATCGCAACGAGCGCTGGCGGGATTGATGGCAAGCAGGCCGGAGCGTTGGAGTTACCTGCTGGCGTTTCATGTCGAGTTTTCCACCCCGATCACTGCCTTGGCCAATGCGGCGCAAGCCGCCTGAAACCACCGGATACGATGCGTTTTCTCTCCCTTGTATTTACTAATCTGCGACGACACCGCATGCGGGCGTTGATCGGCGTGGCCGGGATCGCCTTTGGCGTGGCGGCGATGTTGGCGATCCTGGCCATCGTCACGGGTGCCATCGGCATGTTTCAACGTATCCTTTCCAACGACAGCCACGTGCTGGTGTTTGAGCGTAATGTGTCGGATCTGTTTTTTAGTTCGGTCACGACCGAGCAGGTGGCGGTGATTCGCGAACGTCCGGATGTAGTTGAGGCGCACCCGTTGTTATTTGGAATCGTCTCGGCCCCCGGGCATCCGGTGGTGACCTGTTTTGGCGTGGAAGCCGATGATCCGCGACTCAAGCAGGGCGAATGGGAAAGCGGCAGCCGGGCGGATTTTGTCGCGGGCGAAGGGCGGGTATTTCTCGGGCATCGTGCGGCTGGGTTTATGAAGGCGTCGCAGGGTGATGAAATTGAGATCGGCCGAGGGACCTTTCACGTGGCGGGCATTTTAAAAAACGAGAACGGGTTTGAAGACGGTGGCGTATTTTTGCCGCTGGCCGATGCCCAGTCGTTTTTTCACCGCGAGGGCGCGGTTTCGGTGGTCGCGGTAAAGTTGAAGGACCGTAATGCGACGGATGTTTTCAAGACGTCGATCGAGAAGGCCGAGTCGGGGCTGACAGCTTTGGAAAATCGCGAGTTCAGCCGTAGTTATAACAGCTTCAAAATTCTGAACCTCACTGCGTGGGCGGTGGGCATCTGTGCCTTTTTCCTAGGTGGTCTCGGCGTGGCGAACACGATGCTGCTCTCGGTCTTCAGTCGCATCCGTGAGATCGCGGTGTTGCGGGTGTGCGGGTTTTCCCAAGGGCAGGTGGCGGCGCTGATTCTTGGTGAGGCGGCGGCCATCGCGGCGGTCGGACTGGTGGTGGGTTTTGCCATCGGACTTACGTTGCTGGCCGGCCTTGAACAGGTGCCGCAATTCAACGGATATGTGCAGGCGAGTCTGCAGGTGCCGGTAATGTTTGGCATCGTGGCCACGGCACTGATCACGGCGATGGCCGGGGCGATTTATCCCGCGCGTTTTGCCGCGCGCATTCAACCGGCGGAGGCTTTGCGTTATGAATGATCGCGGTGAAATTCTGATTAGCGTCGAGCATGTCGACAAAGCCTACGACAACGGGAGCATCCCGGTCTTGCAGGATGTTAATATGACGGTGCGTGCCGGCGAGATCGTCGCGTTGTGGGGATCGTCGGGATCGGGCAAGAGCACGTTGCTGCACCTGCTCGGCGGACTGGATATGCCGGATGGCGGGACCATGACTGTCTGTGGACTGAATCCGGCCAAAGAAAGCGACCGGTTGCGACTGCGACGCGAGCATCTGGGCTTTGTGTTTCAACTGCACAACCTGATCGCGGATTTGACCGTGAGTGAAAATCTGGCGGTGCCGGCGCTGGCCTCTAACCGGCCGGCGTCGGAGACGACCGCACGGATCAAGGTGTTGACCGACCGGGTGGGGCTTGGCCATCGGCTCGGACATCGCATCCAGGACCTGTCCGGCGGCGAACGGCAGCGGGTGGCGATTTGCCGTGCGCTGATGCATAATCCGCACCTGTTGCTCGCCGACGAACCCACCGGTTCGCTCGATGAACAGACCGGTGACACCGTGTTCGCGCTACTCAAGGAACTGGCGGAACGGGATCGTATCGCGGTGGTGTTGGCGACGCATGAACGGCGTTTTGCCGAGGCGTGTCACCGCATCTTACGCATGCGCAATGGTTGCCTGACCGAGGTGGCCTGAAATGATTCCCGAGGCCGTAGCACTTACCGTCCGTCGCCACGCGTTGGCTTGGTTGCTTGCCGCCAATACGGTGGGACTTTGGTTGGCGACTTTGTTGCTCTGGCCCGACGCGGGCAACTGGCTGGGCGAGTTGAGCTATGGTCGTTGGATGCCGCTCCATATGAATTGGCAACTCTACGGCTGGTGTTCGTTGCCGTTGGTCGGGGCTTTGATGGCGTGGTGTCTGGTGGCAAAACATCCGGGAGTGGTTATGCATGCACGGGTGGCACTCGGAGCGTGGTCATTCGCGTTGGTCCTTGGTGGTGTTGCCTGGCTGGGTGGCGTGACCAGCGGAAAACTTTTTTTGGACTGGCACGGCTGGTCGCGTCCTCTGCTACCGTTGGCGATGGTGGTGCTGTGGACGGTCGTGGCGACCCACGGGTTGTTTTGGCGCAAACCCACCTGGGCTCGGACAATCGCCTTGCTCGGACTTTTGGCCGTCCCTTCGGTGCTCTACTGGTCGGCTGGCCGGGAGGTTTATCCGGCGGTGAACCCGGACAGCGGCGGTGCGACCGGAGCGTCGCTTTTGGGATCCACGCTGGGGATTGTTTTGGTGTTTGGGATGTTGCCGGAAATGCTGGGCATGGGCCGTAGTGTCGGCGCACGGTGCGTAGGGCGACTTGGCTTTGGTTTGGCGCTGGCTGCATCGTTCGGCGTGTTTGCGGTGATCGATCACGGCAATGCTTCGCATCACGCGTTTGGGCAAATCGTCGGGCTCGGCATGCTGATCGTATGGGTGCCGATGGCGTGGAGTTATTTTCGCGGTTTCAAGTGGCCGGCTGAAGCCCGCCGTTGGCTGGCTGCGGCGTTTGTGTGGTGGGCGTTGTTGGTGGTGACCGGTTGGGTGACCTTTCTGCCGGGTGTGTTGGAGCGGTTGAAGTTTACCAACGGACTGGTGGCTCATGCGCATCTGGCGATGGCTGGGTTGGTGACGGCGATGAATATGGCCATCCTAACTAGTTTGGCTCCAGGTAAATCCGGACAAAGTAACCATTATGGTTACTTTGTGGCCTGGCAGGTGGCGACTGGGGGCATGGTCGCGGTGTTGTTGGTTGGCGGATGGTTCGAGACGGGTCGCGCCGGCGAGTTTTTCCGCGGGGAAATTTGGGTGCAGGCAGTGTATGGCGTGCGCCTGTTGGCCGGTGTGGTGATGTGGTTGGTTTCGGCGAACTGGCTCCGTGCCGCCTGGGTAACAAAAAACGAAGGGGTGCCTGCGATATGAAAAACAAATGGCTGAATCGAGTCCGGTTGGGCGTGGCGGCAGTCGGTGCGATGGACTTCGCGACCGGTCTGGCTCTGGTGTTTGCGCCGGTCGTTACACTGGAGCTCATGCGTGTGCCCGTGCCCGGAGCGGAGGCGTTGGTGTATCTGCGTTGGGTGGGTGCCTTTGTCGGCGCGGTGGGGGCCAGCTATCTGCTGGCGGTGCGTGATGGCGGGTTACAATTGGAAACGCGTTTGGTGGCGGTGCTAAAGTTCACATTGGTGTTTCGATTGGTGGCGGGTTGCTACAGCGCGGCGGCGATTTGGAATGGCTGGCTTGGCGGGATGTGGGCGAGTGTGCCGGCGACGGACCTGGGGTTGGTTGCGTTGCAACTTTGGGTGTTGTCCCGAAAGGAGTGGCGTCAATGAGCCGGCGCATTTGGCCGGCCGTGGCGATCGTGGCCGCGACCTATGTTTATTTTTTGATTTTTGCGGAGTTCGCCTTCCTTGCCTTGGCGCAACAGGTGGCAGATGCGGACGGAGTGCTAAATATCATGGGCGGGCTCGGTGCCGGCGGAGTGGCTGGCAGTGCGTTGGCGGCGGCAACCTTTTCTCGCGAGCAATGGCGCGTCCGACTTCGCGGTTGGTTTGCCGCCTGTGCGGTGTTTGCCGGTCTGGCGGCTATGTTGTCGGGAGCGGTTGACGGCTGGCGGGTCTGGGCGGCTTTGGGATTCATCGTCGGCGTATCTTTGGGCGGGCTGACGGTAACGTTGGCTTCCGGCCTGCGAACCGTGGCCGGTCCCCGACTGGGTTGGGTCTGTGGACTGGGCACCGGGCTGGCCTATGCGATCTGCAATCTGCCGGGGGTGTTTTCGGTGAGTCCGGTCGCACAGACTTGGATCGCGGTCCTCGCGGTGGTGGCGGGCGTGGTCTCGACCTATGCGTTGACTGACGGTGCCGAGGTCGTTGCCGCTGATGACTTCAGTGGAAGCTGGTGGCGTTGGGTGGTGGCACTTGCGGCGTTGGTTTGGATGGACTCGGCCGCGTTTGCGGTGATTCAGCATGAGTCGTCTCTGCGGACAGCGACCTGGACAGGCGATTGCCGGTTGGTGATGAATGCCTGTGTGCACCTGGCTGCGGCGATCTGGACGGGCTGGGCCTTGCAGCTGCGTTGCCTGCGGGCGGTAGCTTGGTTGGCGTGGGCTTTGTTGGCCGGTGCCTGCGTGGCGCTCGCCTGGAAGAAAGGTGAAGCGGCCGGCGGTGCGGCCTGGCCGTATATTGCGGGGGTGTCCCTATATTCGGCGCTGTTGGTTTATGTGCCGGCCCGCTTGGGGAGGCCATGGGTGGCGGCGGCAGTTTATGCAATCTCGGGCTGGATCGGTTCCGCGTTGGGCATCGGCATGGCACAGGGGTTGTCGAGTATCCCTGTCTGGTTTGCGCCGGTCAGCGGAGTTGTTCTGGGACTGGCGATGGTTTGGCGGTGGCGGTTGTTACGACAACCCGTCGCGGTGGTGGCGCTTATCTTGGCGACTTGCATCGGGGTGAAGGCCGATCCGATCGCGCGTGGGCGCGAGGTCTATATTGCCGAGGGCTGTATTCATTGCCATTCACAGTATGTGCGACCCGGCACTCTGGATGTGGTGTGGTGGGGGCCGGCCCGTCCGTTGGACGCAGCGGTGACTGATCGTCCGCCGCTGTATGGTAATCGTCGACAAGGTCCTGATTTGACCAATGTGGGCAATCGTCGCTCACCGGAGTGGAATCGAATCCATCTGCAAGCGCCCCGCACGCTGGTCCGGAGTTCCCGGATGCCTGCCTATGCGTATTTGTTTCGTGGTGACGATAGTCGCGGGAACGATCTGGTGGAATATCTGGCCTCGCTCGGAGCCGAGACGGAAGCGGAACGTCGGGAGGCGGTGTCCGTCTGGACGCCTGAAATTGCCGAGGCCGATATTCTGAAGATAGATGCAACAAAGCTGTTCGGGTCGTTATGCGCGCCTTGTCACGGCACGAACGGGCGGGGCGATGGCATGGTGGCGGCAACACTGGTGGTTCCACCACGGGACTTTGCCTTGGGTTGGCGACGTATACAGGGAACCAAGGCCGAGGTAGCGCGCACCATAAAATTCGGGGTTTCAGGCACGCCCATGGCGGGCCATGAGACGTTAACCGACGCCGAAGTGGTTTCGCTCGCACGTCTGGTGGTTGCCCTCCACGATGCTGGGAATACTCCATGAAGATACTGATCGTCGAAGATGAACGCAAAGTGGCCCAGTTTGTGGAAAGCGCGCTTTCCGAACAAAGCTACACGGTTCGGGTGACGGGCAGTTGTGCCGCCGCCCGGGACGCCCTGGCGGAGAGTTCCTACGATGCAATCGTGCTCGACCTCGGGCTTCCCGATGGCGACGGGTTGGAGCTTTTGCGCGAGTGGCGGGCAGCTGGGTTTAACGAGCCGGTCATTATTCTAAGTGCCCGGGATGCGTTGGCCGATCGGGTTCGTGGTTTGAATCTAGGCGCCGACGATTACCTGCCGAAGCCGTTTGGCATGGATGAGTTGGTGGCACGGGTGCGTTCGTTACTGCGCCGCCAGGCCGGGGTGAAAACCACCCGTTTGGAACATCGGGGAATCCAACTGGATTTATTGGCGCGCATCGCAAGCTGGCAGGGCAAGCCGGTCGAGTTGACGAGCCGCGAGTTTGCGTTGCTGGAGTTGTTCTTACAAAACGCAGGCCGGGTGCTGACCCGCACGTTGATCGCGGAAAGGGTCTGGGATGCCCCTTATGATTTGGAGACCAATTTGATCGATGTTTATGTGCGGCGTCTCCGGCAAAAGTTTCCCGGAGAAACCGAATCGGCTCCGTTGTTTAAGACGGTGCGGGGCAGTGGATATCAACTGACATGATGCGGACCCTTACCGGCCGGATGATGGTGCAGTTCGCCCTGTTGGTAACCACGACCACGGCCATCGTGCTGATTGTCGGCGGGTGGTTGCTGAATCAACAGATGTTGCGGGGATTGGAGTTGTTGCATGAATCCGAAGCCCGGGAATTGGCGGAATTGATCGAAGAGGCACCGGTGACAAGCCGTGAAGATTTAAGCTCAAGAATTCTGCATGACACGGAAAGTGACGCGAAGTTGTATTTCGTGCAGATCCACAACGAGAGCGGGGACATCGTTTTCCGGTCGGAAAATCTGGGGAATGCCATTCTGCCGGACCTGAGTTTTAGCAAGCTTCACACGACGGCCTCGATCACGTCGGTCGGGGTGGTATTTATGTCGGAGTTTCACGATGGAGACTGGTATATCCAAATCGCCAGTCCACTGGCTTCGATGCATCGGTTTTTAGATCAGTATGTGCGCATCGCCGGGAGCTTGGTGCTCGGGACCGGAGGGCTCAGTCTTTTACTCGGTTACGGATTTAGCCGGCTGACCCTGCGGCCGGTGCGTTCCATTCGTGCGACTGCCCAACGAATTGGTTCCGATAATCTGACCGAGCGAATTCCGTTGCCGGAAGGACGGGATGAATTGTCCGAACTCGTGCAATTACTGAACCGGATGTTTGACCGGCTGGAGGATTCTTTTCAACAGGTGAGTCGTTTTACGGCCGATGCCTCGCATGAGCTGAAGACGCCGCTGGCGTTGATCCGATTGAATGCCGAAAAGCTGCGGGGGAAGTTGGAGTGTAACTCTGATGCCGCCGACATGTTGGCTGATCTCATGGAGGAAATTGATCGGATGAATCAGGTTATCGAAAGTCTGCTGTTCATCGCCAAGGCCGAGGGTGGCGTGCTGCAATTGGACCGGCGCACCCAATCAATGCCGGCATTGATCAATGCCTTTGCTGAAGACGCCTCTGTCTTGGCGGAGGATCGTGGCGTCGTGTTCACGGTTGATCGTAACGACGAAGGCGAAGTGTGGATTCAGGGACCGATGCTGCGCCAACTGCTGCTTAATTTGCTGGGGAATGCACTGAATGTCAGCGGGGCCGGAGCCAAGATCAGTCTCGCGTCATCGAAAGGCCCGCACGGGTGGCAACTGGTGCTCACGGATGAGGGACCCGGATTGCCCGAAGCGATGCTACAACGTGTCTTTGAGCGCTTTGTGCGGCATCAGCATAAAGTCGCCGATCAACATGGAAAAATCGCCGGTCACGGGCTCGGGTTGGCGATCTGCAAGAGTATCGTTGATCTGCATGGCGGCGTTATCTACGCCGAAAACCGGACGGATAAGACCGGACTGATGGTGGTGGTGCAACTGCCGCTTTCTCCGGCACTCACTCCGGTCGGCCAAGCCGGTTCTTGACCCACGCGAGGACCGCTTGGTCATCATTGCCGGTGCGCCAGATCAGACTGAGAAATTCGGCCGGCAGAATGTCGTTGGCCTTGAAAAACTTCCGGTCACCACCGCAGCCATACATCATGGATTCGGGCAGTTCACCTCGAAGTTTGGCGCGGGCCTTGGGTAGGATGCGCGGCAACCAGACAATCCCCTCAAGTTGGGCATCCTTGGCGGGCCAGGCTGCGGGATCGGCCATCACGCCCGAAGCCAGACCGCGTTGCACGTTGATGAAGTAGTCGCGACGAATCAGCTCGATCGAGAGGGCGTGCTCGTAGCCGGGCTCGCCGTAGTTGTTTTCATCCTCGGCGTAGTCGTAGAGGTATTGGGCGGTGAGGCCGTTGGACTCGAGCCACGTGGTGGCGTCGGAATCGAAGACCGTATCGGCCCCGCGTTGGCCGGAGGAGTAGGCGGAGACGGCCTGACTGTAGAGTGCGCGGAAGGTGTTGGCGAAGGTGTAGTGTGACATGGCTGGAAACACTCTGACGGCTGGTGCCGGCAATGCAAAAACGCAGGGGATTTAGCGGCGGCGTTTTTTCCGGGAAGGGGGAACAATCTTGTCTGCCGGCGGCTTATATTTGGGGGTGGGCTTTTCCGAAGCGGCCCTGGGGGCGGCTTTGGATTTGGTGCGCGGCTTGGTCCGGTCCTGATTGCTGGGCTTACCCTTTTTGCTGGGGCCGGGTTTGGCACCGATCTTTGGGGCAAACATCGGGGCGCCTGCTTCGGGGGCGTTGGCGTGTTTCTTGAGCTGGAATACGGGACGATCGTCGGAACGGCTGACCGCTTGCACGGTGACCTTGGGGGCGCGCTCGGGCTGGTGTTTTTCCGGACGGGATTGTTTGGCTGGTTCGCCCTTGGATTTGTCGGGGCGTTGACCCTTGCGCGGATGACGTGGCGGACGTTGGCGGTTGTCCGGAGCGGCGGATTTTCCGGGAGCCTTGGCCGAGGCGGCAGGATCGGGGTTGGTGGGTGTGGGCGCGGTGTTGACCGGCGCATCGGTGGCGAGCCGGAAGTCGAGCATGCGTTTTACGCGGTCGACCTTGGCAACGTAAACCTGCATGCGGGTGCCGATGCCGAGGGTTTGTCTGGTCTTGCGACCGACAAAGGCGTCGCCCGATGGATTGAGCACATAGAAGTCCCCGTCCATGGCGGCGGTCGAAATGAAACCAAAGGTCATCGACTGGGTCAGCTCGATGAAGACGCCGTGTTGGCGAACGTCGGTAATGATGGCCTCGAAGCTGGCGGGCTGCGGCTTGGCCATTTCGCGCTCGAAGTATTCGAGCTGTTTGATCTTCACGCTCTCGCGCTCGGCTTCCTGCGAGTTGGTTTCGGTGAGGCTGATGTGCTCGGCCATGCTGTCCATGCCGCCGGCGGTGGGCTTGAAGTCGTAGTCGACGGGTTTGGGGAACGCGCCAGTCTGGATGAGGTGATACTCAAGCACACGATGCACCACCAAGTCCGCGTAACGCCGGATGGGCGAGGTGAAGTGAGTGTAGTCGGTTTTGTTCAGGCCGTAGTGACCGTCGGGCGTGGCGCGGTAGCAGGCTTTTTTGAGACTGCGCAGAAGCTGGGTGCGCAGGGTGTGACCCTGGGGATGTTCATCAAGCGTGCTCAGGAGTTGGGTGATCTCCGAGCGAATGGTCAGGTCGCCGGTCATGATACCGTGGGTGGCGAGCTGTTCGCGCAGCTCGTTCAAGCGGTCTTCGTCCGGTTCGTCGTGCACGCGGTAGAGCGACGGCAGGCGGTGGGATTTGGTCAGGCGGGCGAGGGCCTCGTTGGCCGAGAGCATGAACTCTTCGATGAGTTGATGGCTTTCGTCGTTGTGGATGAGCTCGAGGCGATCGGCGTAGCCCTCTTCGTCGACGAAGATTTTGGTCTCCGGCATGTCGAGGTCGAGCGAGCCGTGGGCCATGCGATCTTTGCGCAGGACCGATGCGATGGACCAGAGTTGGCGGACCCAACCTTGCAACTCGGTGAGCTCTTGGTCGGACAGCGAATCGAGGGCGCGTCCGGTGGAGCCGGTCTGATGTTTGGCGGGACGGGGCAGGGTGCGAATTTGTGCGAGGTCGTCGGTAAAGAGTAACGCGTAGGCCTGTTTGTAGGTCAGACGTTTGCGGCTGCGGATGACGGTGGCGGCGTATTCGGTGTGCTGGAGACGGCCCTTGCCGTCGAAGATAAGGAAGACGGCCTTGGTGAGACGGTCCTGCGCCTCGACTAATGAACAAAGCCCGTTGGAGAGCTTCTCCGGCAACATGGGGATGACCGTGCCGACGAGGTAGGTGGAGTTGCCGCGGCGTTGGGCTTCTTTGTCGAGGGCCGTGTTCCGGTGGACATAGGTGGAGACGTCGGCGATGTGCACACCGATGCGCGTCTGGCCGTTGGGCAGGTCTTCGATCGAGAGGGCGTCGTCAAAGTCCTTGGCGTCGTCGGGGTCGATGGTGAACGTGGGGATGTCGCGGTAGTCGCGACGGCCCTTGAGCTGGTGCGGCTGGACGGTGTCGGGCAGGTCGACAACCTCGGCGCGGACGGCTTCGGGGAATGTCGGGTCGAGGTTGTATTTGCGGTAGATGCCGAGCAGCTCAGCCCGGGGCTCGAACGTCTGGCCGAGGACCTCGGTGATTTCGCCTTCGAGGAGTTGGTGACGGTTGGTCCACTCGTGGAGTTTGACCACGACCTTGTTGCCGACCTCGGGTTTGGATTCGAGGCGGGCGGAAGCTGGATCGCCGACCGCGATTTCGTGAAAGAAGCGCGGATCGTCGGCCGCGACGTAGTAGGTGGAGCGGATGCGTTTGAGTGTGCCGACGATGGTGTCGCGGCCGCGTTCGATCACACGCATGACCCGGCCGCGTTGTTCTTCACCCTTGCGATCGCGGCGAAGGGAGAGTCGGGGGTTGATCGCGACCTCGACGCGGTCGCCATGAATGGCGGTGCCGGTGTCTTCGGAAAGGATGTGGATGGCGTCGCCGACGGCGGGCTTGGTGGCGTCGGCCTCGGGGATGACCAAGGCGTTACCGTTTTGACGGAATTGGATGCGGCCTGTCGTGGTTGCTGGTCCGCCGTCCTTATCCGGGCCGCGGTTGGTGCCGGTGAAGCCGGCGATGGCGATGCGGTCGCCTTGCACCATCTGGATTTTACCGTTGGCCAGAAGCAGGCGGATTTCGTGGGTAAGGCGTCCCCGGAATTTTTTGGGGATATTGAGGGCCCTCATCAGAGCCATGTCGTTTGCGGGGCGGTAGTCGGGGGATCCTAAATGTTCCAGGATGCTGGCACGAAGATTCATGGGTGATACAGGCTTGGGTTAACTGAGCCGTTTTTTGCTATGGAATTACGCAACGGTGCAGCCTACGGTTTCGCGATGAAAATCGTCCATGCGGCCAGCGAAGTCTATCCCTACATCAAAACCGGTGGTCTGGCGGACGCGGTCGGGGCTTTAACCACGACTTTGGCGAGTCGCGGACACGAAGTGTCAGTTTTTCTGCCGGGCTATCGTAAAGTTCTGGATTTACCCGAGTGGACCGACGTTACCCCGACGTTAAAGCTTCGTATCGAAATGGGCGGCGAGTTCATGAGCGGCGAAGTGCGCAAGCTCGTTGTGCAGAAAAATCTGACGATTTACCTAATTTGCCGGGATGAGTTTTTCGACCGCCGCAATCCCTACGGAAACGGGCAACGCGACTATGAGGACAACGACAAGCGCTTCATTTTTTTTGCCAAAGGTGTGGTCGAGGCGATGCGTGCCTTCCATTTGCAGGCTGATATCGCGCATTGTCACGACTGGCAGACGGCGTTGTTGCCGCTGCTGTTGAGGCATGCCGAGACCCGCCACGGAGAGACGCTGGTGGATAAAACGATTTTCACGATTCACAACATCGCCTTTCAAGGCGTGTTCCCGATGAAGTCCTTTGGATACACCAACCTGCCTCTGGAATTGATGGGTATCGACGGGGTGGAGTTCTACGGGCAGATGAGCATGATGAAAGGGGGAATCCTGTTTGCCGACCGCGTGAGCACGGTGAGCCCGCGTTATGCCGAGGAAATTCAGACGACTGAATTTGGCTGTGGTTTGGACGGGGTGGTCGCCACCCGTGCTGAAGATTTGGTGGGCTTGATCAATGGCATCGATCCGTTGGTTTGGAATCCTGAGGTGGATAAGCTGATTCCGGCGACCTATTCTGCGGCTGATTTGGCAGGCAAGCGGACTTGCCGCACCGAGTTGTTGACCCGCCATGGATTCGATCCGGCCTACCGCGGGCCGGTGTTCGGCATGGTTTGCCGTTTGACCGAACAGAAAGGCGTGGACTTGGTTTTGGCTAATGCCGCCTGGTTTGCCAAAAAGGACTGCCGCCTGATTATTTTGGGCACTGGCGACGCCGAATTGACCGCGGCACTGCAAAAGCTGGCGGCCGCGAATCCGGCCAAGGTGGCTTTGAGTGCCCGCCACGACGAAGCCATGAGTCATCTGGTGGAGGCTGGTTCGGACTTTTTTGTGATGCCCTCCAAATTCGAGCCGTGCGGACTGAATCAATTGTATTCCCAAGCCTATGGCACGCTCCCCTTGGTTTCCCGAGTTGGTGGACTCATTGATACCGTGATCGATATTGATGAGCAGCCGGAGACCGGGACGGGAATTACGTTTCCCGCCACTGCCGAAGGGCTGCAGTCCGGTTTGGAGCGGGCCTTGGTTCTCTATTCGACTCCCGCAGTCCTGTCGGCGGTGCAGCAGCGCGGCATGTCGCGTGACTTCGGCTGGGCCAGTGCCTCCGAGGCCTATGAGGCGTTATATCTGGAAACTCTCTGAACCTGTGAGCTCAGGGTGTTTCCGTGGCCTTCTTGGCGGCGACGACTTTTTTGACGTCAACGTGGTCCGAGTATTTCACGTAAAGATCGTCGTCGAGTGAGCGAAGCCAGAATGCGCGACCGCGGACTTTGGTGTGCACTCCGAGCAGGAGCGAAGGACACTCTTCCGTGGGAATACTGTAATCCATGGTGGTGCGCGCCTCGGTGATCTGCACCGCGATCATTGGTGAAAAGGGCTCGGTGTTGCCCAGCTCGACTTGGGTAATGGCTCCGCTGGGTCGATGAAGCGTGAAAAGCGCGGTCATGAACTCTGCGGTGTGGTCATCCTCGGAGCCGGGTTTGAGTTTAAACTCGTAGACAGAATTCTCGTCGGTTTCGGAAACCAGTTTGCAAGTTTCGGGAATGATCTGGTCCTTGACACTGGCAGTGCCGTCATTGCTGCGATAAGAGACTTTTTCGCGGTAGTCGTTCATCTCCTTTTCCGTGGGTTGGCGGCCGTCTTTCGTGAGCAAATTCCAACTAAAAGGAGCCCGAATCAGCGGATCGTAGCGTTCGACCAGACTGTGTGAAGCCGAGGAAGTGCTTTGGGTGAAAGCCCAACCCCGAGGACCGTCGGCGCGAAAATCGGCCAGAGCCTTGGTCAACTCCGTCGGCATGGCGTGGACGCTGATAGCCAGCGTCAGAAAAAATCCCCAGATGAACCTGATCAACATATGCTCGTGCAAAAGGCATCGGCCGCCATGGCGCAACGTAATCTCCGATTATATGACAGATTCCACCCGATGTGAAACGGCACCGGTCCGTCCCGGGAGCATCACGCTGTCGCCTTCGCGGCGTCCGAGCAGTTGTCGGCCGAGCGGTGAGACCGGTGTGATCACGGTCATATTGATGTCGTTTACGGTGATATCCAATCCGCCTCTGGCCGGGCCGAGCAGATAGTGTTGCAGCCGTCCTTGGTTGGACAGGGCGATGACGCTCCCCAGATCGGCGGGGCCACCAGGGCGGTCGGGCATGGATAGACTTCTGTAGACTTCGAGTGCATTGGCGATTTCCGCCGCCTGACGTGCCTGGCCCTCGGCCAGATAGGCGGCTTCCTGGGCGCGCATGTCGTATTTGTGTTCCGCCTTGCTCTCCTGGCTGGTGGCCTCGGCTTTGGATTCAAGCGCGGCCCCGGTCTGGCGATCGAGTTCGTCTTGCAGGGCTTTGAGCACGGCGGTGCGGATGCATTCCTTGTCCATAAAAACACCAGCCTGCCCGTCGCTTTTAACCGAAGCCAGCGAAACTCAATTACCAGTTTCGAGTGGTATCAGGCGGTTGACGCGTGCCACCAAATCCCGCGGGCTGAAGGGCTTGGTCAAGTAATCCAGCGCCCCCAGATCCAACCCAACATCGCGCGCGTCCGGCGTCGCCCAGGCCGTCAGCAATATAATGGGAATGGTCGCGGTTTCCGGCTGTCGGCGAAGGATCTCACAGACGCCAAAGCCATCGATGTCCGGCAGCATCAAATCCAGTAAAATCAAGGTCGGCCGCCGCGCGAGCACAGCTTCCAGTGCCTCGCGTCCATTGGCCGCGGTCATCACGTCGTAGCCGGCCCGGTGGAGGTGGAATTCCACCAGACGGGTGACATCCCGTTCATCATCGACACTCAATATCAGGGGGCGCACGTGCCAACTGTCGCACCTTATTGTCACAGCCGCACCGCGATCCGGTGACATATAGGCAACGTTGCCGGGGCGTTGTTGTGCGATGCCCTTCCGGCAGGTTTTGATCAATTGTCCGACAAGTCCGCCAGAACTTCGGCCGCCGATCTGATCCCTGACGATGCGAGCAGACCGTTCAGTCGATAGATCACCTGTTGAATCAAACCATCGGGACAGGAGGCTCCGCCCGTGATCAGAATGCGACGAGGCCGGTCGCCGGAACCTTCCGGCCAGAGTGGATGGATCTCGGAGTGGCCGCCGCTGACCGGACCGTGTGCCGGGAAGACGTAGTGTTCGACCTCGCCGAGCGACATGATGTTGGCTTCGCTTTGAATGAAGAAGGCCATCGGCCCCAGTTTTTCCTTACACAGCCGGTAGAGCTGGTAGGTATTTGAGCTATTTTTACCGCCGATGACAAAGGCCGCGTCGATCGGTTCGGAGAGTGCCCGGCCGAGGGCGTCCTGATTGACTTGGGTCGCATAACAAAGCGTGTCGCTGCGTCCGCCGCCGCCGACCCGCGGTTGAGCTTCTCCGGCGGAGTCCGGCCCAAATTTGGCCGCATAAACCGAGCGCAGGTGTTCGGTGATCTCGCGGGTCTCGTTCATGAGCAACGTGGTTTGGTTGACCACCGCCACGCGATCGAGGTCGTGATCCACGTTGAAACCCGGAGTGTGCCGTCCGGCAAAAATATCAAAGAAACGGGCGCGAACCCGCGGATCATTGCTGGCGATGATCTGGCCGAGTTGGCGAACCTCCGCGAGGTTGCGGACAATCACCGCATGGGCATATCGCCGCGTGTTGGAAAACGTCGCCTTGGTCTCCTCGTGCTCGGCCTTGCCGTGGATGACTACGCTGTAACCGTCTTTCCCATACGCCCGCGCCGCCTTCCAGACTTTTTCCACCAGCATGCAGGTGGCGTCGTAGGCGCAGACCGCCAGCCCCTTGCGCACGAGCCGGCGTTTGTCTTCGTCGGTCGCGCCGAAGGCGGGAATGATCACAATGTCTTCCGGGGTGAGGGTATCCCAAAGTATTGGCTCTCCCTCCGGATGGGCCTCGGTGACTTTGGCCCCGGAGGCGGTGAACGGCACGCCCTTGTCGCTTTGCAGATAACGTAGACCGCGACGAAGCAGGTCTTCGTTGACGAAAGGGTTGTGGATCAGCTCGGAGAGCATGAAGACCCGTTTGCCGGGATTGGCCGCGAGCGTTTCGTAGGCTCGCTCGATCGCGTTTTTGACTCCCAGGCAAAATCCGAAATGGCTCGGCAGCAGGTAATGAACCGCGCCGAAATCCAGGGCCACCGGCTCGGCCGCGCTGCGTTCGTGGCGGCGGGCCAGGGTCTTGATGGCCGCGCACAGTTGAGACTGATACAGCGCCGCCGACTCGGCGTGACCAGCGTAGATGGCCGGGTTGCGTTCCCTCTCGGGACGGAATTTGTAAATAAAATCATTGGGCCCGAGATGCAGGTAGGGGATGGCAATCAGGTGTGGCTCGAGCGCGGGAATCAGCACACGCAATAACGGGGAAACGGCTCCCTTGGACAGTTGTTCGAGTGACTGAAATTCGACCCCCGAGGGAATCGAACCGCTCTGGGCAAAACGCACGTCATGCTCCTCGCCGTTGTGGGTGAATTGAAAACCGTCTGGACCGCGGATCAGATCCGTAAAACGAGTGGCCTCCGCGGGCACAAGCCCGTCCGGACCGGGTTGCACGGCCAGCCGGTTGTTGGTGTCAAAGACGAGGGTAAGGAGCGTGGCGGAAAACATGGTTATTTAACGCAGATGGTCGGGCAGTCGCAGAACATGAAGCCCGTGGATTCGGTCGAAGTCTTGGTCGTTGGTCAGAACTGAAGCTCCCTTGCGAAAGGCGCAGGCGGCGATGACGGCGTCGGGACCGGGAATCACATGCCCGCGTCGGTCGCAAGCCCAGGCAATCTCGGTTGCCTCGTCCCAAAGCCGGTGATCGGAAGGCACGTATTGCATCACACTCATGAACTCGCGCACGCGTTTGCTCAACGCGGGGATGCGAATGCCGCGCAATACCTCCAGTTGCACCATGCCGCAGGTCACCAGATTCACCGAATCGAAGTGCTCGAACAATGCGGCGACGGGATCAATCCGCCGCCGCATGAGCCCGATATAGATGTTGGAATCAACGAGGATCGGTAGATCCATATGGCTCGGAGTCTTCGGCTACAGTGTGGCCGGGGGGATAAACGTTATGGCCGAGTTTCTCATCGTAATACGGATCAACTGCCGCAGCCAATTCGTCCGGAGTAAAGCCCAGGCCGTTCTTGCGAAACTCGCGGATGCGGGCCTGACGATCCATCTCGCGCAGCGCGGCCTCCACCGCCTCGGTCTTGCTTTCAAAACCGTAGTCGCGGATGACGCGCTCGAGGAGCTCATCATCAATATGCATGGTCATTTTCATGATGCCATATACGGTATGGCACGCGTTGCGTTTCGCAATTAAAATCTACCATACCGTTGCCAACTTATTCATTATGATAAATTAGTGAAAACTACAAATTCCGACTCGGCGAAGCGTTGTCCATTGATTTGCAGTTCGACCCGATGTGGGCCGGCATAGTGTTTCCGGGTGCTGAAATCACGGATGACCTGCCGTTTGGTTAAGGTAATCGCCGCACCGGGGGCGAGTTCCTGAGCGGTCCATTTAAAGACTTTGGCGGAGGTTTTCCCGCCGTTTCGCGCGTAGTGCATGACGTAGTCAATGACCAGGTTTTGGGCGCGTCGGGTGGGGTTGGTCAGTGTGGCGCAAAGTGTGAGCGTATCGCCAAGTTCCAGGCGTTTGGGCAAGGCGTTGAAGTCAGAGATGTCGAGCTTGGGGGTGGCTCCGGCGCCGACTAGGGCGAGCGCGCGCGGGTGGCCCTGTTTGATCAGCGTGCGGATGCCGTGGCGGATGATCCACGAAGTGTGCGGATTGGCGCGATCCCAGGACTCGACGATATCCAACGCATACTCTGGATGGTCCTTGGTGATGTCGTTGAGGTGGTTGGCGACGGATTTGCGCACATAGAGCGAGGGGTCGGACTTGAGTGCCTCAAGGATCGATGCTGTCGGTGCGGGATCGACGACGAGCGAGTTCAGGCGTTGGCCCCAGGGGAGGCGAGGGCGTGATCCTTCGCTGGCGAGGCGGCGCACGTGTTCGTTGGCATCGCCGGCCCATCTGCGCATGATGGCGAGAGTCGCGGTTTGTTCGCGAACGATGAACGGTCGCACTGCGAACTCAGCCGAGCCATATTGAGTGAGATCGCGGAGTGCGGTGAGTGAAAACTCTGGATCGTCCAAACCAAAGAGCGCGACAAATTCGCACGGCCAGATGCCGGCGAAGTTGTGCCCGACCGATGGCGCGTGGGCGCGGAGCACTTTGACCTTGGATTGAAACGAGCCGGACAGGGAGCTCTCAAATGCGATCGCGGTTTGACGCATCCGGTCCATGAGCTCGCGTTGCTCGAGACCATCGAGGCAAAGCTTCAGAAAGCGTTTCGCATCGAAGTTTCCAGTGTGTTGCGCCAGATCGGCGGCGATGGCACGGTAGCGGGTGGCGTTAAAGAGGTTCTTCATGCGTTGGAAGAATCAGTTCAAAATCTGGAGTCGAAGGCAAATGGCTGCGGCGGGCTAAACTTAATCTTTCCGAAATCCGGATGGAGCGGATTCAGCAGGTAATTAAATTCGCCGAGGATGACCGCGCTGGGGACACGCAGCGCTGGCGTCTCACCGGCCTTGATCCAAGACTTGCCGAAGACGCGCGTGCTCTCCGCGATGGGATTGCTACGCCAGTCAGCGGGGTAGCTTTTCGGCATGCGCACAAGCGTCGTCGGTATCTCCGCCTTCGCGATTACCCAGAGCCTATCCTGCAGCGAGCAGGCGCCTAGGGTATTGGCTAGGATTTCCAGCGCAGCCAACGCGCGCGAGTCGGACGTGTAGATGATCGGCACGCCCTTGGTGTGCCAGCGTCCTTTGAGGTAGAGACCACCTTCTCCGGTGAAAATCCGGTCGGAGTAAGTGGCTGCGCAAATGCGCCAGACAACGACCGTGCTCACAAGTAGATGCCGTGCTCAATGGCACCGATTACATTCTCAACCTCGCGCGCCCCCGGTTCGGTGCGCGCCATATCGAGTGGAGTGCGACCGCCCAGTGCAGGTAATTCATGGTTCAGCCAGTCGCGGGTGCGCGCATGGGTGCCGAACAAGCGCTTCGCTAGATCGTAGAGCCGCATGAGGCGCACCGCGCGCTCGCCCTCGGGGATATCGAGCCGCGCCTTGCTCTTGACCCGTCGGGCGTAGGTGCGCGGCGGGATGTGCACCAGCTTGGCCAGCTCGTCGGCGGTGAAGCCTGCCTCGCGACCGAAGACCACCACATCCAAAATTGGCACCCCTTCTTCGACGAGCCGTGCCCAATCGGCGTCGGTGCGCTCGGGATACTTTTGCGGGTTGCTTTTGCTCATATCAACATAGTGGCTATATTTGGCATATGGCGCAAGTTCATTTGCCAAATGGCATAAGTCCCAATGAGAAAATGACGTTGAGTCCTCAGCAAGCCAGGCAACTAGACACGTCTCCGTCTTAAATTCCGGCCTCGATCCCGATCAGCTGGCGAAGGATTTGGAGCGTTCGTCCGGGGTGATTTCGGATCTCTTAGGGCGTCGAAACAACAACCAGCTGCCAAAGGGCAGAATAATCCAAATGACCGCTGGCGCAGGGGCTTCCTTGTGATCCAGCGCGGCGTTTTGATCGAGCTTCTGGTCTTCCGCCCTTTCCATGGCTTTCCACTGCGCGTCGTTTTCGACCACGATATAACTGGTCGAGGGAATGAGCACACCGGTTTCACGGCTGGCCAATACCAGTGATTTTAAATCATCCGTTTCCGATCCGGGGCTGCGCAGGAAGGCTTGCTGCCGTTGCTGCAAGGCGACGGCTCGGGTCCACGCGGAGGTTTCGGCCGGATCAAAGGCGATATCGACCAGTGGCATCCAGCTAAGTTTGCGCTCGGACCAATACTCGTGTGTCAGGCCGGATGCGGTCGTGGCAAATTCAAGAGTGCGGTTATGCACCAGCGGGCGGATGGAATCGCCTAAACGGAGCAATGGCGCATCGTGAGTAGCTGCACGGATGAACGGGTGGAGTGAAAGGTTTGCATCCAAGTAATCGACCTCGAGCCCGGGCAGGCAATCGCTCCAGGCTTCGGTGAGCGGGAGTTCAGGTGCGGGACCATCGGCGCCTTTGCTCAATATGATAAAGATCGGGTAGGGTGGCGCTGCCGGACCGAAGACCGGTCGGTCGAGGTCGAAGTCACGGTGGCGGCGGATGGCTCTGGCTAGCACCAGATCGAGCGACAGGGAACCTTCCGCCTTTAATGAGCCGCCCTCGATGGCGCCGAGTGCGTCGAGATCTGTCAGGTCCGGCACCACATCACGGGTGTTGTGATTAGCCAGGGTTACCCGCGCCTGAATAGCATCGGGAAAAGCAAGGCGAAGTGCGGGCAGCGCGGCGTGCCAGTCGCCTTCGTATCCATATTTTTGTGACCGGTCTACGATCAGGTGCAGGTAGGGCGTTCGGTGCACTACGGGTAATTGAGTTGGCGGCAAGGTCAGGACGGTCGCGGTCGGTGTGACGACGGCTGTCGTGGGAGCAGCCATGGCCGGAGCGGCAAGCCCTGCGAGCGCCTCGGCGGGAGTGGTGGCGTTGGTCGCGATGGAGTCGAAGTCAGCCCCGGGAGGCAGCAGGAAGTCGATCTCCACAATGGATGGTTTTTCGGCGACCACTGGATACACCCGCAGCTCGAGGCCGCCGTCATGGTCGTAGAAAAGCAGTCCGGGATCGCGACGTTCAATGTCGCGGATCATGGTGTAGGCCCAGAGCGCGGTCTTCTTTTCGGTGATGCGTCCCGGCACCGGCCGGCCGTCGACGTGGAGTCGGAAACCACTGACGAATACGCCGGCGGGAAGCGGCAGGTGTGCGATGTATTCCGACTGCGGTATCCCGGTCGCTATCTCGAGCTTGAGCATCAGGGTGACGGTGGTGTCGCCACTGTCCCTTGCTTCATTTGGCTGGAGCTTCCAGTCGCTAACGCTGACCTCGCGCGGTGGCGGATTAGCGCGCGGCATCCGGTTGCGATCCCGGTTGGAACCGCGGCCGAAAAAGTCCCGAGAATCATGCCGGTTATCTGAGGATGCGGTGGCCTCGCCGAAAAAGACGGTTTCGATCCGGTCGAGCTTGGGGTCGGAAAGCACCAGATTATCGAAGACCAGCCAAGCGTAGGCCTCGGATAAAAAAGGGTAATAAAGACCGTCTTTATAGTCTCGGTGGTTGGTCACCGCCCGGCGCAGGTTAACAAGACTGTGGTCGTAGTGCATGTCGCCCGTGTCGACCGACGGTGTGTAAATATAGTCCAGCGCGCTGTTAAGTGCCGTGCGGTCTGCCAGTGCGCGCACCGTAAAAGCGGCGGGCAAAATAAAGAAACAACCCAGACCAAGCAGCCAGATTGATCGAAGACGGGTGCCGGCGGGCAGGGCCAGTCGCGCCTGATTCAGTAGGTGAAGGTGCAACGTGAAAAGAAACGTCGGCGTGAGCACCAGAAATCCCAAGCCGAACACGATGGTCGCGATGATCGACAGCGGCGTGTAGGGCAGGAAAACCAGAAAGAAATAAAGCGAGTAGGGCAGTGTCGTGCAAAGCAGCCCGATACAAAGCCAAGGCCGCCGTTCACGGTGCAGACTGGCGATGGCGAGCATCAGCATGTTGATTACGACGAGCGCGTAGACTTCCGTCGCCTGCAGATCGACGGGGAATGGGACGTTCCGGTTCAAGGCCAATCCGCCGAGCGGCAGGGCAAGTCCGATGATGATGATCGCGATCAGTTCGGCCTTCAGACCGCCCTTTCTGATCAGTCGTAAAATTACCAGAGTCAGCCGGATAATGCCGGTGAACATCACCACGCCCATGGCCACCAACAGCACGCCAAAGGCAACTTCGGCCCCGCCACGGGATCCGTGTTCCAGCACCGTGATACAAAACAGATAAAGGATGGCCGGCGGCAGCAGCGCCATCAGTAGACTGGAGCTGACAGCGCGGGAGCCACGATGCATGCCGATACCGGCGAGCCGCATGATTCCGAAAAACAACGGGAGCATGCTGAACGCGTATTGGTTAAAGAAATACCGGGCCTCTGGGAAAATCCAACTTGTCACGCTGCGTGGAAGCATCTCTTCGGCGTAAACAGTCGCCATCCAGAGATAGCCGGCCTGCACGAGTATCATTAAAATGGACCAGCGATGGTGGCGCAGGCGGTCCGGTCGGCCCTGACTTTTCCAACGGAAACCCAGAATCGCGAGTGTGAGCGCGCCGATCAGATTGCCCAAGTTGGCGAGTCCGAGAATCAGGGCGGTGGTCGATTGGTCCGCGTCGAGATTGCCGCCGACCAGGGCAAAGCTCTGCAGATTGAGGATCAGCAGGATCGCCACGGGCAGCGCCCATAGCCACAGAAACGCGGCCGGACCGCAGAGGATCGGCGGCAGCAATGAGGACGGTTCAGCTGACGGTGTGGGTTGTGATTCGGTCATGGCGGAGTTCGAGGAGTGCGTTGATGGCGACAAGGGCGGGCAAAAAAACGGCGAGACCAAACAGCAGGTGCAGGAAGTGCTCGTAGGTATCCGGAGCGAGCGGGATGAGCCAGCGGTGGGCGACGGCCAGCGTGATCAGACGCAATGCGTTGACGGTGATGGTGACGGGAACGGCGAGCAGGCAGGCCGCGGTCAACCCACGCAGTGTGCTCACGCCGGCACGGGCCAATTGCCAACCGAGCAACGCAGTGAGCAGCAGGAAATAGTCGGTCGCGCTGCAGGTGGTGGTGACGAGCATCGGCAGGCCGTGAAACCAGAATTTCCATCCATCCGCACAGGTTGCGACCGGTGAACCGGCGCACGCTCCGGCCAGCCACGCGGCGGCGCGGGCAAAGACCCCGAGTTCAAGCCAGGGGCACAGCTGGAGAACGGACCAGTTGATGCACAGTGCGCACGCGGGCATCCAAGCGGTTTTTGTCTGGAAGCGTATATCCCGGTTCATGTGCACGCTGCAGGGTGCCGTGCCTGTTCGCGATTTGTATGAAGTTTCCATGAAGAGCAGGTGAAATCGTCCCGGTCTCCGGCTCATCGCACAAAAAAAAGCCACGTCGGTATGACGTGACTTTGGAGATGTGGCGAAAACGTCTGGCCGTGATCAGCCGGCGATGACTTCGGCGAGTTTGTCAGGATCCTTGCCGCCACCCATGGCGAAGTCGGGTTTACCGCCGCCCTTGCCGCCGAGTTGGGCGGTGAGGTTTTGCACGATCTTACCGGCGAGGTGGCCGGCTTTGATCGCCGCCGGCGAGCAGTGGACGACCAGACTGGTCTTGTCATCGAAGGCGGCACCGAGCTTGACCACGCCTTCGCCGAGCTTGGCGAGGACTTGCGCGCCGATCTGGCGGAGGTCGGCGGGGTTCTCGACCACGATGACCGCGGAGACAAATTTGAGTCCGTCCTTCTCGGTGGCTTTTCCTGCGAGATCGTCGGCGAGTCCGGCGGCCGCCTTTTGTTCGAAGGCCTTCAACTTGCGGGTCATCTCGGCTTTTTCGGCGAGCAGCGATTCGAGCTTTTGCTCGAACTGCGAGACCGGCACGCCGACCTTGGCGGCGGCTTCGACGAGCTTGTGCTCGACCTTGGCGACGTGGTCGTAGGCAGCCTGACCACAAACGGCCTCGATGCGGCGGGTGCCGGCGGAGATGCCGTTTTCGGAAATGATTTTGAAGAGGCCGATCTCACCGGTGGTGTTGACGTGGGTGCCTCCGCAGAGCTCGCGGCTGTAGCCGCCGATGTCGATTACGCGCACACGTTTACCGTATTTCTCGCCGAAGAAGGCGAGGGTGCCCTTGGGCTTGGCGTCGAAGTCGGTCTCGTAACCCTTGACCTCGGCGTTGTCCAGAATGCGCCAGTTGACGATGTGTTCGATCTCGTGGAGCTGCTCCGGTGTGACTGCCTCGAAGTGGGCGAAGTCGAAGCGCATGCGGTCGGGCGCGTTGAGCGAACCGGCTTGACGCACATGGGTGCCGAGCACGCGACGCAGAGCGAAGTGCAGCAGGTGGGTCGCGGTGTGATGACGCTGGATGGCGCGGCGGTGATTCATGTTCACACCGACCTCGACGGTGCGGCCGATGAGCGACTTGAGGAAATCGTCGGTGATTGTCTGCGAACCGCGAGGAGCGGAAGGCTGCACGTGTCCTTTGAGGTTGGAAACCTGATGCAGGTAACGACCGGCCCGGTCTTTGATGGTGTCGCCGATCTGCACGGCGATGCCATCGGCGAGGAGAACTCCGCAGTCGCCGAGTTGGCCGCCCATTTCTGCGTAGAACGGAGTCTGGTCAAACACCAGGAAGGTGCCGCGCTCGGCGGTGATGATGTCGGTGACCTTGACCGAGTAGGATTGAGATTTCTCGATCACGTAACCGATGAACGGCGTGGGCGCGGCGGTGATGGTTTCGTCGCCCTCGGTGGCGGCGACAACGATCTCCTTCTTGGTGGAGGCACGGCCGCGGTTGCGTTGCGCTTCCATGTTTTTCTCGAAGCCGTCGGTGTCGACGGTGAGGCCGCGCTCGGTGGCGAGCAGTTGGGTCATGTCGAGCGGAAAACCGAAGGTGTCGTAGAGTTCAAAGGCATCCTTGCCGGAGATCACCTTGGCGCCTTCGGCTGCTTTGTTGAAGATGGACAAACCGCGTTCAAGCGTGCGTCCGAACGATTCTTCTTCGCTACGGATGACGCGGCGGATGATGTCTTGTTGTTGGACGAGTTCAGGGAAAACGGCGCCCAGCGATTCGACTACGGGCGTGACGAGTTGCTCAAAGAAACCGGTCTGCAGGCCAAGCTTGGCTCCGTAGAGAATACCGCGGCGCAGGATGCGCCGGATGACATAGTTGCGACCCTCGTTGCCGGGCAGGATGCCATCGGCGATGGAGCAGCTGATGGTGCGGGCGTGGTCGGCGAGCACGCGGAAGGCGATGTCGGTGTTTTCCTGTTCAGTGAGGCCGTCGCGCTTGGTGGGGACGGTCTTGGTGTAAGTCTTGCCGGAGAGTTCGGCGACCTTGGTAAAGAGCGGTGCAAAGACGTCGGCCTCGTAGTTGGATGGCTCGGCGGTGAAGTCGGTGAAGCCCTTCGAGGTCGCGTGAATACCGGCGACGCGTTCGAAGCCCATGCCGGTGTCGACGTGCTTGGCGGCGAGGGGAGAAAAGGTGCCGTCGGCGTTGGCGTTGAACTGAATAAAGACGTGGTTCCAGATTTCGATGCAACGGGGGCTGGAGTCGTTGACCAACTTGCGACCGGCGGTCTCTTCGTCGGATATGTTCAAGTTGAAATGAATCTCGGAGCAGGGGCCGCAGGGACCGGTGTCGCCCATCATCCAGAAGTTGTCCTTCTTGTTGCCGTTGACGATGTGCACGGCGGGGTCGAGTCCCGCGGCTTCGAACAGGCTTTTCCAGATGGCGTAGGCTTCCTGGTCAAAATCAGCGGGGTCGCCCTTGGTTTTGTCAGGCGAGTAAACGGTGGCGAAAAGACGCTTTGGGGGAATGCCCCAGACCTTGGTTAGCAGTTCCCAGCCCCAAGTGAGCGACTCGGTTTTGAAGTAATCACCGAAGGACCAGTTGCCGAGCATCTCGAACAGAGTGTGGTGGTAGGTGTCGTAGCCGACGTCTTCGAGGTCGTTGTGTTTGCCGCCGGCGCGGATGCACTTCTGGGTGTCGGTGGCGCGGGTATCGAGAGCAGGGATGGCGCCGGCCCAGCTGGCGACGTCGGGCTGTTTGTCACCGAGGAAGATCGGCACGAAGGGATTCATGCCGGCGTTGGTGAAGAGCAGTCCGGGTGAGTCCGGTAACAGCGAGGCGGATGGCACCACGGTGTGCTGCTGCTTGGCGAAGAAATCGAGGAAGGACTGGCGGATCTCGGCTGAAGTCATGGAAATTGGGTAAAGTTGGAGCAAACAGGAGCGGCGCCCCCGGGCAAAGAATTTATTTAATGAGTCTAACGAGCATAGGACGGGGTAGCTATGGGCCATGCGAAATAGGTCTTAATGTCCAAGTTGGAGATTGGCACCGTTTGCTGGATTGATATCTTTTTTAATAACGATGACTGATTCTGGTCGAGCCCACCGTCGTTAAACGCCTGAATCAAACGCATTGCCCATTCTCCATTCCTGATATGTCACGTATTTTGATTATTGAGGACACCGCCACTTTTCGGCAAATGCTCCGGGCAACCCTAGAGGATATGGGGCATGAGGTGGTGGAAACCGCCAATGGCAAACTGGGCATTGATCGCTACCGGGCCGAGGCGTTCGATGTTGTCATGACCGATGTCATCATGCCGGAAAAGGAGGGAGTGGAGACGATCATCGAGCTGCGTAAGTTTAATCCGAAAGTGAGGATCATCGCCATGTCTGGCGGTGGAGCACTGGATGCCTCCGACTATCTTGGCATGGCGCTTCAGCTGGGGGCCGTGCGGGTGTTGGAAAAGCCATTTCGTCAGGCGGAGCTTAAGTCGGCGATCGAGGCGGCCGTCGGGTTGGGATCTTAACTGCTCGGGCTGTTTGGCGTTGTTTTTTAGGCCGTGCCGGCTGTTCGGCCACAAAAGGACCGGATCACTCTAGGGATTATACCCTGTTTTGGAACTAATTGTAGGGAATGTATTTGAGATTATCATCGAGGGGAAAATGTTAATAACAGTGACGGTTTATACACCCCATGATGGACGAAAATAATCGGGAAGGTCTTCGATTCCCTTGGCACGAACTTCCTCTCTATGCAGCTGGTGTGGCCGTGGTGCTGGGGGTGGCGGTTTTGTTGGGGTGGTTATCCGGCGCGATTGAAATGACGAGTATCGTTTCCGGCTGGGCGACCATGAAGCCCAATACGGCATTGGGATTTCTGTTGAGTGGCTTGTCATTGTTCTCGCTGTATGCGGCGGGAGATAAACCGGAGTCCGACAAGTGGACGGGAGTGGTCCCTGCGGCGCTGGTGATGGGTTTGGCTTTCGAGGCCTTGGTGCAATACGCGTTGGGCATAGATTTTGGCGTGGATCATTGGGGGCTGCGGGTGATCACCAATGTCGGTGGCGACCATCAGGGGAGCATGTCCATGGCCACGGGATTCTCTTTTGCCTGCATCGGGTTGGCGTTGATATTGGCTCATTGGCGTGGTCGCCTTTGTTCCGTTACGGGGGAGGTCTTGGCCGGTATGGCGCTGCTGGTAGGTTTACAGGGATTCATTGGTTCTGTTTATGGTGTCGATGTGCTCTATGCGGTGTCGCCGTTTTCTTCGATGGCGGTGCACACCTCGGCTGGTTTTTTGGTGTTGGGTTGCGGCGTGCTGACGCTGCGAACCGGGGGCGGTATCATGGAGCTGTTGGTCAGCCGGCAACTGGGCAGCGGGCTGGTCCGCCGGTCGTTGCCGTTGGCTCTTTTGCTGCCGTTGATTTTGGGTTGGGTTACACTGCAGGCGGTTCGTTCCGACGTTTATGGTTACGAATTCGGATTGGCGGCTTTTGCGATCAGTCTGATGTTGGTTTTTACCCTGTTGCTCTGGCTGGTAGGGCGTCGACTGAACCGGGTCGACGCTCATCGCCAGAAACTGGCCCGCGCCCATGCCGCCAGCGAACGCAAAGCACACGAAATGCTGGAGTCCCTTCCTCAACTGGTGTGGACGTGCACGCCAGAGGGCCCTTGCGACTACCTGGGACCTCAATGGATTCGTTACACTGGGATATCTCAATCGGCACAACTTGATTACGGATGGGTAGAACAGGTGCATCCCGATGACCGGGACGCGTTGCTGACTCACTGGAATGAAACCGCCGGGGTCGGCCATACCTTTGACGGTGAATTTAGATTGCGCCGACACGATGGGCATTACCGCTGGTTCAAAACCACGGCGGTCGCGGTGCGCGACACCCAGGGAAAAATAACCAAGTGGTTTGGAACCAGCACGGATATAGATGACGCACGCCACGCACAGGTGGTGCGCGCGCGACTCGCGGCCATCGTGGAGTCTTCGGAAGACGCCATCATCGGCAAAACGCTGGAAGGCTTTGTCACCAGCTGGAACAGCGGCGCGGTCAAACTGTTCGGCTACACCGAGGAGGAAATGCTGGGGCAAAAGATCTCAAAGATCATTCCGGTTGATCGGCTTCATGAAGAAGCCAGGATTTTGCAGCGCGTCGCTTCAGGAATGCCGGTGGAGAATTTCCGCACGGTGCGATTAAAAAAAGGCGGTCATCCCGTGGATATCTCCGTGACGATTTCACCAGTTTATGATGCCGCTGGGAAAATCATCGGCGCCTCCAAGGTCGCGCGTGATATCAGTGATCAGCTGGTGATTGAAGACGCGTTGCGCCGTTCGCGCGACGAACTTGAGGAACGGGTCATGCAGCGCACCGCCGAGTTGCAGGTTTCCAATGATGCCTTGCGGCATAGCGCGGATCAATTGGCCCAGGCTCAAAGGGTCGCGAGTCTCGGCAGCTGGGTTTTCGACGTGACCACCGGTGAAGTTCACTGGAGCGACGAGCTGTATCGCATCGTCGGGCTTGATCCGGCAAAGGAGGCGCCGAACTATGCGCACCAGGAAAGCATGTTTGAGCCTGATTCATGGGCCCAACTGACGGCCGCGGTGAATCAGAGCATGGCGACCGGTGAGGGTTACGAATTGGAGGTTGAGGTAATTCGTCCCGATGGCACCCGGCGTTGGGCGGTGGCCCGGGCGATCACCCAGTTGAACGAGACTGGCAAGGTGGCCGGACTGACTGGAACGTTTCTGGACATCACGGTGCTCAAACAAGCGCGGGCGGATTTGGAGGCCGCGTCAACGCGCATGCGACTGGCGGTGAATGCCGCGGAGCTGGGCGTGTGGGATTGGAATGTTCCCGACAACACCGTCAACTGGGATGATCAAATGAACCGGTTCTATGGCCACGAAGGCGCGGTTAATTACGAAGTCTGGCGCGATGCCTTGATTCCTGATGATCGCCCTGCGGCGGAGGAGGCGATAGCCCGGGCACTGCGTGGTGAAAAGGATTTTGACCACGTATTTCGCATTCGCGTCGCCGGAGTCGGGATTCGTTTCCTGCATGGCGTCGCCACGGTGCTACGGGATTCTCACGGCAACCCACTGCGCATGGTCGGAGTAGACCGTGATGTGACGGCGATCCGTGAAGCGGAGCAGGAGTTGGCCCGTCGTCAGAATGAATTGCAGCGTAGTAATCGTGACTTGGAGCAGTTTGCCTACGTGGCCTCGCACGATTTGCAGGAGCCGCTGCGCGCGGTCTCAGGTTGTGTGCAGCTTTTGAAAAAACGCTACACGGACCAATTGGATGCACAAGCAGCCGAGCTGATCGAACACACGGTTGATGGTGCCAAGCGTATGCAGGAGTTGATCCATGATTTGCTGGCGTATTCCCGGGTGGGCGCGGGCAAGCTGGAACTTTGTCTGGTCAACCTTCAGGAACTGCTGAAGACCGCACTTTTAAATCTTAAGGTGACCATTGACGACACCTCCGCAGTGGTGACGCAGGCACCCGATTTCCCCGTGCTCGCGGTGGACAATGGACAGATGGTGCAACTTTTCCAAAACCTTGTGGGAAATGCGCTTAAGTATCGCGCGGCTGATCGCGCGCCTGAAATTCATATCAACGTGCAGAGGGACGGTGAGGAGTGGCACTTTTCGGTGAGCGACAATGGCATCGGTATCGAGCCGCGGTATTTTGAGCGGATTTTTGTCATCTTTCAGCGCCTGCACACCCGCACGGAATATTCCGGCAGTGGTATCGGATTGTCGATTTGCAAGCGCATCGTTGACCGCCATAATGGACGCATATGGGTTGAGTCCATACCCGCGAAAGGAACCATTTTCCATTTCACTCTGCCGATTGTTGATGCCCCCAACTTATGACCCAGCCCGAGTCCCCAATTCGTAAAACCATTGAGATACTCTTGGTGGATGACAGTGCCACGGATCGTATGTTGGCGGCGGAGGCTTTGAAGACGGGCGGGATGGTCAATGCGTTGCACACCGTGGAGGACGGCGAAGAGGCGATGCAGTTTTTGCGTCGTGAGGGCAAGTATCGCGACGCGCCGCGTCCTGATCTGATTCTGCTCGATCTGAACATGCCGAGGAAGGACGGCCGCGAGGTGCTGGCGGAGGTCAAGCAGGACCCTTACCTGAAATACATCCCCGTGGTCATCTTGACCACATCGAAGGCGGATGAGGACGTGCTCGCGGCCTACGGCCTCCATGCCAATTGCTACATCACCAAGCCACTGGATTTCGCCCAGTTCGGCAAGGTCGCCTCGTCCTTGGAAAACTTTTGGTTCCAGATGGTCACCCTGCCTCCGGAAGAAAGTTTGGAGGCGCTCAAGCATGCCCGGCCGGTCAAGGAGGAGCCTTCATCGGTGGCCCCGGTGCATTTGCAGGACAAGGTCTGGCGTGTGCTCATCGTCGAGGATAGTGCCACGGATGCACTGCTGATTTCCGCGGCTTTGGAGGAGTCTAATTCGATGAAGTTTTCATCAGTTCGCGTTGATCGGGTCGAGTCGGCCGAGGCACGTTTGCGGATGGAGTCCTTTGATGTGATTGTCAGCGACCTTGGACTGCCGGACAGCCAAGGTATGGAAACCGTCTCGCGCATGTGTCGTGCCGCCAGCGGGGTTCCCCTGATTGTGCTGACCATGACTGACGACGATGCGCTTGGGCTGCAAATCCTACAGGTCGGCGCGGTTGACTACATCGTGAAGGGACAGATCAGCACCCGCGCTCTGTCACGCGCCATCCGCTATGCGATTGATCGCCGCAATATTGAGGAGCAGTTGCGCCACTCGCAGCGCATGGAAAGCATCGGAGTGCTGGCCGGCGGCGTGGCCCACGACTTTAACAACATGCTCACCATCATCCGTGGAAACGCGGAGCTGCAGATGATCGGCGGACTGGGGGCCGCCCAAATAAGATCGGCCGCCGAGCAGGTTTTGTTAGCTAGCGACCGGGCCGCCACCCTGACCCGGCAACTGCTGACCTTTAGCCGCCGACAGAGCCTTAAGCTTGAGCAGGTGGACTTGAACGAGGTGGTGGGTGATTTTACCAAGATGCTGCGACGCCTACTGGGTCCGACCATACAGTTGGAACTGCATCTGGCGGCCCATCCTCTGCCGATTCACGCGGATGCCGGCATGATCGAACAGATCATCATGAACCTTGCGGTGAATGCCCGTGATGCCATGCCTTCGGGCGGTGTGCTCAACGTGCAGACGTTCGCCGTTAAAATCGTCTCCGGAGGCAAGTCGACAATTCCTCCGGCCGGTCCCGGGGACTATGTTCGTCTGGTGGTCAAAGATGCCGGTGCCGGCATCCCGGCGGACATCCTGCCGCATATTTTCGAGCCCTTCTATACGACCAAGCAGGTTGGTGAAGGCACTGGTCTGGGACTGTCCACCGTCTTTGGCATCGTCCAACAGCACCGCGGTTTGATCGAGGTTGTCAGCGAGCCGGGACGCGGCACGACCTTCACGATCAGTCTGCCCTTGGGTGTTACTGGTGACGCAGTGACGCAGCAGGAAACACCCCGGCCCGTTGAACTAAAAAAAGGTGGAGGGGAAACCATTCTCCTGGTCGACGACGAGGAGTTGGTGCGCGATCTGGCCGCGATGATTCTGCGCATGAATGGCTACAAAGTAATCGAAGTCCGGACCGGGTCGGAGGCCCTGCTGCGCTGGCCGGAAATCGGAGACAACGTGGATCTGGTTTTGACGGACATGGTCATGCCTGACGGTGTTTCCGGTCAGGAGCTTTGCCGGCGCCTGCATGAGCAGAACCCTGACATTCGCGTGGCCTACTGCACGGGCTACAGCAGCGGTGTGCGGGTGAAGGAACTGCGTTTGACCGAAGGAGTGAATTACCTGACGAAACCCTACAGCGTGGAGGCTCTGCTGGGATTGGTGAGAACCCGGCTTGAGAGCACTGACTCCCGCCCGCCGATCGCGACTTGATCAGGATTTTTCGATACGTGCCCGGGACAGCGCGGCCGACAGATCCGCCGAGCGCATGGGCTTGCTGACGTAGTCGTCCATGCCGGCCGCCGTGCACTGCTCCCGATCCCCGTCCATGGCGTTGGCGGTGAGTGCAATGATCCAGGGGCGGCCTGTGCCAGCGGGCTTGGCCCGAATACGACGGGTGGCCTCCAGGCCGTCCATTTCCGGCATTTGCACGTCCATCAGGATGATATCGTAAGGCTGACGCTCGAGGGCCGCGAGCACCTCAAGTCCATTGGCCGCGAGGTCCGCCCGAAAGCCCAGCCGGGCCAGAATATGCAAGGCTACCTTTTGATTCACCACGTTGTCTTCAGCGAGCAGGATGCGTTCGGAGCGAACCACACCAGCTTCGAGCGTGATCGGGTTGTTGGTCAGGGGGCTGGCCGGTGCCTGCTGGCCGGTGATTTTGGCAAGGGTCTCGAACAGCAGAGAAGGTTTTACTGGTTTTGAGAGCATACCCGCAAACATCGGCCGCTCGACTTCATCCAAGGTGTGGCCGATGGAGCTGAGCAGAATCAGAGGGAAATTTCCGCCGGCGGGCAGGGTGGCGATCGACTGGGCCAGCATCACCCCGTCCATTTCAGGCATCTGCATGTCAATGATACCGAGATCAAACCGTTCGCCGCTTTGAATGGCCGCGAGCGCCTGACTTCCGGCGGCAAAGGCCGTGGCCTTCATTCCCCATTTTTCAGACAGTCCGCAGAGGATGCGTCGATTGGTGGAGTTGTCGTCCACCACCAGCACGCGCAGGCCGTCAAGGTTCAGGCGGCTGCTGGTTCCACCAAAGCGGCGCGGGCCGGCCGGCATCCATTCGGCGTCGATGATGAAGAAGAACGTGGTGCCTTCGCCTTGGGTGCTCTCCAGCCACATACGGCCACCCATCAGCTCAGACAGGCGGCGGCTGATCGCCAGACCAAGTCCGGTGCCACCATAGCGACGGGTGGTGGTGGAGTCCACCTGAGTGAACGAAGTGAACAACCGGGACTGGGCCTCCTTCGGGATGCCGATACCGGTGTCGCGCACGCTGAACAACAGACGATGCGCATTTTTGTCGGCATCAGGGTCGGTGCGCACCGTGACCACGATTTCCCCGGCTTCAGTGAACTTGATGGCGTTGCCGACGAGGTTGACGATGATCTGACGCAGTCGGGTGATGTCGCCGCGGATATCCCGGGGCAGTCCGTCGGCGATTTCGTAGAGCAGATCAAGGCCCTTGCTGGCAGCTTTCTGAGAAAAAAGATCCAGTGCGCTTTCAACACATTCCGTGAGTGAAAACACCTCGTGTTCGAGCTCCATGCGCCCTGACTCGATCTTCGAAAAGTCGAGGATGTCGTTGATCAGGGTCAGCAGGGTTTCGCCGCTGGAGCGAATGATCTCGGTAAACTCGCGTTGTTGCGGTGCCAGCGGAGTGTCGAGCAGTAGCGAAGTCATGCCGATCACGCCGTTCATCGGAGTGCGGATCTCGTGGCTCATCATGGCCAGAAACTGACTCTTGGCGCTGTTGGCTTCCTCGGCCGCGTGGCGGGCCTGGTGTTGCTCGGTGATGTCGGCCAGCGCACCGAACCAGGCGTGTCCGCCACCGGGTTGCAGCAAGACCGACGAACGGGCCGAGACCCAGTGCAGAGTGCCGGACTTGGAAAGCAGCGGGAATGTGTGCCGCCAGGCGGCGGTGGTTTGCAACGCGGCGCGGATGGATTTGATGACCCCGGCCCGGTGATCCTTGGGCACCAGGGTCAGCAGCCGCACCGGGTGGCGCATCATGACTTCGGAGTCATACCCACTGATATCTCCAAACCCCGAGCTGAGCAGGGGAAACTCCAGCCGGCCGGCCGCAGAGAGTTGAAAGTGGAAGAGCACGCCGGGCGCATGAGTCGTCAACTCGCGCAGGCGTTGTTCGTTGGCCTGGAGTTGAATTTGGGCGGCCTTGCGCTCGCTGATGTCGGTCTCGATCGCCATGAAGCCGCTCAGCCGGCCTTCGTGGTCGTGCAGCGGCTGCACTTCGATATCGAGCCAGTAGGCATGGCCAGCCTTGTGGTAGTTGATGATCTCGACCTTGAATCCTTTGCCGCTGGCGATGCCTTCACGCATCTGCCGGCGCGCACCCTCATCAGTCAGTGGACCCTGTAAAAACGATCCCGGGGTGCGTCCGACCACCTCGGAGAACTCATAACCGGTGATCCGGGTGAAGCCGTCGTTGACCCACTCGATGCAGGCTTGGGCGTTGGTGATGACGACGGCGTTGCTGGTGCGGCTGGCCACCATGGCCAGTCGGCGGGCCTCGGCTTCGGCGGTGCGCAGACTGGCGGTCATTTCCCGGGCCAGATCAACCGCCCGTGAGCGAGCCATGCCGAGACTGTAGATAACCCCGGCCAAAAGACCGGTGAGCACCAACCCGCCCAGTCCGATCAACATCGGTGGCATTTTCTCAATGCCGGCCTCGAATTTCTTGGTGGACGTCAGCGCAAGACTCCAGACCCGACCGCCGATATCGATCGTGTCAACGCGGTGAAACAGGCGCCCTCCATAGGCTGGTTTGTCCGCAGGCATGGCACCGACGAAGACTGAGTCTGCGTCGAACATCAGTGAGGAAGCCGTCGGGTGGTCACCGTCAAAGACCTCAACATCCAGCAGGCTTTGCGATTCGATCATGATGTCATCAAAGACCATTTCGATGTCTATCGGCGTGTAGATCAGGCCCAGCAGATTGGCTATGCGATCCGACGGGGTCAGATGGGACGTGCCGTTGCGATAAACCGGGATGACATAGAGAAAACCCGCGCTGGACTTGGTATCTTGCAGCAGGGTGATGCGACCGGTCAGTGTGGGGTCGCCGGTGATGATGGCGTGTTCGATCGCCTCCCGTCGCACCGGCTCCGAGCCGGCATCGAAACCCTCGGCCGCCTGGTTGGTGCCGAGCGGGTAAATGTAGCGGGTGATGTAGAGCGTCGGGTCCGTGCCCTGGGTGTTGACGGCGAACCCGGGCGCGCCGTCGGCCCGCACCTCCTCAATGTAGGAGGCGAGATTCTCCCTTGCCACGCGTTCGATGAAACCAAAACCGAGCACCCCGGGGAACTCTTTGCGCAGATCGCGGGAGTCCGTATAGGATTTAAACTCATCGCGCTCCACTGACTTACTGGCGGCGTAAACACCGCGAGCCCCCTTCATGCCATACACCGGCAGATTGGTCCGCCGCGCGACTTCGGTGACCAGCTCGTCGGCCAGACGGTCAAAGCGTAGGTGCGCCTGATCGATGTAGTGGTTGCGAGCCTGGATCGTGCCCCAGATCGATACGCCGACACCGATCAGGATAACCGCGGTTATCAGCAGTCGGTTGGTTCCTATCTTCGCGTGGTCCACGGATTTATCGGCTGCTAACATGGGCGGGATGGTGGCGTTAACCATCACCCCGTCGTTTCACTTACGCAATGCGTAGGTTCAGAGATTTGCAATAATCGCGTCGGTCATCGCCTCGGTGCCGACCGGGGCCTTGCCGAAGGCGATGTCGCCGGTGCGGACACCATCGGTAGCGACGGCCTTGCGCACGGCCGCCTCGATGCGGTCGGCGACGGCGTCGAGGCCGAAGCTGTAGCGCAGCATCATAGCTCCGGAGAGGATTTGCGCGCAGGGGTTGGCCACACCCTTGCCGGCGATGTCCGGGGCGGTGCCACCGGCCGGTTCATAAAGTCCAAAGGGCTTGCCAAGGGAATTCTTGCCGGTGCCGAGCGAAGCGGAGGAAAGCATGCCGAGCGAACCGCAGATGACGGCCATCTCGTCGGAGAGGATGTCGCCAAACATGTTTTCGGTGAAGAGCACGTCGAACTGGTTCGGATCGCGCGCCAGCTGCATGGCGGCGTTGTCGACATACATGTGGCTGAGGGCGATGTCCGGGTGGTGCTTGGCAAAGTAGGCGGTGACGATCCGGCGCCAGAGCACGGAGGTTTCCAGCACGTTGGCCTTGTCGACCGAGCAGACCTTGTTGCCGCGAGCCTTGGCGGTCACGGCGGCGACTTCGGCGATGCGTTCGATCTCGGAGGTCTTGTAAACCATGGTGTCTATGGCCTGTTCCTCGCCGTTTTCGAGGGTGGTGGTCATCTTGGGCTGGCCGAAGTAGATGCCGCCGGTGAGTTCGCGGATACAAACGATGTCGATGCCGTTCGGGATGCGCTCGGTCTTGAGCGGGGAGGCGTCGGTAAGGTCGGAATAAAGCAGACCCGGGCGGATGTTGGCGAAAAGGCTGAAAGCCTTGCGCAGAGGGAGGAGGGCGGCGCGCTCGGGCTGCTCCTTGGGGGGCAGCTTTTCCCACTTGGGGCCACCGACCGAACCGAAGAGGATGGCGTCGGCACCTTGGCAGAGTTCGAGAGTGGAGTCCGGCAGGGCCTTGCCGTGGTTGTCGATACCGGCGCCGCCGACGTCGGCGGTCTGGTAGGAGAGGGCGAAGCCTTCCTGTTTGGCGACGTGTTCAAGAACACGAAGAGCGGAGGACATGACCTCGGGACCAATGTAGTCTCCGGGAAGGACGGCGAATTTGAGGGTCTGCATGGTAAAACTGAAGAAACTGCCAAGAACGGGGGCGGGGAAGCAAGCCGGCTTTCGATGTAGCATCAGGCGTCGATTATGGAGAATTGGATATAAATCCCGGCAATGCCGGTAGAGCGGAGTTATCGACCACAGATTACTCGGATATTCACGGATCAGTTGGGCTATTCGAATCCGTGCCCATCTGGGTAATCAGTGGTTAAAGTCCGGTGCCAAGGTTTGGGATTTTTTCGAATGTAGAACGCAGGAACCCGGGAAATGAAGACTGGGAATACCGTGGTGCACTGCTTCTTTGCCTTATTAGGGATGGGTGTGATTTCGATTCGGGCTGGATTGTGCCGGTCTTTTCTCGGCCGGGCCGGGAATCGGTTCTAGAATCATGTCAGCCGAAACGGGCTGCCGCCATGAGTGAATTTCCAGAACTAAACACTGCGACAACGCGCCAAGCTGGATTCCCTGTGGACTGCCCGTCTTGCCTTCAGACTAAACCCGCATTGACGGAAAGCCGGAGGCAGCATGAGCGCATGATCAATACGATCCCCTGCGCGCTCTATGACTACGTGCGCTGGCCGGACGGCCGAAGTCGGTTCTACTACATCAGCCCGCAATGCCGGGAAATTTTTGAATGCGACGCGGATCAAATCACCTCGGACGTCGGTCTCCTTTGGGGTATGGTGCACCCGGATGATTTGCCGAGGTTACAGGCTGAGGATTTGGTGGCTAATCAGACTGGAGATGGGTTCCAATCCGAGGTCCGGATCGTTCCGCCATCAGGCGCCACCAAGTGGATTAAGCTGACCTCAAGACCCGGCACTTTGCATGTGGATGGAGGGCGTATGTGGAGCGGCGTGATTTTGGACATCTCCGAACGCAAGGAGGAGGAGGCGGAGCGCAACCGTCTGCTTAGGGAGCTTCAGGCGGCCTTGGACAAAGTCCGGGTGCTGAGCGGCTTTGTGCCGATCTGTTCGACCTGCAAAAAGATTCGCGACGACAAGGGATACTGGAATCAACTTGAAGCCTACATCAGCGAACACACCGACGCCGAGTTTACTCACGGCATTTGCCCCGACTGCGCCAAGCGGGCGCTTGACGAGTTTCACCTGCTCATTGAACGGGAAAATGCCGCCAAAGATGCGACCCCAGACGACGCGGGTCGACGGTGATCAATGCTATCGCCGTTTTGAATGAGGAACGCAGGAGGGCCGGAACGGAATCGGAACCGCGGTCCTATTACCACCCTCCGGGCTCTCGTGCTACGTTCGCTATAAAAGGCTCTGCCATTCGACAAAGTGGCTCATGCGAACTTAAGTGCCGCCCACCCGAAAAGCGCCAACCTACCAATCAGGATTCGACTCATGAGCAAACTTCCTCCCATCGCAGAAACCATTTCCCAAGGCGGCCGCACCGGTTCGGTCGAAACGTCCGGTGAAGGTTTTAATCTCCACTTTCAAGCCCCCTCCGAGAGCAATGCGCAGGGCCTGACCCCCGAGCACCTTTTTGGCGCGGCCTGGGCGGCCTGTTTTAACGGTGCGGTCAAATACATCGCCAACGAGTCCGGCCACGCCGATGACGGCATCACCGTGACGGCCCACGTGCAGCTCTGTCCCGAGGGACCGCAACCCTTCGCGGTCGAGCTGTTGGTCAGCATCCCCGGCCTGGACGAACATAAGGCCGATCAAGTCGTCGCCAAGGCCCACGCCATGTGTGCTTACTCCAAGGCAACCAAGGGCAACGTGTCCGTTAAGATTACCTTAGACTGACCCTAGTATGCAGTAACACTAAAATCTTTGGAACGCATTGATCGTTTTCCACGATGCATTTTTTGCCACAGAGAACACAGAGCTCCGACACAGAGTGCACAGAGTTCGAAAATCCGCCCAGTATTATCTCTGTGGACTCTGTGTCTGAGCTCCGGCTCGGCTCTGTGGCTAATCCGAAAAAATCGGCGATACAGACTACTAGTGTCCTGTCATTCAAATGCCCTTAATAATTCCTTCGGCAGGGATAGCCGCAAAGAGTCACAAAGAAGCGCAAAAATAACGGGCGGTATGACTGATGGATTGTTTTTTGCGACTCTTGCGCCTTTTTGCGGCCAATAATCCATGGGGTTTAATGCAAGGCACTTCGATGACGCGACACTAGCACCCGAGAGCTAAATACGCCGAATCCTACAAGCCTGACGCCAATCGCTTTGCTTTAAATATAGCAATAAGCACGGCCACCCGAATTATTCTCAAGTTGCTATATATTATATTTTTATAGATAAACAAACACTACAATATCCAGATTCATTTATACCAAAGCACTCAACTAACAGCTATTCACATACAATAGATAGCACTTGCATAGCTTTAAGCAGGACACCATATTCACCGCGTCTGATCGACGAGAGAACAGACACCCCAACCCCAAACCCCACCCGTCATGAGACCCATTTGTCCGCGCAGCAGCCGAGGCTTCACTCTGATTGAGCTGCTCACCGTCATTGCGATCATTGCCATTCTGGCCGCCATCCTGATTCCCGCAGCCGCGCGAGTGCGCGAATCCGCCAAGGACTCTCGCTGCACCGGAAACCTCCGCCAGATCGGAGTCGGTATTCAGTCCTACACCAACGACAACCGGGGCTCATTGCCGGCCACCGGGTTCTTCGGGGTCTCCTCTTACTACAATCGCGACCCCCGCAACTTTCAGAATTCCCTACTAAACTACCTCGACCTCCCGGCCGCGACCACTTGGTCGACCTCGACCGACCTCAGCTCCTACTCGCCGATCTTCGAGTGCCTCGGCTACAAAGGCGCGACCGGCGGCAAAGGCTACGTGCTCCATGATAGCAACACCACCGGAGACCCCGCCAAAGATTCCGCGGGCAACACCGTCCGCCCGTGGGGACTGATCACGAACTCCTTTGGCAATACCGCTCCCGCGCCCCAAAAGCTGTCCGCCATGTCGGCAAACGTTTGGGCCCTGCGCGACGCCAACCCCGGCGCGGAGGGCAGCAACCATCCCGGCCATCAAAACCTCCTCTATTTCGACTGGCACGTCGGCACGGTCGCCCTGTGAACCCCCTCCCCCAACCCCCACTTGAATTATGATGATCCACCCCCGCCAACTTTTCGCACTCCTGAAACCCGCCTGCCTGCTCGGCGGCTTGCTCGCCCTCTCCGTCGGCCTTTTCGCCGATACGCCAACCCCTAAGCTGCCCTTCGTTTCCAATAATGGATTCGACGTCGCCCAGCCCTCCGAAAACGGCGACTGGCCCGTCGACTGGGCTCACGGGAAAGGCATCACCTGGCATCGCGAAGAAGGCCGCGCCTTTCTCCGGCTCACCCAGTATGAACCCGGCAAACTGCTCATGGTTTACCGCGACTTCGCCGTCCCCGCGGACGTTAAGGCCTTCCGCTTCGACACCATCGCCCGCGCCGCCAACATCGTCTCCGGTTCCCAGGCCTGGTTCGACGCCCGCATTATTCTCCAGTTCATGGATGACAACAAAGTGAAGATAAAAGGCAGTCCCGGCGCCATCGTCATCAGCCGCAAAGGCACGACCGACTGGAAGGAGATTTCCAAAAAATTCGCCGTGCCGGAAGGCGCCACCCGCATCGAGTGCATGATCTGCCTCTTCCAAGTCGAAGCCGGCTCGATGGACATCGATCTGTTTAACCTTGAGCCCATCAGCTTGGAAGAACTCAACCCGCCCGCTGCGGCCCCCTGACGCTTTCCTCATTCTCATTCTGACGCCGGCTCCTTCTGGGACCGGCGTTTTTTATGCCACTCCGCCACCCAGTCGATCTCGGGAAGCTGGCCGGCCCCAAAACCGCCTGTATTGGTTTATAAAATACAACGGGTCCGTGGACCCCGCCTCCGCCGCCGAGCTGCTTCATTGGCAAGACCGTCGCCGGCCGCATGCTCAACGTCGACCCGGTCGCCCACGCCGCGGTGCGCGTGATGGTCAACATGAACCAAACCGGCGAAGCCGCCGGCGTCGCCGCCGTGCAAGCCCTCGACCACGACTACGACCTCCACGCCGTCAACGTCCCCCGCCTCCGCGCCACCCTCAACGCCGGCGGTTCGGCGCTATAAATAGAACGCCCCCCTCCCTTCGACTCAACGCACCACCCGGCCCGAGCGATCACCGGCCATGAGCACTTCCACTTCGGACTGATCAACAACGTTGATGTCGCCGGGGATTGAGTGCGCCAGCGCTCCCGAGGCCACGGCGAATTCGAGGGCGCTTTGCGGGTCTTCGAGGCCGGGAGTTTGCAACGCATGCAAGAGGCCGCCGGCGAAGGCGTCGCCCGCACCGAGGCGGTCAACAATGTGATCCATTTCGTAGGGCGCGTATTCGCCGTTCACCATCGGAGCGAGGTGCACTTGGTCAGACCCAACATCGTAGAGGAGCGCCCCGAGGGCGTTGCGGGAGGCCGAGTGGCTTTCGCGCATGGTGAAGACGATGCGTTTCAGATGCGGATATGCCCGCGCGATTTCACGGGCGGTTTCGGCGTAGGCATCCTGTGGCTTGGTGCCGGCGGGCACACCCGCCCACGGCGTGCCGAGCACATCGGCGGCTTGGTCGGGATTGGTGAGCAGCAGGTCCACGTGAGGCATAAGGCGGCCCATCACTTCGCGGGCGAGTTCGCGCGGCGATTTGCCGGGCTGCCATTTCCAGAGGGTGGCGCGAAAATTCAGATCGCAGCACACGGCGACGCCGCGGGCCTTGGCTTCACGAGCGGCGTGCAGCGTCGCCTCGGCGGCGGTTGCAGAGAGCGCGGGACTGATGCCTGAGAGCACCAGCCATTTCGCGTCGGCTAGAATGATATCCCAATCGTAAGCGACGCCCTCCGTAAGGCTAAAGCTGGAGTAGTCGCGGTCGTAGAGCACGCGACCGGGGCGCAGTCCTGCGCCGGTCTCGATAAAATATTGCGCCATGCGGCCGGTGTCAGCGCGAAGGATGTGCGTGGTATCCACGCCAAACCCACGTAAGAATTCGACGGCGGCTTCGCCGATCCAGTTCTTGGGCAGCGCGGTAACGAAACGGGCGTTGCTCCCAAGCAAAGCCACGGCGGCAGCGATATTCGACTCAGACCCGGCAAACGACGCATCAAGCGAACCGGGCAGGCATTGACGAATGCGACGGTAGCCGGGCGAGGAAAGCCGGGTCATGATTTCGCCGAAGGTAACGATGACGTTGTTCATTCCGGCGGGGGACTTCATGCGGGACTCCCGGGGACTTTATTGATGATCCGACTGAGAAAACTGTCCGGGTGGGTTAGTTTTCCGGCCAGAACATCGGCTTCGGTGAAGGAGGCTAAAAGGATTTCGCGAGCCTTGTGACGTTCCCGGTCGTAGATGACGCGTATACGGCCGGCGGCATCCACCGTGGCGTCGGGGTAAGAGACGTCGGAGCGTTCGTCGAGGAGGAGTCGGGCGCTCCAGGTGCGCCCGTCGTCGTCGGACAGCGAGGCGGTAAGATGTGAGCGACCGGTGAAACCGACGTGATTGACGAGGAGCAGACGCCCCCCCGGCAGACGTCGCAGGTGGAAGCGGGTGTTGGGTCCGGCAATATCGGTCGGATATCCGGGCGACCAGGTCACGCCGCCATCGATCGAGGTGCTTTGACCGATGCCGTAGCTGGTGCGCACCAGCACCCAGAGCGAACCGTCGCGACGCTCAACAAACATGTGTTCGTCGAAGGTGCGGTGAGGGACGATTGCACCGCCCTTGCGAACGAAGGTTTCACCGTGGTCGATGCTCTCGTAGGCATTGGACGCAGATTCGCCGGCCAGTTCAGGAAGGATGGGTTGCATGGCACCCCAACCTGAGATGGGTAACAACCACTCCCCGCCGGCACGGACGAGGGGCTTGTTCATCATCACACCGTTGGCGATGCGACGAGGTGTGGTCCAGACGGAGGCTTCTATATCCGGAGAGTCGCAACGGATGAACCACACGCCACCACGCCCATTCCATTGACCTTGGGACTGGGACCAGAAAAGCCACAGGCGGTCTTGTGGATCGATCCAGAGCACCGGATCAAAGGCACGCACGTCGCCGGGTGGATCAATCACCAGAAGCGGCTCGGACCAAGTGAGCCCGTCATCATCACTGGTGACGATGAGCACGTAGTTTTTAACCCCCTCATCCTCCCCGCCGGAATACCACGTGGCAAAGAGACGGCCGCAGCGCGTCCTTTCGATGCCGGGGATGCCTTGCCAGGAACGCAGGGCGGATGAGTAGTGCGTATCAGGGGTAGGGTTGACGGGCGGAGCCGCCAGCGAGTGGTTGTGAATATTGTCCGGGGCCATGGGTGTAATAAAACACTCAGCTCGTCCTGCAATCGGGCTCAATCACCATGCCATGTTATGTTAACAAAACAAATCGACAGATGAGGTCGGGAGGGCGATTTTGGCCGTGTGCCAGGCAAAAAAAACCTGATCAGTGTGCATGCCGTGGCCAAAGCCTGCGGAGTTTCGGCGATGACGGTATCCCGGGTTTTCAGGAACTCACCGAATGTGTCGCCAGAGACGCGGGCCCGCGTGCTGGCGACGGCGGAGAAGTCAGGCTATCGCCCGGACCCACAGGTAGCGCGGCTTATGGAGTTAGTCCGAGGACATCGTGCCCAAAAGACGCGGGCAACGCTGGCCTTGGTGCGCGACGATCCTCCCGACGACGTCCTCCACGCAGAAACCTACAACTACGTGCAGCTTGAAGATATTCGACGCAGGGCACTCCAGCACGGCTACGAGATCGAGGAATTCGGATTGGGCCGAGGAGGCGTCAGCGCAAAACGTCTCAGAAACATCCTGCAGGCCCGCGGTATCGGCGGCCTGCTAATATCCGTGCAGTCCTCGCGCCAGTTGAGTGCTCAGATCGACTACACCGAATTTGCTGCAGCCACCTTTGGCTACGGACTGACCGCACCCAAACTCCATCAAGCCAGCACCAACATGACGCAGGGCATCCTGACCGCGACCGCACACCTGGAGTCTCGCGGCTACCGCAGAATCGGGCTGGCCATCTCGCCGTGGATCGATGCCCGTGCCGATCACACCTACTCGGGCGCCATGCTGTATTATCAACAAAAGGTGACTCCAAAAAATCGCGTGCCGCCGCTCCTGTTTCCCGAAAACGACTTGTCGCATGGCGAATTGCCCTTCCAAAAATGGCTACGGAAATACCAGCCGGACGCGGTCATCTCCTTTCACCGGTTGGTGCCGGACTGGCTGCGTGACGGACTCGGGCTAAGAATCCCCGAAGACATCGCCTTGGTGGTTCACGACTGGGTTCCGACCATGACCGGGTTTGCAGGCATAGATCATCAACGCGACCAGGTCGCCGCCGCGGCAGTCGATCTAGTGGCAACCCAGCTTCAACACAACGAAACCGGCGTGCCCGAATCTCCCCGCCAGGTCCTTGTCTCCCCACGCTTCGTCGATGGTCCGAGTATTCGCGATATAAAATGACGGGGCCTGACTAGCCTGCCCCACAGGGATTGGTGAGCCGGCGGCTCATCGCTTCGCTTCGTCGAACCCGGGGTGCTGATCCCCATAGTCATTTTAGGTCATAAAAAAACCGCCGGCTTAATTTAGCCGACGGTTTCTGAAATTGGCGTCCCCACGGGGATTGGCTCGGAAACCTCGGGGCTTCGCCCTCCGCCTTTGGCGGTCCGTTCCGCACCAAGTGCTCCACAAACCCCTCCGAAGTTCGAACCGCGCTACGCACGGCGCCATATAAACAAAAAGCCCGCCGGTTAAGGCGGGCTTAAAAATGGCGTCCCCACGGGGATTCGAACCCTCCTCTGTCTTTTACGTCGTTTCTTCATCTTATTGAATGTTAATTACTAACAAGTTTTTAATTGTAAAAAATATCGCCCACGGGGGCACTTTAGAGGGCCATTTTATTCATTTCGTATGCGCTGTAGTGGATTAGCACTACAAGAATTGGCACATTGTTGGTCGGTCGATGCATCTGAATAGGAAGCCCTCGGATCTTGGTTAAAAAACGCTAAACCCGGTTCATGTTTTTTTCCCTTCACGTTTAGACTCATTGGAACGTATGGAGCGGGTCGACCGTGGCAATCCTGTGGCGCGAAAATCCGCCCGTAGTTCAGCGGTTTGATACTGGATCTCGTGCCCCCATACTTTTTTTGAAACATCGGAAACCCCGGCGTTCACCGCCTCGGTTTCCCATGCTCCCACGGTAGCTGATTCTATTTCGGAAAACATATCCCTGACCGCTGGCTTACCCAAACCCGCGACCTCAGCCAACCGCAGCACATCGTCAAACCGGCGGGGAAGCCGCATGTCACCGAGCCAGTTCAGCGATATGAAGGTGTTGCAGACATTCGGATTCAAATCGTAGGCGGGGCTGAGTTGCCAGGTCTTGGAGTGATCGAAGTAGAGGAAGGCGTGGTTGCGTCCGTGGTCGTCGCGATTGGTGGAGAGAAGATTGAAGAGGATGCGCCGGAAAGCCTCGTGCGCCTCGGGCACTCCGCCAAGCGCACGGGCCAGGCGAATGAGTTCCTCGTATCCGATTTTTCCATTCACGGCGTCCTTGTGCAGCAGACCGCTCAAGCTATGCACATGCAGCCTGTGCCAATCTCCCTGCGCGGACTTTACCCGGTCGAAGCGAGCGGTCGCAAAATGGCGACGTCCCTCATCCTCAACAAGCCACGCGGGTGGCACCCGAAGTCCGGCCTTTTTTGCCATGCGCCAAAAGGCAAATTCGACCGAGCCCTCGGTTTCGTCGCCCAGCCGCTCCAGCTTCAAAATAACCGGTTGGTGATCGGGCGGGGTGGAGCCACCGACTAAAAGTTCATGCAGCGACAGTGCCGTGCCTTCCGGTGCAAGCGGGAGATAGGCGGAGAGTTTTGGAAAGGCTCCACCCAAAGTGCCACCGGCATGAGCCAGTGTGAGGTTAATGGCATTGCGGTCTAGTGAGACTGGCTCAGCTCGAAAGGCGTCCGCTTCGCGAGCGATGGCTGCCAAGCTTATGCGTGCAACCGTTTCATCGCCGCCCTGACCTAACACAGGCTCGAAGGTAATCGCACCCGAAGCGCGCTGCCCCAAGGCGGCCAACTTGCCCATCGTGGTGCGCAGTTCCGGCAGCTCGTGCTTGAGCATGCGCTCACCCCAGGCATCCGGTAGCGCGTCCGCGATCAAACCAGGCAACCCCGCATGCAAGGGCGTAGAGCCGGGGCTGAAGATTTGCAGGGTGCCGCCCACGCGCTCGACGGGAAGCTGCACCGGAGAAAGATCATGACCCGTCCGTAGAAACTCTTCGGTAAATTGCAGGGCGTAAGACTGCTCACGCGGATTATGAGCCAACGTGGCCATGGGTTGCCCAAGGTAACGCAGACGCAGGAGGATAGGTTCGTCGATGGGCATGGCGGTTTACTTTCTGGGCGACGCCTTGCGCACGCGTTGGCGCGGGCGCTGCGGCGCTCCCGAGGTGAGAAACTCATCAAGGCTGCGCGGTGCGGGTGACGAGGGTTTGAGGAACTCCAGAAACTTGTCTGCCAAACCCAGGCTCACGAGGAGCTGCGCAAACGCCCCTGTCCCGATGAGTCCGGTGGTTTCAAACTTGCGCAGCGTCCGTAGCGGGACGCCCGAGCGATCGGCGAGATCGGCTTGGCGCCAACCAAGTTGGAAGCGCTGTGCGCGCAGACCGTCAGCGATGGCCCGCAATACATCGGCCCCATTTGTTAGAGTCACCATAATGCCTATTAATATTATTTAATAAACTTAAGCGACATCAAAATGACTTTAATATGTGCATATCTTAAATGTGCGAGCTTGTTTTGGACTGTCGAAGTAGAGGGCCTTCAACTCTGCTCCGTGGTCCTGCCAGAGCGCTAAGTGCTGCAGCCAAAACCCATAGCCCTCCTCGGTCGAAGTTGGTAACCGGAAAAACAGCGGGGCCACCCCTTTCCCAAGGGTGGCCTAGCCCCGCGGCCGCAAGATCATCCGCTTAGACCCTCCGGAAAGACTCCCTCTACAACATTGGTTCGGGCTCAAGACCGGAACAAACGAAAGAGGCCGTCGGACCTGAGCCTTAAAACGCAGCGAGGTGTAATCACTCCGGTTTTAGTGTGCGCGAGACGGACCCAGGCGATCCAGCAATGAGTGTCCTCCCACCGGACAGCCAAGTCGGACGTTATAACGGGACGGAGTCCAAGCTTCTTCCAGTTAAGCTGAACCGCTTCTACTTTCTGAATGATCTGAGCCCTCAACGTCGGGTCACCTCTTTGCGGAAGCTCACGTATTTCAGGGATCGGATATTGGCCGATGAGACATTCCAGAACCCAATAAATCACAGCAGTTGTGCGTGTGTGCTCAGTAGGCGCGTTTGAATACCGACGGCAAATCCCCGCACAGGCTCCCAGTTCGATAGGATCAAAATTCGCCAACCCCATCGACTCGACGTAGGCAAGCCACCAGTATGGATAACACGCGAGCGCCCTCTCCATCGCAGGAACGAAGCTAGAAATAAGGTGCGGGTGCTCATAATCGTATGCATTTAGGAGATGGATGACTTCCCCGGGCTGACGCGGTATTTGGGAAGATGATGTTACGAGTGGACGCAGACCCAACTCGTGTTCGATTACCACGCACAGCTCCAAGTTTCTACGCACGGGGCCGCGGGTCAGTGCGGATTTCAAGGACAACAGTAACGAAGGCCAGCGCCCGAGCGCTAGAGCATCCGCGTCCACCTCCCAGGGCTCGTTATTGTCGTCGTTAGACATGGAGTTCGCACGCCCGCTGACGGGCACGTTTCTTAAGCAGAAAGTTGGACGACATGGCTTCAAAAACCCGCATCCCGCCCTTGGTGAAATCTACCGACTTAGGATCAATTTTCTCGCCGGCCTGCGCAGCGAGCGATGTGAGGCCATAGTTGTCGAGCAACGAGGGAATTTCGTCCGCGGTAGGATATGAAATCAGGATGATGTCTTGGTGAAAGCGGGCTAGAAGCTCGGCCGGAATCGCCTGGATTTCTCGGATCTGCATCTCGATGGAATTCGCCTGTTCCATACCGCCAAAGCCGATTCTACTTTGGGATGCAGAAGTCACCGACTGCCAAGTGCCCGCGGCCAAGATGTAAATGTTTTGGACCTTCGGATCTTCAACCGCATCCGGAACCTTTGCGTGCCGGCGGTATGCCTCAATCGGCCACGCGCCATCGAGCATCAAAAATATTTCAGCCATGACAGACCGATGCCACTCGGAATTTGATGATTGGTTACCCAACTTATCGAACTCATCAATGAAGACTAGCACGCGCTCATGCTCGGCTGCAGCTCCCAGGATTTTATAGGTGGTCGGCTGGTAGTCTTTGCTCACTCCTTGAGGAAGCCAGCCACCATATGAGAGGTGCAGAAAATGGGCGCCTAACTTCTTCGCGAGAAGATTGGCTATAGCAGATTTCCCAGCGCCGGTGGGTCCTGCAAGTAGGCCAAAACACTTAGGCTTTAAGATTAACTTCGCGCAGTCCTCTTCAAAAAAGAGTTCCGATAGCGCGAGTGCGCGATCAAACGCGGCACGTTGGCTGATGGTTAGGAAGCGATCATTTCCCACCTCTGCAGAAGCCAAGTCCGTCTGCGTTGCCCGACAGCCATCTAGCGCGTCGATGACCGAGTCTGCTGATGCTTGCGTCATCGATCCGTGGAACACCGCCTCGTAGAGCAGTTGACCCGCCAGCTGCCGATTGTTTGCCGCCAGCCGCGATTCGCGCAAAAAATCCAGCAATCGAGCACTGGAAAACTTGGCCAGTAAGTGAGCGCACACCGTAGCAAAAAGCTCCATACGTCCCTGAGGAACCATAGCCCACCAAACCGGCCGATGCTTTTCGTGCCATGACAACGGTTCTCCTATCGGCGAGGGAACCTCAATACCTGCAACCCTCAGCCATCGCCACATCGCATACGCCATCCGCCGCTGGGTGGCAGGGGGCGATTCTACCATCAAGGCTACAAAATTACTGTAGCCCATCAATGCGCGGTTTGTGACCTCGTTCTTTAATGCCGGGCTCATAACGCATCCTCCAAGTCAGATGGTGCAAACAAATGCAGGCTCCCCTCCTCGACCTGCACTGCAAGAAAGATGTCCTCGCGTTCGCCGGCGGTTGATAACTCAAAGCCGATCAACTCCGCTTCGTTTCCCGATACTTTCCCCAACTGTGGCTGCAGTCGGAGAATCCATGTAATTTGTTCGAAGAATTTCGGAATGATCGTGATGAGCCGACCATCAGGATCAAGTTGGGCGGCATAATCAAAAAGGAGTTCGAGGACATCGGGCGTAACCGCCAACGGGCCACCCCAAGAAGCAGACCAGATGGGCATTTTTTCCTCTATGGGAATGATCACGCGGCCGGGTTTGATGCGTCTCGTGCAGGGCATGGTTGTCGTCTTCCTTGCGATGGGTCAGGCAGCCGCGGCATACTCTGCGATAACCTCAGTGATGCGACGGCAAGCCGGACCGTTTCCCGTGAGGTGGGAGAGAATAAAGCCCATTAGGCGGCCGTAGTTCTTTGGGTCTTTTTCCCACAATCGGTGGGCCAGCGCATGTTTCAGGCACTCCTTCGGAAGGTAGATTGCCAGCATTTCCTCGAAGTCGTCGGTAACCAATGGGTGCAGGTTCTCGGGGACGTCGGCGATAGTTTCAATCACGCGGCTGAATTCCGCTTTCAAGCCATCGGCCGGTAGGGTGACTTCGTCGCGGGCGACGAAGGGACAACCGATGCTGGCGCCCACGTTGTCGAGTGCGAGAATCAGGTCGCGACGGGTCACCTCGGGGGCGGTCTCAAAGGCTGAATAGAGTAACACGTAGCTAGTTCCAATACGGCTAAATGGATCAAGTGTGCGGGTGGTGGTAGTGGTATTCATAGTGGTGTTTCTTTCGGGTTAGGCTGCGGCTAATTTTTCGGCGATAGGGACGAGAGGGGCGGGGTTGAGAATCATTTCCATGCGGACGTTCTCCGGCTCCCAGGTATCCACGACGTAGAGGACGATCATGCCGATGTTGCCGGCGAGGACTTCGGCGACGGGATACCGGCAAAGCGCATAATAAAGCACCTGCATCGCATCAACGGCTCGGGCGGTTTTGCGGAAGCGCTCGACCACTTTCAGCTCCACCACGGTATCGATGTTCCCGATCAATTTTCCCACAGCGTCGGGATTGCCAGCGATGCGCAAAGCATGGTTGCGCACGGTGCGGTTCTCGGTTGCGGCAACGAAACCTATGTCGTCGAGGATCTTCAGCGCGGAACCAAGCACACGACGTGAACGAACATCGACCGGTGCCTCGCCGCGCACCATCCGTTTGAAATCGCGGTCGAGACCGTCAATGCCGACGACCGGTTGCGCGCCGCGCCAGTCAACCACATCCTGAGGGCCTCCGTTCTCCAGGGTGGTTGCCCAGAGGTGACGGTCGACGAGGTAGCGCAATTCGTAGTGGTCGTCCCAGATGGAGTGGGACACTTCGTGAATGGAGCTAAAATTTGAAGTAGTGGGTGTAGTCGTGGTCATGTTGGGTCAGGTTGTGGTTTCAGGATCGCAGTCCGACAGGACTGCAAAAATTAAGGCGCCGTTTTGCTCAGTCAGCACGAGCGGCAAGGGCGTCGGATCGGAGGCACCGACCACGCGGTAGGGAATCAATGTCGCCTCGGGAAACACCGGCATCCGCCCCTTTAGTCCGCCGCAGCGTGAGAGTATCTCCCCGGCAAGCTCGTTCATCCGCATCCGCACGTTTACCGCGTCGGTCGCGGCTTCGTAGATCGCCCACCGGAAGCTTTCCGTCAGCCGCCAGTCGGTTCCCGTGCCGATGACACGCACCGAGAATAATTCGGTGTAGGCGTGGGTTACAAGGTGGGGGACGAGCTTGAGCATTATCCTATAATCATACCGGGTATGATATAAAGCAAGGCGAAATCTTGCTTCTCCCGCCGAAAATATGTTTGGTGCAACAGTGGCCAATCCCAGACCTGCACCTATTTCGGCAGCTGTTCCTCCGAATCTTTTGACGCGACTACAGGATGCTGCCGACGTCCTAGAATTAAGCGTGAACCCCTGTGTAATTGCTGCGTGCCGGGCAATGATTCCCGTTCTCGCCAAGGGCTGGCGGCCATCGAATCTGGTATCTGCAGCGGGCAAAACATACCTCGTCTTGCGGACGTCGCCGGAGGAATCGGAACAGTTCAAGAAAGCCGCAACGAATGCCGATTTAGTATTTTCTGATTTCTTGAGGTTGGCGGCGTGCGCAGCGTTGCATGCGATCGAAGGCAAAGATCACGTGCGCTGGCCACTTTCATTTTCGAAAGAGTCATTTGAGAAGGCCGGGAAGTTTGAGGCTTAAACGTCCACTGATTCAGACACCGGGTGGAGTAAATGCAGTCAGTCTGATTTGTGATTGGTCGGTGATCGGAGATGTGGCTCTTCACCGGACTTTGCCCGCTTCAGACCCACAGGTTGAGGGCGTTTGCGTGCTGAGGGACGTGTCGTCCGGAAGCCAAAGCAAACATATGAAACCACCCACACCATTCAACGGGCCGAAGACCCAATCACTATGCTGGTATTGTCTCCAATACACCAACAATAGGAGCGAAGTCAGCCCAGCACTCATGGAGTGCTTTTCGCTCACGGGACGGAAGTCCTATGCTATCAAATTAGCATCCGATGAACTTGCGAAGTTCGGATTAAAACCCTGCAGGGCGTTAAAAATTAACGGTTTTAAAGGCCGAGCAATTTGGGTGGAGCGCGGCGACATTCTAAAAATCGTGGAGCTAGCCTACACCCACAATGTGGAATTCGCCGTTACCTGGGAGGGGTATGTAGACCTTCGCCCCGAAATGATCCCGCCCCTCTCCCCATAGGAATCACAATGATATCGGTGGAAATCATCTCAGGTGAGGGCGAGATGAACCGGCTGCGTGGCATCAGCGAGGATGACTGGGGAGTCGAGCTGGAGTAGGGTTTTCATGATAAAGATCACCCTACCACCGGGGGTAAAATATCCATGGGACGATGGATAGAGAGCATCATCTTACCCCATTGAACCGGAAACTGCGTCATTGACGTAGGGCTTCTACAAGTAGTCTGTCATCAGACTCCTCCAACAAAATGGACGCTAGCACTTCTGAGGTAACGTCAGGCAGCACCGAATCAAACGCCGAGATCAAGACTATCATTGACCTGCTGCGTCTAGATTCGGATGAAAACCCTTGGATCGTTGACAAACTGTTGCGACGTGGAGCCCAGGTGCTGTTGGCGGGCCCACCCAAAAGTGGCAAAAGCTTGGTGGCCAATGACATTGCTTTGGCGATTGCGAGACCGTTCAAAAAAGACGAAGTAAGATATTTATTCGGGCACGGCGTTAAACCGCACGGTAAGGACGAGCCCGAGCCTCCCTTTCAAATTCACCGCCCACTGCCGAAAAATAAGGGCGATCAGCCAGGGTGGAGGGTTCTTTGTTTTTCCCTGGAAATGCAGCCGGGTGAAGTCAGCGAACGGCTTAAAAAGCAGCTCGGTGGATATGAGCTACCTTGTCAAAAATTAGGAGTGAAAGATAATCCTCCGGAACTGCAATTTACGCTGGATACTATTTTTGGACTGAGACGGCCTAAAAGCGGGGATGGCGACCCTGATTCCCAGGAGCTGATTCAGGATCTACAAATTGTCTCCGTGAAACAGGTGAATTTGAGTGGGCCCCTCAAGCCCGAGATTAATGAGACCTACTTCGAGGAATTGAAGGCCATAATCGACAGCCAAAAACCTGACGTGGTGATTTATGACACGCTGATTCAGATGCACGACGTCGACGAAAATAATAACGTCTTCATGAAGATGGTCATGCGGACCATTCGCCGGTTTACGGTTATTCCTGATAAGACGGGGGGAAAAGAGAAGCCGGTTGCTCACATCATTTTGCACCACACGCGCAAAGAAAACGCCCATTTTAGCGGACCGCTAACGGCTGACATCATGCGCGGAGCCGGAGCAGTCCATGCGGTGGCGGACTTGGTCATACTAATTCGTCCCTTCCCTGAATTGAGTAAATTTGCACCGGCCGCTGAACGGAATCTCTCATTGGAAGTTCATGTGAGTTCCCGACATAGCTCGGTGGATAATTTCACGTTGGTGCGGAATTCTGACACGCTCACTTACCGCTGGGCGCCCACCGATAAAACCCAAAAACCAGACGCGATCGCTAAAAAAACTGCGGCCGCCACCCTCGTGGTATCTGCTTTTTTGAAGGAGAAAAACGTAACAGAGCGCAAGGGGTTCGTCTTTCAAGAAGATACTCTGGAGCAGCTTGTCACTCAGGTGACAAAGGGTGCTGGTGTGAAGACGGGCGGAAAATTTATCGTTAAGGAACTCATGAAGAAGCTAAACGAGGGGCTATTGCTATGTCGTTTGCGCGATGGGAGCACGCTTCCTAAAAAAGCGAAAAGCCCGGATGTTTTTACCAAGCAATTACCGAGTTTTGCTTTTCATTACATCGGAGACATGCGCATCAAAAATGCCCGTAGAAATACACCGAAAGGGTTCCGGACTTACGCTGAGCTTTATTCTGCGTTGAAGCCCGAGGTGCCCAAGAAGGGGGCCATCACTGCCCGGAAAATAAAATAAAAAGTTCACAAAAAGAAAAAATATTTTATTTCCCTGATCGGGGCATAACGCCCCGAATCTGAAATAATTAAAAGAATGCTTTCATCTTAAGATGAAAAGCTGTTCGGGTTTTCCGAGGACGGAAAAACCTTTCGAGGTGCAGGCTGAATAAAGCCGCAACTCCGACGAGGACGGAGCCTCGCCTTTGAATAAAGCAGGACAGCCTGCCTAGGCTGCCATGCTGGGTTATCTCCGTCCAAAATGGACGGCCCACTTTTCCCGAAAGGCGATGCGCTCCCGACCAGACGGGCACGGAGAAAATTCCGTGCCCGTCTGGCGGAGTGCGACACCGGATACCGCTTCTAGGCGGATCACGCCGGCCAGAAAGGCCCCCTTCACCATTGAAGGGGGCCGCGCCAGCGTGGACGCCGTAGTTACGTCGCCAACGTGATCCCGAGGTAGATCGCGATAAACGCGGGGTAATGCTCCTCTTCGGTTGCCGTGAACCTTCGGCGGATCATTTCCTCGTAGAGGAGCCGAATCGCTTCGTGGTGCTCGGCTTTCAGCTCATATTTGACGCTCTCAAGAACACCTTCCGTCCAATAGGTAGACAAATAGAGAGCCTCATTGGCATCGGTCTCCAAGTCTTCCAACTTGAAGCACGGGAGCGTGGTGATGAGACCTCGATCCAACTCGTCCAGGCGACGCTTCACGTGAGTTCCCAGTAAGGGCATGAGATAATGCGCCGGAAGGATTCCGAGCGCATTCTCCAAGACCAGCTGAGCGTATACCTTGTGGATATATTCCGAGTAATGTTCGTCGCGCTTTTTCCGGTTCATGGCTGGAAGCGGATCCACTACGTTAAAGTGGTCCTCCATCGGTTCGCCATGGAGACTATCCTCATTCATCATCCAGTGATGAGCCTGGCGCATGACACGGAGAGCCTGCTCATGAGGAAGCTCAAAGAGCCATTTGCGAATTCGGCTCAAGGGGAGGCCGTCCCATATCGAGACGAACGCCTCGTCCCCCCCTGGGTTGCCTGCAGGTGCCGCAGCAACATTCGAGTAGAGGAACATGCGCGTGACGTTGATGTTGTTGTCGAGTCGGACGCCTCCACTGCACATGTTCATTGCGACTAGGAGGGTGATGACGTCCTCATATCGCATAGGAGGCATCGACTTAAGGTCGGCTTTGCTGGTCAGGGGGTATTCGAAGCCATTGGAGTCAGTAGAACTCCTGGCGTTATTTGTGATGTTATTTTTCATAACGTTGTTTTGGGGCTGAAGACCCCTCGCCGTCATGTGACGACGAATGCGAGAATTTACTCTCTGCCTGTAGGCTGCCTCAGCTTGCACACTCGGGCCACTGGCCACGGTGCGGGCCAAAGGCCCTCGCACCGTGGCAGTAATTCCTCAGTGCCTCCCTTGAGGCGGTAATTCTCCCGGAATGCCGCACCACCTAAGGGTGCACGTGCACCGCATTACTTGGGTAGTGACCGGGGCCTTGCTCCCGGATTCGTCGGCGGGAGGTTGGCCTTGCCTCCCTTCGCCGACCCGTTTCCCGAGCCACTGATACGGCGGTTCAGAAAGAACCAGTCAGGCCCGGCTGCGGCCTTGCCGCAGCCGGACCTGCTCATGCACCGCCCTATGATCGTGCTCGTTACGAGCACGAGAAAACCTCCAACCCAAAATCCACATGAAATCATACAAAAAATTCTGCCGCCATAAATCCGCGCATGGCTATATAGCCAGCGCTCCCGCCCCCAATATTCCGCCCGATGACGGGCGCGTCCATATTACCGCTCAACCGGATACCGATACGGTCGTGATATACTATCCGACCAACACGGGCAGGCGAGAGACTCTTCGCGGGACAGCCTTTGAGATGGGGAACATGCTGTTCGCCCTCGGACCCGATTTGATCCACGACTGGCGGGTAGAATACTTCCCGCTCGCCGATGGAGTAGGGGATGCCTGTCCGGTAAGGCTCCTGTTCCGTTTTATCAGGGTGGATCGCCCAAAGATGATCTTCGGCTATAGTCCGGCAGTTACGACCTTGGAAGCAGCCGAAGCGGTCGTTGCTCTATGGCCGGATCTTACATCGATTTACCTTCCCACGGGGGTTGCCTTAAATTCAGGCAATCCTGACGTCCAGAAAATGCAGTTCCATATGCGTAACTAAGCGGAGGTAGGTGTCGCGCCAATCTGGGCCAAGATATGGCATGTCTTGGCCCAAGTGCGCGAACTCTGTGGGTATACCCGTCGTTGTCCAACCCCTTGCCCTAATATCCGGCAGTCCTCGCAGACTCCCCTTCGACTTACCTACGCCCATGTCTCGCTCTTCGTTCTGCGCCTCTTCGCTGCTTCGTAAGCAGCTTACGCCACTCCTTCAACAAGGCGCCTGCCTTCTCTTTCCCGGCCCATCCATGCCTGTGCCAATCCCACTCAACGAGTGCGTGCTCCACGGCGAGCATCGATTGCTCTGGGCCACCTGCCACACGCCGTATGGACCCGTCCGCCCGTGCGTAGGCGTCGTCACTTTCCAAGACTGGAGCCCCAGCCCTGACGGGGACTGCACGTTCTACGATCAAGCCGGCCATGTCGTCGCCCTCATCAGACCCACCGAGCATCTCGGCCTGCCAACCGGCCGCTCCTCCAAACTCCTCCGCGAACAGTCTGATCACCGCGAGCGAGCCTCCAGCGATCCATCCTACGCCAGCCGCTGGGCAAAGAGTTTCCGCGAAGCCAGTCAAGCCACGCCTCCCACAGGTTAAAACTACCCCTCCCCACCTTCTGCCTCGCTTACAACACTCACAACCGACTATCAAATCGTCACATGCCTGACGCACCTCGTAAATCCGAGTCCACCCGTCCTACTGGTAACCGTCCGGCCGCAGTGCGCATGAAGCGCCTCTTTGATCTGCTAAAGAAAGGCGAGTTTCCCAACTGCCAGAAGTTAGCCACCGAACTGGAGGTCTCCGCCAAAACCGTGCAGCGCGACATCGACTGCATGCGCGATCAACTCGGTCTGCCCATCGCCTACGATCCCCAGGAGCACGGCTACCACTTCACCGAAGAGGTCCACGAGTTCCCGACCGTGCAAGTCACCCAAGGCGAACTGCTCGCCCTACTCGTCGCCCAAAAGGCCATCGAGCAATACCGTGGCACGCCCTACTATGCCCAACTGGAAACCGCTTTCGCCAAGCTGCTCGCGCCGCTCAACGAGATGGCCGGCTATGCTCCCTCGGATGAGACGGTGTCGTTTAAGGTCACCGCACCAGCCACTCACGAACTCGACGTATTCGACCGCCTCGGCCGGGCCATCAGCGACCAACTCGAAGTAAGCTTCGACTACCGCAAACCCAACTCCTCGCAGCCAGCCCGCCGCCAAGTGCAACCCCTACACGTCACCCACCGCGATGGTCGTTGGTATATGATTGGTCACGACATCGACCGCGACGACATGCGCACCTACGCCATCAGCCGCATTACCGATATCGAACTCTCCGCCCGCTGGTTCGAACGCCCCAAAGACTTTTCAGTGGAACGCTATTTTGCCCACGCCCTCGGTGTCATGAACGGGAACGAAAACCACCGCGTGCGCATCCGATTCTCCGCCTTGGCGGCAGACCACGTGCGTGATCGCTTCTGGCACGAGTCACAGGAATTTACCCCGCTCCACGACGGACGCCTGGAGCTTTGCCTCCAACTCGCCGACCTACTCGAAGTCGAACGCCTTATCCTCCAATGGGGCGGCCACGCCGAGGCTCTCGAACCTACCGAGCTGCGCCTACGACTAGCCGCAGCAGGTAAGGCAGTCGCATCGGTCCACGAATAACCCATCCCAGTTTTGACCTTGTCGGGCCGTGATTATTGCATAGGTTGATTCAACCTTTTCCCATGCCCAACCAACTCGCCAAGTCCAAGCGCCGTGCGAGCCTCGCTGAACACGAGGCCGTGCTCTCCGCGCTCGCGACCATCGCACGCAGCGAGCGCACCACGGTCATGGAACTCTTACGCGAAGGAGCCCGTCAGGTTGTCCGCTCCCGAACTGCAGATCCCCTGAAAGCTACCGCCGTCCGCGAGAGCATCTGGGCCTGTGCTCCCGAAATGCCCGCCCGCTTTAAGAGCCCGGCCCACGTTGCGCGCTTTAAACGCTCGCAACGTGAATTCGACCAAGTGGTGCAGGAACTGAACCTCGCCACCCCCGCCACGGTGCAACAACGGAACTCACTTGTCCCAACGCGCACCAAAGTCCGCGTGCTAGCATTTGCCGCCGATGCCCCATCCGTCTGAGAGTCAGCCACGCTCACCGGGGGATTTTGCGGATGCCTTAGCCACAGCGGAACCCGTGCTGCTTGTCGGCGGACAGGCCATCAACCTCTGGGCACTCTACTACGAAGATCGCACCAAAAACCTAGCCCCGTTTGTTTCCCGTGACGTGGACATCCTCGGTGACCGCCAAACCCTGACAGCTCTGGCCAAGATCATAGGCACCAAACCTCAATTCTTTCCCCTCAAGCCCCCGACCAACGAGATCGGAGTCGTCATCGCTCACGACAGCGAAGGCCAGCCACTACTGGTTGAGGTTTTGCGCTACGTGCACGGAGTCACCAACGAAGAGCTGCAAGCCTCCGCCTTTACCATGGCCATCGGCACAAACCAAGTTCGGGTGCAAGTGCCCGAACCCATCGCACTGCTCAAAGCCAAAATCGCAAACGTGTCCGACATTGCCCAGACCGGGCGACAAGACGTCCGGCATGTCGTGATTCTCGCTCAATTGATGCCCGCCTTTCTGACTGACTTGCTAAGCGCCGCCACCCAGGGACGCATCACCGAACGCAATCTGGTGAACCACTTGGAATCCCTGCTCACAACAGTGACTGCGGCCAAAGGGCAAAAGGTGTTCAAGGCATTGAAGATTTCTGCACAGTCCCTGTTTGCTGAACTGCCCTCCACTTCGATGCCCAAGGTAAACGCTTTCCTGCAAAAACGCCTACCTCGTCTGCTTAAATCATAGAGTCAGGAACCCGGTCAGCCGCCTCTACCCCGCAAATGTCTGACCCCCTTTGAGAAGGTGTGGGCATGGTCAAACTTTCCTGCACAAACCACGCGTTGAAGCGAGCTAGGCAGCGGCAGCACTGGCCCAAACGCACCACCGAGCGCATGCTCGAACGCGTCTTCTATGCCGGCGTCGGCCCACTCGACTGCCCCCGTCGTCTGCGGGATTACCTGAATGACCACGACCGTCCCGAGGCACCGGCGACTCTCCGGGTTTATGGCGAGCACCTTTACATCTTCACCCGCCCCGAACCTGACGAACTCGCCCTCGTCACAGTCTATGTCCTCCCGGGCGAATACCGATCCCTGGCACGAATCGCCCAGCGCGAACACCACGCCCTGGCTGCCTGAAGATTCACCGGCCTGCCCATCCTCTAACTTCAACTTACACTTCAGACTTAAACCACCGGCCCGCCGTCCTAGCCATGCTCACCGATCGCTTCTCCCTAGCCCTCACTGAGGCCGAACAGCTTCACCGCCGACAACTCCGTAAAGGCACCTCCGTTCCTTACGTTTCCCACCTACTCTCGGTAGCCGCACTCGTGCTGGAACACGGCGGCGACGAAGACCAGGCCATCGCCGCACTCCTCCACGACTCCATCGAAGACTGCTCCGAGGAAGCTGGTGGAGCCGTCAATCTGCGCGAACGCCTTAGCGAACTCTTCGGTCCTCGCATACTAGCCATGATCGAAGCCTGCACCGATGCCGAAACCCTCCCCAAGCCACCGTGGAAGGAGCGCAAGGTCGCCCATCTCCAACACATGCAGACCGTGGCCCCCGAAGTCCTGCTGATCATCGCGGCCGACAAACTCCACAACGCCCTCAGCATCCGCGCCGACCTCGATCAAGCCGGTCGCACCATATGGGACCGCTTCAAGGCAGGTCGCGAAGGCACACTCTGGTATTACGCAGCAGTAAGTGCGCTACTCACCGCCCGCCTCCCAAACCCCATCACCCAACGCCTGTCCAAAGCTGTCGCCGCCCTGCAAACGGGCTAAGGCCGCGCCGCTTTCGCCCCCTGCCCTTCAACGAACTGACCACCAAATCTCCACAGCCATGAAACCCACCATCCGCGCCGAAAACGACACCATCCGCTTCACCTTCGCCGACCACACCACCGAGCTGCAAAACCGCGTAGGCACTTGGTTCTCCGCTCGACTCGCCGAACTGCAAGAGCCCCTGCGCTCCATCGTAGCCCAGCGCCTGTTCGTTCACCACGAAGGCCAGGCACTTCACGACCAGCTTCGCGTCGAATTTTCGATCAGCTTCCAACGCACCCTGCGTGTCCCCGACGACGGCCGCGACTACCCACTCCCAGCCGGCCTTGGACACCTCCCCGTGCGCAGCGTGCGCGCCCTTAAATCCGAATCCATCCCTGACGCCTGGCGCCAAACCCCCACCGGTATCATCCCCCTACATCCGGCCGAAGCCACCTGGCTATCCTTCGATGGCAACCACCCCTTCGCCGTGCAGATCTCCGCTGGAGGCATCTGTGCCGCGAGCGGTCTTCCCTATTCACCCGCCCTATCGCGCGACCCGCAAAATTACCTCTCCACCCCGACCCAACCCTGGCTCGACGGTTTTCGTGCCGATGCGCACACCGTCCGCCAATTCGTGGCCATGCCCCTCGGCCACGGCTACACCGTCGAATCCCAAATGACCGGACAAGAAAAACGCGGTGCCGTGCAAATCCGTGTCGTCCCCCTCACCGTCGATGCACTTTGGACCCGCGACATTCTCCCCACCTGCGAAGCGCGCTGGAAATACCTCACCCGCCCGGCCAACGCCCATGATAACATCACACAGCTATCCTGCCTCTACAGCATCGAAGCCTGCACGCCCCTGTGTGAAGAAGCCGGCCTTGGTGCCGGTGGACGCATCCGCCAAGAAATCTACGCCGACCCGCTGCCACCCGAAGCCTGGGACGAGTCCACTGCCCTCGCCTGCGAAAACCACCTCATCCTAGCCGACCACTGGACGCAATTCACGGGCGAGCCCATGCCGACCAAACCACCGACGCCCGGACAATATGCAGACGCCGGCATACCCTGGTTCGACTACGCCAACCCCGCCGCCCCGCTCACCACGGCCTCCCTGCTGAATGGCATCAAATCCGTCGGCAAAATCTTCAAAACGAAGTCCGGCCTCGACCTGCCCGACAACGAAAGCATCCCCAGTTCTCAGACCATCAAGTTGGGCACCCAACCCGTGCCCGCCGACACCCTATGATCATCGGGCTATCTCGCGAAGAACTCTCCCGCTGCCTGTGTGCCTATGCCGGCCGCCGACTCATCGTTCGCTCTCGCAAACGTTACCTCGCGCAAATCGACACTGTCGATCTCAGCGAACATGGCCTCGGCCTGAGCGGAACCCTCCTTCACTCCATTGACCCGGAGTCGCCGCATCGCCCTACCGCCCCCCTGCCCCGATCGTTCAAATGGCGGGCAACTTGGGACCTCATCGGTGGTGGCCAGGGACTGCTGATCGCCCACTATGTATCGTGGTCACTCTTCTACGACGAGCCCATCAACCAGGCGGTGGCGGAAGCTCACGACCGACTCGGCAACACTGAAGCCTTTGCCCACCTCGCCCAGTCACTCATCGATACTTGGCAATCAAACCATCGGCCAAAGCCTCCAACCGAGGTAGGTCCTTAACAATTATATGCAGCTGACACCAATGAGGAGCCTTCATCTCCCCACACCGCCAAACCGGCAAAGCGGCCCTCGACTCAAAGCCCCCCAGTATAACGGAAATTTTACTATCTCAGCCAAGATGCCTTGCTGCTTTATTTTGAGCCACTTACCTCGCGTATGAACAGCTGCGTCCAGCGGCAGTTAACTTGCTATTGATGTCATCATCCACCTCCCACATCGACGCTCTCATTACCCCGCGCCGGGATAGTCTTGGATTTCGTTGCGCCCTGAGTGGTGGCCTGCTCTCACGAACGATGATGCTGGAGGAACTGGCGCTAGTATTAGCGCAGACCAAGCCCGACGCCACGCTGCCTGAGATCGCCTCATCCATTAACGAGGAAAACATCCTCGGGAAACCAACCACTTCCAGTCGGATCAAGAGCTATAAGCATCTCGTCGAGCTATACGGTCTCGACTGCAATAAAGCTCTCTTTCGCATCCTCCGGCAGCTCGCCGCTCTCGATCCCGCGTCGCTTCCCACCATCGCCCTCGTTTGCGTATTCTGTCGTGATCCACAACTCCGCACCAGCTTCGCCCTCATCCGAACACTAACCCTAGGTGAACACCTTCCCCGTGAACGCGTGGAAGAGTTCCTTGCTTCCGCGTTCCCAAATCGATTCAGCGCCGCCTCTCTTAGATCTATCGCGCAAAATACATCCGCATCCTGGACTTCCTCCGGTCATTTGGTCGGGCGCGCCAAAAAACACCGTGCCCACCCCGTAGCACGCCCGGTCGCTGTCGCCTACGCGATGCTTGCCGGCTACCTCGCCGGCCTGCGTGGCCAACGACTTCTGCAATCCGAATTCGGCGAACTCGCCACTGCACAACTTAGCCTGATTCCGGGTTATCTTTCGATTGCCTCCGCCAGGGGTCTCCTAGGCTTCAAGCAGTCAGGTGGCATCGTTGAACTCGATTTCTCTCCACTCCTCAAGCCCCACGAACTCGCCTTTGCCGATGTCACGGATTAATCATCTTCTCCAAAACTACCGTCGTCACGTTTCTCTGCCGCTCAACCCGAACAAGGCTGCAGCACAGCGCATTTGGTTCGCAGTATATCCTCCCGAAGACGAGCGGCGTCTCCAGCACCGCATCCAAGAGTTTGAACTCTCTACCCGAGAAGCAAACTTGGGCTGGCACCTGGTTGATCTGCACGGTCGCTTGTCGGAGTGGTTCTCCGCCCAAGATCCCGAGGAACTATCCGATTGGTTCGCCAACCCACAGGACATCGAGCTTTACGCCGTGTCCCAGTGGAAGGATCGACTCGCTACCCTCATCAAAGGCGAGGTTGCCCAACTTTCAGCTCCTGAAACCACCGTAGTCGCTATCACCGGGCTGATGGAGTTATTCGACCTGCTGGAAGTCTCCCAGCTTCTCGACGCATTGGAGCGCTCCATCCCTGGCTACCTGCTCCTGTTTTTTCCCGGTGAACGCGAAAACAACGTCTATCAATTCCTCTCCGCCCGTGCCGGGTGGGACTACCTAGCTACCCCCATCGTCTCAGATCGCTAAACTTAACACCTGCCATGTCCATTCAGACCCGCGAAATTTTCCACAAAGATCCCCTCGGTTGGCAGCTCCTCAACGAGGGCGTTTCCAGTAACAATACCACGGACCTCACTACGCTCCGCTACGAGCTACAATCCTTTGTTTGCGATGGGGAATATCGCACCGGTCTGGTTCGTATCATTGAAGGGTATCTTACAAACTTTTCTTCGACCGAGCAAAAGGCCGTCTGGGTCAGTGGCTTCTATGGTTCGGGTAAGTCCCACCTCGTAAAGGTTCTCCGCTACCTGTGGACGAACTTTGACTTTGGAGATGGCAACACCGCCCGCAGCCTTGCGACTCTCCCAGAGGATGTCGCTGCCTTGCTCAAGGAGGTCTCCACCCTCGGCAAAAAGCACAACGGCCTCCACGCCGCCGGCGGCACTCTCAAGGCGGACAAGGGCAGCGTGCGCATGCGGCTCCTTTCGATCATTTTCGCCTCCATCGGCCTCCGCCGCGAATACCCCTACGCCAAGTTCTGCCTCCACCTCCGGCGCGATGGTAAACTGGACGAAATACGCGCCGAAGTGGCCGCCCTCGGTAAAGATTTCAATGAGGAGGTCGCCAAACTCTACTCCTCGGCCGCCATCGCTAAAGCCTACGTCAAAGTTTATCCGCACATCGGGGATACCTCGAAGGTCGGACCGATGTTACGGGCCGAATACCCCAACACGGACGATGTCGGTATCGAAGAGATGCTCGACCTCATCCGTCTCGCACTCGGCAACGGCGGTAAGCTCCCCTGCACCCTCATCGTCCTCGACGAAGTGCAGCAATTCGTGGACGGTCGACCGGACCTTGCCCTGGACATCCAAGAGGTCACCGAGGCGTGTAGTAAACAGCTCGAAAGCCGCGTGATGTTCATCGGCACCGGCCAAAGCGCCCTAAGTGACAGCGTGCAGGCCCTCCAAAAGCTGATGGGCCGCTACTCCATCAAAGTCCACTTGCGCGATAATGACGTCGAAAAAGTCGTGCGCACCGTCGTCCTCCAGAAAAAAGAGAACGCCAAGTCAGACGTGCAATCTCTCGTCTCTAAATACGAAGGCGAAATCTCACGTCACCTCAAGTCGTCCAAGATCGGCACCCTCAGCGAGGATTATACTGCCTACGTCGCCGACTTCCCCCTCTTGCCTGTGCGCCGTCGGTTCTGGGAGCGGGTGCTCCACAGCGTCGATCCCACCGGCACCACCGCCCAGATGCGCACCCAGCTGCGCGTCGTTCACGAGGCTTGTCGCGCCTACGCCGACCGCCCCCTTGGCGCGGTGGTTCCGGCTGATTTCATCTACGAGCAGCTCGCCACCGACCTCGTGCAAACAGGCGAGATGCAAAAGCGCTTCCAGGAGATTATCGACGAGCAGGTAAAAAAGCCCGATGGCATACTCCGCCGTCGTATCTGCGCACTCGTTTTCCTCATCAACAAACTCCCCCGTGAGACCGGCACCGACATCGGAGTGAGGGCCGAGGCCGAGCACCTCGCAGACTTGTTGGTCGATGACCTGCCGACCGGAAGCACCCAGCTTCGCCAACAGCTTCCCGATTTACTCAAAAAATTGGTCGAAGATGGCGTGCTCATGGAGGTCGATGGCGAATACCGCCTGCAAACCACCGAGGGCGCAGCTTGGGAGGGCGAATTCCGCAAACGTCGCTCCGCCGTAATGAATGACGTCACGCTCATCGACGCGCAGCGCCGCCAATTGCTTGGGAAATCCCTCACTACGTTGTTCTCCGGCCTGCTGATCAACCACGGTGCCGCTCGCGAAAAGCGCAGGGTCTATACCCACATCGGTTCGGAAAACCCTCCTGTAGCAGACGGTATCACCCTCTGGATTCGTGACGAGTTCACCGAAACCCAGGCGAGCGTGCTAAATGACATCAAACAGCGCAGCACCGAGGACGCTACGCTCCATCTCTTTATTCCCAAGTCCCAGGCCGAGGAACTGAAGCAGTCCATCGCCTCCGCTCAGGCAGCCGACAATACCCTTCATTTCAAGGGCAACCCCACCACGACTGAGGGGCAGGAAGCTTGCCGTTCCATCAAGACCCGGCTGGCCAACGATACCCAGAAAATCGAGGACCTCGCCGCCAACATCGTGCGGCAGTCCCGCCTGTTTCTCTCCGGCGGACAGGAGCAAACCGTGGTCGAACTTCGCACCGCCGTCGAAGCCGCCGGTGAAGCGGTATTGGCCCGGCTTTATCCGAAGTTCGACATCGCTGACTCCGCCAACTGGGCGACGGTTCGCACTAAGGCAAAAGACGGCGCGCCCAACTCCCTCCAATACGCTGGCCACACCGGGGACGTGCAAACTCACCCCGTTGCGAAGGCCATCATCGACTTTGTCGGCTCGGGCAAGAAAGGCACCGACATCCGCAAAAACTTCACCAGCGCGCCCCATGGTTGGCCGCAGGATGCCATCGACGCCGTGCTCACCGCCCTGCTGGTGAGCAATCACCTCAGCGCCCGTTTACAGGGGGCTCCGCTCACCGCCACGGATTCCGATATCAAAAAGCTCGGCCTCGCCGACTACCGCGTTGAGCAACCCGTTCTCGGGGCCGCCCAAAAGATCGCCCTGCGCAAGCTCTACGCCTCCGCCGGCCTCACAGCCAAACCCGGCAACGAACTCGCCGACGCCAGCCTCTTCCTAACCACCGCTGTCAACCTAGGTCGCGCCGCCGGCGGGGAAGCCCCCGCACCCGCCATCCCCTCGTTCACCGCTTTGCAGGTGCTCGAAGGCAAATCCGGCAACGAATTGCTTCAGTCACTCTTTGAGCAGCGCGATGCTCTCACTGCCAGCCTCGCCACGTGGAAAATCACCGCCGAGGCTATCGCCCAGCGTCGCCCCATCTTTGAGCGCACCGAACGCCTACTCGGCTGCGCTGCCGGCAGCCTGCCGACTGAGGAGTGGGCCAATACCTTAGCGGCCATTCGCACCAACCGTTCCTTGCTCGACGATCCCGATTCCGTCGCTCCCGTCGCAAAGGCACTCGGCGAAGCCCTACGCACGGCCTTAGCTACCGCCGCCGAGAACTACGCTATCGCCTTGAGCGACGGCCACGCCCGCCTCGCCGCCGACGCCACCTGGGCTAAACTCACTCCAGCCAAGCAAGCCGCACTAGTCGCCGCCGCTGGTGTGCAAGACCGCCCCATCCCTGCTGCCGGCACCGACGAAGAACTCCTGTCGGCACTCTCCGTATGCCCATTGGCCACCTGGGCAGCTCACACCGATGCACTCGGAGCGCAGTTCGACCGCGCTCTCTCAGCCGCCGTTAAGGAACTCGAGCCCAAAGCCCGACGCGTCTCCCTACCCGGCGCTACGCTGCGCAATCCCGCCGACCTCGATGCTTGGCTCGCTCAAGCCCGCACGACCATCGAGGCCAACCTCAAGGATGGTCCCGTGATCCTATAAATTCCTCCTCCAGTTCCTCCGCTCCACCTCAAAAGTCGCACAAACATGAACTATGATACCCCGGTCAAAATCGCAGACACGGTCTTAACCGAATTAGCGCACTTTGGTGCAAATTTTCATCCAGCGGGGAGCACCGCCGTGATTGGTTACAATGAACACCTACTGCGGGGAGAACCTTTCATCGGATATGTGGAGTTGGAGACCGCCGGAGAAATAGAGACCTACCTAATCTGCAGAAATCAAACTCCACTGGAATTCAGACCGGCCGACGAATCTATCGTGTTCGCTAGTTATCTTGCACCGATCGGAGGTATTGTCGCTCAGCGTGTAGGCCAAAGCACCAAAGCGGGCCGACGAATGGTTAAGCTACGGTCCAAAGCTCGGTTTCTACCTGTTCGCACTGGGAACGTTTGGGACGCTCAGAGCAACCGCATCAGCTGGGGCCGTTCTGAAATCCCGGCAGATTCACTATCTGCGTTACTGGAGTCACTGCGCGCAGAGAGTAAGCTACAGCGTGATACCGCGACAGGGATTCCGACCGAAGAGCCGCTCATCCCATTCTCTCTTGAGCTGACATCCCGTCGCTCAGTCGTGCAAGTCACTCAACTCCCGGATCAGGCAATTCTCGACGAAATCCAAGATCCGATTTTTCGCCATTCCATCTCGGGCGCCATTCTTATCACCGGTGCACCAGGCACGGGAAAGACAACCGTGCAAATCAAACGCCTCGCCCAAAAAACCAAATGGGAATTCCTAACCGCAGAAGAAAAAAACGGGCTGGATCAGTCTAATTGGACGGATAACCACAACTGGATCTTCTTCACTCCAACGACACTTCTTAAGAGCTATCTCAAAGAAGCGTTGGCCAAAGAACAGCTCGCGGCTAGCGATGCCAATGTGAAGGTGTGGCAGGACTACCAAGTCGAACTTCTTCGTCGCATCCGCTTTCTCCGGGTCAAAGACACTGACGACAATTTTCGCCGTGCAGCCGATCAGGCGAGCTTCCTGCGCGACACCTCAAGTCTATCTGCGAGTAAACTCGCCGAGACGTTTTATGAGTGGATGAACACAGAGATAGACCGGTTTGTCCGAGAGACCCTCGCTCTGCCCGAGGATTTCCGATTACCCATTGAAGTCATCGCTGATCGTCGCGAAAAACTCAGCAAGGAGGCGAAGACGAAACTGGGCTACGCGCCCCTCTTCAGGAAGATCCCCGCCCTCTACGACAAGTTCCGTAAAGACTCAGCCCTCCGAGCTGAATTTTACCGCGAAGGTGAACTCTTGGAAAAGGGCATCAAAGAGATGCGCATCGACCAGCAGGAAATGTCGATGCTGCTCTACGTATCACTCCGCTGGGTCCGGGCTACATGGAACTATTTCGACTCCGACGATGAGAAAAACCGCACCGTCACCGGTGGTCCAAGCTACTTGATCCAGGACCAGAAACTCATTGTCGCCATCGATGAGGCATCCGATTTTTCCGCAGTTGAATTGGCGGCAATGTCCCTACTGGCCGATCCAATCAAGTCGTCCATCTCCTTGAGCGGCGACCTCATGCAACGCCTCACCTCCACCGGCCTTCGCTCATGGGCGGAATTAGAAGCACTGGGCATCGAAGCGCCCAGATTCGAGCTTCGTCGTGCCTACCGCCAAACCGACCGCCTTACGCGTCTCGCCGGAAAGCTCTACTCGACATTCTCCGGAGACAGTCAGGCACCATCTGAATCTATAAATCCGGCCGACAACGATCCCGTGGTATTGGTCAAAAAAACTCCTGATGCGGAGCAAACAGCCTCTTGGGTCGCCCAACGCATTAAAGAGATTTTCGACCTAAGCGGTGGCCGCCTGCCCTCCATTGGCGTGTTGTTGCCTTCAGAAAGTGACGTCGCCCCCTTCACCAAGTTGCTTAAAGACGAACTGTTTGATTCCGCCATCGACGTCGAAGCCAGCCTCAGCGGCCAAAGCCTCGGCACCACCAGCAAAGTCCGGGTTTTCTGCGTAGATCACATCAAGGGCCTTGAGTTTGAATCTGTGTTCTTCTGTGACATCGACGTCATGGCTGAAAAGCAGGGCGATCTGATCGACAAATTTGTTTATGTGGGACTCAGCCGAGCACGTAGTTTTCTTGGAATGACTTTCCGAAATGCGTTCCCAGAAAAGCTCAATAGCATCAAAAACGACCTCGACTTCAGCGAACGCTTTGCGCCCGAACCTAAACTCCAACCTTGGCGTAGTTACCTAGAGGAAGATCAGGTAGAGCAACTCGAAGAATCGGCGCGTGCCCTGCTCGACAAACATTTCTCCTTCTATTGGGACATGGCTCATGGTGAAGCCCCGGCCGAAACACCTGCCCAACGCGATTTCGTTCGCTTCGCACAAAGCGTCGTCGCGAGAAAAAATCCCACCCCGGCCAACGAACACCAGAGTGCATTTGGTGCCTTTCTCGAAATGCGCACCCTCGGCGACGCCGAGTAGGAGAACACCGTGTTTTCCATCCACTGACCACCGTTCCGAACTACTGGCTACTCACTACTCGCTACTTTTCCAGAACATGCCCTCCCTTTCCCGCGAACTTCGCAACAACCTCGCCCGCGCCACGTTGGTGAATTTCCTCGTCCACGAGCGCCTAGCCCGCACGACCATCGAGGCCAACCTCAAGGATGGTCCGGTTATTCTTTAATATCTGCCCACCCCACTTAACGCCCAATGTCTGCTGAAAACGATTCCGACAACGAACTCATCATCGAGGGTGAATCCGAAAATGGAGACGAACTGAACATCGCCTCATCCCAACGTGAAGTGCTCACCCGTGCTGGCGATCCCCAGGTCACGGCACTTCACGTGAAAGCCCAGAAAGGTCGGCTGGTTCTCCAGCCGGAGTTCCAACGCCAATACGTCTGGGACCGCAAAAAAGCCAGTCGCCTGATCGAGAGCGTCCTTCTTCGTGTTCCCCTTCCTATTGTTTACCTCTCCGAACAACCCGACGGAAAGGAATACGTGATCGACGGCCAGCAGCGCCTCACATCCCTCTTTTCTTTCATCGAGGGTAAATTCCCTGGTGGCGAACCGTTCAAGCTCATCGGCCTAACCGCTTACAAAGAGTTCAATAAAAAGGGTTTTTCTGAACTCCCCGAAGACCTGCAGGATCGGATCACCGAATACACGCTACGCACGGTCACGCTGCTCAAGCAGAGCGACGCCGATCTCAAATTCGAGATCTTCGAACGGCTCAACACCGGCTCGGAGCCGCTCAACGATATGGAGCTTCGGAACTGTGTCTTCCGCGGTTCCTATAATGGGTTGCTCAAGGAACTCGCCGCAGAACCCGACTTCCGTGCGCTCCTCGGTCTGAGTGCAGCCGACAAGCGCATGCGTGATGTCGAGTTTGTCCTACGTTTCGCCGCCTTCTACCACGCGACCTACCTCAAATACACGTCGCCGATGAAGCGCTTCTTCAACCAGAACATGGAGAAGTATCAGAACCTTTCTGATAACGACGCCGATCAACTCAGAAAGGCCTTCAAAAACGCGCTGCAAAATATCCGGTCGCTCCTCGGGAGCCAGCATGCCTTCAAACGCTATTACCCGGGCGATGCCAAGAACCCCGACGGACACTGGGAGCCTAAGAAATTCAACGCTTCCATCTATGACGTTTTGATGGGGATTTTCTGCGACAAAGACCGCAACCAGGTCATGGCGGCACTTGACTCACTGCGAGAGGGATGGATCGACCTGATGGCCAACAATGCCGACTTCCGCGAATCCATTGAGCGCAGCACCAGCTCTCAGGATATGGTCAGGCGGCGTTTCGACCTCACCCGCAGTATGGTCGAGACCGTTTTAAAAGAGCACAAAGGGCAACCCCGCTGCTTCTCCCGTAAACTTAAGCAAGAGCTGTTCGATGCGAATCCGACCTGCTCGATTTGCGGGCAGGCCATCTCAGAAATTGACGACACGGCCGTTGACCACATCGAGCAATACTGGCGCGGCGGACAAACCATCCCCGAAAACGCCCGTCTTACCCATCGCTACTGTAACTCGGCCCGATCCCGGAACGACTGATCATCAGCGTCATCATTATCGCCGCCGACGCCGACGACGCCACCAGCACCACGATCAACACCACCACCAGCACCACGATCAACACCAACAGCATCACCGACTCCATGCCCGCCACCACCGCCCGCTCCATCATCTTCCTGAGTTCCGTCCAAAAGGAACTCCAGGCGGAGCGTCGCGCGGTCAAAGACTTCGTCAACGGCGATGCGTTACTCTCCCAGTTTTTTGAGGTCTTCCTGTTCGAGGACTCCCCCGCCTCGGGCCAGCGCGCCGACCACGTGTATCTCTTCGAAGTGGATCGCTGCGACCTCTACCTCGGTCTCTTCGGCCTGGACTACGGCTACGAGGACGCCGCCGGCATCTCGCCCACCGAGCACGAGTTCGACCGCGCCACCACCTCCGGCAAAGATCGCCTCGTCTTCATCTGGGGCCTCGACGCCACTCGCCACCCCAAGATGCAGGCCCTCGTGCGCAAGGCCAGCGACCAAGTCGTGCGCCGCCGCGTCACCTCCATCGACGACCTGAAATCCGCCTTATCCGACAGCCTCGTCGAACGCCTCACCCGCCAGGGCATCATCCAGTCCGGCCCCTTTGAGGATGGCCCCTGCGCCACCGCCCACGCCGCCGCCACCGAGGCCGACCTCTCACCCGAGGCCGTCGCCGCCTTTGTGCGCCGCGCCCGCACCGAGCGCCAGTTTCCCCTGCCGGAGCACACCCCCGTCGCCACCGTCCTCACCCACCTTCACTTGCTCGCCGGCGATACTCCCTCGCGCGCCGCCGTGCTCCTCTTCGGCCGCGATCCCATTCGTTGGCTGCCCTCCGCCGAGGTTCGCTGCATGCACTTCCACGGCACCGAGGTCGCCCGCCCCGTGCCGCTCTACCAGATTTTTAAAGGCACCGTCTTCGAGCAGGTGGACCTCGCCACCAATTTCGTGCTCAGCGTCATCAATCGTAGCGTCGGCACACGCGCCTTGAGTAACGCCGCCCCCGTCGCCTACGAGATCCCGCCCGACGTGGTGCGCGAGGCTATCGTCAATGCCGTCGCCCACCGCGACTATGCCTCCGCCGCCGCCATCCAGGTTTCCGTCTTCGCCGACCGCATCGAAATCCGCAACCCCGGCAGCCTCACCCCGCCACTCACACCCGAGGGCCTCCGCCACCCCCACACGTCCATCGCGCGCAACGCCCACCTCTGCGATGCTCTCTTCCTCGCCCGCTACATCGAGAAATTCGGCACCGGCACCCTCATGATGATCCGCGAGAGCCGCGCCCACGCCCTCGCCGAACCCGACTTCTCCGCCGGCTCCGGCGAGTTCGTCCTCACCCTCTGGCGCGATTGGCTCACCGACCAAGTCCTCGCCGCGCTCGGGCTTAATGAACGCCAAATGGCCTTCATTCCCCACCTCAAAATCCAGCGCAAAGTCACCAACCTCGATTACCAGCGAGCGACTGGTGCCCTTGATCGCACCGCGACTCGCGATTTGGACGACCTCACAGCCAAAGGCGTATTACAGAAAGTCGGCCGCACCGGCCGAGGCGCCCACTACCTGCTCGCTCCGAAACAGGACATAAACCCGACAAACCCGCCAACACCGAAACCGGACATCAACGCGACATCGCCGAATTTCACCCATGAAAAGGCCATGGTCACGCAGGTAGAAACGCCGGTGAAAACGCGGGCCAATACCCCGAAAACGCGGGTAGAAACGCCGGTGAAAACGCCGGAGCAAATTCTGGCCATTTTCGCCACCGACCCCGTGGCCACCCTCGCCGAGGTGGCCGCGCGCCTAGGCAAATCACCAAGCGCCGTCGAGCGCGCCACTGCCAAACTGGTGAAGGCCGGTCGCCTGCGCCACCTCGGCCCCACCAAATCCGGCCACTGGGAGATTATTTCACCGTGAGCAGTCTCACCTCCAAAGGCTCAATCGGCTCAACAATGGCTCAAATGGCTCACGAGAGCACACCAAGTCTTTGGTTTTCATTAGTTTGGAATCCACGCCCCCAGCAAGGGGGCCACAAAGGGGCCAAACGGGCACCTTCAATACGCCCGCCCATCGGCTACCAACCCGCCTCCGGAGCCCTCTACCTGCTCTCCCGGAATCGTGCCACAATCGTGCCAAACGCACCATCCCCGACAAGCCGACCAGTCGCTTGCAGAAATACCGCCTCACCGCCAAGGGCCAGGCCTTGATTTCGGCGTAACTGCCCGTCGCCCGGCTTCCTCCCCTTCACCTTCAACTTTCACCTTCAACTCGCGGCGTCCCGCCGCGCCTCCCATGCCCTCCCTTTCACGCGAACTCCGTAAAGACCTTGAATCCGTCACCAGGGCCGCCCGTGCGGCCGCTGAGGATGCCGCGCGTGCATCGCTGGAAAATCTCGCCGTCCACGAGCGCCAGGCACGCGGACACATGGACGAGACCAAGCGCCAGCTTCGCACCGCCCTCCGCGCTCGTGGCAAGGCCCTCGGCGACTCCCGCACGACCGATGGTGTCCAAGAGCTTACCCGGCTCGTTGAACACACCGCCTACGAACACTGGCACCGGCTGCTCTTCACCCGCTTCCTCACCGAAAACGATCTGCTCGTCATGCCTGACGAGGCCGGCGGCACCCCAGTCGCCGTGACGGTCGAAGAATGCGATGAACTCGCTCCAGAGATGGGCGCCAAGGATGGCTTCGACCTCGCCTGCCGCTTCGCCCGCCGCGCACTGCCCGGCGTCTTTCGCGATGGCGACCCCATCCTCGACCTGACCTTCGCCCCCGAAGGTCAAATCGCCCTGCGCAAACTCGTCGATTCCCTCGATACCGACACCTTCCTTGCCTCCGACGCCCTCGGCTGGACCTACCAGTTTTGGCAAGCCAACCAGAAGGAGATCGTCAATAAGTCAGGCAACAAGATCGGTGCCGATGAACTGCCGTCCGTCACCCAACTCTTCACCGAAGACTACATGGTGGACTTCCTCTTGGACAACACCCTCGGTGCGTGGTGGGCGGGCAAAGTAGCGCAGGCTTCCAGCCTGCATTGCTCCTCAGAAGCAGAGGCCCGCGCCGCCTGCGCACTCCCGGGCTGCCCGTGGACCTATCTCCGATTTATCAAAGGCGAAGACGGCAAGTGGACACCCGCCGCAGGCACCTTCGACGGCTGGCCTAAAACAGCGAAGGAACTCACCTGCCTCGACCCGTGCATGGGCAGCGGACATTTTGTGGTGGCGATGTTCGAGCGGCTAGTGGCATTGCGCTTGGCCGAGGAAAAGCTGGACGAAGCGGCTGCCGTGTCGGCAGTCATCAGCGACAACTTATTTGGTTTGGAGATAGACCCGCGCTGCACGCAGATTGGCGCGTTCAATCTGGCGCTGGCCGCGTGGCGGCGCGTGGGGCACTGCAAGCTGCCGGCGATGAACCTGGCCTGCTCCGGCCTCGCGCCCAACACGTCCGAGAAGGACTGGGTAGCAATCGCTGGCGATGACCAGAAGCTCCAGCGCGGCATGGAGCGGCTTTACCGGCTGTTCCAAAAGGCTGCGGTGCTGGGCAGCCTCATCAACCCGCGCGCCGGCGAGGGCGATTTGCTGGTGGCCGCGTTCCATGAACTCCAGCCGCTGCTGGAAAAGGCGCTGGCGCAGGAGAACGAATACGAAAAAAAGGAGGACCTGTCCGCCGAAGCTTTAGCGAAGGCGGAAATGGCCGTGACCGCGCGCGGCCTGGCCAAGGCGGCGGAAATTCTCGCCGGCCAGTTCACGCTCGTCGCCACCAATGTGCCTTACCTCGGACGTGGTAAGCAGGATGAAGTGCTGAAAGAGTATTGCGAGCGTGTGCATCCCAAAGCCAAGGCCGACCTCGCCACCTGTTTCGTTGAACGATGCCTGGAGTTTTGCACCAAAGTCGCCAGACCGTCCCGGTCTGCGCCCGCAAAAGAGCCAGAGCGGGACGGTCTGGCTACCGCTGCCGCTGGCACCACCGTCCTCGTCACACCGCAAAACTGGCTGTTTCTTGGCACCTACAAACACCTCCGCCATGACCTTCTGACCCAAACCCAATGGGACATCGTCGTGCGCCTTGGGCCAAAGGGATTTCAAACGCCGATGTGGGATTTCAACGTGGCTCTACTCGCCTTCACCCGCCAAACACCCGGCGAAACTCACGCCCTTTCTGGCTGGGATGTTTCCGAGGAAAACACCCCCGAAACCAAAGCCAAAGCCCAGCTCACGACCCCCGTCATTCAAATCAGCCAGGCCGGGCAGTTGAGAAATCCAGATGCAGCGGTGAGTTTTGTGCCTCCCAACAAACTGCCTCTGTTGGCGAAGCTTACCCACGCTCCCAATGGCTCTCACGGAGCTGATTCGCTCCGTCACCGCTTTTTGTTTTGGGAGCTTTCTCACATCACCTCTAACTGGCGTCCCTTTCAAACGACGGTTAAAAGCACCCAACCTTTCGGAGGTCGCGAACATCTATTTTCATGGTTTCGTAACGGCAACGACCATCGTGAAAATCCTAGCGCACGATTACAGGGCGAAGAAGTGCTCGGCAAGCCAGGCGTTGCCGTCAGCATGATGAACGAACTTGCGGTAACTCTCTACGCCGGAGATCTTTTCGACATCAGTTGCACACCCATCGTCCCCCACGACGCCGCCCATCTCCCCGCCATCTGGGCTTTCTGTTCCTCCCCCGAATACAACGCGGCGGTGCGTCAAGTTGACCAAAAGTTAAACGTCACCAACGCCACTCTGGTGAAAGTCCCCTTCGACCTGGCGCACTGGCAGAAGGTGGCGGCGGAGAAATATCCGGACGGATTGCCGAAGCCGTTTTCCAGCGACCCGACGCAATGGCTGTTCAACGGCCACCCGGCCGGTGCAGACCAGCCGTTGCACGTGGCCGTGGCGCGGTTGCTCGGCTACCAGTGGCCTCGCCAGACCGGTTCAAGTTTTCCCGATTGCCCGGCGCTCGGCCCCGACGGCCTCGAAACCTTCGCCGACGACGACGGCATCGTCTGCCTGCCGCCGCTCAACCGCGAACAACCCGCCGCCCAACGCCTCCGTGCCCTACTCGCCGCCGCCCTAGGCAAGTTCGACGAGCGCGCCCTCATCGCCAACGCCGGCCCAAAGGGCAGCAAGTCCACCAACTTGGAAGACTGGCTACACGAAGAGTTCTTCGAACAGCACTGCGCCCTCTTCCATCACCGCCCCTACATCTGGCACGTTTGGGACGGCCGCAAAGACGGCTTCCACGCCCTGGTGAATTATCACAAGCTAGACCACGGCACCCTCGAAAAGCTCACCTTCAGCTACCTCGGCGACTGGATCCGCCAGCAGTCCGAAGACGCCAAACCTGGAGTAGACAAACCCGGCGCTGCCGTCCGCCTCGGTGCCGCCCAGGCCCTGCAAGACCAGCTCAAAGCCATCCTCGAAGGCGAGGCCCCCTACGACATCTTCGTCCGCTGGAAACCCCTTTCCCAGCAAGCCATCGGCTGGCAGCCCGACCTCAACGACGGCGTGCGCATGAACATCCGCCCCTTTCTTCTCACCGCCGATGTCGGCAAAAAAGGTGCCGGCATCCTCCGCTCCAAGCCCAACGTAAAGTGGGACAAAGACCGAGGCAAAGAGCCCCAACGCCCCAAGGCCGACTACCCCTGGTTCTGGTGCGAAGAAGAGCCAACCACGACGCTCTCCATCGAAAAGGCCCCCACCGGTCACCGCTGGAACGCCGTCCACCTCCCCCTCGCCACCAAACGCGCCGCACGCGGGTAGTTTTCGCTGCCATGCCCAATACCAATGGCTTCAGTTTGGAACGGCCGCGCGACAAAATTTCACGCGCAATTGAAGCCTGTATTCGTGCCTGCATGAATCAGCCGCCCCCTTGGCCGACTGCTCCTGCAATCTTGGATATGCTAGAGAACGATGAGGGCATTGGCTTTCGCGCACGTTGGCTTATCTTCGACGTGCTGGCTTGGTTACGCTGCTACGGATTGGTCGAGGATATACCTGGCTATGGTGATTATGTGGACCACACCTTATCCGATAGGGCGATAAAGGCCGCAATCTATGCCCGAGAGGACCGCGACCACGAATACAAGAGCACCATCGACGAGTTATTTCGTTCCAGTGCGGCCTACCGCGAATCCACAGCCTTTCAGGAGATGATCGCGTTTTGCTCACGGTTTCGGTCCTACGCTCCCTTTAACAACATGCTGGTGAAAGTGCAGAACCGAGCCTGCTCGTTTTACGCCACGCGCAAACATTGGAAGGAAGAGTTTAATTGTGAAATCAAGGAGGATGCCCGCCCCATGCTCATCCTCGCACCGATGCACCCGGTGATGCTGGTTTACGACATCGATTCGGTGGAGAATCCGCCCTTGCCGCAGAAGATTAAAGACTTCGCCCGCGTCGATGGGGAGTGGCGTCCAGAGAAACTAGAGCGCCTGCTGGTGAACGCCGAGCGGTGGCGAATCAGGGTTAACTTCAAGACGCTCTCCACCACCAACGGCGGCTTCGCGACGGCTGATCGCAAAAGCGCACAATTCAAAATGCGCATCGTCGTGCATGATGGGCTAGGACCAGCCGAAAGGTTTGCCATCTTATGCCATGAAATGGCCCATATCCTTCTAGGCCATCTCGACAGTGACGAGGACATGTGGTGGCCCAGCCGCCCAGGGCTGGATCTGAAAACCGTGGAGATAGAGGCAGAATCAGTGGCCCACATTGTCCTCACCCGAGCGGGCCTCGTATCGGCATCGCCCGCCTACCTATCCAGTCACATCGTAGACGGTCACGTGCCGGCCTGCGTAAGTGTAGATTTAATCGCTAAAGTTGCCGGCAAGATTGAAGAAATGAGCTTTCGCCTGCTCACCGCGCCCAAACTTAAATCCGACCGAGCCAAGCCCGGCTCCGCAAAACCGCCCCGCATTGCATGACCCTTCTCGTTCACCTGCTACGCACGCTCGCACTGTCCTAAATACTAAATCCCTCAAATGAAACCCACCCGCCGTCACCTGGTCCAATATTACACGCCGCTTATCCAAGAATTTCTCCAAGCTCTGGATGGTGTTTCGATACCGAAAAGTAACCACCTGCCGGAACCGTTTTTCCCGGTCTTCGGCACGCGCTATGCCGACTCGGCACTACGTCTGATCATCATCGGACAAGATACCCGTGGATGGGGCAACTTGCGGAAGTTTTTGGCCGATTCGACCACTCCCTCGGGAGGTCGAATCGAATCACATTTCGATGAGTTCGGGACGCACGCCTTCACTCAATGGGGAGGCAACCGCCATACCTTCTGGGGCTTCGCCATGATGTTCTATGCGGCTCTGCACGGTCGCTCGGATTGGGGCATGATGAAGCAGGGAGCAATGACTGAGATCCTGAACTCCTTTGCATGGGGAAACATCAACGCGGTGGAGCTTCATAAAAGCACGGTCGCCGACCTCGGGGTTTCTTGGGATAAGTGGGAGAACGTGCGAAAGGCCGGCGCTCACTTAGACCGCTTTCGCCATATCGTGGCGACGGTTAAGCCGGAGGTCGCCGTAATCACTTGTTCAGGTATGAACCCCGAGACCTATTTCGAGGGACTTCGTTTCGAGCATGTGGCCACCGAGGCGGGCGTTACCCACTATCGCCTGCCGGATGAGAAGATCGACGTCTTCCATTGCCCGCATCCCGGGAACATGAAGTTCAACCAAGGCGCAGATCATTTTTGCACAATCCTTCGTGACCGAATGATAACCAGCGGAATGGTGAAGCAGTTCCCGGAATTCATGCGGGGCGACAAGGAGTCTCAGGACATTTTGTCGCATCTATTGACGAAGGCTCCTGCACCCGATGACGACTTTGATAAATACACCTTTGTCTCGTGGGTAGCGGAGGAGTTGACCAAGCGTGGCACCTTTATGGCCGTCCCGACCTTAATCGAACTGGTGAATAAGCATGGCTACACGACTGACCGCGGCACTCCTTTTCTTGATAGCCGAGGACAATACAAACTGGTGAGCGGTGCCTACCATCGGCAAATGGACTTCGGCACGCCTGAAGGCGACGACAAGGCTCACAATATCGCAGTCGCGTTTCGCCGCCCCAACTTCGAATACGCCTACAACAACGACTAAGCCTCTCCGCCCGACAAACCATAAATACCTATCTCAAATGTCTATCTCCAACGTTCAGGAAGAAGGTTCATGGATCAAAGTCTATGACGCCAAAAATAAACGCATCTCACAAATGTCGAGCAGTCGGGTTTCGGTAGTCGGAGTCGCGAGTGAGTTCTTCGTCACAGAAGAAGGCTCATGGATCAAAACCTACGATGAAGACTGCCGGAAGATCGCTCAGATGTCCGCCTCAAATATCGAAGTAATTGGGGCCGCCGGTAGCACGTTTACCACACGGGAAGGCTCATGGATAAAAACATATGACGAGCACTGCAAAAAGATCAGCCAACGGGCGGGCTAATATATAACCAAATGACCGTTTTAGACCACTTGCTTAGATCGCTTGCACTCTGCGCCGACCACAATGGCAACGATGTCGTCGCCCCACACGCCGTCCACCTAACGCTCGCAGCCAAGAAAGCAGCAAAATGAGCGACACCCCACAAAGCCCAAAATCAGTGCCTGATGCCTTTGCCATGCAACCAGCCGACATGGTGCAGCGGCAGCAGTTGAATATCCTGCACTACTGGTCGGAGCGCACGAAGACCAAGACCGTCGAAGCGGGCGACGCTTCGCCTGTCACCGAGGTCGAGGTGACCGGCACCATGCCGAATCGTTGGACGCTTTTGCGCGGGATCGAGCTGCGCAGCTGGCAGGAGGATTGCCTTAGCCAATGGTTCAACTCGGGGAAGCGGGGCGTCATAAAAGTCGTCACCGGCGCAGGCAAAACCGTGCTCGCATGCGGCATCGTCGAGCGGCTGCAAAACACCGACGCACCCAATCTTCGAGTGGCTATTGTGGTGCCCACGGTAGTGCTGCTGGACCAATGGTATGAACTACTGACCGGGCAGAGTAATTTGTCCAGCGGAGCAGTGGGGCGCCTCGGCGGTGGCTATCAGGACAAGTTTGATGATTCGGTGCGCATCCTCGTCTGTGTGCTCAACTCGGCGGCAACCAAGTTGCCCAAGCTAGCCACAGGATTGACCGCTCCCTTGCTGCTCATCGTCGATGAGTGCCACCGGGCCGGTGCCACGCAAATGTCGGATGTTTTTAAAACCCGTCGGGATTTTAACCTGGGGCTCTCAGCTACACCCGAGCGCGGGGTGGAAGCTGCGGATGACGACGAGGCCGTCGTGGTAGATACCGACGCCGACGAGCCGGAAAACTTTGACGACAGTGTGCTCGGCCAAGAATTGGGGCCGATCATTTTTGAGTTGGGATACCTCGAAGCGATCAGGGACGGCATTCTCGCGAAATTTCAGCTGCACCACTACGGCTTGCCCCTGGAGCCGCAGGAGCGAGTCCGCTACGAACGCATGTCGCGCGAGATTACCGAACTGCGGCGCAGCCTCCAAGGTCAGCTCAAAGGGCGGAGCATGGATGGCGGTGCATTAGTAGGCATGGCGCGCAAAATGGCGGCCAAGGGCGGTTCCGCCCTCGCAACCCAAGCCGCCAACTACGTCGCGCTGACCGGGCAGCGAAAGCAGCTCGTCTATCATGCCAAGGCCCGCGCACTCGCGGTTGAGCGGCTCGTCGCGGAAGCCTTCGCGGCGGCCGACGATACCCGCATCCTGCTTTTCCATGAATCGGTCGCCGAGGTGATGCAGATCTTCGCCTTGCTCCGTAAAAACGGCTATCCGGTCGTGGCGGAGCACTCACAGCTGACCGATACGTTGCGGGCCGAAAGCCTGCATCTGTTTCGCACCGGCGCAGCGCGCGTGCTGGTCTCGGCCCGGTCGCTGATCGAGGGATTTGACGTTCCCGCCGCCGACGTGGGCATCGTGGTGGCATCCTCCAGCTCCGTCCGCCAACGCATTCAAACCCTCGGCCGCATCCTGCGCAAAAAGAAGGGAGAAGATCGCGCCGCCCTGCTGCACGTCCTCTACATGGCGGAGACGACCGACGAGATGATTTACGAAAAGCAGGACTGGGCCGCGTTCACGGGCGCGGAGAGGAATAGTTATTTCACTTGGGATCCCACCCTGCCGGGTTCTCGCCCTATAGAAAAAGACGGCCCACCGCGTCTGCCGAAGCCCGGCGAAGACAAGATCGATTGGACTACACTCGCGTCCGGTTCCGATTACCCCGGAGCCTACGAAGGCGCAGAGTTCTCTTCGAATTCACAAGGAAACGTAAAGCAAGCCGACGGTCGCGTGGCCTCGAACCCGCAAGGCGTGCCCGCATTGCTGCAACAGGCTCGGGGAAGTTTCGGCCGGTTTCGCGTCACGCCGCGCAAACAAGCCATCGTCGTTCCAGCCGGTGAAGGCGGACGCCTCATTTTCATGGGGTTCCTGGCAGAGCCTTTTCAATTTGAGGAACGCGCCCTCGGGGACGTGGCAGAAGCGGAAACCGAACTCCTCGTTCGCTCCAAGGCCGGCGGCTACCGGATTGCGCGCAAAATTCCGGGAGGCGAGGCATTCGCCCGCGCCGGCGATCAAGCCACAGACGCAGCACGGGGAGCGGAGGCGCACGCCCTAGCCAAACGCATCAAGCAGGTGGAGACAGAGAGCGGTCATACGATCCGCAAACTCAAGCTGCTGGCCAACCGCGAGGTGGTCGCCGACGTGGAGGGGAAGCGAATGGTCCTGCTCGCCCTGAACGCCGGTCTCGAATTCGCCGACCGCAATCTACCATGAGCACGCCCTTCAAGTTTATGGCCCTTCCTTCTCCCGTGCGATGGACGGGGCGCTACAACCGCATTCCTGGAAAAGAACCTGTCTTTAAGGCCAAGGTCGACGGCTCAGCACATGCCTACTGGTCGCCCTGGAGCAGTGACGAGCGGCTGACATCAGAATTCGTAGACTGCGTCGCGGTTCGACAAATGGCCCAAGCAGTGAACCAGGCCAAAATGATTCATGCAGGGCAAGCGGGCGGAGGTTTCCAGATCAATGAGTTTGGCCAAGTGCTCTGCCCCATGAGTGCCGATGCGGAGCGCTACTGGGTCGGGACCGTAACGGGCGTGCCAACCTTCCACGATCCGCGTGATTCCAACACAAAGTTCGACCTTACGATGCCGCATGGCACCAAGGCGGGAACTCCGTGGAGCCGCCCGTATATCGGCATGAAGTTCAATCTAGATTCGGCAGGCTCCATTTATTTCCTAAAGGAAGACGGTGACACGAAGCGTAAGATTCGGCCCGTTCGGTCCGACCCGGAACTGGTGCGGCGACTCGGGCTAGTCCGAGGCAGCGGTCAGGGCATGCGCTTCATTGTCAACCTACACGGCGTCGCCATCACCAAGACCGCGATCGACATGCAGCCCGTCTTCGTCGGCCACATCGATTTGAAGAGCTGGTTTTCTAAACAACCCTAGAATTATTTCATGAACACCCAATTAGTTCCCTTTGGGGGCAATACCACCACGAGCGTCGTCAAACAGGGCAAATACCGTGTGGTCCGACACAAGGAAGGCTTTGCGGTCGAGGTCGTGATCGAAACGCCTGATGACATTCGGTCCTACCCCACAAGCCGCGCGCACCCTGAGTTGCTGGAGATGGTAAACAAGGTGAAGTTGGCGTCAGACGGGCGTGAGGGCGGCCAATTCTACATCAACGAGTGGCAACAGGTCATCGTGCCGGTGGGCGATCCGGTGAAGTATTACTACGCCGGCGAGTATCCTCACCACATCGTTCTCGCGCTCGATGGCATCGAATTCAGTGGGCGACCGCACGACGATGCGGGAAATCTTCTCAAGCCAGGCGATGCCTGGATCGGTCGGCCACGACCGGGAATGGGTTACACGCTCAAGGCGGGTGGAGCCGATGTGGAATACACCGTTGAGCTGAGCCCGGGACGGGAGAAAGTCGTCCGCCTGAGCAAGATGGTCGGGGACGCAAAAGCCCGGCTCACGGCGCGCAAAATCTCCAGCATCAAAGGAAACCTGGGCGGCCGATTCTACATCAATGAATATAGGGCGCTTTTTGGCCCTCAACAGAAGGAGGACGGTTACCACTACGTTTTCATCGGAATGTTGACCGAGCAAGACGCGTGGTTCTCCAAGTGGAACCCCGACAGCCCGACCGCTCCGGTCACAGGCCCGACGGTGGCCGTCGCCGCTCCATCGGCGCAGACTGCGAGTGCACCAGCACCAGCCACGACAGAGACAACCGTGGAGCCAGAGTTTCGGCCCCAGGAGACAAAACTAGAGATAGCAGATGGCGAGGCGGGGCATTCCATGGAGACGCTGTTCGCGGCCCACTTACGCGGAGCAACAGTCATCAAAATCGAGGACGCGTTTGTGGTAAAACCACATCAGATCGCGAACCTGCTTCGGTTCTGTGAATTGCTCGTGCGGCTCGGAACTGTTCGGTCTGTTTCGCTTGTGACCAAGGAAATCACGGACGAGTCGCGCGGACGCCTGGAAACGGTTTTACGTAGTCTGAAGGGCTACAACATCGAGTTCAGCTACAGCGCATCCGACACGCTTCACGACCGGCAAATCATAACCGATACCGGCTGGGAAATTAGTTTAGGTCGCGGTTTGGACATCTACAAACGCCCTGATGACTGGCTCACCGTCGGTGCCACCGACTTCGCTTTGCGCCCCTGCTTCCAGACAACGATCATTTATCACCGTTTGGGTAAAGGCCTGGTGAATCAAATCTCGGCCTGAGCTTGATCGGTAGTAACAATACCTAATCGGATGACCGTCCTCGACCACCTTCTCCGCTCGCTCGCGCTCTGCGCCGACCACAACGGCAACGATGTCGTCGCTCCGCGCGCCATCCTCTGGCCCGACGGTGAACGCCTTTGGGAGCCCATGATTGCCCGCCTTCGCGCAGTTGAGCCAAGGCTCTTCACGCTTGGCGACTACGAGGTCGATGCCCGCATCGGCCCCGCTACTTACCTTCGCGCCCAGATCCCCGCCCTGCCTCCCGCCGCTAAAGATATCCCGATCCTATATCTGCCCGGCATTCCACGCACCGCCTTCCGCAGTGCGGGCGATTGCCCGGCTCACGCACGGCATCTCTATGCAGTGCAATTCGAGGGCGAGCTTTGGCTTCAAAAAAACGGCAAAGATTGGACACCTGCCGCTTTTCTCGGTTCCGCCGACGGTGGTCTCGATCTTGATGTCGCTCGTGATGCGGAGACCGGGCGGGCGTTGCTGTCCAGCCTCGTTAAAATCATGGAGGCGGATGTCGCCAGCCTCACGGGGCGGCGATTGGAAGCAGCCGACTTCCGCAGCCTAGTAGCAGAGGATCCTGTCCGCATGCTCCTTCGCTGGATGGGCCAACCAGCCATTTGGAAGCAGCAGTGGGACGCCGCCGAGTGGTCTAGCTTTCGCTCCATCGCTCGCGATACCTACGGAGTCGATCCCGAGAAGGATGGCGAACTCGTCGCCGCCGAAAAACTCACAGCCGGCCAAAATGCTTGGTTGGTCGTCTGGCGGCGTTACTGCGACTCTCCCGACGCTTTCCCGGGAGTGGAGACGCTTCTCGATAAAGTATCCCCGCCCGATCTTTTCTCCGTCGAAGAAAGCTACCCATCGGTCAACGCGGACCGGGAAAACGATCTCCGGAAAGCACTGGAGAGTCTTGCCGCCATCCCCTTCGAACAGGCACGCCAACGCGTGCTCGAACTCGCCGCCAAGGAGGAACCACGCAGCAATTGGGTGTGGGCAAAGCTCGGCCGCGCCCCCTTGGCCCAGTCCATCGCCTACCTGCGTCTGCTCGTGGAAGCATCCTCTGAATTCTCTGGAGGCAACGACTGGTCGGGGTTCGCACAGGGCTATGCGCGCAAAGGCTGGGAGGTTGATGCCGCCGCCTTGCATGCCTTGGCCCTGGTCCGCAAACCCGCTGATATGCAGGCGGTCACAGCTGCCCTACGCGGCGTATATCGCCCCTGGCTCGAAAAAGTCGCTCAAGCCGTCCAAGCCCAGGCAACCACTTACCCAAATCGTAATGCAAGCACCGCGCGCTCGCTCACACCGGCCGCCGGCACCTTCTTTCTATTCGTGGATGGTCTGCGCTACGATCTCGGCTGCCTGCTCGCGCAGCAGCTCCAGTCCAAAGGGATCAAGCTAGAGTTGTCCCATGAGTGGGCCGCGTTGCCATCCGTAACCGCCACCGCCAAACCAGCGTGGAAACCCTTGGCCGGTCACCTGGCTGGTGAAGGCCAATCCGTCGCGTTCGAGCCCGTCGAAGCATCCAGCAAGAAAACCCTAAGCGCTGCACGCTTCCGCGATCTGCTCGCCACGCTTGGCCTCGACTACCTCAAGGCCGATGAAACAGGCGACCCGAAACGCTGTGCTTGGTCGGAAGTTGGCACCTTCGACAAGCATGGACACGATGAGGGCAAGAAACTCGCTTGGCGCATCGAGGAGCAACTCACCGAAGTGGCTCATCGCATTGAAGCACTCATCACCGCCGGTTGGCCTCGCATTCGTGTGCTAACCGACCACGGCTGGCTTATGCTGCCAGGCGGATTGCCCAAGCTCGACCTGCCTAAGCACCTCACCACCTCAAAGTGGGGTCGTTGCGCCACGCCTGTCGCCGGCGCCCAACACGCCTTCCCGGAGACACCATGGTTCTGGGAAAACTCGCAGTCCATGGTCCTCGCCCCAGGAATCTCCTGTTTCGTCGAAGGACTGGAATATTCCCATGGCGGTCTAACTCTTCAAGAAGCTCTCATTCCCGTGCTCGAAATCAAAGGATCGGCCGTGCCCGCCGCTCGCGCCAACCTTAAATCTGCAAAGTGGAAGGGCCTGCGACTGACACTTGAGTTTTCCAATACCCAAGGTCTGACAGCTGATCTTCGCACCAAAGCGGCCGACGCCAATGCGTCAGTGCTCACCCCCGAGCAACGTGACCGGCCTATTCCGGCTGATGGCGTGCTCTCAATCCTAGTCGAAGAGGATGACCTCATCGGCACTGCAGTCCTAGTCGTCCTCGCCGACGCCGCAGGCAGCATCATTTTCAAACACCCTCTTAACATCGGAGAAAACTGACATGGAACTCGACAATCTGGATCGCATCGCCGCCCAAGCCTTTGATGGCTACCTCGTCCGCAAGGATCTGGTGCGCCGTTTCAAGGGCCAATATCCAGTGCCCACCTATGTTGCCGAGTTTTTGCTCGGGCGCTACTGCGCAAGCACCAGTGAATCCGAAATCCAAGAGGGGCTGGCTGTTGTTCAAAGGCAGCTCGAACTCCGCACAATCAGAGCGGGAGAAGAGGAGTTGTTTAAAGCGCGCGCCAAAGATGAAGGCCGCGTGAAGCTCATCGACATCGTGCGCGCTAAGCTCGATGCCAAAAACAACTGCTTCCTAGCCGAGCTACCCAGCCTCAGACTTAACAACGTCCGCATCAGCGACGAACTGGTTCGCCAACACGACCGCATGCTCACCGGCGGCTTCTACGCTGAAATCGACGTCAACTACGACCCGGTCATCGCAGAAGAAGGTGGCTCACCATTCGGAATCGAGAGCTTGCGCGAAATCCAACTCTCCAAGCGCGACGTGCTCGAAGCCTTCGCTAAGGGTCGCGAGGCCTTCAGCTTCACCGAGTGGCGTGACTTGTTGCTCCGCAGCATCGGCCTAGAACCCGCCGCCTTTACCGAACGCACCCGCGATATGATGCTCCTCCGCATGGTGCCGTTCGTGGAAAACAACTATAACGCAGTCGAACTTGGGCCGCGTGGCACCGGTAAGAGTCACCTCTTCCAACAGGTGTCGCCATACGCGCATCTCGTTTCCGGCGGCAAAGCCACCGTCGCCCGCATGTTCGTCAACAACGCCAACGGCCAGCGAGGCCTGGTCTGCCAATACGACGTGGTCTGCTTCGATGAAGTCTCCGGCATTTCCTTCGATCAGAAGGACGGGGTAAACATCATGAAGGGCTATATGGAGTCCGGTGAGTTCAGCCGTGGCAAAGAGAGCATCCGTGGTTTCGGCAGCGTCGTCATGGTTGGAAATTTCGACGTAGACGTCGCCCATCAGCAGCGAGTCGGCCACCTCCTCGGCCCACTCCCACCCGAGATGCGCGACGACACCGCGTTCATGGATCGCATCCATGCCTACTTCCCCGGTTGGGATATTCCGAAGGTAAATCGCGAACAGCTCACCGAGCATTTCGGCCTCGTCAGCGACTTTCTCTCCTCGTGCTGGAATCACCTCCGCGCCCAGTCTCGGGTGAACAAGCTGCAAGGTCGCATCCAATTCGGTGGTGCACTCAGTGGTCGCGATACCAACGCGGTGCAAAAGACCATGAGCGGCTTGCTCAAACTCATGTTTCCCAGCCCCGACACTGAGATCCCTGACGACGCTATTGAATGGGCGGCCCGTATCGCCCTCGAAAGCCGCCGCCGGGTGAAGGAGCAGCAAAAACGCATTGGCTCGGCAGAGTTTCGAAACACCCATTTCAGCTACACCATTGGAGCCGATGGTGTGGAAAAGTTCGTCTCGACACCAGAATTGCAGAGTGAAGACAGCATTGGCAGCGATCCGCTTCCCCCGGGCCAAGTCTGGGCTATCTCGCCGGGCGGTCAGGATGAGAATCCCGGCCTTTTCCGCATCGACGTCACCGAAGGACCAGGTGGCGGCGTCAAAATCCTGAACCAGCCGGCACCGCCTTCTTTCAAGGAAAGCGTCCGTTGCGCGGAGCAAAACCTCTATACCCGCGCCAAGACCCTCGTTGGCGACCGTGACCCGCGCTCGCATGAGTTCACCGTGCAGCTCCGCGCCTTCGATGCGTCCAAGAGCGGTTCCGCGACCGGCATCGGCGTCATGCTGGCGCTTTGCTCCAGCCTCCTGCAAAAGAACCTCAAGGGCGGCCTGGCCGTTGTAGGAGGCCTTAACCTCGGCGGATCAATTGAGCCTATCTATAACGCGGTGAGCATCGTCGAAATAGCCGCTGAAAAAGGAGCCTCATCGCTGCTACTACCCGTTTCCACACGTAAACAAATGATGGAGCTGCCGGACGAGTTGGCGACAAAGGTAAACATCGTCTTCTACGCAGATGTCAGGGACGCCCTGTTAAAAGCTTTGGTGGAATGATCGCTGCCAATCTTACGTAAACAGCCAAATTGTTGTTCTTTCGGCTGTCTCAAAACTGGGAGAAATAACGTTACACAACCGACATGCTGAAAACTCCACCACTCACTGATTCGGCATTCATCCATTTGCTGGAAGCCCTCGAAGCCGAAATCAAAGAGCTACAGGCCGAAGGGCAGGAACGCTTTCATACGTTTGGTGTCCCGCGCGCAGCACGCCCCCTGTTGCAAGATGCCGTTCAACGAGGACGTATCCGTGACGAGGTCGCCAAACTCCACGCACAGTGGCGACGCGAGATTCCCCCGCCACCTCCTGTTCCAGTGCCACCCCCAGAGGGGCCTTCCGCAGCAGAGCTTAAACACGCCGCCCAATTAAAAAACATGCCCGGTATGTCGCACGGCGAGGCTGCAAAACGTCTGGGCGTCAGTCCGGTAAAGGTCCGCACCTGGCTTGAAAGTGGTCTACTCAAAGGCCACCAGCTCACCCGCACCAAGTGGAAGATCGAAGGCCCAGACCTCGTGACCTTCGCCCGCGAGCACAAAGACCTCCTTTAATCATGTCCCGTCGTAATCCAAATCCAGCCGAGATCCTCGTCATGCTGCCCTGGCAGGTCAGCGCCGCCTTCGGTGTGGTCGCTTTCATCTGCCTGCGTTGGGTATTTCCCAATATAGCATTCGAGAATGCCTTCATCGCCTCGTTCGTCAAAGCGGGTGCTGGCCTGTCTTGGTTCGCCCTGCTCGGCTTCAGTGTGTTGGCTGGCGTGTCTGCAATAATGGCAGCACAGAAACGCGTCCTGCTTGATAAGCAGCGTGACATTGAATCACTGCGCGCGCTGAGCTGGCAGCAGTTTGAATGGATGGTGGGCGAGGCGTATCGCCGCCAAGGGTATGCAGTCGAAGAATCGATGGCCGGCGGTGCAGATGGCGGGATCGATATAATCCTGCGCAAGGCCGGCCAAACCATCCTCGTGCAATGCAAACGCTGGAAGACCCAGTCGGTCGGGGCACCAATCATCCGCGAACAGTTTGGACTGCTCACCCATCACAACGCCCACAAAGTCATCGTGGTGACATCCGGCCGCTTCACCCGTGAGGCCGTCTCCTTCGCCGAAGGAAAACCCATTGAGCTGGTCGACGGTCCCGCACTGCTAACCTTGGTGCAGTCGGTGCAAAACACTCCTATGCCGGCGATGGTGTCCAATACACCTGCCGTCGCTTCTATTCCAGCGACCGCACCGGTTGCTCGGCCAACAAAACCGGCTTCCGCACCAAGCGTGACGGAAGCCCCCCTCCCCTCCTCCGAAGTGCTCTGTCCGACTTGTGGAGCGTCAATGGTCAAACGCACCGCCAAGCGTGGCGCAAACGCCGGTAACACGTTCTGGGGATGCTCCACCTACCCAACCTGTCGAGCCGTGAAAGCCGCGTGATGCTAATCTTTCAAATGTCATCGCTGAAATTTGGACGCCAGAGACTGCTGCTGTTTGTCGCGTGCCTGAGCTTGTTAATTGGCCTGATCGGTTGCTCAAAGAAAACCGCTCCCGCCCCGACCGAAGCTGAGTCGTTTGCGATGAGCGTGGTCAACGCCAGGTTTGTGGAACGAGATGGCCGTTGGTTGGCACTAGAAACGATCAAGGGGACTACCAAAACCCGCTTGATCGAGCTGAACAAACCGACCCTACAATTCAATGCCGGACGAGTGTCCGAGACCGACCAGATGAACGGAATCACCCAACGCTGCACGCTGAGTGTCTTCTGTGAGCAATCTCGCTACTGGAACGGCACTTGGTCAGATTGGAAGGCAGGGACCGGCGGCAGCAAACCGAGCCTCGTCAATGCATTAACCAACGGGACTTTTGGCTATCAGCATTACCAACTGGAAAAGAAAAACGGGGAATGGGTAATCAAAGGTGCCAAGCCACCGTCACTCTCAACCGACCGGGTTCAACTTCAGCGTGCCATAGCCTCTGCCCTTGCACCTCAGCAATGATCGGCCCCTCCAGCCTAGCCCGCTTCGCGTCCCTCCGTGTTGATCCCGATAAGGGCAAGGGTCGGGCTCCGCACAAGCCTCTGTTGCTGCTCGCCGTGCTCGATTTACTAGAGTCGGGTTTACTCACTGACGGTTGGGTAACGCTTTCGCCGGACCTCGTGGTGCGCTTCCAGAACTTTTGGCCCATCGTGCAATCACGCCGCGGCAACAAAGGCGATGTGCGCATGCCATTCCATGCACTAGGCACTGACGGTATTTGGTCCGTCTTTGATTCCGAGGGTCGCCCGTCACGTTCCCGGGCAACCAGTGTGCGCGCCCGGCTCGATGACGGCTTGCTCACTGCGCTCGGACAAAATTCGTTCCGCGCTCAACTCCGACGCCTGTTGGTAGTCACATACTTTCCACCCAGTGAACAAGTCGCCCTATTCTCAGCCCTAGGCTTCGAAGAAGCCGCCGACTCCGCCGAAATTGGCACACTCGCCGAAGATCAGGCTACCTACCGGATTGCCCGCGATACCGGTCGAAGTGCCCGTTTCAAAAACGAAGTGGTATCCGGCTACCGTTTCACCTGCGCTCTGACCGGTTACAGACTAACGACGACCGAACAGATAGGCATCGTGGACGCAGCCCACATCCACCAGCACGCTAAGAGCCGTAACAACGATCCAGCGAACGGTCTGGCCCTCACGCCAACGGCGCACCGGTTGTTCGATCTTGGACTATGGAGCGTGACCGACGACCTGCGTGTGATAGTGAAGTCCACGTCCACCTTCTCGGAAGACTCTCCAGAAGGCGGATTCCGCCTGCGCTTACTACACGGACAACCACTCAACCTCCCCGCGCAAACTCGTCTACGCCCGGCCGAACACCACCTCGCCTGGCACCGCCGGGAACATGGATTCAATGTTTAAAGCAGATCTAACCTGACTCAAGTTGCTCACCTTCAGTAGCCATAGGCTCCCCCCAATAAGCCCGCTCAACGAATCCCGGTGTGCTGGCCTACATAGCGGGGTAACTGTTCATGCAGAATTTGAGTAACGTCGTTAGCTGAGTCTGCCCCGAAAATTCGATCATCGGGGTAATCTGGATATCTGATCCGGTGATCGAGCGGATGGTCTGCAAGCTTCTGACTCCAGCCATCAATGCGGAGAGCGATGATGAGTCGCTTATACATCCACGCAAAACAGACTTCCGACAAGGTTCCTGCGCCTCCGCCAATAACCACCACTGCATCAGCGTGGGCCACAATTGAATTTCGCACATGGTCCAACCCCGTTGGGATGACGATATCCGCGAAAGCATTGGCCTTATCTGGGTCATGACCCGGCAAGACCGCAACGGTATCACCACATGCATATCGAGCCGATTGCCGCGCGCCTATAAATGCAGCCTCCATTACACCGCCGCAGCCTCCGGTTAAAACACGGTGCCCGGCATCAACCAGAGCTTGGCCAATATCCTGACTGAGCTGTTGTTTTAATGAACCGGTCTCGATCTTCGAATCACCAATTATCGCGATGAGTTTACGTCGTGAACCTGTTGTCATAGTTTAGTCTCCTTTATTGATGGTTTAGCCACTATTGCCGTAATCTGGGCTTCGCGCAGATCACGGTCAGCGCCCTTCCCCATCCCTGACGGCTCGTAGAAATACAGCTTCTCCTGAATCCATACGGGTTTGCTGGCCATCTCGACAATCGGCAGCATGAAGCTCCAATCGACCGCGATATCAACGTATGATCCATCAATGCGAAGGTCTTCGTCTGGAATCGCGTCAAACAATCGCTTTTTGAATGAGCGCAAATGCTGCCACACGTTGCCTCCTCGTGCCTTTCGTGGGTGTTGAAATACCACCGGATAATCAGCCTTCTTATCCGTTCTCAGCATTGAGCCAACCGTTACATCCGCACCAGCCGAATACTCACGGTCCAAGCGTTCCAATACGTTGGGGCCGATCAGTGCGTCGTCGAGATCCAGAGTAATAATCACACTCTCGGGATCCGTGCAAATTTGGCTGATAGCCAATACCATGTTTGCAAGCTGCCCTCGTCGCTCTCGTGGCTGGATTAGAGTTATTCGATCCGCAAATGGAGCCACCGCTAATTCAGCGCTCATGCGTTCCATTGAAGCCGAGCCATCATCCACAATAATTGCGCCCCAATTCTCCAAGGTCTGAGCAGAGACCGAATCGATGCACCGGCGTATTCGGCCGGGAGGAACGTTTCGGCCGGTAATCATAAAGATGAACCGCTCAGAGCGGTTTTGTGGGACCCACTGCCTGACTACGCCAACAAGGTCCACTTTGCCTAACTGAAAATCAGGGACTGGGACTCTTTCGACCAAATCAATCCACAGCATCCAATCGGCCACCGATTGTTTCTGGCCATTCGAGGGATGAATGAATCCTGTGTGAATCTGGGCACCACGTAGCGAGCATATCCTCCCCTGCTGAACCGCTTGATCCATGGAACGATGCCAGGAATGATCCAGCGTTTCACCTGTGACAACGTTCGGGAAGGGACGTGCTTCAAGTAGTCGTGATTTGTGAAGAAGACAGCCACGAGACTCTACACGCCAAGTTCCCCGCTCGCCTGCGGCGGTGAATGGAGAGGCGACCGAATTGGTCACACTAAGTGACGCCGTAATCGCATTGGGGGTGCACTCCAAGGCGGTGATCATTTTCCCCAGATAATCGTCCCGATGAGTGTTACGCCTGATGAGGAGATCTGAGTCAACTTGCAGGATGTATTCACCGGCACATTGCTCGATAGCCCATAGTGGAGCCGCCAAGGGAGCCCCGTGCTTCGAATGGGTCGCAGTGCAATCGCAACCAAACCAGTCACGCATGACTCGACGAACCTCATCTTCAACTTCGGGTCCGCAGATAACTCGATCAATGTAATCCTCCTTGATGAGCTTGTTCGTGACCTTGATAAGTGCGTTAAGATCAGCCGACGCGTGCTGCCTGACAAAACCATCTGCTAGTGATTCAACGACCAGAATGCGTTCACAAAATGCACGTGGCCCTTCGAGCTGTCGCGTAAGATGTGATACCTGTCGCTCCAATGTCGCGGCTTCCATCGCGCAGGTTTTAATGAGCAAAGACACCTGAGTGGTTTGGGTCACATCAAGCACCGGCCGACAAACCAGCGTCAGGAAATCCGATGCCGGCTCAAAGCGTTCGATATCGATCGTCTCACTCGCTATCCTTTTCTCAACACGCAGACCGTGGCGGAGCAGATGTCGCTCAAAACGTCGCAGAGAACGATGGTAGTCTTTTCGCCCTAAGCAGCCCACTGCATTTTCGGTTAACCAAAAGGAGTCTTCGTAGGTCACACCGGTTGGCAAATCGCGTCGGTAGTGAAGATTGGTTGGCGGCCCGAAAGTCGAAAGAGGGTTACAAACCGTTATCACCGCAACTCCGCCAGACTTCACTGAGCTACGGATGTCATCCAATACTTGTTCAAAAACATCTCCATCCTCTAGCTCACATAGAACGAGAGAGGAGACGACTGCATCGTAAGGACCATTCGACAACGCCAGCTCACGATCCGTCGTTAGGCTGAAATTGGCAGGACGTTCGCCAATAGCGGTCCACTTCTCAGGCATTTCCAAACCCGGGTCGTAGCCAGTGCAGGCAAGACCTGCTTGAGCCAGGTGCAGAGCTGAAAACGCCTTCTTCCCACATCCGTAATCCAGCACTGAGCGGGCACCGGATTTTAGCACAACGGGATCGACCATTTCTGAGACTATCCTTGTCGCTGAGGGCCTCTCATCAATCAGTGCGGCCCAGAACCGACCAAAGCCTTCCATTTCTGGAATGGAATCGTCCGTTAAAACACAGCGCATCAGTTCTTCCAAATCTGGGCGATTCCACCAGCGCCAGGTGAGCCATGCGCGTTCAGCCATAGAGCGGTAACCCCCTTCTGAATAGGGACGGATGTCCGATCCATAATCAATCAACCGTAAGCCCGTCCCGGAAATGCGGAGATTTTTCGGGTGCATGTTCCTAAAAACAATACCGCTACGCTTACACTCACGGAGCAGCGAAATAAACTGGGGACCATATCCACCTACATAAGCTTCGCTTGCCTCAAACGGATAGACGATGATCAGGGTGTTTTCATGAACTTCAACGCGCTCAAGCACGTAGAGGTGCCGGGTGGTTATGAGTCGCGCTCCAAGAGCTTTTAACGTCTCTAGCGTATCATGATTTGGGCGTTCTTTTAGAATATCCAGTATCTTAAAAACGCGGTGGTTATCGGTGAATGCGACTCCCTCCCCTCCTGCTCCCAAAACCCTTGCGTCAGTTACTCCGTAGGCACGGGCAAGCAATGCCCGGGACCGTTCAATGCGAGCGTCTAATTTCTCATCCGTTGTCTTGATGGATAGAGTGGAACGATATTCGCCGATGAGAGCATCCATCGACATGTATGCGTGTCGTATGTCCGCATCCGTAATGCTCGTGTTTATGGCCTTTGAAAACGCGTCGATTTTACCTGGAGTAAATCCATCGATAATCGGAGCCATCTCATCAGCTATTTGAGCTAACTGAGCTTTGTAGCAAGGACTGGCCCAGTTGGAATCTCCCGTCATCAGCTTTGCCACTATGCCTTGAATCGAGGTGCTTAGCCCGTAGATCCGCCAACTGCTCAGTGCCAATGCAGCAAGACGCTCTTCGAGATACTTACGAATTAGCTTCACGGCTTTGGCGAGTTCACCTTCTTGCCAATCAAACAATGGAGAGTGGAGCCGCTCCGTCGGAAGAGAGTCCAGTAATTCGTTCAACGCACGGTATAACGCGTAGCCAAGCACATCCGCTTGAAGGACAGAGTGCTCATGTTCCGACCGCTGGGTTGTATCTGAACGATCATGCCAGACTCCTGCCGACGCATGCATGACAATCTTCAGCCCCATCCGCTTTTCCATTAAACTAGTAACCAGCATGTCTGATCGACGAACATACTGCTCGCCTAGTCGGGCAAGGCTCTGTGGATAGGCGACGAGGTGCCTTGGATCAAAGAAGATGGTCGATCCCCCCCGCTGCGTGGAATCAAACGCAGCATCAGTCGCCAACATTTTCGGCGTGATCAATAATGGACGAAAGACGGATTCTCCCGCGAGTAATCGACCTACTTTCGATGACAAATGAGCCAGACACTTCTCCCAATTATCAGCGAAGTTTTGCGGGCTAATCCATAACGAGGTTTCCAAATGTTCAGTCTGCCGAGACAGATCATAATGCCAGTCCTTGAGCCTTCGCTTCTTAACAGACTCTTCGTTATTACGATCCGGCCACTGATCTCCAGGATCGACGCTTACCATGGTTCTCAACATCGATTCGGCATCGAGAAGCTGAAGTCGCAGAGTTGCCATGAAAGGCAATGGTGCAGCGCCAGTATCCGGGCCGATGACAACATCAACCCCAGCATTTCTCAACTCCAGCAGGGTCTTAACGTCTGGAGTTAGGCGTCTCGTGATTTCTCCATTCAGTTCTACGCCGACCGATAGTCGCTTATCATCATCCAGTATCCAGGCTGCCGCACCTGGTGCACTTCTGGCTGCACGTGCGATATAGGTATTTAAGACGGTCCGACTAACTGCTATCGGCAAACGTCGCAGTGCCGGGTTGGGCGTATCGACCAACTCTCCAGCAACCCAATCATTCCGCTGCTGCTCGATGCTGATCAGTTGAATCGAAAGTCCACGTTCCTGGAATTCGTGGACCAACGCCTGGAGTGGTCGTGTGCCATCATCAGGCAATGGCCCATTTTCAATAACGACTACGGTGATGATTTTCAGATCGGACCGATTACACAACCCAAGCAGATCCTCCAAAAGACCTCGTGCACGAGCAGGGACATTTGAATCAGTGATAAAGCCAACGATCAGATCCAACGATTGTTCGGCGGCAAGGAGCGGAGGGATGCTCGCCTCTAAGCATTTGGTCTCAGGCAAGGTCCACCCGAATCTATCCAAGGCACGTGCGCTGAATTCCTCGCGGGCGAGAACATCAAAACGCAGTGCGTATTTTTCCCAAAAGTGAGTGAGCCCCGCGAGCTTCGAGGGCGACGCACTGGTGGAAAGGCGATCCCCACGGGGATCTGCAAAATGATGGACCGTATGTTTATTCGTAGGACCAAATCGCAGAGTATCGAGTTCGCTTAGCCGGATACAGAGATCGCGATCCGTGCAACTCGGCAAGTGCTCATCAAAGGTTCCGGCTAAGAGCAAAGAATCCAACCGCACGAAAAGATTAGATCCCTGGATATGTTGGCCGCGAATGAACAACTCCCTCGCATCCAGATGATCCGGTATGGAATGCTTATGCCCAGCATCGGTTGGCTCTTCGTGTCGAATTAGGCCCGAGGCGACCATATTCAAGTCGCCTTCAGTTGCCACCTGAAGGCAAAGAGCAAGATGATCAGGCTCCCAAGCATCATCATCATCTAGAATAGCTATAAATACTGCGGATGGATCGGCGGATGTGCGCAGACAATGATCAAGTCCACTGTTCAGCGCGCCTGAAAGGCCAAGTGTTCGGCGGTTACAAAGATACTCCACTTTAGGAGCGTGACGACGTAACCAGCGGTGATTGATTTTTCGCGATAGCTCCTCCTTGGAGTCATCGATCAAGACGATACGATCAGGAGCTACAGTCTGACAAAATACCGAGGGAAGGGCTCGGCATGTAAGCAAGCGAGGACGATCAGATGTCGCAATAAGCACGATCACCTGACCCTGTTTTGCAGGGACGGACGTTTTCATAATAACCTTTGGATGAAGTTTTAGTTGAGGGCCTCATCCCGAAATTTTTGGAGTAACTAACTTATTGAAAACGGCCCGATCACTCATCCGTGATCGTAACGATTTTCAAGGTAGCCATCCGCAACTTTAGATTGAGACCTAAGAAAGAGAGATCACGAAACGTGTTTAAAGTCAAAGACTCTGGAGCGGCATGGTATTATAACGCTGTCATGGTCTGATACGTAAAAAAACGCACCCATTTACAGGGCGCGTCCGAAAGCCGTGCTAGCTAGCCGAGCCCCGCTTTCGCGAGAGCATCGGTTAGCGGCACGACGTTCGACCTGGCAGCTCATGACGGCGGCTTAACCTCCTCACCGGATGTAGCCATCCAGCAGCGGGGGTTAACGCTCGTCCTCGGGCGGTGCCTTAACGTTGATTTTTTGCGAGGCGCGCACTTGCGAACTGCTGGTTCCGGCGCGCCATCTCCAGAAGTTCCTGATCGGTTGGTGGCAAGCTTGACCAAGATTTCAGTATTACGGCTTCAAAGGCACGGGCACGGTCTTGTGCGGTGCTCATTTCCTGCCGCGCCATGGCAGCATCTACCTGGGCAATTTTCAGTTCTTCACGAAGTTGAGAGTTAACCCGATTCGATGCCTCTGACTGAAGATTCATTGGGGCCGTTAAACGACCGGTAAAGAACGTTAACGTGCAAAAGAACACGAGCACGGCAACCGCCCAGAGACCGACCGCAGCCCGGTTAACAACCCGAATAGGTGGTGCCTTATCGACGTTAACTACGGTGCCCTCATGGTCGCACGCACAGTCAACAACCTCGCGCAAACGCAAGGGCGCGGAAGCGGGGGTCTCAGCCGATGCACAAAGTTCAGGCACGACGTTAACATCAGGTTTCACGGCCTTCGACGGGTTAACCGTCTCATCCTTTTCCGTCTTTGCGCCGCTAACCGCCGGCCAGAAATCAGCGGCGGGAAACATGCGAGAAAAGTAGTCTATCATAGCGCGGATCACCTCAGTGTCTTTTGCGCTTCGGCAGGCTTTGATCTCATCGATGTAAGGCACTTGGTCCTTGTAGGGCTTCCCCCCGAACACCGAAGGTGCGGCAGGCCGATTAGGTTGATTTTTTTTCATGGGTTTCACGGTAGGTATGGATTAGATTTCTATTTCTGGTTTGTTGATTTCCGCCTCCTTGGCTTCAGGCTTTATCGAGAATCGCGCTAGCAACCGCGGTGACAGAAAAAGGGGAGCGTCGGCAGGAACTTTGCAGACGTTAACCAGGCGCTCGGCAGCTTCCTGTGCCGGGAGCGTTGCCACTTCGGCCGCCAGCTTCGCAGTAAGCAGCTCGCGGACGTCGTGTGCCGTTGTGAGGGCAACCTGGAAGCAAGCTATGCCGACAACTGTAGCGGACGGCTTTGGTCGGCCTGCCAACAGGGTTAACGCAACCAACTCGGCCCATGTGTATTTGCCGCCGACAAGGAGCTTCCGTTGCTCAAAGATGGCAGTCCAATCCGGCTGCGGGTCAGTAGCCTTGTGCAGCCAATGCCACGGCTCCCTCCCTCCGAATACATGGTCGTAAAACAAACGCCCGATGTTGTTCTCCAGCTCAGTCCCCGGAACGCACATGCGAGGACGTAGTGCACGTTCAGCTTCCGGCTCGGCGGCGTAAGCATAGCGAGCGAACTCAGCGGGGGCACACCAACCGTCGAAATTCCGCAATAAAGCCCCTTCTACCGCAACCACTCGGAACGGGGTGAACGCATCCCATCTCTTCTTCTCGGTGCCGCGGCGCAGTTGGATCTTACGTAGAAAAACAACAACATCCCCGACTGCGACCTCCAACTCGGTCGCGGAAAAGAACTCGAACCTCTCGGGAGGCACATCCGAAGGCACCTGCGCCATTTTCCGCGGCTGTCCCTTGAACCATCTGCCTTTGTAGCGTTCTCTGGAAATGACAAAACCGCCGCAAAAATTCGCAGGATGAACAGGGTCTCCAATAACTTCGACGCACTTTGGGCGGGTAAGAAAACCTGACTTTTTGAGTCGCGCCCGTATCGCTCCGTTAACAAAGGCAAGGTTCTCTGATTCAACTACGACCGGATCCTCAACATACACGGTTTTCCGACCTGAGGTTAGTTGGGGGACGAAATCCTTCAGCTCGATTTGAGGGAACAGTTCGCTAACAAACCGGCTTCTTGGCCCCCCGTCTGGGCCATTCACGAACAACGTAGATTTCTGGCCAGGTAAGAAATCGTCTGGACCTGGTATCACGAACGGTCCCGAAGCGGGTTCGACGTTAACGTGGTTGCCGAGGAAAGGAACAAGTGCCGCGTTCTTGGCGGCGAGTCGGCGAAGAGTAGATTGCTCCTGCTCGGAGAATGGAAACCACCCCAGTTTCTCAGCAATAACGTTAACCTCGTCGCGGGACAACTGTGGCGGTAAAACCTCGCACGGCTGGAATCGAGGAAGCGGTGGCAACCCAGCACGGTTAGCCTTGGCCGCCCAATCTTTCTTCAACTCCGAAAGCGGCCAAATCACCTTGGCCGGCGTGTAATCCACCGGCGCGGGAGTGAAGACATTTACCCACTTCTTTTGCAGTTCGCCATTCAGGTGGAAGCCATATGCGCTGCAAATCCGACGAAGCTCCTCCCTCAGTATCTCTCCAACCAGATGTGCCGCCTGCCACAGCGTTGAAGTCCTGATGGTGCACTTTTTCCCCTCCCGATGGAATTTCAGCCCTGCGAGGATGTGCGGGTGCAAATGCGGGACACCCTGGCGCGTGACCAACTCCAGCGCCGTCAGCCAACGCCAACGTCCTCCTACGGGCTTGGGCTCCAACATTTCCTCCGGAAGAGGCGTCAACGGCAGGTTAACCTCCATCCACGCCATCGTCCGGGCAAACGCTAACTGCACAGCGGCCCATGCCAACGGATCTTCAAACACCAGTGCCGCAACCGACAGCTCGCGATGAATATCCAACGTGACCATCAGGCGCTGACGTAGTCCGACCTTTTTAAGCTCACGGAGAAAGGCCGCGACCTCATCCTCAGCTCCGGTCATCATCTTGCCGCCGAGTTCCGGCGGCGGGCAGCCGGTGATTTGACGCAGCTTCGGATCAAGGACGCCGGCGAGGTAGCCGAATGGATTTGTTGGTTGGGAAAACATGAGTTTGTTACTTATTTTCGCAGTTCTCGAACCGATAGGTGCGACCGATCAGGTCGCGGGGGCCTCCACGGCTTTGGGCATCTTAACCAAGACCGTCTCCAGGCCCTCGACCGCGACGCCGAGCTTCTTGGCGAGCAACTGGTCGACCTCGCGCTTGTGCGCGATCAGCGCGGCTAACACCTCGCGCTCATCACGTTTGGCCGCAGCTTTTGTCACGCTGCGGAAAGTAGTGCGCGCGGAGCCGAATTCGTTAACCGGTTTTGGGGCGGTGGACTTGTAGCCGAGTATCTCCAACGCGCGGTTAACGCTAGAGGCGGAGGTGAGACAAAACACTAACCTTGCGGCTTCGCGCTGAGTGAGGTGGCCAGGGGCCTTAGGGTCGGAGGTCAGTCGCGCTACAAGCGCTGGCGACGCTTTTAACACCTCGACTATGGTGGTCACCAAGCCAGCACCTCCCAAAGAACGGCGCGGGCCACCATTGAGACGCACGCGCAAGATGAGCGCCTCCACCGCGGTGCACGGCAGTGCGATGACGTTAACATCGGTCAACTCCGATTCGCGGGCCCATGCCACGAATGACTCGCCGTCGATGATCTCATGGCTGCCGTTCTCGGACAGCCGGGTGATTACGATCGGTTTTCCCTGCCCCTGCTTCAGCATAAACTCGGTTCGCACGACTGCACCACGCGAAGAGGATATCCGGGCCAACGGGATTTGATTGGGCTCGACCCGAAGAGCGGGAGCCAATTCTACCGATTGGCTCGCGACTGCGGTGAAGAAATGCAGCGGGTCGATCAGAACCGTGCTGGCGGAGTCGGTAGAAAACCAGTGGGCGCGGTAATCGGTCAGGTTGCCGAGTGCTTTAGCCAGCTGCGGGGAAAGCGCTGCGATACGCGCGCCGAAAAAAGAGAGTTCTTCGTATAAGCTCATAGTAAGTCTATGGGCGTTTCGGGTATTCCGGCAAAGAGGTATTTTGCTTTTCCCCTGGTTATCTCCGTCAGGTCTGTTTCAGGTGAAACACGACAGGGCTCTTTTTTACCGCGTTCGCCTCAAGTCCGCACAACGACCGCCCCGACGAATTTGGGGTGAAACGAAATCGAGAGTCTAGCCTGCGACCGTTTTCCCTGAACTCGTCGAGTGGCGTTGGGTGGCTTTTGTGGGATTAGCTAATATTTCTGAGCCGCTCACCGAATTACCGGCTTAGCTTAGCGTATGCATTCGGGCGCGCGAAAAGCCCGTGACTGAAACAGTCAAAGCCACGGCGCCCCGTGCTCGCCACAAAGCCAAAAAAGCTTTGATCCATTATGATGGCCCAGCGTTTTTCGCCTTTTGGCGGGAGCACCACTACATCAAAGAAGGGATGCGGCGGCAGTTCGGAAATATGGCGACCCAAGTTATAAACACCATCGTTGGTGTATTTGACATCATAAGGGAGATTATCGGCACAACCCTTGAAGGTGGCGAAGCTACGAACCTCACCGGCGTAGGGGACATGCTTTTGTTTTGGTGACCCAGAAGAGCATGTGCAAAGACTTGAAAAACACATTCGTCTCCTCCAACGCAAAATCTCCGTTTACGAAACAGAGCTTGCTATGCGTGATCGAGATGAACCGCAGGAATAGTGCCCGGAATTACTTTTGGTAGAATGGAGTAAAACTCCTCCGCTTCGGCGGCGGACATGCGCTTAAAATAGTGTCGGCGGATGATTGTTTCAGAATTTCCGAATTCAACCGCCGCTAGCGCAAAACTTCCGTGTTTGGCGACGTGCGCTGAAATCGCGGTGTGCCGAAGCCCGTCCGACGGCACCTGGAAGCGCTGGCGAAGGGCGGATATCTCCTTCGGCTCCCCGGGGCAGAGCGACTCCGGGGTGGGCGGGTAGGAGGCGATCCAAGCTTTCAGGTTGTCCGGAAAAGTGACCGACCGCGCATCCGTGGTCTTGGTGATTTCCCGCGAAAGGTGCAGAACCCCCTCGATGTAATACCGCCCCCAGCCATCGCGCGCCACACAGCGCGCCAACTCCGCCATTTCGCCGGAACGCAGATCAGGACGCACTCCCGCAAACAAGCAAATGGCGAGGTAAGTCACCCAGACTGGCTTCTCGGCCTCGGCGGCGGCCATCAATTCCCCCGCGCTCTGGATGGAAAGGCGTTCGGGACCTGCGCCGCCAAGCGAACGTTTGTTATATTTCACGACCTCGTCCGCCGGGTTCTTATCCAGCCAACGGCGCGGTGACTCCATACACCAACTGAAGATCGCACTGAGGTCATTGCGGTAGTTGTTCCAGGTTTTTTTCGCCACCGCCTGCCCACGACCGCAGCCGTTAATCCAGTCCACGATGTCGTCGCTCGTGATTTCGGTGACGAGTTTGGAAGCCCCGATGTTGTCCAAAAACGACTTCCCTCTGATCCGGTAAGTCTCCGCTTGGGACACTGAAATGTGTCCCCTCTTCGCCGCCTCGAACTTTTCCAGCGCGTCCTTGAAGGTGACCTTGCTTGTGGTCGATTTTTGAACGTTCGAGCCGGAACGCAGGGCACCTCGCACGCAATCCAGCAGGGTCATGCCCGATCCCTTGAGGATCTGCATCGCAGCCTCGGCTTCCCTCAGCTCGGCAATGGTCAGCGCCGTGATCTTCGGCCTCGAAGCAGCCGCGCCGTGAATCCTCTCCATTTCCCACATCTGCTGCTCGGCCTGCGCGTCCTCAAGATTGAGAAAGTGCTTCTTGCGCTGTTTGCCCCCAATACTGACCAGCACGCGATAGCTCACCGACCCGGAGGCATTCCGGACGGGAACCAAAGAAGCAGGCTGAGAGCGAAGCGGCACCCATAGGGTGTGGTCGCTCCCGCTTGCCAGACCATTGGTATTTTTAGAAATTTTAGGCTGATGCTTGCCTCGTCCTGCGACCGGAGTTCTCGGCGTTGGCCCACCGGCGACAACCGGTTTGGTATGGGAAAGCGCCGACGCTTCCCCTGCCGGCAGTGAATAGATAAAGTATTCACTGCCCTGGACATGAGAAGAGGGAGAGGTGCCTTTTATGGCTCCATCTCCCTCTAATTTAGCTACTTGCGTAGCGCTTAAAATTGGCGTCCCCACGGGGATTCGAACCCCGGTTACATCCGTGAAAGGGACGTGTCCTGACCGGGCTAGACGATAGGGACGTGCTGACCGGAATGGCGAAACGTAGGTTTCGACCGTCCTCGTGCAAGGCAAAAATTAAGCCGATCTGGAAAGTCGGCCCAACTCTCAGACTTTGACCGGCTTACCGGCTTTATCAGATGCCAAACAGGCGTCCAAGACCTTCTGGACTTCAGCCCCGCGGGCGAAATCCGGCTGATCTTGCACTCCGGTCTGAATCGACTTGATGAAGCGCTGGTAGTTGTTGGGCAGGCGTTTCACCTTCACGTCCTTCCAGATGCCCTTGTCCAAATCCTTACCGGCACAAATGCGGTATCCTTCGGAATCGCGGTCGGTATCAATCTCCACGGTGCCCTTGGTGCCGGCAATCTTCAGGAAGAGTCGGTTGGCGTGGCCTCCGCACCAACGAGTGGTGTGAATGGTGCCGAGCGCGCCGTTGGCAAACTCCACGGTCATGATGGCGGAGTCGTTGGCATCCAGCTTATACTCACCGATCTGGTTGCCCTTGGCTTTGTCGAAGGCCTTGAGGCGGCAATACACGCTCTTGATCGGGCCGGCCGGGAAGGTGGCAAAGTCCACGATGTGCACGCCGACGTCGCCGAGCACTCCCTTACTGCCGTGCTTGGAGGAAAGACGCCAGAGCCAGGCCGGCGTCGTGCGCCAGTCGCCCCAGACCTTGCTGACCAACCAGGCCTGAAGGTAGCTGGCCTCGACGTGACGGACCTCGCCGATCACGCCGCGATGCACCAACGCGGCCACTCCCTGGATGCAGGGGTTGTCGCGGTAGGACAGGTTGACCATGTTGATCACTCCGGCCTTTTTCGCGGCGACCACCATGCGCTTGGCATCGGCGTGGTTCAGCGCGAGGGGTTTTTCACAAAGCACGTGCTTGCCGGCCTTGAGGCACTCGATGGAGATCGCCGCGTGAAAGCCATCCGGGGTGACAATGCTCACCGCGTGGATGTCGGACTTGGCCAACATCTCCTTCACCGAGGTGTAGACTTCAGGAATACCGTGCTTGGTGGCAAATGCCTCGGCCCGTGCTTGGTCAACATCAACCGCGGCCACAATCTTGCAGCCCTTGATGGAGGCGTAGCGACTGGCATGACTGTTGGCCATGCCGCCGGTGCCGATGATGGCGAGGCGGACGATGGCGGCTTTCTTGGCTTTGGATGCCGGGTTTTTGGAGGTGGTTTTTTTCATAAAGAGAGAAGCAGACAGCCCAAGTGACGGGCTGTTTAGGATTTAGTTTCTAGGATTTAGGATTTCATGACGCGATGCAGCACGGCGCGCGTTATTTGTGACCGACGGTGGGACGGGCCGTGGCCTCGGTGTCTTCAGGCAAGGGTTCAAGCGGCTTGGCATTGGGGCAATTGTCGGGAATGCAAACGGTGGCACGTGCCCAACGAACGGCATTGGTGATAACTTTTTGGACCTCGGCCTGATGATAACTCGGGTAGGTCTCGTGGCCGGGGCGGAAGTAGAAAATGCGGCCGTTGCCACGCTGCCAGGTGGCGCCGCTGCGGAAGACTTCGCCGCCGGTGAACCAGGAGATGAAGATCAGCTGGTCGGGCTCGGGAATACCGAAGGGCTCGCCATACATTTCCTCTTGGGGAATCTCGAAATACTCGCCGATACCGGCGGTGATTGGATGGGCGGGGTTTACATTCCAGAGGCGCTCCTTGTCGGTGGACTCGCGCCACTTGAGCGAGCAGGTGGTGCCCATAAGAGCCTTGAAGATCTTGGCATAGTGGGCGGAGTGCAGCGCGATCAGACCCATGCCTTCGAGCACACGGGTCTTCACCTTGGCGACGATCTCGTCCTCCACATCACCGTGCGCCATGTGGCCCCACCAGACGAGCACGTCGGTCTCGGCCAGCACGTTGCCACCAAGACCGTGCTCAGGCTCGTCGAGCGTGGCGGTGCGGACGACAATGTCGGCCGCTTTGCCGAGGAAGTCGGCGATGGTTTTGTGCATGCCTTCGGGATAGATGGCAGCGACCTTGGGATTCTTTTTCTCGTGGCGGAATTCGCCCCAGACAGTAACGCGAATGGGTGTGGTCATGGTATAATTTCGGAAAGTTATTCCGTGGGTGATTTTGATAAAATCAGGGGTAAACAGGGTGTTTTCATTCTAAGGAGTATCGGACCGATGAATCTTTTCCAAGAAAGTCGGATCGTATTACTCCGAGATTTATAATACAAATCCGATATGCCTGCCAAAGCTCCCGCATCCGTTCAAGCCGAGTTCTCACGCGACCTGAGGGCCACGCTCGGACGACTGCGCGAAGGACGGCTGAAGGTTCACATCCCGCCGCAACAAAGCCTGTATCGCCGACTGCCCCAGTCTTCCTTTCACACCACCCCTGAGTTGTTTATTCAGACCGGAGGGGCCACCGATTTTGAATGCCCCGGCCAGGCGTTCCGGTTGGCGACCGGTGAAGTCTGCGTCATACCGCGGGGGGTGCCGCACGCTGAAACACCGATCGACCGGCGAACCCGTTACGGAGTCTTGGTGTGTATGCACACCCGCGACGGGTTTTTCCTTCATCGCGGCAAGGCCGATCCGGCCCGTCGCATCGAGGGTTACGGAAGCCATCGGGTAACCACCCCTCGATCCCCGCTGCGCTACATTGATGACATCGCCGAACATGAAACCATTCTGGAGACAGACCGGCCGGCTTACGTGCGCGTCCTGCTGGAAGCGTTTCTCGTCACCGCTCTCGCCGAATTGGCCAACCCTCGCTCAGCCCCGGTCGTGCACACGTCACCTCTGGTGACCCAGACCCAGAATTTCGTGCGCACGCATCTGGCCGATACGAGCTTGAGTGTCGCCGGACTTGGCAGGGCACTGGCGTGCTCACCCGACCACTTGAGCCGACAGTTCCGGCGGGAGACCGGCCTGAATCCGTCGGTTTGGATTGCCCGGGAGCGTATCACCCTCGCCAAAGACCTATTGGCCGAGCATCGGCTTAACATCGCCGAAATCGGCTGGGCCTGTGGCTTTAACGAGCCGTCCTACTTCATCCGGGTCTTTCGCCGGCATGCAGGCACCACTCCCCGAGCCTACCGCTTGCAATTGAACCAACAGGGTTAACGCCAACCACACAATTTCCGGCTTCCGTCCGGCCTCGCATGCCGCCTGACTTGCCCCTTTCCGCCATGTTAACCGCCGCCGAGATCACCGCCGCCCTTCCCTCCCAAGCCCGCACCGTCATCGACGGTCTGCCCTTCCCACGCATCGCCTCGGGCAAAGTCCGCGAAATCTTTGATCTGGGCGACGCCCTTCTGCTCGTCGCGAGTGACCGCCTGTCGGCTTTCGACGTGATTCTACCCGATGGCATTCCCGGAAAGGGCATCCTGCTCAACCAGATCAGCCTCTGGTGGTTTGAGCGCACCACCGGCCTCATCGAGAATCACCTCCTGCCCGATCAAGCCGGTGAGTTCGTCCGCCGCGGCATCACCGACCGCGACCTGCAGCTTCGCTCGATGATCGTGCGCAAGCTCAAGCCCCTCACCATCGAGTGTGTCGTGCGCGGCTACCTCGTCGGCAGCGGCTGGTCCTCCTACAAAAAGTCCGGCGAAGTCTGCGGTCACGTCCTGCCCGCCGGCCTGCGCCAAGCAGACAAACTGCCCTCCCCTCTTTTCACTCCGACCACCAAGGCCCCCAAGGGCGAACACGACGCACCGATCAACGATACCCAGGGCGCGGCTGCGGTCGGCGCAGAACTCTACGAACAGGTCAAGGCCACCAGCATCGCGCTGTATTCACTCGGCCACGACGCCGCCGCCAAGGCCGGCATGATCCTCGCCGACACCAAGTTTGAATTTGGCACCGACGAGACTGGAAAACTCATCCTGATCGACGAGGTGCTCACGCCCGACAGCTCGCGCTACTGGCCGGCCGACGAGTATCGCGTGGACTGCTCACCGCCCAGCTACGACAAGCAGTTCGTGCGCGACCACCTACTGGCGATCAACTGGAACCAGACGCCGCCCGCTCCCGCCCTGCCAGCCGGGATCATCGTGCGCACGCAGGAAAAATACCTACAAGCGCTGCGGAATCTACTGGGTTAACCCGGCCAAATCTATCCGTCTCGAACGGAAGGCGCGGTATATGTTTTACCCAGGCCGGACATAACATCAGGCTGGGCAGCACTCGGTTGAGTGCTCCTGCCCGATGCCTGACTCCATTCTTAATTCGCCCCCAATCGCCGCCGCCACCGTGGCCACCAACGAATTGCGGCGTGAGTTCCAGACTTTGCTACTGTCGCAGGTCCGCCTGCTTTCGCGCCAACAGTTGCGTCTCAAAGTGCCCGCCACACGCGGTGCCGCCCCCAAAGATGAGATGGCCTACCACTTTAAACCAGAGCTGCACATTCAGCTCGAAGGCGAGTCTGAGTTTCAACTCGCCGGCACCGAGACCCTGCTGCTCCGCAGCGGTGAACTGGCCATCATCCCGGCGCTCGTCCCCCACCGCTTGCTCGATCCTCAAGATCGAGATCAGGTCAACCGGCGACTGGTGATCGGCTTCTACTCCAGTGCGATCAGCATTCATTTTGGACGCCGCGAATGGAAGACCCTGCCGGGTATCGAGACGATCGGCTTCTACCCCAGTGCCCGCCTTCGCCAGATCATCGACTTGAGCGAAATGATCATCGACTACGCGCAAAGCAGTCGCCTGCACCGCGCTCAAGGCGAACAGGCCATCGCCGCCACATTGCTCTGGCTGCTGGTTGATTTGCTCGATGACGAGGTGCCGGAAACCGGCACCGATTCCAACCGGCTGTTCCAGATCAAGTGGCTGGTGCACAGCCACCTCTCCAATCCGGATTTGAGCGTGGGTTTCCTGGCCGACTTAATGCGCTGTTCGCCCGGACACCTTTCACACCTCTTTGCCAAGGAGTCGGACGAGCCGCTCGTCAAATACATCAACGAACAACGCGTCACCCGGGCCATGGAGGGACTGGCATCCAACAAACTCTCCATCTCAGAAATCGCCTGGGCCTGCGGATTCACTGATCCGGGTTATTTCAGCCGCATTTTCAGGAAGTCCACCGGACTCACTCCGCAAAATTACCGCAAGCAGCTGGAAGAAGAAGCACGCCTTAGCTTGGAGGAGTAGCCCCGCCGCGCTTTCTCCGAAGCGCCTGTCTCAAGATATCCAATACAACCGCCTTTTGATCCGCCGGAAAGGCTAGCGTCAGAATCTCGATAGCCGGATCGATGCGGAACAGCAGGTCCAACGTGATCGCATGCCCGAAGCCCCCGAAGCGAAACTCATTTAACCGTGAGAGCCGTCCATGAATCGCGATACTGCCGTGCTTGTTAACCAGCCCGATGCGAAAGCGCTGGTTGGAACGATCCTCAGGGATCAGACGCTCGGCACTCACGATCAGAAGTTCACGCTCACACAGGACGAGGGCACTCTCCGGCGAGATTTCATTTTCGATCAGGTTGGCATTTTTGACCACAATGGCCGGCCAATAGGTCGCGGCCAGGATGCGCTCGGCCGGCGGCGCAAAACGCAGAACGGCGTTGCGGAATTTGAGCGGCATGGAGTGCAGCAGCTCGATGTCGAGTTTACGGTCCAGCGGCTCCGCACTGGCCACTCCATCCATGGACGTGAGAATTAGATGAACCGCTTCATCATAAAGCGGCTCCATGACCGTGTTGAACTCCAACACCATGCTACGCACCTGACTACGGGTCACGTAATCGATCTTTAGGCGGCCCAACAAAAGCACGACGGTCATCTCAACTAGCAGCGTCGCATTAAAACCGGTCGAGATCGTGCTGACCGCACCACCTTCATCGCCCTCGGAAACAAAATGCCAACGCTCCGCATCGACCACCAGCACCGAGGCGGCGGTGCTGCCCTCGCTCGTCTCGATGGATGGACTGAAAATCATCAGTCTCGGCTCAACGGGACCGGGCAACAGCTTCGCCAGCTCGGACCGGAAAGGTTCGCGCACATCCCGGCGATCATTGAGCCGGTAAGAAAAGCGTTCGACGTTGGTCATGTAACGTAGCGTGGGCGGCGATCGTCGAAGGCCGCCGCCCGGAGTAAAATCACTTGTTGCCGAAACGGACGTCCATCCACACAGCAAGCGCGAGCACCGTGCCGCGGGCAATGAACTTCATCTCCGGCGCGACGGCGAGGAGCGTCATGCCGTTAAGCAGTGCGGTCATGATGAGCGCGCCGATCAAAACGCCCCACACACTGCCTCGTCCACCCTTCAGCGCAGTGCCGCCGATCACGCAGGCAGCAATGGCATCGAGCTCCATCAAATCGCCCACCGTGGTGGTGGCAGCGCCCGAATAGGCCGTGGTCATAAAGCCGGTGAGCGCCACCGCCACACCAACCAGACTGAATGCGCCGATGAGCACGCGGTGCACGTTGATGCCGGAAAGGATGGCCGCCTCTTCATTACCACCGATCGCGTAGAGGTAGCGACCAAACGGCGTGTGCCGCGTAAGGAAATAAACGACCGCCGCGGTGCCCGAGAGGATGAGCAAGGACAGAGGCACACCGCGGAAATTATTGCAGATGATCACCACGGTAAACACCGCCGCCGTGATGCCCGCCCAGCGCGCCGTGGAAAGCGTCGCCGACTCGAGCGGCAAATGGTGCGAGCGGCGTGCGCGGCGTGAGTTAAACGCCATGGTCGCAAGACCGATGGAGACTAATCCCGCCAGGATAAGACCGGCGACGGAAGGCAGGTAATAAGTGGTGAGGCTGGAGTAGAGATTGTCTTCGTCACCCCGGGCGACCGGCACGGTGGAGTTGTGAATGACCAACCAGAAGAGTCCTTTGAATACGAGCAGTCCGCCCAGCGTGATGATGAACGACGGTATTCTCTGCTTCACAATCAGCGTGCCCATGAGCGTCCAGAGCAACACCGCGACGCCGAGGGCGGTGAGCATCGCCAGTGGTGCGGACCAGCCTTGGTCAAAAACCAACACGGCGGCGATGCCACCGATAAGGCCGACACCGGAACCGACCGACAAGTCGATGTTGCCAGTGAGGATGACCATGAACACGCCGAGGGCCAGCGTGGCGATCATGGAGAACTCGATGAAGAGCTGGGTGAGATTGCGGGCCCCGAGAAAGACGGGTTCCTGAATCGTGAAGAAGGTGCAGATCGCGATGAGAGCGATCGGCAGGATCAGGGTCTTAACAGCAAATTTGGATTTCATGATGTCGTGAGGGGTAAGGGAATTTTCTCAAAGATGGGATCAGGCGGCGACCGAGGATGTTTGTTTACGCCCCATTGCCGCGGCCAGCAGGGCTTCTTGGGTAAACTCTCCGCGCACAAACTCGCCGCCGATGCGGCCCTCGCAGAGCATAAGAATGCGGTCGCTCATCCCCATGAGCTCGGGCAACTCACTGGAGACGAGGATCACGGCTTTGCCTTCGGCGGTAAGCGCGTTGATCAACTCGTAGACCTCGAGTTTGGCGCCGACATCGATGCCACGAGTAGGTTCATCGAGCATGACAACCGAAGGTCCGGTCATGAGGGCTTTGCCAAGCACGACCTTTTGCTGATTACCGCCCGATAGACCGCCCACAATGGAAGTCTGTCCGGGAGCCTTGACGCGCAGTTGCTCAAAAAGTTGTTGGTTGCGGAGGTATTCCGAGGCGGCGCTGATTTTGCCCCAGTGAGTAAACGAGTGGATGCTGGAGAGCGAAAGATTGAAGCCGATGCTTTGATCAATGGTGAGCCCGTAGCGCCGGCGATCCTCGCTAGCGAGGACGAGCCCGCTGCGAATCGACGTTGGCGGCGTGGGGTAGTCGTAGGGTTTTCCGCCGAGCCGAACCTTGCCGGTCAAGCGTTCGCCCCAAGCTCCGAAAAGGTGCATAAGCAGCTCGGTGCGGCCGGCCCCCATGAGGCCGCCGAGACCGAGCACTTCGCCCTCGTGAAGCTCAAAGCTGATGTCATTTAGGAGAGGTTTATCGCAGGAACCGATCGTGCACGTGAGGTCTCGCACAGACAGCAGCACGCGACCGATACCCAGAGATGGTTTGCGCGGGAAAAGATCACTGATTTCGCGGCCGACCATGTGCTTGATCACAATCGGGATCGAGGTTCCTTTCGTATCCAACGTAGTGATACTTGATCCGTCGCGCAGGATGGTAATGCGGTCGGAGATGGCGAAGACTTCTTCCAGCTTGTGGGAGATATAGACGCAGGTAGTGCCGGCGGCGCGCAGCCGGCGCAGGTGATCCAAAAGCACGCCAACCTCTTGATCGCTGAGCGCGGCGGTGGGCTCGTCGAGCACCAGCACACGGGATTTTTTATCCATGGCGCGCACGATCTCGACGAGCTGCTTGTGTCCGACGCCGAGGTCCTTGACCGGAGTCTCCGAAGAGAGATCGAGACCAAAGTCAGACAGCAGGCCGCGGGCTCGCTCATGCATGGTCAGCCAATCAATACGACCGTGACGCAGTGGTTCACGACCGAGAAAAATATTTTCCGCGATGCTCAGTTCGTCCACCAAGGCGAATTCCTGCGTGATCACAGAAATCCCGGAACGCTCGGCATCACGGATGTTACGGAATGCGACCACCTTCCCCTTTACCAGCAATTCGCCCTCGTAGCTGCCGTGACGATGAATGCCGGAAAGGAGTTTAATGAGGGTCGACTTGCCCGCTCCATTTTCTCCGCACAACGCGTGGATTTCGCCCTCCATCAGGTTGAAGCAGACGTCGTTCAAGGCGATCACTCCAGGGAAGCGCTTAGTGAGATGTCGGGTTTCAAGGATGGGAGTGTTCATGGCGATTTCGGAGGGTAAGAGGAGCGGGGAATGACGAGGTGGTTACTGGATCTTGTCGGCCTGATGGAAGCCGTCGGCGACGACGGTGCTCATCATATTTCCCTTATCCACCGAGATGACTTTTTCGAAGATTGAGGGCACCTGCTTCTTACCATTGTCCAGCGTATGGGTGGTGACGGGGGCTTTCCCACGAGCAATGTCCACGGCGATGGCGGCACCGAGTTCAGCGAGTTTTTTCACGGGTTTGTAGACGGTCATCGACTGGGTGCCGCGCATGATGCGCTGACAACCGGAGAGATCGGCGTCCTGACCGGTAACGAGGACCTTGCCGGCGAGACCTTCTTCGATGAGTGCCTGGATGGCGCCGCCAGCGGTTCCATCATTGGCTGCGAGCACGGCGTCGATGTTGGTGCCGACCTTGGTGACGGCGGCGTTCATGATTTTTTTGGCGTTCTCAGGTTTCCAGTCGAGGGCCCAGTCTTCGAAGACGACCTCAATCTTGCCGGCTTTGATCAAGGGATCGAGGACGTTGTCCTGACCCTGCTTGAAGAGCTTGGCGTTGTTATCAGTCGGAGCGCCAAAGATGCGAACGATGCGGGCGGGACGGTCCTTGGGCAGGCGTTCGACGATCCAGTTGGCCTGGGCCTCGCCTACGCTGATGTTGTCGAAGGTGATGTAGAGATCGATGTCACTGTTGAGAATAAGGCGGTCGTAGGCGATGACCGGGATGTTGGCCCGGTTGGCGGACTTGACCGCGCGAGTCATGGCGGAGCCGTTGTGCGGCACGATAACCAGCACGTCGACGCCGCGGGTGATGAGTGACTCAACGTCGCGAACCTGACGCGTGTCGTCGGAGTTCGCGGATTGAACGATGACAGTGGCTCCGATTTTTTCGGCTGCGGCGACAAAGGTGTCGCGGTCGCTTTGCCAGCGTTCCTCCTTGAGGGTGTCGAGCGAGAGGCCGATGACGGGTTTTTCCTTGGAAGCGAAAGCGGGTGTAATAGTGAGCGCTGCGAGGCCACACAGGCCGACGAGGGTAAACAGACGGGGCAGGAGTTTCATAACGAACAGGGGGTTGAATTAGAATTTACAACGGAAAGGGGCCGGCGCGATAGACGATTTGCGATTTCGCGCCGGCAAAGAGACGGAAAGGCGCGGGAGTCAGCCCACGCCGCGGAGATCACCACCAAGCTTCAGCTTGGACACCAAAGTTCCATGAGCTGGCGCTCGCACCGGAGGCTCCATTGATCTGGGAACCGGGCGCAAAGTCGTTCCAAACGTAATAGGTCGCGTAGAGACGAATTTCAGGACGGGCGAAGAAGTTGCCACCCGGACGGATCAGCGGGGCAAAGGTGATCTTGGCCAACGAGGGGCTGTCATCTCCGGCGGTGCCACGGTTATCGGTCGCGTAGTCATAACCGACTTCCAAGGCAGCGCCGAGGGTGTTGGTGAACATGTAGACCGGACGTGCGCCCAAGGCGACGTAGGTGCGGCTGGAACCTGAACCGCCGGCGGGCGTGTAGCCGAGGTCGTTCCACTGCACGACCGCATCGGCCGCCACACTGAACCGGTCGCTGGCTTGCCAGACCATGGTGTCGATGAAGAGCAATGTTTCGGAATCGGCGAGAGCACCGCGGGGCGCACCCACATAACCGCTGACGGAGGTGTCAAACTGACTGGAAGACCCCACGCCGTAGAGCAGTGCTGCGGTGTTGCTGACGCCTCGGCCAAACTTATTCGCCTGTATCCATCCAGCCGCGACGCCGGAGGTGGCTTCAGGATAGTTCGTCGACGGGCCGACGGCGGCATTGCCTCCATTGAGGTAGGAGGCGCTCAACCAGAGCGTGCCTTCGCCGCCAAGCACCGGCAGGGCGCTGTAACGGACGTCAAACACCTGCTTGGTCAGGTCTTCACCCGTGCTGGTGGAACCGGTGGTGTTGTCCGCTCCGCTCAAGTAAGCGACGGCCAGCTTACCCGGACCGAAGGCGATATTTTCCACACCGCCGCCGTAGCCGGACATATCCAGCCAGAAGTAATCGGTCCGGTGAATGTCGCGCCGATCGTAGTAGCGGCTACCCGCCCAAAAGCTTACATCCGGCGAGGTTTCCAGAACGTTGGATGCGGTGATGTAAGCCTCGCGAACACCAATATTGGCATCGCTGGTCGAGATGTTCAGGTAAGAGGCTTTGTCGCCATTTTGCTGAAACATCAGATTCGTCACAAAATCGAATTTGACGGATTCCGGCGTCGCTTGCGGCAGGTGATACTTGAAGATGAGTTCACCATAGGTGTCGGGTTCATTGCCCAACCTGCCGGGGATCGAGGCGCCAAGACCATCCGGGTTAAGCGGTTTCTGCTGTTGGCTGCCGCTCTGGTTGACGCCAAAGCCGGAACGCACGTAGCCGTGGAACTCGAAGTTATCGAGGATATCGAGGGTTTCGGCAGCCTTGATCGAGTCGGCTTCCAGGGCGGTCACCCGCCGGGTGAGCTCGCCGGTTTGTTCGGAGGGCGGCGGCACGGAGGCGGTGGCCACTTGGTTAATCTGCTTTTGCAGGTCTTGGATCGTGGACTGCATGGCCTGCAGTTGCGCTTGCAACTGCTCAATATCAGTCGGGCTCTGGCCCTTGGCGGGAACAGTAGCCATCAGCATCAAGCCACTGAGACCGACGACAGTCGATTTTAGGGGGAACATAGGAGGACGGGGTTAGGGTGAACGCTCCAGAAAACCAAGGGTAGTTAACTGAGCAGGGGTGAGAGGTAAGCTCTAACCCAAGTGGATGGCATCCACCCCCATCCAACAATCCGACACACTGAGACAATTTGGCGAAGACTAGGACAAATGCGCGAATCCGCCCCAAAGTTCTCCCTGTCTCATTCGCGCCGCGCCGGGAACAAGCACCCGCAACCCTTACCACAACAACCAGTCCGGCGCAGGCAGACCTGACGTCGCAGGGCGCGCAGCAAAAACGCCGCGCCGGTCAACAACCCGACCACGACGGATATCAGCACGAGCACCCAGCCGGTGCTCATTGTGGCAATCCCGCACCCAGATTAGGCCGGGCGGTCTGACCTGTGCGACTGCGCACCAGTTCACGACGCAGCCAATCCAGCGCCGCCGCCACGGCACGCACCTTAACGGTCGCCCGCGGTCCCGGATAACAGAGCTTCTTGGACCAAACGCCGTTGGGCGAATAAAGCGCGATGTAGATGGTGCCGACCGGGTTCTCCGCCGTGCCGCCGCAAGGGCCGGCAAAGCCCGTCACCGCCAGCGAGTAATCGGCGCTCAAACGCTCGGCGGCCCCCGCCGCCATGGCCACCGCGTTCTCCGCGCTGACCGCGCCATGCTGGATAAGGATATCCTCGGGCACATCCAGCAGCTGCATCTTGGACTCGTTGGAATAACAAACGCAGCCACCGGCAAAAAACTTCGAGGCACCGCAGATGTTGGTGAAGCTGTTGGCCAAGCTGCCACCCGTGGCGGTCTCCGCGACAGCCAGAGTCATCTCCTGCGCACGGAGCAAGTCCGCACAAACCTTGGACGGTGAATCGTGTCCGAAACACAAAAAATCTTCGCCCAACAATGCCGCGCACTCCTCCGCCAACCGCTCCAACTCCGGCCGCGGTAAACGGCCGCAAGGTGAGCTGATCCGGCAATCCACCTGACCTGAGTGCGCACAAAAGGCCACACTGAGCGCCGCTCCATGCGGAGCGAACAAGGGCTGCAACCGCGTCTCCAACGCCGATTCGCCTATCCCGGCGGTGCGGATCTGCACATAAGCCTCGCCATCGGTGATCAAGCCCATGGCGGCCAGTCGCGGGATCACCTGATCGGTAAACATCGGTTGCAGCTCATTGGGCGGACCGGGCAACATGATCAGCACCTTGCCCGCGCGCTGCACCCAGAGGCCGGGCGCGGTGCCGTTTGGATTGGCCAGCACCTCACCGCCGGCAAAACAGTAGGCCTGCTTTAAATTGTTCTCGGTCATGGTTCGGCCCAGGCGATTGAATCGCGCCTCGATGTCGGCCTTGACCTGCTCGTTAAATACCAGCTCCAGTCCCAAAACCGCAGCCACGACCTCACGGGTGCGATCATCACAGGTCGGACCCAGCCCACCGGTGGTGATAACGACATCCGCGCGGGCCCAGCTCTCGACAAATTGTTCGGCAATGGCATCGGCGTCGTCGGTGATGGTGACATTGCGCGACAAACGCACGCCGCCACGGCCGAGTTGACCGCCGATAAACGTCAGGTGTCCGTTTGGGGTGAGCCCCAGGAGCAGCTCGTCACCCAGCGTGAGCAGCTCATAGCGGATCAAATCGAGGGGACGTGGAGGGACTGAAGAAGATGTGGGCGTGGACGAAACCATACTTTGCTAAACTACAAATGTGGGTAAGGTCCGATAAAATGCCAGCTCACGAGTCAATTCCCCTAAAAGAGAAGGTGCGCCACCTGCCGGACAAGCCGGGCGTCTATCTCATGAAGGACCGGCTCGGCCGCATCATCTATGTGGGCAAGGCCAAGAGTTTAAAGAAGCGGGTGTCCTCCTATTTCACCCCTTCGCGGGCCATGACGGTGCACCCGAAAATTCGTGCGCTGATCGCCAGTATCGCCGACCTCGACACCATTGAAGTGAAGTCCGAGCCCGAGGCCCTGCTGCTGGAGGGCCGGCTGATCAAGCAGTGGAAACCCAAATACAACACCGACTTCACCGACGATAAACGCTTCCTGCTCGTCCGCATCGACCTCACCGAAGTGATGCCGCGCATCCGGTTAACCCGCATCCGCAAGGACGACCACTCGCGCTACTTTGGGCCCTTTCCGCACAGCGGGCTCCTGCGCAAGACCCTCGCGCAAATGCGCCGGCAATTCGGCGTGCTGCTCTCCGATGCCACCCCGCAACGCCTGCCCGACGGTCGCTGGCAACTCTACGATGACGTCCGCCAAGAGCTCTACGGCTTTGACAACGAAGTCACCGCCGAGGCCTACCGCAAACGCGTGGAGCAATCCTGCGAATTCCTCGACGGCAAATCGCGTGAGTGGCTGGAAACTCTCCGCGCCGAGATGATGGCCGCCGCCGAAAAACACGAGTTTGAGAAAGCCGCCGAACTTCGTGACGTCGTGCTCGCCCTAGAAAAAACCCTCGAGAAAACCCGCCGCTTCGAACGCGACCATCCCGTCATCCAAACCGACACCGCCGCGCAGGACGCACTCGGCGAGGCGCTCGGGCTGCCCGTCACGCCGCGCACCGTGGAGTGTTTCGACATCTCGCACATCAGCGGCACCTTTGTCGTCGCCTCGATGGTGCGCTTCACCGACGGCCGGCCCGACAAGGCCAACTACCGCCGTTTCCAAATCAAGAGTTTCATCGGAAACGACGACTTCCGCGCCATGGAGGAAGTCGTCGGCCGCCGCTACCGGCGCCTGCACGAGGAAGGCAAACCCATGCCCGACCTCGTGGTCATCGACGGCGGACGCGGCCAGATCGGCGCCGCGTTAAAAGCATTCGCCATTATCGGCGTCGAACCACCCGCGCTCATCGGCTTGGCCAAAAAACACGAGACCATCATCTTCCCCGACGAACGCGCCCCGTTGAATCTCCCGCTAACCTCGCCCGCGCTCAACCTCCTGCAACGCCTGCGCGACGAGGCCCACCGCTTTGCCAACACCTACAACGCCGACCTGCGTTCAAAGAAGATCCGCGAGTCCGTCCTCGACGACTTCCCCGGCCTCGGCACCGTGCGTCGCAAGGCCTTACTCGACCACTTTGGCAGCATCGAAAAACTGCGCGCGGCCACGCCGCAGCAGATCATGAAAGTCGGCGGCTTCGGGGAAATCATGGCCACCGACCTGCACGCCTTCCTGCACGGTATCCAAGCCTCGCCATCAGATGAGGGCTAAACCGCCCGACAACCCGACTTTGAAGAACGCGTAAAGCAGTCCCAAAATCGACGCCCGTTATGAAACAGTATTGTCTGATCACATGCCCCTCTCGTCCGCCTCAAATCATGTGAATGCGCGGCGCGCCCATCATCGAGCCGCAGCCGCCAACCACGGCTTTACCCTGATCGAGTTGCTCACCGTCATCGCGATCATCGGCATCCTCGCCGCCATCATTGTCCCGACAGTAGCCAAGGTCCGGAGCAGTGCCCACAACGCCACCTGCCTGAGCAATCTTCGTCAGATCGGCGTCGCGGTTATTTTATACGCGAACGACAACAAACAGATTTTCCCGCCCGCATCGGATGCGGATAGCAACTCCCTTTCGTCCACACTACGACCCTACATGGGGGCAGGTAAAACGGTGAATAACACCAACAGTAACAGTGAGGCGTTCATCTGCCCGGCCCGGGGCGTTGTGCCAGAAGACTCCAACAACTTTCTCCGGTCATCTTATTCGGCCCATCTGCTGCTGTTCCCCAGCATCCACGATTCCCCCAACGCTCCTCGTTATCGGACCAATACGATCACCCGCCCCTCAGAGATCATCATGATTGGGGATGCCACCCAGCAGACCAGCGGTAGTGCCTACTCCAATCTATGGAGCGTTGGTGAAATGTATGTCGAGGGATCCGCCCCCACCGCTGAAAATTTCATCGTCGTCAACAACGCCCAGGATGTTGATCCGCTCGATGGAAAATCCAACTTCCGCTACCGGCACAACGGCCACGTGAACGTTGTCTTCATCGACGGCCACGCCGGTTCCTTCGACAAGGGCACCATCAAGCGGCGCAACATCGCCATCGGTTACTGAACCCAGCCCTTTGGCCAGTTTCACGCATGGGCAATCCGTGCGTTTTCACGTCCCCACCCCAACCCCTCCGACAGTCCATTACCCCATGGCTATACTTCAAACTTCCCGGCGCTTCACCCTGCTCTGCCTAGCACTCGGTCTCGCCGCCAGTGCATTCGCCAACGAATCCGTCACCCTCTACAAAACCGTTACCTACCAGAGTATCTGGGGCTTCGGTGCCGCCGCCAACCACCCCGTAAAGGAGCTCCAAGACAACTACAGCTCCACCACCCGTAACCAAATCCTGGACCGGTTGTTTAGCGCCACCGATTCCAACGCCGGACTCTCCATCGTCCGGCTTGAGATCAACGGCTTCACCAAAGCCGAGGACCCCGACCAGTCCACCTTCATGCCCTCCGCCGGAGTGATCGATTGGGATTCCGATCAGTATCAGCGGTGGTTTGCGCAGGAGGCCGAAAACCGCGGACTCTTTCAATTCTACGCCGTGCCGTGGACCCCTCCGGCTTGGATGAAAACCAACAACTCTCCCTACAACGGCGGCCATCTCTCCACGTCCAAATACGACACGTTCGCGGACTACATAAAGACCTACGTCGACCACTACCGGAATGTTTTCGGCTTCAACATCAAGTGGGTCAGCATCCAGAACGAACCCGACCTCGCCACCCCGTATGCGTCCTGCCAATACTACACGGCCGAGATGGACGTCGTCGCAGGCAAGGTCGCCGATGCCGTTCATTCACTCGGACAGGGCGTCCAGGTCGGCGCCCCCGAAAATTCCAACCGCAGCTCGGCTAACTATTATCTGCCGCGGCTCAGCTCGGCCACGATGGACAAACTCGATTTCATCGCCGTCCACGACTACGGCTACTTTGCCACGGTGCCCACCTACGGGAAGCCGGTCTTCAGCACCGAGGTCTGCGATTTCCAATCCGGCCCCGATTCATCCATCACCGATGGACTCGCCTGGGGTAACAAAATTGCCGACTCCCTTAAGAGCGGCGCCCCCGGCTGGATGTATTGGTGGTGCGTCGCTCCGGCCGGCGAATCCACCCGGCAAGGACTGATCAATCTCAAGACCGACGGCACCTACATCGCCAACAAACGACTCTACGTGCTCGGCCAATTCAGCCGCTACCTAAGACCCGGTTACATCCGCGTCTTGGCCAGCTCATCGAGCTCCAACCTCGTGGCCATCGGCGCACAAAATCTGATCGGCCGAGCCTATGTCGTCATCATCAACAACAGCAGCTCCAGCGTGACCACCAACATCAACGGCTTCACCCTCGCCCACGTTACCGGACACCGCACCAGCGCGAGCGAGTCGCTGGCCATACTGCCTACCTTAACCGTGAACGGCGGCTCCGTGACGGTAACCCTTCCGCCAAACTCGATCTCCTCCTACCGAGAATATCCCTGACCCATGCCCTGCAAACCCACACCTTCCGCATCCCCATGCATTCGCCCTGCCGGCCTATTCGCCCGGCGGGGTCTTTTCGTATTCGCGACGATAGCGGCCTCAGTGACCCCGATCACCAAGGCTGGTGAATTACTCATCTATCTCGTCGGCGGCCAGTCCAATGGCGATGGCCGCGCCGAAGCCGCGCAACTGTCAGATAAACTCAGGAAGCCACGCACAGACATCCCCTTTTACTATCGCAGCGAGGGCTACAATACCGGCCTTTATGGTCCGCTCCGCCCGGGCTCCGCGGGCGTGCCCACGCCCAAGGACAGTGCGTTCGGACCCGAGATCACCTTTGGACGCGACCTCGTCGATTGGATAAATCAACACCACCCCGATGATCGCGTCGCCATCATCAAATACGCCAAGGGCGGCAGTTCGCTGCACACCGATTGGAAACCCGACGGCACCGCCGCGTCCGACAACGACGGTCCGTATTATCAACGTTTCCAGGAAACAGTCTCAGCCGGACTCCTCGCCCTGAAGGCCGACCCGTCACTCTCCGGCCTCACCCCGCGTCTCGCCGGTATGCTCTGGATTCAGGGCGAGTCCGACACCGATGGAAAATACGACTACGCCGCCAACCTTAACCTGCTCATCACGGACGTGCGCCAAACCTACGGTAACATTCCCGTTTTCATCTCCGGCCTCTCCCTTAATCAAACCGTTTTCACCAAGGGATCCGCCGGTGCGCGCAACGCTTTCGAACAGGTGCGGGCCGCACAAAAAGCCGTCGTCAAACACAGCCAAGCCTGCGCTTTCATCGATACCGACAGCGCCGACTTCACAGTGCGTCCCGACGGCGTCCACTTTGATTTCGCCGGTCAACAGGCTCTCGGCCACGCCTTTTCAGCGGCTGCAATCACCACGTTGGAATGATCTCACTCCCACAAAAATCTCCCAACTACACACTCATGTTCAAACTCACCCGCTGCCTCGCCGCCGTCGTCAGTTCCGGGCTGGCGCTTCCCGCCTCCGGCTCGTCTCCAGCTCCGATCCTGCCTCCCGGCATACCATTGATCGGCACCTATGAGACGACCGGAAACAGTTCCTTGCGCGAAAGCCAGGTGCTCGATGAACCGGGACCGACCGGAGACTCCGTGCTGAGCATCGCCACGACCGAGCAGGCCGACAACCCTTGGCTCGTCCAATTAAAAGGCAGCTCCACTGTCGCCGTAACCGGCGGAGACACCGGACTGGTGCGGTTCTACGCACGGGCCGTCGAGACTTCTCACGAAAGCGCCCAGGCCCGCCTGCGTGTCGTGGTGCAGGACAAGGCCGGTTCATTCCCCCGCATCGCCACCGCCCAGTTTTCCGTGGACCGCCAATGGCGCGAAATTTTTGTCCCCATTCGTTTCAAAAAGGATCATCCCGCCGGCGACATCATCGCGTCCGTAGATTTCGGATACGAGCGTCAGACCGTCGAGATCTCCAGCCTCTCTCTGGTCAGCTATGGTCGGAAGGTCACTTTCGAAGCGTTACCGCGCACTACGGCCTCCTACAGCGGACATGAAGCAGACGCCTCCTGGAGGCGCGAGGCGCTGGAGCGAATCGAACGCATTCGCAAAGGCGATGTAACCATCGAGGTCGTGGATGCGGCGGGTGTTCCCGTGCCGGACGCCCACGTGACGCTGCACCAAACCGGCAGTGCGTTTGAATTCGGGACCTGCGTGCCCGGACGTCTGATCGTGAGCGACGAACCGTCCGCCATCATGTTTCGCGAAAAACTGCGCGCACTTTTCAACGCCGCCGAACCGGAAAATGAGCTGAAATGGGCCAACTGGCTCAGCGAGGGAAAACCCGCCGACTACCGCGCCCAAAGCATGGAGGCGCTGCGCTGGCTCAACGATCAGGGCTTTCGGGTGCGGGGACATGTTCTGATCTGGCCGGGCTGGAAACGACTGCCCGCTTCCATCGTCGCTCTCCGTGGCACCGACCGTGAGTCGGAAGTGCCGGGCATGATTCTCGATCACATTCGCGACATCACCGAGGCGACCAAGGACCTCGTCACCGAATGGGACGTGCTCAACGAGCCCTTTTCCAACCACGATCTCATGGATCAATTTGGGAAGGAAATCATGCTCGACTGGTTTCGAGTCGCCCATGAGGTCGTCCCCTCGATGCCGCTCTATCTAAACGACTGGGGTAATCACGATCAGACCGTGGACGGTGCCCATGTGAAACACTTTGAAGATACCGCCCGGTGGTTACTGGACCACGGCGCGCCACTCGGTGGACTGGGCCTACAGGCACACATCGGCGGCATCCCCGCCGCGCCGGAAGCCATGTTGGCCACGCTCGACCGCTATTGGAAAGAATTCCGCCTGCCGGTTCGCATTACCGAATTCGATTTCAACACCAACGACGAAGCCCTGCAGGCCGAGTATACCCGCGATTTTCTGATCACCATGTTCAGCCATCCGTCGGTCGCCGGCATTCAGCTCTGGGGCTTTTGGGCCGGTTCGCACTGGCTGCCCGGAGCAGCGCTTTATCGTAAAGACTGGAGCGAACGCCCCAACGGCACCGCCTATCGCGAGCTCGTCACCGAAACCTGGCGCACCCATTCCGATGGTCGCACTGACCTCGGCGGGCAATGGAGTCACCGCAGTTTTTACGGCAGCTATCGCGTGACCGTGACGGCTGGCGACCTCAGCCAGACCGTTACATTCGATCACTTGAGCAGCGACGATACCAAGCCGGTGCGGGTGACGTTGCGCTGAACGACTCGCCCGTCCGATCCGGTCACCGGCACCGGACGGGGAGAGTCGGCTTGGGTTCGGTCAGGGAATCATATTGGTCGGAAAAACAAACACCGCCTGGGTGTCCGCGCGCCGGAGAAAACCGATGATACTTTTGAACTGTTGGAATCGGGTTTCATCGGCCCCGACGATCCAGTGTGTGGGATGGCCCTGGAGCACAAAATAGTCAGACCCGCGATTGTGAACGTAGCCCTCAATAAAGGTCTTATAATCGGGGTTAAAGGTAGGAGCCTCGATGTTAACCGACATGGCGCGCATCAGGACGGTCTTGCCCGAGGGATGGGTAATGTCGCCGTAGAGCCAGACCTTGATATCCGAATCCTCGGCCAGCACCGTTCGGGTTGTGGAGTTCCAGGCGTTTTCCGGAGCGCCGAAGGATTCGAGCGGGAACCCAAGTCGCACCAGCGCAAGCGTGTTGCCGTCGGTCAGACTGGCCTTTTGCTGTGTGTAAGGTGCGCTACCGAACTCGGCCCCGGTGTGAAGGCAACCGTGATGCCAGAACTCGAGCCAACCCGCGTTGTAGCGGTTGATAATCCAGTTCTCAAAGGTGGCGTTATTCAGCGCCAGCGAGGAACAGACAATGCCCATGGATGCCTTTACGCCCAGCCCCTGGAGGTAGTTGGCCACGGTCGTAAAATCGGGATCAATGCCAGAACCGGAAACCTGAAGATCATCGAGTTTAAGGATGATCTTCGGGGCGGGTTGACCACGTCGCGGGTTGGCTCCGATTTCGTTAAACCAGCCAGAGACCTTTGACGGATAAGTCTCACCGGGAACCTCACGAATCAGCTCCAGATCGTCGACGCATGCCCCGATACCGTAACCGGCCAGAGAGGTAAAACGCACACGCACGTAAACCGTGCCGGCCGGGGCGACACCCTTGAGCACCCGCTTTTCGAACCATTTGATCGCGCTGATTTCATAGGACGCCGCGTAGCCGGACACCGCTCCCGGAGTAAGCGAATTGCCGGAGGCATCGGTAAACAACACCTCGGCTCTGATGCCGGAGGCGTAGTTGCCCAGACTGCGCCCCCAGAGCGTGAGGGCATAGGTCGAACCGGGTGATGCCGTGCAGGAAACGCTGGTCACCGTGTAGGTGTCCGCGCCGGCCGCATCTTTGATCTTCAGTCCCCAGTATCCCATCGAGGCATACGCTGAGAGCGACTGGGCAACGGAGGCAGAGGTCGAGACGGCCCATCCGGAGGTGCCGCTTTCGAAACCGGGATTAACCAAGGGAAGGACCTCTCCGCGAACAAGGACGGGGGCGGACAACAAGAGCAGACACAGCGCCGGTAGACGGACGCAGGACAGTATTACATTCATAAGGTAACAGGGGTTGGGGTTAACGCCGCCTGAACAACCGGCTCATGAGCGTCCGGCCGGTTCGAGCGACAGCCACAGTATCCGCGCCTTGGACACGTCCACCCACTCCGCTGACGCTTTACCCGTTCCCCTCGGTCACACGGTCGGTCCGTCAGACCAACGCCCCTCGATCATCACGGTCTTCGGCTGCGTGGGAATGCCGTATTCGTTATTGTTCACCTGCTCGACCAACAAATCCACCGCAGCTGCACCGATACGTTCGGACTGTTGATTTATACCCGCCATCACCCCCTTCTCCTCGCACCAGTCGAGGTGGGCAAAACGGATATCGGCCGGAACACTAAAACCATCGGCGCGCATCCATTTAAGCACGTGTTCATTGGTGCTGATCACGGCATCTAGGCGGCTCTTACGTATCCATGGGATGACGACACCGGGTTTAAACTCCGGCGTGGTCAGGGGGATGATCATGGGAAGGCGGTGCCGCATGCGCGCGGCAATGTAGCCGGCGCTCCATACGTTTTCCACTTTGTCGTCATCCATCTGCGGCATGACCAATCCGATGCGGCGGCAGCCGGCGGCCACCAGATGCTTCATGGCGAGAATGATGGTATGGAACTGGTGGTTACTAACGCGATGCGGTTGGAACTCCGTGAACGTATGCCCGATCGCCACCATCGCGAGATCATCCCATTCTAGGTCCAGCCGCATGCCATGCTCGGGCATCGGCGCGAGAATGAAGCCGGGAATACCACGGGCATGCAGCACCTTGCCCAAGCGGGCGTTGTGACCGGCAAATTCACCGAGCCAATGGTATTCAATCCGGTAGCCGAGCTCGGTCGCGCGCGCCTCGGCTCCCTGCTGGAATCGCAGGAACGTCGGGTTATGTTTACGCCAAGTATCGGAGTTCTCAAAGCAGTTGAGAAATCCGAGCGTGCATCGCCGACCGGAGCGGTTGCGACGAATATTGGTCATCAACGCGGTGACCAGCGGATTCGGTCGGTAATCCAACTCCACGGCTGCTCTCTGGACACGATCGCGCATGGCCGACGACACGCGGCCGCTGCCTCGCAGCGCATTCGAAACGGTAACCTTGGATACCCCCAGATGTCGGGCGATGCTTTCCAACGAAATAGCCATAGGGGAAAGCTGATGGGGATCGGGCCCCGATACAAAGCGGATTTACCGGCCGATCAATCTGCTCAACGAGTCACGGTTAGACTTTTGAGATTCAAGATGGCCGCAGTGCCGTTGACACTGGCCGGAGCATCACGGCGCACCTCCACCGTTAACGAGGCGCCGTTCACTCCGCCCCACTGCGCCAGCGACATGTTGAATGTCCCGCGTTGCTCAAAATCGATGTTATCCCCCTTGGCCACCACCTGATAACGCAGCATGCCTGGCGTATCACCCGGCCCGATGGTCAAGGACAACTGCTCCAGCTTTCCTTCGGGCAAAGGTGCATACATTATCGAAGGAGCGGCTACGCCAGACAGACTCTCCACCGGCAACTTACGACCCGCACCGTTGATGCGGCAGCCGAGCAGCAGAACACCCGGACGATAACGCAGCGAAATCGCATCCGCAGCCTCCACCACGCGCCCCCCCGTCGGGGTGAGCGAAAGGCGTAACCGGGCCTCCTCCGGCTTGATACCATCGGCCTGCAGATCGATCCCCTCCAACGTAATCGTAATGGGGCGTTCAAAGAAGCCCATGTCCATGAGCACTGAACTCGTCAGCGACACGCTACTGTTCGACCAGTCAACGGCTCGCAGAGACAATTTCCCGGAAAACTCGTCGGCAGAGCTCGCCGTATTACCGTCCAGAACGGACACATGCCAAAAGTTACGCATGGTGCTGACATCAGTCACGATCCCGTTGTCAAAGTTATCGCGCACCAGCAACTGAGCCGAACAGTCAATACTGGCAACGGTCGCCAACAGACCGGCGGAAAACATACAGACAGAAAACCGTTTCATGAGGTATGAGGATCTTGACCGACGAATACGACGCCGAGGGCTATTCAACAACGGTCAGTGACACCGCCGCGAACCAGTAGTTGGCGGCCTGACGCCCCAAACGACCAAGCGTGAGACTGCCGACATCCGTGCCTTCCTCCGGCGAAAACGTATACACGTAGGTCCGCCATTCGGTGGTCAGTGCCACATCCTGCTTCCATAACTGCTTAAAAGGCGGAGCGGTGACCTTGGCGTTCAGTCCGATTTCGACCGGGACACTGCTCTTGGCCTTAAACGTGAGCTTGTAGGTCTTAGTCGGATCAAGAGTCAGATCACGTTGATAAAGATTGATGTAATAAGGCTGCTCGGTGGCCGCCGGCACCTCGATGCGAACCGCCCCTTGACCGTTGGGCAGCTGCTCGATGGTGGTTGTGGCCGCGGCACCGTTAAGGCGGTCCATTCCCCATGAATTGAAGCCGTTGGTGAAGTCGCCATTGGCGATAAGATTGACATCGGCTCGGGCCGCCGGCGTCAAACAGACCAAGACCAGAGACAACAAGAGCAGTAGGTATTTTTTCATCACGATATCAGTTCGGGAAATACAGAGCAGCTGGCCAGCTCAAGCCTTGCGCCGACGCTGAACGGCGATGCAGCCCAAGACGGCCAGCGACGCCAGTATCGTGCTGGTCGCGGGTTCGGGAACGGGGGAGGCGGTGAGACCGGAGACACGCACCGCTTCAACCATGCTGGCGTTGAGCACACCGTCGTAGATGCGGAAGTCATCCATGAGGCCGTCGAACGGACGAGTGCCCGCAGTCGTGTTGGCGATGGTAATGCTGGTCGAGGTGACCGACAGCGTGCCCGCGTTGGCAGTAACCGTGCCGGCCTTGCTCGAAGCAGTGCCGAGAATGTTGCCGCCTGCATAGAAATTCACATTCGCGCTGGTCGTGGTGCCGTCATACGTGACCGCAAAAAAGATCCACGTGTTGGTAGCATTGTAGACCGAGGAGTTTATCGCAGCGGCCACATTACTGTTAGTGGCACCAGACAACGCGAGCTGAAGACCCGTCGCGCCAGAAAAGAACAAGGCCTCCTTACCATCATTGGTGGTAAAAAGACGGGCGGCCGAACTGCCCGGATCGGTGGCGGTGTTATACCAACCGGTGACGGTGAACTGCGTGAGTCCGCCAAACACGGACGCGCCACTCGTCACCGTGGCTTTACCACCACCCGAGACGCCGGAAAGACTGCCCATGCCGGCGGAAGCGGTGTTGTCGAACGCCCGATCTGAAGCGAGACCGCTCGGACCGCCGCCGGCCGCCGAATGCAAATCGGTCGCCGTGCCGCCGAAGTTGGTCAACGCGGCAGACGGGCCACTGACGACCCCGTTAGTTGCCGACGTGCCGGTTTCATTAAAGTTGTATTGGAGTAACAATGACTGCGCATGCAATGCCTGGGGCAGAGCCAGACCAAAGACGCACAAAGACAGAAGGACTGAACGGGACAGGGTAGTTTTCATAATGGGATTGGGATCGTTAAAAACCTGGTCCTTGAAAGATCAGCTCTCAACCCAGGCTCAGCTTTACACGTTAATCAAAACATTGACCGAACGACCTGAACACAGAGCTTGGTCAGCGTAAATTTGCCGCGGCCAAGGGGAGCTCGGACGGAAATACAAAGCGCACATTGTGCTGCTGGAGAAAATCCACGATGCGCACAAACTCTGCGAATTGCGCGGCGCTCCAGTAGGGAGGATGTCCCTGCAGCACGAGTAGTGCGGGCACCGGTCCCGCATCCCAGCCCTTGACGAAAGCGTCGTAGTTGGGATTCAGCACGGGCGTTTCGAGATTCAATTTAAACTCCCGCTTCGCCACAAACTTGCCCGCGGTAGCAGTGGCATCGCCATACATCCAGACGGTGACCTCAGGATGTTCGCGCAACACCGTGACGGTGTTTGCATCGGTGGCGTTAAAGGGTGCCCCGAACGCCGTCAGCACAAGATCAAGCTTCTCGCTGGCCAGCCGTTGGGTATCGGCAAAATGTTTGCGCTGATGTGCCAGCGTGCTTCCGGAAAACTCACGTAAATTACGACCATCCTCCTGCCATTGTTTATGATCGTAACCGTGATTCCAAAACTCGAAGCGACCACTGGCGGCCTTTTGTTTGATCCAATTAAAAAACTGCGGGTGATCGCCCTCTAGTGATTCGCCGATGATGCCGATGCCTGCCTTCAACTCACGCGCGTCGATGAAAGCCGTGAAACGTTTCCAATTATCGAAACCGCTCCCCTCCCTGGCCTGAAGATCATCCATCTTAAGCACGACCACGGGAGCCGCCACCGGATCTGCTGCCGCGGCCGCGAGCAAACCGGCACACAAAAACAGGAGCACAAAATAAGAACGAAAATCAAAAACACGAAATGAGGACATGATCAGGGCAAGGGGATGAGCCTGAACCCTACGGCGAAAAACTGGACAGTCACACCGCTCCGATGCTTTACGCGTTCGCCCATTCCGAGTGACTGCCTGATAGGGCTTTACACACCTTGTATTGCCGGGCGCGCTCAACTCATTTTCCCTAACTCTCCCATGCGTATTATTACCCTCCCCTGTCTGGCACTGTTGTGCCTTGGCGTGTCCGCCTACGCGGACGTTATCCCCGCACCGTTGTTTACGGACAATGCCGTGCTCCAACGCGACAAGCCGATCCCTGTCTGGGGCAAGGCCGACGCCGGTGAAAAAGTCACTGTCACCTTGGGCGCCCAAACCGTCGAGACCACCGCCGGTGCCGACGGCAAGTGGATGGTCAAACTTGCCGCCCTGCCCGCCCAGACCGAAGGCGCCGAGCTCATCATCAAGGGCAATAATACCGTCACCCTCGGCAACGTTGTCGTCGGCGAGGTCTGGATCGCCTCCGGTCAGTCCAATATGGAGTGGATTACCAGAAACACCTACGACGCCGCCATTGAGGTGCCCGCGTCGGCCAACTTTCCGCTGATCCGTCACATCAAGATCAAGAAAACCGTGGCCGCCTCCCCCATGGATACCGTGCCCGTGGAACGCGCCACTTGGGAAGTCGCCGGACCGGACACGACCGGCAACTTCTCCGCCGTCGGTTACTACTTCGCCAAAGACATCTATCAACTCACCGGCGTGCCGGTCGGTATCATTGGCAGCAACTGGGGCGGCACCATGATCGAACCTTGGATCAGTGCGAAGACCCTCGCCGCCAATCCCGCGTTTGCCGTGGCCAACGAACGCCATGCCGAAAAAGAGGCCGCGTATCCCGCCCAACTTGAGAAATTCGCCACAGATCTCGCCAAGTGGAAAGCCGCTCGCGACGCAGCCAAGGCCGCCGGCTCCGAGTTCACCGACCGAGAACCCAAAGCACCAGGCGACCCGACCCAGAGCCCGCAAAAACCCTCCACGCTGAACAACGCGATGATCAATCCGTTGGTGCCCTACGCCATCCGCGGTGCCATCTGGTATCAGGGCGAGTCCAACGCCGGCCGCGCCAACGAATACAACGCCCTCATGTCCGCATTGATCACCGATTGGCGCGAGCAGTTCGGCCAAGGCGAATTTCCTTTCTACTGGGTTCAACTCGCAAACTTTCGCAATACCGAGGCGACCCCTTGGGCTTTCCTGCGCGAAGCCCAGACCCAGACACTCGCCCTTCCCCACACCGGTCAGGCTGTCATCGTCGACATCGGAGACCTCAAGGATATCCACCCGCGCAACAAAAAGGACGTCGGACGTCGTCTCGCCCGACTTGCGCTCAAGAACGACTACGGCTTTGAGAAGATCGTCGCCAGCGGCCCCGTCATGGAAAAAGCCGAGCGCGACGGTGCCGGCTTCAAGGTCACCTTCACCCACACCGACGGCGGCCTGATTGCACCGCTCAACGCGCTTTACGGCTTCGAGCTCGCCGGTGAAGACAAGGAATTCAAACCCGCCGAGGCCACGATCGAAGGCAATACTGTCATCGTGACCAGTGCCGCCGTCACCGAGCCGGTCGCCGTGCGCTACGCCTGGCGCGACGCCCCAGTCGCCGGTCTCTTCAGCAAAGCCGCCGGTCTGCCCGCCGTGCCGTTCCGCAGCGACGACTGGTAAGCAACGGAGTCCAAAGGAGCGTGGGCATTCCTGCCCACGCAGAACGATACGCACCGATGTTTAACCACGAAGCTCACGAAGAGACACGAAGCCTGAGTAGTGAGGTAACTCGTAGGGGCCGCACTCGCGCGGCCCGTTAGACATCCGGTAGACATCGACCGAAAATCCGGTCCCACGACCAACGGGCTTCGCAAGCGAAGCCCCTACAAACATCAAAAAGGGCGACCCACTTCGGGTCGCCTTTTGGTGAACAAATCAAACGGCTCGGCGGCGGCGACGGCAGGCCATTAGGCCGACCAAACCACCGACCAAAAGCGCACCATAGCTGGCGGGTTCGGGGACCGGCGAAACTTGGTGATCCCAGTCGTGCCACTTGGTATCATCACCGCCCCAACCGGCAAAAACGATGTGATTGAGCGGATCGGAACCACCGACATTAAAATCGGGAATCTCGGAGCCATCGCCATTCTGCACGGAGTCGGCATAGAAGTAGTCCATATACTCCTCCCAGCTGGTGATGGAGAGCGTTTCACCGCCGGTCAGTTCAATGATCAATGTGCCGACCGTGAGAGTGGACGAACCGCCGAAATCGATAATGGAGTCGCCGGTGATACGCAGCGTGTTGACGCTGAAATTAACATCGTTGAGCGCGAGGGTGCCTTCGTTGAGATTAAACTCGCCGCCATAGTTGATGGTGCCGCCGTTGCGGGTGCCGGAGCTCAGCGTGAGGGTGCCGGTGCCGGTCTTTTCCAGGATGCCGCCGGCGCTGCCGGTGATCACGCCGGAGAGCGTGGAGTCACTATCGTCTCCGCCGACGATGAGCTGCCCGGTGCCGATCATAATGCTGCCGCTGCCGGCGACGGAACCAATGGCCTCGGAGCGTCCGTTGAGATCAAGGGCGCCATCGGAGTTGAGCGTGATCGCCGTGGTATCGGTGAGTTGATTATTGGCAGCCCAACGCAGCGTGGCGCTATCGTAGGCGCCGACGCCGTCGCCGACGGTGATCGCACCGCCGCCGATGGCGTTGGTGCTCGCGGATTTGTTCAGGACAACGGTGCCTTGATTGATCTGCAGGCCTCCGCTGAAGGTGTTGGCCGAAGAACCGGAGAGCGTGAGCGTGCCGGATCCGTCCTTGGTGATGGCACCGTTGGAGACCACGTTGCTGAACGTGGTGGCACCCGAGCCGCCGGTGTTGAGGGTGTAGCCGCCGAGGTTGGTTGCACCGGAAAGGGTGAGCGTGCCGCTGTCGGACTGAATGCGGGTGGCCGAGCCAAGCGTGACTGCTCCAGATACCGTGTTGGAGCCGGATATGTTTTGGAACGCGCCGTCGTTGGCGGCAGTGCCGGTGCCGCCGATGGTGAAGGTATTGGCCAGCGTGGAGCCGCCCTGGATCTGAAGATTACCGCCCGAGTTGATGGTGGCCGCACCGGTGCCGAGACTGGCGCTGTTGGCGGCGGTGACGACGCTGCCAATGGTGGTGCCGCCGGTGTAGGTATTGGCTCCGCCGAGGTAGACAACTCCGGTGCCGGCTGTGACGAGTTTTCCGCCGGTGCCGGAAATGACGCCGTTGACGTTGCTGATGGCGTTGCCGCTGATCGTGAGAGTGTCGTTGTTCCCGATAGAGACGGTTGATCCGGTTGCCGTCGTCAGTTTCTTGACGGTTTGGTTGATGGCCGAGGATGCGGAGTTCGAGAGGTTGTAGGTGCCGCCGTTGAGGATGACGGTAGAGCTGGCGCCAATCTGGCCCGTGGCGGTCTGGTTGACGGTGCCGCTGTTTACGACCAAGTCTCCGGCCACGGAGATGGTGTCGGCGTTTTTGGACAGCGCGAGGGTGCCGCTGTTTACCGTGGTGAGGCCGGTGTAGGTGTTGGCCGCGCCGGTGTAGGTGGCCGTGCCGCTGCCGTTGAGAGTAACTCCACCGGTGCCGAGGGTAACGGAGGAGCTGATACCGATGTTGCCGGCGCCGGTGAGTTCGAGGTTTTTGCCCGAACCGGCGATACCACCGGTAAGGGTAAGGGTCGCGCCAGTGTCGGATTGGATGCGAGTGTCACCGGCGAGGGTAACAGTGCCCGAGGTGGTGTTTGAACCTGAGAGGTTGCGGATGGCGCCATTGCCGCCGACGCCGGTGCCGGTGACGGAAATGGCGTTGGACGGGCTGATGCCGCCGGAGAGCTCGAGGGTGGCACCGGAGGCGATGGTGGTCGTCCCTGTTCCGAGGGCGGAGGATTTCCGCGCCTCGACCTGACCGTTGTTGATGAAGAGGCCTCCGCTATAGGTGTTGGTGCCGCTTCCTCCGAGGATGAGTTTGCCCGACCCGGTGCCGGCTTTGATCAAGGCGTTGCCGCCGGTGATGGCAGAGTTGATGACCAGATTGCCGGTGCCGGTGATATCGGCCACGGTGTTGGCGTCCAACTGGAGCGTGGAGAAGGCGATGGTCTGGGTGTTGCTGCTCTGCTGCTGGATGTAGGGAATGGCACCGTCCAAGGTGAGCTTATTGCTGCCTGTGAGGTTGTAGCTGACTGAGGCTCCGGAACCGAATTTGATGCCGGCGATCTTGTAGTCTTTATCGAGAGTAACGTTAGGTCGGCTGACGCCGAGGGAATCGAAGAGCGCGATTTGCGAGGTATTGGGAGCGAATTTGGTGGTCCAGTTGTTCTTTTGTTTCCAGCTGGAATCGGTGGATCCGTCCCACTCCTTGTAGCTGGCGGTAACCGGGCTCAAGAGGTAGCGCGTCCCCCCGTAGAGCGTGGCCGTGCCGTTGTAATCGGCGACACCCTCGCCCGAGATGTAGATGCCGCCACTGGTGATCGAAGACTGGCTGTTGACGGTGGTGGCGAGGCTGTCGACGCCGTTCTCCCAATTGTTTATCACCAACACGCCGCTGGCGGGCTTGGTATAGTTATCGAATAGAAAGGTGTTGGCGCCGGTGCTGGAGCCGAAATCGATCGAAGCACCACTACCGCTCGCAGTGAGGTTGTTGATGCGCTCGGAGAAACCGTTGAGATTGAGCGTGCCGGCTGCGGCGATGGTCACGTTACCGCTGTTGGCGAGCCGATCACTGGCACCGAGCGTGAGCGAGCCCGCCTCAATGGTGGTGCCGCCGGTGTAGGTGTTGTTGCCGGAAATGATCAACTCGCCGGTGCCGGTCTTAGTCAGTCCGCCAGCGCCGCTGCCGCCGTTGGCGATGATCCCGGAGATAGTCGAGCTGCCGCTATCGACTTCCACCGTGAGGGTTCGCCCGGTGCTGTTATTGGAAAGGTTGACCGCGCCGCTCTGGGTGGCGCCGGCCAGGTTGAGGGTGTAGCTGCCATCGGTCTGAGTGAGCGTGCCGGAGGTGGTGATGCCGGAGAGACCGGAGCTGGCGTTGAGCGCAATGGTATTGCCAACGGTGCTGGTGTTGGTGGAGCCGAGCGTGCCGCCGTTCAGATCGACCGAGCCGCTGCCAAGTGCGGAGGTGTTGTTGGCGTTGACCGTGCCGGCGTCGATGGTGGTGCCGCCCGTGTAGCTATTGACTCCCGACAAGGTGGTCGTGCCGGCACCGGTTTGGGTAATCGCACCGCCACCAGAGACGATACCTGACAGAGCGGTGTCACCGGAGCCGTTGAAATCGATGTCGTTGCCGCCGTTGGCGACGTTGCCGCCGAGGATCAGCGAACCGGCGCTGTTGTTCTGAATCTCGATGTCTTGGTTGAGCGCGATGGCGGAGTTGATCGTGTGGTCGGCAGACCCGTGCGTTTGCGAAACAAAGATGCCACTGGGGCCTTCGATACCGCCCTTGTTAAATGTCAGGGTGCCGTTGTTCAGCGTGTAGCCAAAGGGCGCGTCGATCTGCATCGAACGGATCGTGCGGTTGGTGGCAACGTCGATGGTCTGGGCGGTGCTGACGTAAGTGTTGTCCAGCAGGATGTCGGCGTAATCGGAGGGCACCATGCCACTGGGGCTGCCATACCAACTGTTATCCGTGCCCCAGAGACTGTCGCCATCGGCATTGGTCCAGAGATCAGCGATGACACTGGTGAGGTGCACCGAGTTTACCTCATGGATGTTATCAGAATCGCCCGTGCTGCCGGTGAAACCCATGATCAAATCTTCCGGACGAGCGTAGCCGGAGAGGTCGATGCTGTAGAGCGCGACAAAGGTGCCGGTCGCCCCAAAATCGGCATAGACGGTGAGCTGGTTGGTCGCGGTGATGATGACCTTAAAGGTGGTCGTAGTCGAACGGGTGGTGTTGGGACTGGGGGAATCCAGCGAGGAAGACAGGCTACCGGTGCCACCCAGGTAGTCGTAACCGCTCAAGCCATCGCCGGGACCACGCACGGAGACATTGTCCTGATAAAACCCAATGCCGCCAACGCGCCCTTCGCTCTCATTTGAGTAGTTGCCGAATTCATCGATGCCGAGGCCGATGTAGCCACCGCTCATGCCATCGATGTCCGCGCCCCCACCACCCGCGTCGGTTTTCTGGGCATAACCGAGTGAACCGCCATAAGCACCAACTCCAAAAGAGGCACTGGCGTCGGCGAGGAAGAAGGTGATGCCGTCCGCACCGCTGCCGCCGTAGGAGACGTAGTTAAAGGAGGCGGTTATGGTCGCGTTGGTGCTGGCGAAAGACGTGCTGTTGTAAGCATAGGTGGCTTGATTTATATCCGCGCTGGTAAGCCGCAGCCAACCACTGCCGGACGAATCAATACTGCCACCCGCCGTAGACGCGGTGAGCACCGGCGTGTAGCCCGTGCCGCCGACCGACCATACAGGGTCCAAAGTGGTGCCGCTAAACAAGCCATCCAACACTGTGGTTTGCGCCAAAAGCGCCCCGCCCACACTCCCTGCGATCACTGTCATCAGGCACCTCGAAACCAGCCAAACCCGCAAAAAACGACCAAGGTGAAAATGATTTACAACTGATACAAGAGACAGACCCATCACTAGAACGGAATCAGCCTAGGGTATTCACCCTGCATTAATCAACATCCATTTAGGCCTACTGATTTAACGTAATTGGGCGAAATATGCCCGATTGAGTTCTACATGAGTGAACCCAGGCAAGCGGGTTACCGATTATCTGATCAAACCCGACGGCGACGACGGCAGGCGACCAGCCCGACCAGACCGCCGACCAAGAGCGCACCATAAGCGGCGGGTTCGGGCACCGGGGTAACCTGATGGTCCCACCCCTGCCACTTGGTATTACCACCCGACCAGCCGGCAAAAACGATGTGGTTGAGCGGAGCGTCTCCACGCACATCAAAGTCGGGGACTTCGGAGCCGTCGCCATTCTGCACGGCATCGGCATAGAAGTAGTCCATATACTCCTCCCAACTGGTAATGGTGAGTGTCTGGCCACCGGTGAGTTCGATGATGAGCGTGCCCACCGTGAGGGTGGAATTACCGCCAAAATCGATGATCGAGGTGCCGGTCAAACGCAGGGTATCGACCGTGAAGTTGATGTCGTCCAGCGCCAGCGTGCCGGCATTCAAGTTAAACTCGCCGCCGTAGGAGATGCTGCCGCCGTTGCGATCGCTCGAGGTCAGGGTGAGCGTGCCGGTGCCGGTCTTAGTGAAGACGCCGCCGTCGCTGCCGGTCATGATGCCGGAGAAGGTGGTGCTGGTATTGTCGCCGCCGGCGATGAGCTGACCCGTGCCGATCATGATGTGACCGCTGCCGGCGACCGAGCCAACCGTGTCGCTGAAGCCGTTCAGATCGATGACACCATCGGTGTTCATGGTGATCGCAGTGGCGTCGGGCAGCTGGTTATTCGCGCCCCACTGGAGCCTGGCAGTGTCGTAGCCGAGGACGTTGTTACCGACGGTGACGGGACCGCCGCCAATGGCATTGACGCCGGCGGTCTTGCGCAGGAGCACGGTGCCGTCGTCGATCTGCAGACCACCATTGAACGTGTTGGCCGAAGTGCCGGAAAGTTCGAGCGTGCCAAGGTCGGTCTTGCGCAGAGTTTGACCGGAGCCGGAAACGACGCCGGAGATGACGAGGTCGGAGTCGGTGTTGTTGCCGTTGTTGCCGACCTGCAGTGTGCGCGAGCTGGCACCGAGGGCGACATTGGTGGAGATGCCGGCGTTATTTGCGCCGACGCCATTGAAGGTGAGCGTGCCGCCGAGGGTGAGCGTGCCGGTGCCGGTGATGGTATCGAGGTTGGTGGCGCCGTTGGCACTGCCGTTGAGGATGATTTCGCCTACGGTCTCGTTGTAGGACTGCAGGTTAAGTTGGCCGTCGGTGCGGATGGTGAGATTGGAGGTATCTGCGATGCGATTTGAAGCGGACAGACGCAGGACTGCGGAGTTGGCCGCGCCGATGCCGTCACCGATAAAGATCTCGCCGGTGCCGGTGGCCGCCCCGGTGCCGGCGGCGGCGTTGAGCACACCGTCGTTGATATTGGTGCCGCCGGAGTAGGTGTTGTTGCCGGAAAGCGAAAGCGTGCCGGCACCGGTCTTGGTCAGGAAGTTCTCGGCACTGCTCTGGGTGATGTTGCCGGAAGCGGTGAGCGTGGAGCCGGTGTTGGTGTCGATGATCGCGCCCGAGCCGACCGTGCCAGTGATGGCAATGGCGCCGGCCAAAGTATTGCTGCCGGAGAGGTTTTTGATGCTGGCGGTGGTGGGCGTGTTGGTGGCGTTGAGCACCACGGATTCACCGGTGATGGTGATGTTGTTTTGCAGGCCGAGGGTAGCCCCGACTTGCACGGTGGTGCCGGCGGCCGAGGTGCCGAGCGCGGTGTTGCTGGCGGCAACCAGGGTGCCGCCGGCGATGTTGGTCGCGCCGGTGTAGCTGTTGGTGCCGGAGAGCACGACCGTGCCGATGTCGGTCTTGATCATGCCGGTGGCTCCCCCGGACTGGCCGATGTTGCCCGTGACGGTGAGGGTGGTGCCGGAAGCGGCGCCGAGGCGCACATCGTTGGCGGAGTTCACCAAGGTTACGGCACCGGCGTAGGTGTTGTTACCGGAATAATTGTAGAGTGAGTTGGCGGAGGTTCCACCGGTCAGGGAAAGATCTTCGCCGGCGGCAATGGTGATGTTGTTACTCAGGGCCAGGGTGGCACCGGCGGCGACCGAAGTGTTACCGGTGGTGAGGCCGAGCGCGGCGGAGTTGGCGGCGAGGAGCGTGCCTTGGCTAACGATAGTGTCACCGTCGTAGCTGTTGGCGCCGGTAAGGATGAAGGTGCCGGTGCCGGTCTTGGTGAGAGCGAGGGAGCCACTGGTCCCGGAATCGGTGATCAGTCCGCTGAAGGTGGTGCTGGTATTATTACCGCCGGTGGTGAGCGTGGTGGTGCCGGCGGCGGTGGCGGGCAGATCAACGGTGCCTGCGCCGGCGAGAGAGCCGATGGTGACGTCGCCGGAAGTCGCACCGGCGGTGCCGAGCTCGAATTTTGCACCTGAGGCCACGGTAACGGCCGAGCCCGTGGGCACTGCGGAGTTGGTGGTGACGCGCAGGGTGCCGGCGTTGATGTCAGTCTGGCCGTCGTAGTTGTTGGCGGCGTTGGTGAGCACCACCGTGCCGGCGCCGGTCTTGGTGATATTGGTGGTGCCGGTGCCGTCGATCAGTTGGCCGGAGAATGTGACCGTGCCACCGGTGTCGGCGGTGAGGGTCACGGACTTGTTGAGCGTGATGGCACCCGAGAAGGTGGCCGAGCCGGAGCCGAGCGAAGTGGCGCCGCCAAGGGTGGTGGTGGCGCCTTGCGAACCCACTGTGATGTTGCGTGCGAGGTTCACGCCGTTGGCACCCAGGAGCAACGCGGTGTTCATCCCGACCGTGGTGGAACCGTCGTTGACGATGACAGTGGTGGAATTATTACCGAGCGCTCCGCTGGAACCGTTGGTCGCGCTGGACTCCAGCACCAAGGTGCCGTTGCGCAGGGTGGTGGCTCCGTCGTAGTTACTATTGGTGGACGAAAGAATAAGGGTGCCGGTGCCGGTCTTGAGCAGAGTGTGACCGCTGCGGCCGTTACGACTGTCAATCTCACCATCGATGCGCGTGGTGCCGGTGCCGTTGACGGTGAGTCCGATGTTGCTGTTGCGGAATTCGAGGTCGGAGTTGATGTCCAGGCCGACCGCTGCGTTGGAATTATTGGTGATGATCAGGTCATCCTCGGTGCGGTTACCGCCGGTGTTGCCGATGACGTGGCTGCCGTTGTCGTTAACGATGATTTGGGCTGAACCGGCGGTGACGTCGAAGGTGACACGGCTGGTGCCTTCCAATGTGTAGTTCTTATTGGCGGCATTCTCGAAGATCATCTTACCGACGGTGACGTTACCGTTGACGTTGATGATCGGATTATTGTTGAGGGGAATGGAATCAACAGTGTTACCGAAGATGGCGATGGCGTTGGTCGCGTTGGGGTCGCTGGCCGGTGACCAGTTGCCGCCGGTGGTCCAGTTTTGTGACGTCGCACTGTCGTTGTTCCACTGCACACCGGTGATGAGCGGCACGATCTCGTAGAGGTTTGAACCGAGGGCGATGACGGTGTTGTTATTGCCGGTGCCCCAGTCGGAGAAGTTGATGCCCGTGATGGTGGTTCCGGCGATATTGGTGGTGCTGCGCACGATGAGCTGCTCGGTGCCACCGCCGCTGAGTGAGCCGGCCCAGTTGTCGATCGAGAGCGTGCCGGTGATGCCATTGAGTCCGTTGACCGTGCCGCCGCCGTTGAATTTAAGAGCGGAGCCGTCGTCGAGGTAGTTGATCGACGAGCTGCTGGAAACAGTCAGACGGTTGAGGGTCTCGCTGAAGGAACCGACGTTGAAAGTGCCGCCCGCGAGAGTGAGGTTGGCGGCGTCGTTGATTTGATTGGCTCCACCGAGGGCGAGAGTCGCGCCAGCGTTGACGGTCACACCGGTGACGTTGCCAAAAGCCTGACCGGAGGCGTTGGCCAGGGTGGTGGTGCCGGTGCCGCCGATAGTGAGGGTGCCGCTATTGGTATTGGTGCCGGTAAGAGTGAGGTTGCCCGCGCCTGCGGTGGTGAGGTTGTAGGCGCCGCTGATGACACCGGAGGAGGTCAACGTGCCGGAGGTGGAACCGAAGGTGGTGGCGGCGCCGAGGGTAACCGGACCGGCGATCGTATTGTTGCCTGAAATATTGCTGATGGCACCACCGCCGCCAAACCCGGTTCCGGAAACAGTAATGCTCTCGCCAGACGCAATGGTGATGTTGTTTTGCAGTCCGAGGGTGGCACCGGAAGCGACCGTGGTGCCGGCGGCGGTGGTGCCGAGGGCGGTGTTATTGGCGGCGATGACAGTGCCGGCGTTGATATTGGTCGCGCCAGTGTAGGTATTGGCGCCGGCGAGGAGCACGGTGCCGGTGCCGGTCTTAGTGATGACGGCGGGACCGGAGATGACTCCGGTAAAGTCGACCTCGCCACCGGTAGCTGCGGTGAGGGTTACGTTTTTGCTGAGGGTGACCGCACCGCTGAAGGTGTTGATGCCGGAGGTATTGGTGCCGCCAAGGGTGATGGTGCCGCCTTGGTTGGCCACGCTGACGGCACGGCCGATGGTGACGCCACCGGTGCTGACGCCGGCGAGCAGGCTGATGTCACTGGAACCGGAACCCGCATCGCCGACCACAACCGCAGAGGAGGCGTTGCCGAGCGCGCCATTGCCGGAGACCGGTGCGTTGGCTTCGATCTGCAGCGTGCCGGCGCGGACGGTGGTGGTGCCGTTATAGGTGTTGGCCCCGGCCAAAGTCAGGGTGCCTGCACCGGTCTTGGTCAGGTTGTAGTCGGCGCCGGATTCTTCGCCGAGCACGCCGGTTTGGCGCAGGCTTGTTCCCGTGCCGGTGCCGATGACCGAGTTGGCGTTCATCGTGATGGTGCCGGTCAGCGTGGTGGTGCCGCTGCCACCGGTGGTTTGCAGCGCACCGGCCGAGGAGACGCCGGAACCGACCAAGGCGATGTTTTCGCCCACGTTCAGCGAGGCTCCGTTAAAGGCAAGGGTGGCACCGCTGGCCACCGTGGTGGGACTGCCCGTTGTGCCGAGTCCGGTAGAATGCTTCACCTCCAAGGTCCCGGCGTTGACTGCGGTAGTGCCGGTATAGGTGTTGGCTCCGTTAAGCACGAGGGTTCCGGTGCCGATCTTGGTCAGACCGAAGCCGCCGGAGACCACCCCGGTGGAGGTCAACGTGGTGCTCGAGTTGACGCCGACATAGGTTTCGCCGCCAAGGGCGATGGTGCCGGATACGGTATTGTTGCCGACGAGGTTTTGCAGGGCGCCTTGGGCGCCGACGCCCTGACCTGTGAGGGTGAGCGCGCTTTCCGCGAGGGTCACTCCCGTGACATTGGAAAGGGAAAGGGTGGCACCGTTGGCCACCGTGGTGCCGCCGCCGACCGCACCAAGAGCCGAGGCGGAGCCGGCGACGAGGGTGCCGGCGGATACGGTAGTGGCACCGGAGTAGGTGTTGGCACCGGAGAGGCTGAGGGTGCCGGAGCCGGTCTTGGTCAGGGTGGAAATATTGCCGCCGATGTTTCCAGTGGAGGCGGTGTTGCCCGCACCGGTGAAGGTGAGCGCGCGGCTGGCGGCGCTGCCGTTGATGGCGCCGCCGAGCGTGAGCGTGCCGGCGTCGGACTGGATGGTGGAGGTGGCGGTGACGGTGACGGCGCCGTTGGCGGTGTTATTGCCGGAGAGGTTGCGCAGGACTCCGTTGGAGCCGTCACCGGTGCCGCTGATATTGAGAGCCTCGGTGCCGATGCTAATGCCGCCCTGCAGACCAAGAGTCGCACCAGAGGCGACGGTGGTGCCGGCAGCAGAGGTGCCGAGCGCGGTGTTGCTGGCGGCGACCAAGGTGCCGGTGGATACCGTGGTGGCACCCGTGTAGGTATTGGCTCCCGACAGGGTGAAAGTGCCGGTGCCGTTTTTAGTGAGCGCGCCGCCCGTGCCGGAGATGATGCCTGTATAACCGGTTGAGGCATTATTTCCTCCGGTGGTAAGCGTGGTGGCGCCAAGGGTGGTCGCGCCAGCGCCTTCAAGCGAACCGATGGTCTCGGAGCTGTTGAGCGCTAGAGTGCCGCCGGTGGCCACAGTCACGGCAGAGCTGTTGCCGATGGCAGAGCCGTTGGTGACCGCCAGCGTGCCGGCGTTGATGTTGACGCCGCCGGTGTGGGTGTTGGTGCCGGTGAGTGCGAGCGTGCCGGTGCCCTCTTTCTGCAGGATGCCGCTACCGGAGACGACTCCGGATTCGGTGAGCGTGGTGCCGGTGGTGGTGACGTCGACAATGCCGGTGCCGGCGATGACCAGCGGACGGTTGGTCGAATCGCTTGCGCCGGTGAAGCGCAGGGTGGCGGTCTTGCCAGTGCTGCCGAGGTTGATGGTCGTGCCGGCGCCGAGGTGGCTGCTGGCCCCGCTGTTGGCGACGTCACCCACGCTGACGGTGCCTTCGTTAATACTGACAGCGCCGGTGAACGTGTTGGCCCCGGAGAGCACCAGGGTGGAGGTGCCGTTCTTGGTGAGTGTGCCGGTGCCGGTTGCAATGACACCGCCAACCGTAACCGCGCCGGTGCCATTGCCGGTAAACGTGAGATTTCTGTTCGTGCCGGCGATGCCCGCCGTATTGACGGTTCCACTACCCGTCTGGGTGAGGACAAGCGAGTCGTTGAGATTAAGGGCTGAATTAATGGTGAGTCCGCCCGCGCCCTGGTTGACGATCTGGGCCTGGCCGGAACTGACATCAAAGAGCAGGCTGTTGCCGGTGATGGTGTAGCGGTTGGCGTTGTTGGCGATGAGGTAGCCGAGAGTCCGGTTGGCGGCGGTGACGGTAATCGTTGTGGGGGCGGTGATCTTGGAGCCAAGTATCGCGGTGTCGCCGATGTTCCTGGCATAGTCGCCCGGGTCGGCGGTGGGGTCCGTGCCGGTGCCGTCGAGCCAGCTGTTGTCGACGTTCCAGTTGCTGGCTCCGTTGACGGCGTAGGTATAAACGGTGCCGCCGGTGTAGGGAACGATCTCGCCGGTGGAGAGGCGGATGGAACCGGTGCCCCAGTCGGTGAACTGGATCTGGGTGTATTCGCCGTTGGTTCCGGTGCTGAACCCGGTGGGAGAGTTCGTGAACTTGAGCTGGCTGTTGCCGCCGCCGTAAGCCTGGCCGGCCCAGTTGTCGATCGTCAGAGTGCCGCCAGTGCGGTTGGCGTTGGTGAAAGTGAGGTTGCTCGTGGCACTGTTGAAATCCAGGTTCGAATTGGCCGTGAGCGTGAGCCGACCAAGCGTATCGCTGAAGTTGCCACCGACCGCGAGTGTGCCGCCGCTGAGGGCGAGCGTGGAAGTATCCGCAAAGACGTTGGATGCGCCCAGAGTGACGGTGCCGGCGCTGATCGTGGTAGTGCCCGTGAAGGTGTTGGCTCCGGACAGCGTGAAGTTGCCGGTGCCGGTCTTAGTGATGCCACCGGTTCCGGAGGCCACGCCCGAGTAGGCGGTGGAGGTGTTATTTCCTCCCAAGGTGAGGGTGTTTGCGCCGAGCGAAGTAGTGCCCGCTCCAGCGAGCGAGCCGATGGTCTCGTTGTTCGCGGAGGTGTTGAAAGTGGCTCCCGAGGAAACAGTCACGGCGGACGTATTGCCGATGGCGGAACCTCCCGTGGCGGTGAGTGTGCCGGCGTTGATGTTGACCGCGCCTGAGTGAGTGTTGGCTCCAGAAAGCGTAAGGGTGGATGAACCGGTCTTGTTCAGTGTGCCGCTGCCGGCGACTACCGTGGCTATGGTCAGATTGCTATTGGTGTCGAGGGTGCCGCCACCGGCCCCGATGGTGACGCCGCGATTGGCGTCGTCGATGACAACGGCGTTGGTCTGGCTGCGCAGCGTGCCGCCGTTAAGAGTCAACTGGTCGGCGGCGAAAGTGGCGGGGTTGGCGCCGAGGTTGTTCTCGTTGGAGATGGCGAGGGTGCCGGCGTTGATGATTGTCTTGCCGGTGTAGGTGTTGGTGCCGGTCAGGGCGAGCGTGCCGGTGCCGGTTTTAGTGAGGTCGTTGGCGGCCACTCCCGAGACCACGCCTGAGACGGTCAGGGTAGTGCCGCTCTCAGTCGCCACCGTGGCATCGTCGGCGAGTGCCACCGTGCCCGTCCAAGTATTGTTGCCGGAAAGATTGCGCAGGGCGCCGACGCCGCTTGCTCCCGTGCCGGCGAGTGACAACCCCTCGGCGGCAAACGTAGTTCCGCCAGTCAGGGCGAGCGTGCCCCCGGAGGTGACCGTGGTGCCCGCGGCAGTCGAGCCCAGCGCGGCGGCCGAACCGGCCTCCAGAGTGCCCGCGCTGATGATGGTGGTGCCGGAGTAGGTGTTGGTGCCGGTAAGCCGCGCGGTGCCGGTGCCTGACTTGGTCAGAGTGCCGCCACCGGAAATCGCCCCCGATAACACGGTGGTGCCGACGCCCTTGAGGTTCAGCGCATTGCCATTGGTGTCGATGCCGCCGGAGATCGTGAAGGTCGGGCTGATATTGTTGTTAATATCGAGTGTCTTGTTCTGCAGTATATCCACACCAATGGTGTGCGCGGAGTTTCCAGCGATGTCGTTGGTCAACGAAATCGTGGTCAACCCGCCTACCGTGTCCGAATCGAAGATCAGCCGGCGGTTCTCCGTAGTGTAAAGCGAGTAGGCATTGGGGCCGGCCAGATAGAGATTTTTGATGACCTTGTCCGAGCCCTGCAGATCGATGTTTTGCGCCGAACTGATGTAGGCGCTGTTCAGGATAACGTTGGATTTCAGCGTGGGGTTGGTATTGCCATACCAGTTCAGCGGATTCGTGGCGGAGGTGCCCCAGATTTGATTGGCCGGCCCCTCATCATTGTCCCAAAGAAAATTTCCCGTGCCCGCGGTGGCATCGATACTCAGCAATCCGCCAACCTCGTAGACCATGGTTCCGCCACCCGTGCCGGCGGAAAAGCCGATGCGCAACTGCTCGGGACGGACAAACGAACTGTAGTCGACGTTGAGAACGTCATACCACAGGCCGTCCTCACCAAACTGCATACGAATGGTCAGCTGACTGTTCTCATCCAGGACCACCTCCACCTTCCGATATTCCGTCGCCTGATTGGGACGCGCGGTGTCAGTCGGACTCCCCAAAGCGTAAGGCAAGGCACCCACGGTTGCATCACCGACATCCTGTGTCGTGGGGCTGCCCGAATCCGTGTAGTCCACACCGGCGGGACCGCTGGAGCCAGATGTGCCCGCCAAATAATTATAACCCACTTCTCCCTCTCCGGGACCGCGCACAACCACCGCGTTGGGAACAAACCCCACGCCGCCCTCACGGCCTTCGGTCGGATTGGAAAAGTTGCCGAAAACATCCAACGCCACACCCATGTAACCGCCGCCCAAACCGGGGTCGCCGGTTTTCTGCGCGTAACCCAGAGAGCCGCCGTTGGCACCGGGAGAAAACGCCTGCGACGCATCATAAAGGAAAAATACCAACCCATCCGCACCGGTGCCGTCGAGATTGTTACCGCCCCACATGTTGGCGTTGAAGGTGATACTCACCCGATTGCCCGTGCTCGGGATCGGCGTGTCAAAATAGGCCGCGTTCGCCTGATATTGATCATTACCACTGGTCAAACGCAGCCACCCCTGCCCGGAAGCATCGATGTAGCTGTTGCCAAACTCAGGGTCGGCCGACGTCGGCGACGTTCCAGAGGTCAAACGAACACCCGGTCCTTGATCGCCGGTATAAAAATTCCACCCCGCGGCCGTGGTATTCGTAAAATCCTCGGTGTAAGCAAACTGCGCCTCGGCAACCGAAAGACCGCCCAATCCATATACTACGGACGCGCAAAAGCACCGCAGCGCAAAAACGCGATTCGACCAAGTGCGAAGCGTGAGCTCAGGAGTTCTCACTTTTTAGAACCGCAACGCTAGGAATCAGCCGATCAGACGCAAGCCATTTAGGGTCTATACCCTAGTCCCGTTAAATCCGTTATCTGCCAACGGCTTGCAGTTAACACCCCGTGGCTAACGCCCCCTCGCTTCAAATTTCCCATCCGATCGCTTCACTACCGCCCGCTTTAACTCCAACATCATCAAGGTCGCCGACAGCTCCCCCACCCCGATCCCGGTCTGACTCGCCGCCTCATCCATACCGATGATCGCACCTCCGGCGAAGCACGCCATTACCCGCCGTTCCGTCTCGGTCCATTGACTGGCCGTGCCCATCCCCAGATCCAGTTCCCCGCCCTCCCCGCCTGCCCCTGCTTTCTCTGGAATACGCTGCGGCCTCAGCCCGTCCAGATAGTTCAGCTCGCTCAGAATATCGTCCACGCTCGTGAACAACGTCGCCCCGTCGCGGATCAGCTGGTGACACCCCGCGCTGCTCGCCTGATCGATTCGTCCCGGCACCGCGTAGAGCAACCGCCCCTGTTCTCCGGCAAACCGCGCCGTGATCATCGAACCTCCGCTTACGTCGCTTTCCACCACCACAATCGCTTCGCACATGCCCGCCACGATCCGGTTGCGCATGGCAAACGACTGACGATCCGCCCGCCGCCCAAACGGGAACTCCGCGTAAATCGCCCCCGCCTCTTCGATGCGCCGATACAACGCCAGATTCTCCGGCGGGTAAATGATATCGATCCCCGTGCCCAGCACCGCCGCGGTCACCCCGCCGCCCTCCAGCGCCCCTTCATGCGCCGCCGTGTCGATGCCGCGAGCCAGACCGCTGACCACGCAAAACCCGAGCCGCCCAAGCTCCGAACCCAGCTTCTTCGCGACCGACTGCCCGTAAAGCGTCGTGCGTCTGCTGCCCACGATCGCCACCGCCGGCCGGTCAAACGCGTAATCACCCTTCCGATACAGCCCGATCGGCGGATCAGGTATCTCCGACAACAGCCCCGGATAACCCACGCCGCCATTCGGCACAAACACTACCCCCGCCTGCGCCATGCGCGCCTCCTCTTTCGCCAAATCAAACAGCTCCGACCAATGCGTGATATTGCCGCTGATTTTCGCCCCGACTCCACGCACCTGCTCCAGCTCCCGCGCACTCGCCGTCAGGATCGCCCGCGGATCCCCGCCCAGCGCCTCCAGCAACCGGTTTGTCGTGATCGGCCCGATGTCAGGCAACGCGTTCAACACCAATGCGGCCTGCGTGACGGTCAAATCCTTCATAACCACCACTACGCCGCACCCGCCGCGCCAAGTCCAGCCTCGGTCGCCGGCCAGCCCGTCGGCAAACGGTAAACTTCCAGACGGCAAACAACTCATCCACCAACCCACGACTGGGGTAAGATACCAATTCCTTTTTACTGCCCGCATCCCCTAAGCCGGGCTAAACATCTGCACCCCCGACGATATGACAACCACGTGGCCTCTCCTCTTAAGTATCCTAGCATTCGCCATCGCCGGACCCGCCTCCGCCCAGACCGGAGACTCACCGCCCAACGAGACGGCACTCCCGATCTCGGACTTCTTTGCGCAAACCCCGATGACGCTCGCCCGCGACGCCGACCAACAGGGACAGGATGCCGGCGCCCGTTACATCTCCAATAGCAACGGTGCCGGTAATATCGCCGGCAGTTGGAACCTCTCCGCAAAGCTAACCCCCGGACAATCCTACCTTATCACCGGCAACGTCCGCCTCGCCCGCAACGACGACCACTCCGTCTCCGCCACCGGCCGGGTGCTGGTCCGGTTTGGCAGCGGAGCCGAACTCACCACGCTCTACGGCCAAAAATCCACCAACCTCTTTGATAAAACCATCACTGAGAAAACCCCGTTTTCCGGCCACGTCACTTTTGATGATAAACTGCCACTGTTCGGCATTCTCGGCATCGGCATCGCTGAAGGACTTCGTCTCGAAATCGACGACATCACCGTCACGCCTTCCGTGCCACCCTGGGGACTGATCCCCACCAAGATGCAAAAAATCCTGCTCATCAACGACGTCCCCGTCGGCGGCAACAGCCTGCGCAAAGGCACCATTGCCATCCCGCCCGGCGCTAAACAAGCCCACGTAAAACTCACCTACGGTCCCGCCGAAATCCGCTCGACCGCGTTTGTCCGCGCCAACATTTCCAACAACGGAGCCAAGGGGTTTAACCCCGGCCATGACATCACTCCGCCCGACCAGGCGTTCTTCTGGCGCGACGGCGATGACCGCGACGTTTGGGTCACTTTTGAGATCGCGAATCCCAGCTCAAACGTCGGCGATCGATTCCGCGCATCCGTGAAGGGAGCCGGTCTCGCCGGTTGGTTTGGTTTTGATTTCGAAGTCGTGGCCGGCGCCGTCAACACCCTGCCCGCCAAACTCCCCTATCATCGCCCGCCC
>JBBKWO010000020.1:0-54066 GCA_037969015.1 Opitutaceae bacterium
AGTTTAACCCAATAGGTTAAACTTTTCCGGGCGGGGGGGGATGCGGAGGGTGGCGGGGGAGGGATTCGCGTTTGACCCCCGGCGGAGGGCTTGGCATGGGTTCGCGTTCCTTTTCGTGAACCGAGTCCATATCAAAACCTACGGATGTCAGATGAACGAACGCGATAGTGACGCGGTCGCGGCCATGCTGCGTGCCCGTGGTTACCGCATCGTGGACGAGGAAAGCGAATGCGACGTCCTGTTGCTCAATACCTGCTCGGTGCGCGACGCGGCCGAGCAAAAAGCCATCGGCAAGGTCGGCCACGTGATGGCTCGTCGTAAGAAAAACCCCGACTTCGTCCTGGGTATCCTCGGCTGCATGGCGCAAAACCGCGGAGCCGAACTCCTCGATAAGTTGCCCGACGTCGACCTGATCGTCGGCACCCAGAAATTTCACCAGGTTCCCGACTATCTCGATAATCTCCGCGCCGCCAAGGATGCCGGCGTGCCGATCGCGGAGACGATCATCGACATCGGCGAGGAGGCCGGTTCGCAAAACACGATTCGCGATCACCTCGAAACCGAAGAAAAACAGGCGACCGCCTTTGTTTCGATTCAGCAGGGGTGCAACATGGATTGCCATTTCTGCATCGTGCCGAAAACCCGTGGCGATGAGCGTTCGCGTCCGATGGAAGACATCGTGTCCGAGTGCCGACAGCTTGCGGCCAAGGGCGTGCGCGAGATCACTTTGCTCGGCCAGATCGTCACCAGCTACGGTCGCCGCGACTACACCCACACAGGCGGTATTTCGCCCTTTGTGCAGTTGATCGAAAAGGTCCACGAGATCGAGGGCATCGAGCGCATTCGCTTCACCTCGCCGCATCCGCGCGGTTTTAAGCAGGACCTGGTCGAGGCATACGGTCGTCTGCCCAAGCTCTGCGAATACGTGCACCTGCCGATGCAGAGCGGCAGCGATCGCATCCTGAAGGCGATGAACCGTCCGTATTCTTCGGCCCGTTACAGGGAGATCGTCGACGCGTTGCGCGCGGTGCGTCCGGACATGTATTTCTCGACCGACATCATCGTCGGTTTCCCTGGCGAGACCGAGGAGGACTTTGAGCAGACCCGTGCGCTCTTTGAGGCCTGCAACTACGACATGGCTTACATCTTCAAGTATTCCATTCGTAGCGGCACGGTCGCGGCCGATCTGGGCGACCAGATTTCCGACGAAGTGAAAGAGCATCGTAACCAGGTCCTGCTGGAGATCCTCAAGCGCAACTCCGAGCGTCGTAACCAGAGCCTGCTCGGCACCGTCGAGGAAGTCCTCGTCGATGGGCCGGACAAGACTGGCCAGCGCTACACCGGACGCACGCGTGGTAATCGCGTCTGTATTTTTGACGCCCAGCCGCGCCTCATCGGTCAACTTGTGCCGCTCAAGATCGACCGCGTTAGCATCAGCTCGCTCTACGGCGAACTCGTGCTCGAAGGTATTAACGAAGAAATGGCACCTTTGGCCACGAACGTGGACCAATAAGGCCGACACCTCTTTCCCCATGTCTCTCACACTCGCCACTCTCATCCCCGGAATTCTTCTGCTGATTCTCGGCGGAGCCTTGGTCTCGGGGCACTCGCTGGTCACATCCACGCTCAAATCCCTGCCGCGTTCGGAACGCGCCGCCTATGTGTTTTTCGGTCTCGGGGCAGCGTGGTTTTTGCACACCGTCTGGCACCTTTCGTCGGCTGACTTTGGTGATTATCGCAAGCTGCTGTTCATGGCTTTTGCGACGGTGGCGGTCCTGTCATTCAAACTGGTGCCGGACTTTCTGGCGGTGCGCGGTCTGTGTGTGCTGACCTTGATGTCGGCCAATCCGCTGTTGGGCGCGGCCTTCCTCGAACACTACGATCAACCGCAGCGTTTGTTCATGGTGACCTTCGTTTATGTGGCGATCGCGTTGGCCATCTATCTTGGCGCCTCGCCGTTTCGTTTGCGCGATATGTTCGAGTGGCTATTCCGCGTGCCGGGCCGGGCCCGTATTGTGGGCGGCGTGGTGGCTGCCTATGGTTTGCTGCTGATCGGGGTGGCCTTCACCTACTGAGTTGATTTCGTTTTTGCATCATGGCTGATACGACCCCCGTTCTCCTCGTGCTCGCCGGTCCCGCCGGCTCGGGCAAGACCACGCTTTGCGAACGCATGGTGGCCGAGCATCCTGAGTTTTCACGGGTGGTCACCGCGACGACCCGCGATCCCCGTCCGGGCGAGCAGGATGGTGTGCATTATCATTTTCTGACGCCCGCGCAGTTTGATGAGCGCGTCGCGGCCGGTGCGTTTCTTGAGTGGGCCTGGGTTCACCAGAAAAACCGTTACGGCACGCTGGCCTCGGCGGTGCTTGAGCCGCTCGCGGCCGGTCGCAGTTTGATCATCAATGTCGATGTGCAGGGGGTGGACAACTTCCGCGCCGCCGCCCGTGATCATGCCTTGTTGGCACGGCACTTGGGCACGGTTTTTATCAATGTCCCGATACCGGTTTTGCGTGAGCGCATGGCGTGCCGGGGAACGGAAGGCGAGGCGGAGGTCGAGCGCCGTATGCAGACCGCCGAGCAGGAGCTGCGATTGGCCGGCCATTTCGACTTTCTGATCGAAAGCCGCGACAAGGAGACCGATTTCTCCGCGTTGCAGGCGATATGGCGTCAGCTGATGGCGCGTGTAAACAACGCCTGAAACGCACATCGTTCGCATGAAGCGTCTTGCGGGACGACCGTGAGTGATTAGGGTTTGCACCATGCAAGCACTTGCCGGTTCCGCCAAACTTTCACACGCCTGGCAAAAAATCCAAGAGATCCCCTCGACGTTTTGGGTTACCCTGCTGACGGTGGTCATCGGCGTTTTGATCGTGGTGCGAGTGTGGCGGGCGCTGAAGGACTTTAACGACTTTGCGCCTTACATCGCGCTGTTGGCGGTGATGGCTATCGGCACGATTTACGTCGTTTACGAGCGCAAGGAGCCGGAGTTCTTAACGCCCTTTGTGGACCAGTTGGCTCAATTCCTCCCGACCAAGATCAACTAGTATTCGGGCTTTGGCGTGGGTCAGGCCTGACGAACCGGATGGTCGGCGACCGACTTGATCTGGTTGCCCGGATTGAGCAGCACTACGCGTGAGTTGTGGGTGGATATCTCACTCTCGGTCAGCGAGCAGTAGCCCACGATGATGGCGAGGTCGCCGACGTTGACGAGCTGCGCGGCGGCGCCGTTGACCTGCAATTCGCCGGGGCCGCCATAGATCACGTAGGTCGTGAAACGGGCGCCGTTGTTGATATCGAGCACGTCGACCTGTTCGAATTCCAACAGGCCGGCCGCTTTGCACAATTCACGGTCAACCGTAACCGAGCCCTCATAGTCGGGGTCGGCCGCGGTGATGGTTGCGCGGTGCAGCTTGGTTTTGAGAAATGTGCGAATCACGGGAATTGAACCGAACAAATCAACGGATTTTGCCCGCCGGCGCAAGCGCGCTGTCGAACCAGTCGATCAGCGCCTCCAAACCGGCCAGCAGTTCGGGCTCGGGTTGACCGGCACGATAGGCCCGAAACGGGCGGTCGTCACCGGAAGCTGCCATTTCCTTCAGATCGTTCTGGATGACAACGTCGACGGTGCCGCTGGCGAAGACTTTGGCCACGGCGGCGGTGCGACCGTCGGCGTCGGCTCCGGAGGTGAGCTTAAAGCCGATCACTTTGAGCGCGTTGGGCGCATGGGACTTGAGCGCGGGCAACAGCTTGGGTGTGGGAACCAGCCGGATGGTCAACTCGTCGGCGTAAGACGAAAGCTTGCCGTCGGTCACGGTGTCGGGGCGATAGTCGGAGACCGCCGCGCATTGAATGACCACGTCGAAGCGACCGGTGCCGAGTTGCGCCTTCAGTTTAGTCTCAAGATCGGCGGTGGAGCCGAAGGTCAGCACCTCGTTGACGTCGCGGGGCATGACCGCGTTTTCGCCGCGGAGCACGGTTACGGCATGACCGCGCGAGGCGAGAGCCTCGGCGATACGTGCGCCGGTGGAGCCGGTGCTGACGTTGCTCAGGAAGCGCACGTCATCAATCGGTTCACGGGTCGCGCCGGAGGTGATGAGGATAGTCATGAGGGGCGAATTTTAACGCAGAGGCGCAAGGCCGCAGAGATGATCGGAGCAGTGACTACTTTGCGAACTCTGTGTCTTTGCGCCTCTGCGTTAAAAGGATCGAGGTTTGGTCGTTTTGGCTCAGGCGATCTTGGTGCCGAAGTGCGCGAGAACCTCGGCGACGAGTTGTTCCGGTTCGAGCAGACGGCCTGCGCCGGTTTCGCCGCAGGCGAGTTGGCCGGTGCCGGTGGGAAGGATGCGCACACCGAGCCCGCCGAGCTTCTTGATCGAGTCCTGGGTGATCGGGTGCTCCCACATCACGGTGTTCATGGCGGGGGCGATCCACCAGGGCTTCTTTTTTAATTCCCAAGCAAGGAAGAGCGTGCCGACCGGATCGTCGGCGAGGCCGGCGGCGAGGCGGTTGATGGTATTGGCCGTGCCGGGCGCGAGGATCGCGAGGTCAGCCCAGCGCGCGAGGTCGATGTGATCCATGGCCTCGCCGGGCGCCCACAGGTCGCTGAACACGGCCTTGGTGGTGAGGCCTTCCAGTGTCGCGTTGCCCACGAATTGCAGCGCGGCCGGTGTGGCGGCGGTGCGCACCTCGTAGCCGGCCTGCACGAGTTTGGAGATCGCGAAACAGGCTTTGTAGCAGGAGATCGAGCCGCTCAGGAGAAAGAGGATGCGGTTGGGTCGGGCGGTCATGGGAGGTTGTTTTTTCAACGCAAAGACGCAAAGGCGCCAAGGTTTCGGTAGGATGTCGGTTTGGAAATCTTTGCGTTCTCTGCGGCTTTGCGTCTCTGCGTTAAAATCTTTAGTAGCTTTCGCGGTCGGCGGGGAAGGTCCGGTCGCTGACGGCGTCGTGATAGGCTTTGAGGCCGTCGGTCACCAATTTATTTCCGTCGGCGAAGGTGCGCACGAATTTCGCGGAGAAGCCGGGGTTGAGTCCGAGCATGTCATGGAAAACCAGCACTTGTCCGTCGCAGCCGGCGCCGGCACCGATGCCGATGGTGGGGATGCTCACGGCCGCGGTGATTTCGGCGGCGAGGTCGGTGGGCACGCACTCCAGCACGATACCGCTGCAACCGGCGGCCTCGACGGCCTTGGCTTGGCGGATAAGGTTGGCGGCGCCTTCCTTGGTTTTGCCCTGCACTTTGTAGCCGATGGCGTGCACGGACTGCGGGGTGAGGCCGAGGTGGCCGATCACGGGGATGCCGGACTGCACAAGGTGGTGCAGCACGTCTTCGTGTCCGTCGACGCCTTCGATCTTCACGGCGTGTGCGCCGGCGCGCAGCAGGAGCGCGGCGCAGTCGACGGCGGGGGCGATGCCTTTTCGGGCGGCGAGGAGGGGGAAGTCGGCGATGAGAAACTTGTTTCCACCAAGGCCGCGGGCGACCGCCGCGGTGTGGCGCGCGATAAATTCGGCCGTGCAGGCGACGGTGGTCGGTTCGCCGTCCATGACGGTAGCCATGCTGTCGCCGACCAGCACGCAATCGACGGGCGAGGCGGCCAGAAACTTGGCCTCCCAGTGAGTGTAGGCCGAGACCATGCTGATCGGGGCCTTGCCCTTGCGGGCTTTAAATTCGACGGCGGACTTCATGACGTGAAGGCAGATCATCGCAGAGTTCGGCGTAAAAAGCCAACCCTGCGATTTTCGTCCGTCAGCAGGATCGAATCAGCTCGCGGCGAGCGACTTGAACTCGGCGACTACACCTTGGAGCGTGCCCTTGGCGTCGCCGTAGAGCATGCGGGTGTTGGGCATGAGGAAGAGTTGATTTTCCAGACCGGAAAAGCCGGTGCCCTTGCCGCGCTTGAGGCAGATGCAGGTGCGGGCTTCGTGGGCCTTGATGATCGGCATGCCGTAGATGGGGGAGCTCTTGTCGCTGGCGGCGGCGGGGTTGACGACGTCGTTGGCGCCGATGACCACGGCGACATCCATTTGGCCCATGATGGGGTTGACCGCGTCCATCTCGACGAGCTGCTCGTAGGGCACGCTGGCTTCGGCGAGGAGCACGTTCATGTGACCGGGCATGCGACCGGCGACCGGGTGAATGGCAAAGCGCACCTCGGCGCCGTTTTCTTCCAAGAGTTCGGCGAGCTCACGCACGACGTGTTGAGCCTGCGAGACGGCCATGCCGTAGCCGGGGATAAACACGACCTGACGCGCGGCCTCTAGCACGGCAAAGGTGTCCTCGGGCGAGATGGGCTTGAGTTCGCCTTGGAAACCGCCCTCGGCGGAGGCTTCGCCGGCGTCGGCACCAAAACCGGAGAAGAGCACGTTGATCAGGTTTCGGTTCATGGCCCGGCACATGATCAGGGTGAGGATGACTCCGCTGGTGCCGACCAAACAACCGGCGACGATGAGCACGTTGTTGGCGATGACAAAGCCGGCCGCCGCGGCGGCCAGACCGGAGAGGCTGTTCAAGAGCGAAATGACCACAGGCATGTCACCGCCGCCGATCGGCATGACAAAGGTCCAGCCGAGGATCAGCGAGAGCACCAGGAAGGTGGTAAAAGCGATCAGCGCGAGCTGCGGCGAGCCGGTCAGGGCAAAGAGCACGCCGGCGGCCGCCATGACCATAAGCATGGCGATGTTCATGGTGTGCAGGCCGGGGAAACGCACGGGTTTCCCACTGACCCAGCCGGCGAGCTTGGCGAAGGCGTAGATCGAGCCGGTGAAGGTGATGCCGCCGATGAGCACGGTCAGAAAAATCACGGTGCCGGTGAAGACCGGGTTGCCGGAGAATTCGCTGAGGTAGTGATCCCAGCCATACGAGCGGATTTTGCCGTATTCGGCCCAGCCGACAAAGAGCGAGGCGAGGCCGCCGAAGCCGTTGAGCAGGGCGACCATCTCGGGCATGGTGGTCATCTTGACGACCCGCGCGCAGATGACGCCGATGGCGGTGCCGGTCACCAGACCGACGACGATCCAGGTGTAGTTGATGACGTGGTGATCGAGCAGCGTGACCACGATGGCGAGGAGCATGCCGACCGCGGAGATGGCGTTGCCCTTACGCGCCGTGGCCTGGCGGCCAAGCATCTTGAGGCCGAGGATAAAGAGGATCGCGGCCGCGATGTAGGCCAGGTTGATGAGGTTTTCGGAGTTCATTTGGTCTCCTCCTTGGCGGCGGCGGGGGCCTTTTTCTTGAACATGCCGAGCATACGATCGGTGACGAGGTAGCCGCCGACGACGTTGACGGTGGCGAGGATCACGGCCGCGGTGCCGAGAGTAGTGGTGACCCAGCTGTGGTCATCGACGCCGGCCGCAATGATCGCGCCGACGATGGTGATGCCGGAGATTGCGTTGGAGCCCGACATGAGCGGGGTGTGCAGTTGTGACGGCACCTTGGCGATCAGCTCGAAGCCGAGAAAGGCTGCGAGGATGAAAATGAAGAGCAGGAGGATGAGGTCCATGGCGGTGGGCGTTTAGGCTTTGGGTGCGAAGGTGGGGTGGACGATGGTGCCGTCGCGGGTGAGCAGGCAGCCCTTGAGGATTTCATCGTCGGGATTGAGATTCAGGGTCTTGGTTTCGGTGTCCCAGAAGTGGGTGATCCAGGCGGCGAGGTTGGCGGCGTAGACTTGGCTGGCGTGGTAGGCGACGGTGCCCTCGAAGCAGGAGCGGCCGAGGATGGTGATGCCGTTGGCGGTGATCACGTCCTGACCAGGGATGGAGCCTTCGACGTTGCCGCCGGAGTCGATGGCGAGGTCAACCACCACCGAGCCGGGTTGCATGGCGGCGAGCATGTCGGCGGTGATCAGGCGCGGGGCTTTGCGACCAAAGAGTTTGGCGGTGGTGATGACTATGTCGGCCTGGGCACAGGCCTTGGTCATGCCGGCCTGTTGTTTGGCGATCTGTTCGGCGTTGAGCGCGTTGGCGTAGCCACTCGTGGTCTGGCCGGTTTGGCCGAGGTCGATCTTGAGGAATTTTGCGCCGAGTGACTTCACCTGTTCTTCGACGACAGGGCGGGTGTCGAAGGCGTCCACGCGGGCGCCGAGACGCTTGGCCGTGGCGATGGCTTGGAGGCCGGCGACACCGGCGCCGAGGATAAAAACGCGGGCGGGCATGATGGTGCCGGCGGGGGTCATCATCATGGGGAGAATGCGTCCGAGGCGCGCCGTTGCCTGAATGACCGCGGCGTAACCGGCGAGGTTCGCCTGCGAGCTGAGCGCGTCCATCTTCTGCGCAAGGGTGGTGCGCGGCACCATTTCCAGACTCACGGCGCGGGTCTTGGCGGCGGCGAGCTGCTTCAGGAGTTCGGATTCGTTAAAAGGATCGAGGAAGCTGAGGTGGACGGCGCCGGGTTTGAGCCGGGCGATGTCTTCGGCGGAAGGTTTGCTGACGCGGAGGATCAAGTCGGCCTCGGAAAGAGCGGTGGCGTGATTGGTGGCGGGCTTGGCTCCGGCGGCTTCGTATTCGGAGTCTGGATAACCGCTGGCGGTGCCGAGTCCGGGGAAGAAGCGGACATCTAGGCCGAGTTGAACGAGAGACTTGGCCGTGGCGGGGGTGAGCGCGGCGCGCGATTCAAGGGCGGGGTTTTCTGCGGATGCGTAACAAATCATGATGCACCGGCACGAAAGCCGGCAGCATCAGTATCGAAACTTCGGAGACGTTCCGCAACCGGCAACCCGCGCCGAAAATTGGCCAACGTTACGCATGGATTGCCGGGAGGAGGTCAGTTCGTGTCGCCGAGGTGGCGTTGGCGCATGAGGCGCCAGAGGTCGCTTTGCTCGATCTCAAGCAGGGTGATGTTGAGCGGTTTGCGCAGGGGGCTCTCGAGCGGAAGGGCGATGGCGTAGTCGCGCAGATCGAAGGTGGAGGGGAGGATCGTGAGCTCGGGGTGTTTGCGCAGGTAATATTTCAGAATGGCTGCGTCGTAGACACAGGCGTCGGCTTTACCATCGGCGACGGCTTGCAGGGCGGCTTCGGCATCTTCGCGCGCTACGATGGCCACGTTTTTCTCCTGAAGATAACGGGTGGCGATGGAGTTCTCGACCGAGGCGACGTTAAAGCGCGGCAGGTCGGAGGGGCCTTTGATCTCGCTGTTGAGTTTGTTGATGGTGAGCGAGGAGGCGATCTGCGCGGTGAAACCGGAAATGATGATGATGCTGGTGAACATCCAGACCAGGCCGATGATGCGACCGCCGAGGGTGCGGGGCGCTTTGTCGCCGTAGCCGACGGTGGTCATGGTGACGGCGGACCACCAAAAGGCGGAGCCCAGTCCGTGGGCGGTGTCGCCGCCGAATTGCTCGGCATTGGCTTTGCGCTCAAAGAACCAGACACCAAAGCCCGCGCCGAGCAGCACCAGCGACAGGGCGGCCACCACCTGTAGAAACCCGAATGAGAAAAACCCACGGACCAGTGACCACCAAGGATTGGCCGATTGGGCGGGCACGACAATGCCGAGACCGGAGCTGAAAAAGGGCTGGGTGAAATCGACTTTCTCTGCCCGCTTGGACGTGACGGTGATGGCGGCGATGGAGGCGCCGAGCGTGCCGTTGGCCACGCCGTCGATGAGGGTCTCGGGGCCACCCATTTCCTTGAATTCAAAATCGAGGTCGAGTTGGCGGGCGGCTTCGCGCCAGAGATCGATGGAGAGGCCGGTCCATTCGCCGTTGGCATCTTTCATCGCGAAGGGCGGGGCTTCGCGGGTGCCGACCACGAGCTTATCTGCGGCGTTGAGTTGAGTGACTGTGACTGCGCCGAAGGCGAGTAAGAGCGTGAGAAGTTGGATCAGAGCGCGCATAACGGAGTTATACACGCGGATGGCGGATAGCCAAAGGCCGAAAGCCTTTTTTAGGCGGCGCGGGCCGCGCGGCGGGCGATGGTTTTTTCCACGCGGAGGATTTTTTTGACGCGCCAGCGGTGCTCGGAGGCGACGATGTAGCCGACGCATTTTTTGGTGCCGCAACAACAGGGATGATCACGCCAGGTGTCGTAGGGGAATCCGTAATCGAAGGTAATTTCCTCGCCGGCGGGGATGTCGCGCTTGGCGATGATCCAGATGTGGCCCCGGGATTTTTCGGATTTGGCGTTGGGTGTGCAGCTGTGGTTGATGTGTCGTGCGGTGTTCCAGGCGACGTCGCCGTCGACATCGTGGGTTTTATTGAGGTCGAAGATCCACACGTGGCCGGCGCCGCCACTGGCGCGGCGTGCTTCGCGGGCGGCTTCAATGCGGTTGGCTTCGGCCTTGGTGATTTTGCGGCCGACGTATTCGATGATCGGTGTGCCGGAAGGAATATCAGTGGTGGCGATCATGCCCCAGCCGTGCAGTGGCGATTTGCGGCGACGTGCCCAGGTGGAGGTGGTGCGCGAAGGTTTGGCGGTGATGGCGGACGTGGTGGTGCTCATGCAGTTTTGGTGTCTGCCTGTAGCAGGAAGTTTTCCAACTCGGTGGCGTTGGCCAAAGAGGTCCAACTACCGTGGCGGGTGCAGGCGAGCGCACCGGCGGCGGAGGCGCGGCGAATGAGTTCGACCCAGGGCAGTCCGCGGGCGAGGCCGAGGGCGTAGGCTCCATGAAAGGCATCGCCGGCGCCGTTGGTATCCACGGCTTCGATTTTGAAAGCGGGCAAGCTTCCGGAGCCGTGTTCGGGGTGCCGGTAGATGAGGCCGCGTTCGCCCAAAGTAACCATAATGGTTACTTTGTCGGCGGTGGCGGAGAGGGCGCTGAGGTTGTAGCGTGCGCCGTCCCCGGCGCAGTTGTCGGCGGATCGGCCGGGAACGGCCGGCGCTACGCCGGCGGCGTAGGTTTCGGAGGCGACGAGGTGATCGGCGACTTGGGCGAGGGCTTGAGCGGCAGGGGTAGGGGAACCGAGATCGGCGACCACCGGGATGCCGGCGGCATGGGCGGCCGCGGCCAACTGGACCGTCCACTCGGGACGGTGGGCGTCGAGGAGCAGCACCTTGGGATTCAAGCGTGACAGTAATGCGACCGGATCGATCAGCGGCGGCGCGGAGGGGCGGGTGCCGAGGGCGTTGCGGGAGCCGTCGGGTTTGGTGAGCACGACGGCGAGGGGAGTGGGCTCGGAGGTGAGCATACAGGCAGAGGTGTCGACGCCTTCTGCGGCGAAGCGCGCAAGCAGATCGTGTCCGAAGACATCGTCACCCAGGCGACCGAGGAATCCGGCGCGGCCACCGAGGCGGGCGATTTGCACGGCGGCGTTGGCGGCGGGTCCGCCGCCGGAGTGCACGAGACCGGTCGCGGCGAGTTTTTCATCGGGCGCCGGGTGGTGCGGAAGTCGCAGGGTGAGATCAAGGCAGGCGAATCCCGCGCAGAGGACATCTAACATAATGCCAGCGAACGAAGCGGACCGCAGGGTGAAGGGGCAAGCTTGCCGACGACGTGTTTTGCGAATAACGTGTTGGCAAGTTTGGGGAACTTCCGGTTGCGTTCGCGTCCGGCCCGAACGAATTTTTGGCCGCCATGACAGACGCATGCAAATCGACCCCTTCACCGGACAACCGACCTGTATCCAGGGCGGACGGCTCCCGTCCGACGAAGAACGACGCGCGCTTCAACACGATCACCGGCGAAGATTGGAAGCGCTCGCTCGCTTCGGCGCGGCTGCGGAGAAAGTCGGCATCGGAACGGATCCGGACGATGACCTCGTCCTCTGGGACGCCGACGAAATAGCACTTCTCGCCCAGGCGGATCCGCTTTGGCACGAGCTGGACGAAGCGGCGCATGCCTTCCGGGCTTTGTTGCCGATCATCTCACTGGAGGACTTTGGTTTTCCCGAGGAAGTCGAGGATCTGTTGGCTGATTGCAGTCCGCGGTTGCGGCCGATCAGCAGTGGGGTGGAAGCGACGGCGTTCGAGGCGGAGGATCAATCGATCTACAAGTTTTTCATGCCGCGCACGGACGGCCGAATTGGCGGCACGTTTTCATTTAGACGGGGCGGTGATGTGGCGTTGCTGGCCGATGCGTGCGACGGCAGCTACCGGGCGATGCTGGAGAAGTTTGACCTGATCGTGAGGCTCGACGGCATGCCGACCGAAGTGATCGGTGTGACCAAGCACGAAGGCGTGCTCGTGACCAAGCAGACTCTGGGGGCCTTGCTGTCGGAGGGGGCGGACACATCGGGGGTGCAACCGGCGCCGTTGATTCCGATTCCGTCACGTTTCCTGCGGGCTTACCGTGATCATCCGCGGCTGTATTTTGTCGACGACAAGCCTTGGTTGGTGGCGGACCTGCATTCCAAAAATCTGGTGCGCGCCGCCGACGGCGTGTTGCGCGCGATCGATTTACTGGCGGCGCCGTTGCCGCCGGACTTGGTAGCCAAGGAGCCGTTGTTGGCCGACTGGTTGCAGCGGGCGCTGCTGGATCCGGAGGCGGCGTTATTGCATCCGGTTCACGACGACGAGTTGTGAGTCGACGTCGTGGTTGAATACCAAGTCGTCACCCAGTCGCAACGGGCAGGAGACCACGCCGGGAGGACACGTCGCCAGCGGGGCGTGATGTAGCATCGGCCAAGTAATCAATGCACCAAGGAGCATCACAAGTGGCAGGCGGCGACGGGGGCTGGAGTTGGTGGACATGGGACAAGTTGAACCGGGTCGGGCGGTTTGTCAGGTGGGGGTGATTGTTTTCCGGGCAACGCGGGGCTTGCTGACGGGGCGGCGGCGGCCTAGAGCTTCGAGTTTATGGCAGAAACCACTGTGGTCGCTTTGTTGCATGGACCTGATCAACCGGGCTTGGTGGCCCGCGTGTCGGGTTGGATTTTTGAGCATGGAGGAAACATCCTGCATGCCGACCAGCATCGTGACCACGAGGTGGGCGTGTTTTTTCAACGCGTCGAGTGGCTGGCGTCCGGTGATGCGGCGGCGATCGAGGCCGAGGTCGCCGCGTTTGCCGAGTTTGCTTCGAGCCTTGGCATGAAGGCGCGTGTCGCCACGAGTCTGCGTCGTCCGCGCATGGCGGTGTTGGTGTCGAAGTTCGACCACTGTTTTCATGATCTGGCGCTGCGTTGGCGAGCTGGTGAGTTTGCCGGTGAGTTGGTCGGCGTGTTGTCGAACCATCCTGATTTGCAGGAGGCGGCCGAGCACTACGGGTTGCCCTTTGCGTTGGTGCCGGTGACTGCGGCGACCAAGGGCGACGCGGAGTCGCGACAGCTGGCGGTGTTGCGCGAATGGGGCGCGGACTTCGCGGTGATGGCGCGTTACATGCAGGTGTTATCGGCGGATTTTCTAACGGCGTGGGCCAAGCCGGTGATCAACATTCACCACTCGTTTCTGCCTGCGTTTGCCGGTGGCAAGCCCTACCATCAGGCTCATGCACGCGGCGTGAAACTGATCGGTGCGACCGCGCACTACGCGACGGCGGTTTTGGATGACGGCCCGATTATTTTTCAAGACGTGGCCCGGGTGACGCATCGTCACGGTGTTGATGACATGATCCGTATGGGTCGTGATTTGGAGAAACTCGTGCTCGCCAAGGCCGTGCGTTCACACTTGGAAAACCGGGTTTTGGCCTATGGTAATAAGACGGTGGTTTTCGATTGAGTGATTCCGGGGTGAGTCAGGGGTTGATTTACGAGGCTGGAAATAATTTACAATCGGCTGTAGGATAACGGCTTAGAATAAAGTAAGAATTCGTGGCTTTACGGGTTCGATGAGGGGTGTTTTTTTGATTTTCCCACTCACCGCTTCCTATGTCTTCCTCTTCCCAGCCGACTACCCTGCCTTCGGGCGACGACCGCAATTTGGTGCAGGTTGATGAAACCTATGTTGCTCCGGCTTTTGAGGATCGTCTCTCCCTGATTTGGGAGCGCTATTCTCGCGTAATCGTCCTGGGGGTTTGCATTATTGTGCTGGCGATTGTCGGTCGTGGATTGGTCGGCTGGATGGGCGCTCGTCAAGAGGCCGCCACGCAGGCCGAGTTTGCCACGCTTGAGGGCAAGGACGCACTGCTGGCTTTCGCCAACGCACATCCCGGCCATCTCTTGGGCGGAGTTGCGCGTCTGCAAGTGGCCGATGATCTTTATAAGGCGGGTAGCTTCACTGAAGCCGGCGCCGCTTACCGTGATGCCTTGGCCGCACTGGGCGACAATGTTTTGGCTGGTCGTGCCCTCTTGGGTTCCGCCGTGAGTATTTTGCAGGCCGGTCAAACCGATGCCGGCGAAGCGGTTTTGCGTCAGCTGGCTGATGATGTCGCCCGTCCGGAGATCGTTCGTGCGGAGGCGGCTTTTCATTTGGCAGTGCTCTCACGCGAAGCCGGTCGTATCGACGAAGCCAACCGTCGCGTCGAGCAGGTTGCCGCGTTGGGTGACACCGGCCTTTGGGGTCAGCGTGCCTTGATGTTGCGGGCTCAGCTGGCCACAGCCGGACTGACGGAAACCGGCACTGCTGCCACGGAAGTCGATTCGGGCACGGTTACCTTCACTCCCGAAAAGCCCTGAGGCTTACTTTTTAACACTTTCTCCCTTGGTTCTGGGAGGCACCCGAGCCCGCCGGCAGCCCCACGGCGGGCTTTTGTTTGCCCGGATGACGCGTAAGCAATGAATAAAAATGGTCGGGGCGGAGGGATTCGAACCCCCGGCCTCCTGGTCCCAAACCAGGCGCTCTACCAGGCTAAGCTACGCCCCGAACAAGGGCTGGAAACTCGCGCTCTGTGGCCGGGTGTCAATGCAAACCTCACAACACTTTTGGTCATAACCGCATGATTGGTCACTTCTCGGCTTGAATACCGGTGGGTGTGCCCCTAGCCGTTAATTCCCGAACCAAAACCTTCATGGACAATATTTCTCGCGAAAGTAACAGCAACTACCTCCCTATCGCAGGTATTATCGTTGGCGTCGTCGCCATCGCGCTATCAATCATAGCTCTCGCCAAAACCAACGGCGTCACTGCGAAGGTCGATGCTCAAATTGAGCCGATTGCCTCCAGGATACAGGCGATGGACGAACAGGTCCGTGCGTCCACGATTACGGCAGATAATTCTTCCAAGAGCGTGACTTCGTTGCAGCGCTCTACGCAGGATGCGTTCTCGCAGGTCGCCCAGGCGCTGACCTCCATGCGTGAAGACATCGCCAAGGTGCAAGAGCTGGCCGCCAAGCCCGCGCCTGCCCCCACCAAGTCCGGTGGTTCCTCCGCTCCCGCCGTGGCCGGCCCTGACGAATACATCGTCAAGGGTGGCGACACCGGTGTGAAGATCGCCGGCGCCGCCGGCGTCTCTCTCGCCGACCTGCTCGCAGTCAACCCCGGCGTCAACTGGTCCCGCCTCGCAGTCGGCCAGAAGCTCAAGCTTCCCGCCAAGAAGTAATCCAGACGACGCACCGTCGTTTGCCTGAACGATTTTCCCGCCTTCCAACGTCACTGTTGGGAGGCTTTTTTTTGAAACCATGACGACCCCCGCCCGCTGGAATAAAGGCTCCGACCGCAATATCGCCACCACCCGCGTATTCAAAGTTCGGGGACAGAACTACACGCATCCGGTGCGCGCGACCGAGCGAGAGTTTGTAGTTATCGATGCCCCCGACTGGGTGAATGTCCTGGCGGTCACCCCTGACGGTCGCCTCGTGCTGGTGAATCAGTTCCGCTACGGCATTGATACGTTTTCGTGGGAGTTGCCCGGTGGGGTGATCGAGGCCGGTGAGGATCCGGTGGTCGCCGGTTTGCGCGAGCTGTCCGAAGAGACCGGCTATGTCGGTAAAAACGCCCGCTTGATCGGCAGCGTTAATCCCAATCCGGCGATCATGAGCAACCGGTGCCACTTTGTGCTGGTCGAGGATGTGGTGCTGACCGCGCCGCAGGCTTGGGATCCGGACGAGGAAATCGAGGTCGGGCTCTTTCCCGTTGATGAGGTGATGGCCAGGGCCCGTGCGGGCGGAATCAGCCACAGTCTGGTGGTGTGCGCCCTCTTTGCCTACGAGCCGCTTTGGCGCGAGCGCCGTGGCGCCGGCATTTGACTTGCGGGCCGGCCGCGCTTTCCGTGCAACCCTTGAAGATGTCCGCCTCCACCGCTCCCCAGTTTGCGAATACGCCCGGCCTGCTGCCGGATTCCGAGACCGACCACCTGCCCGCGTCCTTGGAGACGGAGATTCGCCGCATCTATTCGCTGAGTCCGGTTTATGGTGAACGCTTCCCGCTCCATGCCGAACCGTTGCGTTGGGGGTGTTACAACGAAATCCCCACGCTCTCGAAAAAGGAAATCGTCGAGCGGGGGCACCAGGCTTTTTTTGAGGACTATGCAGTGATTGAACGCGGTCTGCAGGAGAACCGCTTCGAATACGAATCCACCGGCGGCACCACCCAGCTGCCCATGACTGTGATCATGGAAGACGGCTGGTGGAACGAACAGACCCGCCGGGCCTACCGGGCGCATCCGCTGCTGGCTCCCTACGCGGACAAGCCGCATCGCAAGTGCATTCTCGCCCCCGTCGGCTGCTCCAGCAACCTGTGCCCTTACGAAGACCATCCGTTTCCCCACCGCTATTTTGACGGCACGGTTTACTTGAATCTCACCAGCGATCCTTTTGTTTTCCCCGAGACCGAGTGGGATCGAATCGTGCTCGAACTACAGGCGGTCAATCCCGACATCATCGAGGGTGAACCCATTTACCTGTCGCTGCTCGCCCGCGCTGTGCTGAAGCGCAAGGTGAAGATTCCCGGAGTTAAGGTCGTCATCCTCACCTACGGCAAGGCCAGCCAGGTTCACGCCCAGCGCATCGCCGAAGCCTTCCCTGCGTCGCAAGTCGACCTCTACGGCTCGACCGAAGCCGGTTACCTGTTTGTGGGCGAGGCCTTTCAGGATGACTCACGGGTCATCGACGAAAATGCCTTCATCGAGCTCGTCCCGTATCGGGGCTACGCGGATGTGTTCCAGATCCATGTGACCACCCGCGGGCGTCAGGCCATGCCCTTGTTGCGTTATCACACCGGCGACGTGGTGCGGCGTATGCCGACCGGCTACCGGCTGCTGGGCCGTGAGGCCGGACTCTACTTCCGGCCCGACGGGGAACTAGTCTCCCCGACCGAAATCGATGCGGTGTTGCCGGCGGATTTTACCTGTTGGCACTACAGCCTCGTGCAGGCGACCGCCACGCGGTGGGATTTCCACTACGTTGCCGATGAAGTCGCGCCTGCGGACTTGGAAGAGGCGTTGGCCGGCGTGCTGGGGGCGGGATCACGGGTAACGGCATTCCGTCGTCGTCTGATTGCTCCCGCTGCCAGTGGCAAATTCGCCCTGCTGAAGCCGCTGGCGGCCTGAGATCCGGCTGCTTTAAGCGGGGCGGGGGGGGGAGACCGGAGCTTCTCCTAGGATTTAGGCCTCCTAATACTCGGGAGCATATTAGTTGGGCTGTCAGCCAGCCCTTTACATTAGGGCGGCTCGCTCTGTATCACTCGTGTCTGCGACTGCATCATTCTGATGCAACGCGACCTTGTTGACCCAGACCCTTCTTAAACGATGAGCCTCATCGGTAACCTCTTCAGTTCGTCCATCGGGCGAAAATTCATCATGGCCATCACGGGCCTCGTGCTCGTGGGTTTTGTATTCGGCCACTTGGTCGGCAATCTGCAGATCTTTCTGCCGCCCGACCACATCAACGGCTACGCGAGCTTCCTGCAAGCGCTTGGCCCCGCCCTCTGGCTGGTGCGCATCGTCCTGCTCGTCGCTGTCGGCCTGCACATCTGGGCCGCAGTCGCCCTGACGGTGGAAAGCCGTGCCGCCCGCGGCGCAAACGCCTACGGCGTCAAAAAGTGGCTCAACGCTACCTGGGCCTCCCGCGCCATGCGCTGGACCGGCGTCATCGTGTTTTTCTTTATCCTCTACCATCTGGCGCATTTCACCTTGGGTTTCGCCGGTCATGAGACCTTCAAGACCCAGTTGCCCGAGTGGACGATGCAGCACGACGCCAAAGAGCTCGGCATCACCCTCGCGAAACAGGGCGAGGTTGTGCACGACGTCTACAGCATGATCTTCCTCGGGTTCGTAAATCCGATCGTCTCCCTCTTCTACATCATCGCCACCTCGTTGCTCTCGGTCCACTTGCTGCACGGCGTTGAGTCGCTCTTCCAGACCATCGGCTGGCGCAACGGCACCTGGGCCTGCTGCCTGCGCAAGGTCGTTACCGCCCTCTGCCTGCTTTACTTCCTCGGCAACCTGCTGATTCCCGGGGCGATTATGACCGGTATCCTCAAACCTGCCGAAGGCACCGCCGCCGCCATGGTTTTGGCCGGCGAAGAGCTCCCCGTCGCCGCCACTCACAACGCCACCCACTAAGCCTTACCCGCCATGGCCACCCTGAATTCAAACGTCCCTCCGGGCGCCCTCGCCGAAAAATGGCGCACCTACAAGTCCAACATGAAGTTGGTCAACCCCGCCAATAAGCGGAAATACGAGGTCGTCATCGTCGGTGCCGGTCTCGCCGGTGCCTCGGCCGCCGCCACGCTCTCCGAGCTCGGCTACCGCGTGAAGTGCATCGTTTTCCACGACAGCCCGCGCCGCGCCCACTCCATCGCCGCCCAGGGTGGCATCAACGCCGCCAAGAACTACCAGAACGACGGCGACAGCGTTTACCGCCTCTTCTACGACACTATCAAGGGGGGGGACTACCGCGCCCGTGAGTCCAACGTCCATCGTCTCGCCGAGGTGTCCGTCAACATTATCGACCAATGCGTCGGTCAAGGCGTGCCCTTCGCCCGCGAATACGGCGGTCTGCTCGCCAATCGCTCCTTCGGTGGCGCCCAAGTCTCCCGCACCTTCTACGCTCGCGGCCAGACCGGCCAGCAGCTCCTCCTCGGTGCCTACTCCGCGCTCTCCAAGCAAGTCGGCGCCGGCGCGGTCGAGCTCGTTACCCAACACGAGATGGTTGACCTCGTGGTCGTCGACGGTGCCGCCAAGGGCGTCATTACCCGCGACCTAGTCACCGGCAAGTTCCACCGCCACTCCGGCGAGGCCGTCATCCTGGCCACCGGCGGCTACGGCAACGTCTTCAACCTCTCGACCTACGCCCGTCAGTCCAACGCCACCGCCATCTGGCGCGCCTACAAGCGCGGCGCTTGCTTCGCCAATCCGTGCTACACGCAGATCCATCCGACCTGCATCCCGGTCTCCGGCGACTACCAGTCCAAGCTCACGCTGATGTCTGAATCACTCCGCAACGACGGACGTATCTGGGTGCCCAAGAAAGCCGAAGACTGCAAAAAGGCCCCTGGCTCCATTCCCGAGGCCGACCGCGACTACTACCTCGAGCGTATTTATCCGTCCTTCGGTAACCTCGCCCCTCGCGACGTCTCCTCCCGCGCCGCCATGCGCATGTGCGACGAAGGCCGCGGTGTTGGTGATTCGGGTCTCGGTGTTTACCTCGACTTCGCCGACGCCATCCAGCGTTACGGCAATCAGGCCGCCGCCCGCGCCAACCTCCACAACCCCTCCAAGGAAAAGATCCTCGAGTTCGGCGAAGCCGCCGTGAAGGAACGCTACGGCAACCTCTTCGATATCTATCACGAGATTACCAACGAGAGCGCCTACAAGCAGCCCATGCGCATCTACCCTGCCGTCCACTACACCATGGGTGGACTCTGGGTGGACTATAACCTCATGAGCAACGTCCCCGGCCTCTTTGTGCTGGGTGAGGCCAACTTCTCCGACCACGGCGCCAACCGCCTCGGTGCGTCCGCCCTCATGCAGGGCCTCTCCGACGGTTACTTTGTTGTCCCCTACACCATCGGCAACTACCTCGCGGGCCTGAAGCCCAACTCCCGCCCGTCGACCGACGCGCCCGAGTTCGCCGCCGCCGAAGCAGACGCCAAGGGAGTCATTGACCGCCTCCTCGCCACCAAGGGCAAGGAACCCGTCAACTTCTACCACAAGAAGCTCGGTCTCATCATGTGGAAACGTTGCGGCATGGCCCGCACCAAGGAAGGCCTCGAAGCCGGCATCAAGGAAATCCAAGCCCTGCGCGAAGAGTTCTGGGCCGACGTCAACGTCCCCGGTTCCGGTGACAACATGAACCAAGCCCTCGAACGCGCCAACCGCGTGGCCGACTTCATCGAACTCGGCGAACTCATGTGCCGCGACGCCCTCACCCGTGAGGAAAGCTGCGGCGGTCACTTCCGCGAGGAATACCAACATCCGGACGGCGAGTGCCTCCGTAAAGACGAAGAATTCGGCCACGTCGCCGCCTGGGAATTCCAAGGCGAAGGCAAAGAGCCCCTCCGCAACATCGAAGAGCTCAACTACGAGTTCGTGAAGATGAGCACCCGCTCGTATAAATAATTACGAGTTACGATTTAGCTCGAACCACCCCGATCATGACCAAGCAAGAACTGCTTAAAAGGACCAAGGCCTTCGCTCTTCGTGTCATCAAGAGCGTGCAGGCTTTGCCCAAGGACGCCGTGGCCGACGTGCTCGGGCGACAGCTGCTCCGGTGTGGCACATCGGTCGGCGCCAATTATCGGGCCGCCTGCCGGGCCAAATCGACCTCGGACTTCATCAACAAACTCAAGATCGTGGAGGAAGAGTGCGACGAGTCCCTCTTCTGGATGGAATTGATCGTCGAGTCAGACCTCATTCCCGCCAAACGTCTCGAAAAACTTCATGCCGAAGCCGACGAGCTTCTAGCCATCACTGTAGCGGCCCTGCGCACCACTCGCGCTTCTGCCAAATCGTAATTCGTAAATCGTAATTCGTAAATTCCCTTCCCCATGGTCGCCGAAACTTCCTCCACTAAAAACATCTCCGTCACCCTCCGCGTCTGGCGTCAGGCCAGCACCACGCAGTCGGGCCGCTTCGTCGAATACCAAGCGAAGAACTGTAATCCCAACATGTCCTTCCTCGAAATGCTCGACGTCGTTAACGACGGTCTCGAGCGTGCCGGAGAGGACCCGATCGCCTTTGCCCACGATTGCCGTGAAGGCATCTGCGGCACCTGCTCGTTGGTCATCGATGGCAAGCCTCACGGTCCGCACCAAGGCATCGCCTCCTGCCAGACCTACATGCGCAGCTTTAAGGACGGCGCGGTCATCACCGTTGAGCCCTACCGCGCCAAGCCCTTCCCGGTCATCAAGGACCTGATCTCCGATCGCTCCGCGTTTGACGCCATCCAGCAAGCCGGCGGCTTCATCAGCATCCGCACCGGTGCCGCTCAGGACGCGAACGCCACCCCGATCTCGAAGGAAGTGGCCGACCTCGCCATGGATGCCGCCCAGTGCATCGGCTGCGGCGCCTGTGTGGCCGCCTGCAAAAACGCCTCCGCGATGCTGTTTGTCGCGGCCAAGGTCTCGCAGTTTGCCCTCCTCCCGCAGGGCCAGCCCGAGCGCGACACCCGCGTGCTCAACATGGTTTCCAAGATGGACGAGCTCGGCTTCGGCAATTGCACCAACCAATACGAGTGCTCCGCCGCTTGCCCCAAGCTCATCAGCCACGACTTCATCGCCAAGATGAACCGCGACTACATCGCCGCCAGCTTCCGCTCCGCCTTCAAGGCCAAGCCCGCCGGTGGCAGCGGTGGCGCTTGATCGGTTTCGCAAGAAAACACTCCCCCTGTATGCCCAGCCGCCGACCGCAAGGTCCGGCGGCTTTTTTATGTATTAAAGCATTTAAGATGAAGGGATGGCCGAAGGGTGGGGCGACTTGTCCCAAGGCGCCGGGTTTGACTCGGACTCACGCGCAACGACCGCGTTGAGGACAACGCGGTCCACCCTATTCGCAATGCCTACAACTCAACGCCGTGCTTCATTTCGCCGGTAGCAGACGCAGCTCAATTGAAGCTCCGCCGGCGGGCAGCTCCAGTTGCCAAAGTCCGTCCTCCATCGGGCACACGGGAACGTCTGCCTGAACTGATCCGTGGGCACGCCAGACGAGCACGGTGCAGGCCTCATAGGCGGCAATGACCACCCGGCCCCCGCATACCTCAAAGCGAGTCACCGCGGAAGGTGGCAGGTTCTTTTTCGGATCGCCTACCAAGGCCCAGCCAGACTGCACCGGGCTGAAAATCACAAAGGCGTCCGTGAGCGGCTGAAGAGAAAATGGCACCGGCGCGTCTTGGAGCGCGGCAATGCCGGTGAGGCAATCGTAGCGGAGCAGGGCTTCAGCGGGACGATGCCAGGCGCCGGCTTCATCGGCGGAAAGCATTGCGACGGCATGGCGGTGATCGTCACGCGTCCACGAGCCGCTCACAGGTTTGGCCGGATGGGTGAGGTTGTAAGCGGCGGCGGCGGCACAGCCGTGAGGCAATGGCGCGATCACGCGATAGGCCTCGTCGTCCTCGTAAGGATCTATGAATACGCTTTCAGACAGCGGCACGGCGGGAGCCAGCGGACGGAGGATGCGGCCGTCGGTGAAGCATAACGGATGGATGAGCTCGGTGACAAAATGATCAGGTGAATCGGAGAGGTAAATGGGGCCGCCGGAGATGGCTTTGCTGCGGGCCATGAGCGGTCCCGCGATGCGGTCGCTGGAGTGGAACATGTCGTGATCGCCCCAGACCGTCTGGCCCAGCCAGAGCATGTTGCCAAAAGAGTTGTGCAAGTGGTGGCGGGCGCGCCAGCCGTCTTCTTTTTTGTAGTCCTCGCTGCATCGCATGATCTGCGAATGAGGCTGGTTGAAAGCGCAGAGATTATTGTGCGCCATGCAACTGATCAGGCCGTCGAAATGTTGATGGACGGCATGGTCGAGACCTTGCTTACAACCGGCGGATGCGTGGACGGCATTGCCGATGCGTCCGGAGTATTTGCGAATGTTTCCTGCCTGTTGATCTACCTTCAGGAAAGAGAAGCCGGCTTCACGGGCGGGGCGGGTGAGCTCGTCGAAAAATGCCACGCCGGCCGCAGGGTCTTCCGCGGGGAGCTTGGAGCCGTCGCCAAAATCGACCAGGTGTTTGTCCACGGCGGCGCCGAGAGAGTGGTGGGTGGCGATGCCGCCCCAGTAGCCGTTAAAGTTCAGCCAGAGGCCGAGCCAACGAATGCGGGTGTTGGCGGTGGCGTCGACAATGGGCGCCCAACCGTTTGGGAATTTATCGGGATGCGGGGCGGCGCTGTGAAGACGGCGGGCGGTGAGCGCGTCCGAAATTAGGTCGGCGGCGCCTTCTTGCGTCTGCAGGACGGGGGACTTCGAACTGGAGCCGTCGTCCACGTGGCCGTCGTCCACGAGCACCCAGCGCACGGGCACGGAGGCCTTGGCGAGCCGGTGGATGGCATCGGTGATGATGCCTTCGTCGATTTCGAGTTTGAATTCTTCGAAGGAGCACCAGCCCAAGTGGTCGAATACCTCGGGATACGTTTTGTCGTGACGAAGACGTCCGACGCCGGCGAGGGCGGGGTGGGCGAGCGCGGCGGCCCAGACCCGGGAGCACGCGCGGTAGATGTCGGAATCGCGTGCGCAGGCGAGGAGCGGGATCTCGCCGTTGAACACCGGGTCGGTGCCAAAGGTGCCCGCATCAAGGCAGAGGTTTTCGCCGTCGCCGCGCAACCAGGCGGCGGTGGCCGGGCCAACCAGCGGGAGTAACGCGAGGTAACCGCCGGCCTTCAACTCAAGCACGGTGAAGATGCCTCCGCGTTTCACGTTACGCAGGTCGTGCACGGGTAGCGGATGGCATTGGTTGAAACCTTCCGGCCAAAGATCCAGATCGGGCTGAATCGCGTGGCGCTGGAAGGGCGCGTAATAAACGCAGCGTATCCAGGATGGGACGACAATACGCCTGCTCAACAGGAGGCCACCGGCCTTTACCGGAAAGGCGTCGGAGGGCGTGACCACCACCGCCTCGCCGTTCGTGTCTAGGAGCTGGTTAAGGTCGAGCACAGTGTCATCAAGAGAAGGGGGAGTAAGGGACATGGGATGCGATAATCATGGGTCCTGCGGGTGACCGAACAATCCTGCACCGTTAGCAAACATCGGCTTTATTTAAGGAAATTCGGGAGTCGGCGTGCCTCATTTCTGCTAAAGCGAGCGCTACCGTTTTTCCTCAGTCTATTGCCACAATTGGTCATCGTATCGTCTTTATAGGATGCCTTCTTTTGTTATCTTAATAAAGAATGACCCCACCCCCCAGTCAGCAGCCCTGCTGGTTTCAGCCCTACTGCAACGACGTTGTTGCGGCGGCCAATTCGGAAATCATCTCGTCGCAATCTCGTGAACGCCTTTCTCGAAATGAAAAGAAATCATAATAAACCTTTTGCTGGTTTTACCCTGGTCGAGCTCCTCGCAGTCATCGCGATCATCGGAATATTGGCAGCCATTATCATTCCGGTAGTCGGCAAAGTGCGGACCAGTGCACGGATGAGTGTTTCGATGAGTAACCTGCGCCAGATCGGTTTACTCGCTCCCGTTTTTGCTGCGGAAAACCACAACCGGCTTCCCATCTATTATCTCGGGACGACCGCTGCGTATGGAGCGCCCGCTCCCTATCTCGATTACCGGTGGATAAATGCGTTTTGGCAGATGGCTTACCCCAACCGCACCAGCATGCCATCGGTTGCGCCATCGCCCGATAACTCCGAGCAGCTTAAGAAGACTTGGGCCGACACAATTTTCCTCAGCCCCTTGGTTGAGGATGGGAATAGCGTGCGATCATACGGGTATAACAAATACCTCTGTAGTTACACCGGTAGTGTTCCTTACTCTTCCAACTGTGTGCCGCTTTTGATGTCCGAAATCGCCAATCCTGCGCGCACTGCCCTTGTCGGCGACAGCCAGCGGAGTATTGAGCTTCGCATCGACACGAATCCAACCGGCCGTAACGACGGCTACGTCTTTATCACCTTCGTGGACGGCCACGTTGGTCGGTTGTTGCCCCCCGATCAGTCGATTCCTAACCCCGTCGCCGGGGACGGGAGAATGCCTTATAATACCAATAACACCTTTTGGCGGGGCGTTTCCGAATCGCCCGACGGAGTCACTCTCTCGGTTTGGTAATCATCATTATATTGGCCTGAATTATTGCCTGAGATCACTCGATTACTTCGACCGGCATCGGTGTCGCAGTGATGGCTGGTGGCAACGGCTTCTCAGTGCTGATGCGTTGGCACTGACCTATACCTTTCGCCCCTACTCCTTGTTATGAAAAATATCCTTTCTCTCACGTTCTTTTGTCTTATCGCCCCGGTGGCTTTCCCCGCCGCGCTCCCTTTGGCGAATCCCGGGTTTGAGGACGGACTTAAGTCCTGGGACTCTTCTGAAGCCGACAAAGGCATGAGTGCGTTCACCTCAGAGGCTGCCCGCACCGGCAAACTTGGGCTTCAGGTGGACGATCAAAATGCGGCTTCCGGCAGCAATCTGCGTTCAGCATTGTTGCGGGCCCAGCCTGGCGCGTCTTACCAGATTGATTTCTGGGCACGCGTGGTGGATGGCGAAGGCGTTGCGGTGTATTTGAATTTTCATGATGCGCAGGGAAAGCGCGTGATCGATCCCGATAACAAAAAGGATATCCTTCGTATTATTCCGAGCAGCACGCACGACTGGCAGGAGTTCTCTCTGGCGGCTACAGCGCCTGCGGGAACGGTTTCTGTGTCAGTGTGGATTCACTCGTTTAATGCCAACCGCGTGAAGGCTCATTTCGATGACTTTTCCCTGACGAGCGTAACGGCCTCAGCGGTGTTGAAGCATCCTTCGTCGTCACAATCCGTCAGCCTCGCGGGGGGCAAGTCGTCGGGGGGACGTGATGTCGATCAGTTGATCGACTACCCTAAGCCGTCGCCGGAGAAAACATTTGGCTCGTTGAAGGTTCTTCAGCCCGACGGTTCGGCGTATCGCACGCCGGTTGAAGATTGGGTTGGTGCGCGTGAACGTATTGCAGCCTCTCCCGCCTGGGCTGAGTGGGCGGAAGAGCAGCGCAAGGCGGCCGATGAATGGATGGTGCGGCACCATGATCGTCCCGAGTGGGAGGCTGGCTGGAATCACGACTTTATTGATCCGAAGGACAGCTCGTTCTTGGTCTGGACGGAGGACATTCCCGGCGAGCAGATCGATCATTTCATGAGCCGCTCCGGGCATCGCGTGGAAATCACGCCAACGCTCTTCCGCGCCTGGGTGGGCGCGTTCCGTAAGATTCACGCGGATAAAATGAGCGACGTCGCCCGAGTATATCGACTGACCGGAGACGAGCGCTATGCCGAGTGGGTGGCGGGCCAACTGGACTTCTATGCCGCTAATTACGCGGGGTGGGGAAAAGGCGTTGGCAAGCGGGCCAACTCTTGGCTCGGCTTCCAGAGTCTTGATGACGCGGTCATCGTTTCGCGCCTGGTGGAGGCTGCTCGGCTGATCTTCGATTGGGCGGAGCCGGCGAGGCGGCAGGTGTGGCGTGACCAGCTCTTTAAGCCCGAGGCGGAGCTCCTGGATAAGAGCTACGCGACCATTCATAACATCGCATTGTGGCAACGCGCCACGCAGGCGCAGGTGGCGCTCCTTTACGGGGACGAGGCCATGTGGACGCGTGTTGTTGATGGTGAGTTCGGTTTGCGCAACCAGTTCCGGCGTGGCGTCACCAGCGACTATTTTTGGTATGAGCAATCGATGGGCTACAACGATTTCATCGTCATGGCCATGGAGCCGCTGCTGACCTTCGCCGGCTTGGTCGGGCAGGCCGACCGGGTGCGCAACGATGCTGCCATTGTGCAAAACATGATGCTCGCGCCGCTGATGATTCGCTTCCCTGACAATACCGTGCCGAATCCGGCTGATTCTACAGTGATCCCGAAGGCACCGTCGGGCTGGCTCACGCGCACCTACCGTATTCTGCCTACCACGCTTGGCCTCGCCAAGGTCGCGGGCACCTACTCTTGGGATACGTTGATCGATCCGCCTGAGGCGGTCATGGCAGACCGTAATGTGCTGCCTGAGGTTGCCTCCCTCAACATGGAGTCGACGCGTTTTGGACTGTTGAAGAAAGGACCTTGGCAGGTATTTTTCCATTACGGTCAGGTCAATAAATCTCATGCCCAAAGCGAGGCACTCAATTGGTCGGCGTCATATGGCGACGTTGTCATTAGTCGCGACCCGGGCACGACCGGCTACGGCTCGCAGATGACCAGCGATTACTATCGTCGGGGACTCAATCACAACGTGCCGCTCATTGATGGTGAAGGTCAGAAGCCGTGGCATCAGGGCAAACTGCTGCGTTTCGACGCCGAGGCCGGCATCATGTCGGCTGAGCAGCCGGTCTATCATCCGAAGGCCGGGACTGCCATGCCGCAGATCTGGAAAGGCAGTGAGTCGCAAACCGTCTTTCGCTCTGAAGCGGACGTCCGCCGCACCTTACGGATCGAAGGCGATGCCCTCATCGATGAGGCATCGGTGAAACTCACCGAGTCTGGCCGCATCGGACTTGCTCAGCACTTCCAAGGCAAAGTGCGCCTGCCGGTGAACTTTGCCGAAGCGACCGATTTTACCGTTGGCCGACCCGGTCCGTTCAAATTCTGGGCGAACGTGCGTTCGGCCACGTTCACGGATCGCGCGGAATTCGAAGTGGAGTTCCCGGGTGGCCTCGTGCTCACGGTTGAGTTCGCCACACCGGGTGAGTTCATCGTGTATCAGGGAACCTCGCCGGATTATCCGCCGGCTTCCCGCACGGGGTTTTATTTGGAGAAAACCGGCGACGCGCGCGAAGCGGTTTTTGTGACGAAGATTGGCCCGTCGAAGCGTTGACCAGCAGGCCACGTAGGTCTGCTGGAGCACGGGCTTGATTTAGCTTCGGAGACGCATCGCCTAAGCTTAAATGTGGTGGAATCACCATTTTTCCTAAGTTTCTCGCCGTAATTGATCAGCGTTTGCACTTTGGATTCCGGATGCGGGAGGTAAGTATAGATCTAAGGAAAATCAGTTTCCTTATCAACAGCTCCTTACCTCCATCATGAAATTCCAATACCCTCTTGTTGCCTTGACCTGTGCTTTGTTTGCGGGCGCCCCGTTGGTCGCTGCGGGCACACTGGCCACCTACGACTTCTCTACTGACCTCGCTACATCCTTCAAGGATGCGGCGCTGGTGCAAAGTGCCACCAGCATAGTCTTCACGGCCGGGACCGCCGGGGGGACCGGCACCCAGGGTGGGCGCTCCAGCACCGCCGGTGGCCATGTCTATACGCGCTTGGAGAGCATGGGCAGCACCCAGTCAACGGCCTCCCGCTTCGCCTTCACGCTCGCACCTGTCGGAACGTTTGATTTCGGTCAGCTGAGTTTTGACTACGGTTATCAAAACACGGGCACCGGCGCCCACCCCGGTTATACCCTGCACTATAAGTTGGGGGTAAAAGTCGGGACTGCTGCGGAAATAGTCCTTCCTTCCGTATATGACTACGCCGTTGCCGCCATAACTGGAACGTCGTCGGGCACGATCATTGATCGCACGGCCACTTTCGATCTCAGCGCCTACCAAAATGTCGGAACCAGCGTCGCATTCACCCTTTACGTCTATGCCACGGATATCACCGGCACAGTCACCACAAATGAGACGGGACGGATCGATAACATTTCATTGACCACCGCCGCCATCCCCGAGCCCTCGACCGCGGCTCTGCTTATGGGTGGAGTGGCTGGAATGCTGGTTTTTGCACCCCGTCGCCGCCGGCAGTAATTCACCGTCCTCGTCTGCTCGATAACTCCGGCGTGAATGATTGATCGGGTGAACTCTTCGCGTTCTGGGCGAAGCAAGAACACCCGTTTCCCTTCGATTTTCTCTACCTAACATCCCCTATTCATTTATGAAATCATTCACTCCTGTTTTCGCGTTGGTCGGCCTCTTGTTGTCCTCTGTGCTGTTGCCTGCGCAGGAAGTTCTGGTGAACTACAAACTTGATGATGCCATTCGCGGGGTGGAACCTACGGCGGTATCATCCGAGATCGAGGCCAGCCGGTTTTTAGTCCACGGGGACAGCAATGTGGAACGCGCCTCTTATGGGATTTCCCCAAGTAATGGTCACGCCTTTGCCCGTTTGGCAGCCAGCGCCTCCAAGGTGGGAATGACCACTCCGGTCCTGGCGACTTCCGAGTCCGAGGCCCTAAGGAAGGGGCGGTATTTTTCCTTTACGCTCAAGCCCGCAAAAAACGGGCGGGTCTCCGTCGGAACGCTGAGCTTTGATCGCCTCACCCAAAACATCATGGGAGTCGCCGATTACCCGACGTTCACCGTGAGTTTTACTTTGGTCGTGAATCTGGGCGGACAGGATTATGTGGTCGGGACTTCCTCCATTGAGTCCGATGCCAGCGTGGGCATTCACAACAGCAGTCGCGCCACGTTCGACCTCGCCAGCGTCAGCGGAATGGACCTGTCCGCAGGGGCCAGCCCGATTACTTTTAAAATCTACCTCCATACCAATGCCGCTCCGAACTATTATCAGGTCGTTCGTATGACCAATCTCACGGTATTTGCGCCCGTTCGTTAGTAAACGCGGGCTGTGCCCCCCTTAGTAACGGAACCTTTGCACATCCACGATGGGCTATGCGTTGGGGGATGTTTTTGCCAGCGAGCAAACGCCTTGTGCTTTTTTATTTGGATTGAAGGCATCTCTCGCAAAGGAGGGAGGCAGGCACCTGCGTGGCGTGCTGGCATTTTCTCGGAGCGTATCACGTGGGCGTCTGAGTCGATTTTTCTACATGGGAAATTTCACCGGTCACAGCTGATAGCTTCACTACACGGCTCGCCCCGCATCTGGTAATAGAGATCGTCCTAAAACCGCTCATACCCAAGAGAACCCCAGCAGAAACTGCCCGATTAGTGCCAAACCTATACCGCCATTTTGCGCACACTTTTTCATGATCATTGAATACCTGACTCTCGCCATCTACCTGGGCGTCCTGCTCGCCCTCGGCGCCTATTTCAAGAAGTTCACCACCAACTTAAGCGACTTCGTCCGTGGTGGCGGGCAAGGCAGTTGGTGGCTGATCGGCACCAGTATTCTAATGTCGGCAATCAGTGCCTTCACATTTACCGGCAACGCCTCGGCCGCCTTTGAAGGCGGCCCTTCGCTGTTTATTATCTATGCGGCCAACTGTGCAGGGTTTGCCTGTGGCGGCCTCTTTATCGGGCGCTGGATGCGGCAGACCCGTGCCTATACAACGGCTGATGTGGTTCGCTCTCGCTTCGGCGTTCCGGTCGAACAATTCGGGGCCTGCTTTGGTGTGCTCCTTGGCCCGATTACCGCAGCCATCCAGCTCTATGCACTTTCGCTTTTCGCCAGCACAGTATTGGACCTGCCAATCATTCCGATCATGATCGTGATCGCGATCATCGTGATTTTTTATTCAACCTCCGGGGGCAAGTGGGCGGTGATGGCGACGGATTTTGTGCAAGCCATGGTGATGCTCTCCATTACCCTCCTTGTCTGTTTTCTATCACTGCGTGCTGTCGGCGGATTCTCCGAGTTCTTCGCCTTTTTCAAAGACCCGCGTTTTGCAGACGATTTCAAATTGATCAAAGAAAACGGCGCTTTCGCCGGTGATCGCTACACCCTCAAATGGGCCGTCGCGATCTTTCTCATGCAAGTCAACTCCCAGCTCAGCTTATCCTCTGCCGGACGTTACATCGCAGCCCGCGACGGCAAAGAAGCGTCACGAGCATCCTGGTTGGCCTTCGTGCTGATGGCTTTGGGTAGCGCCGTTTGGTTCATCCCCCCCATGGTCGCGCGTTTTCTTTTTGAGACCGAGATCCTCAACTCTGGAATCGATAAACCGGCGGAGAGTGCCTACGCGTTCATCGCCATGAAGCTCCTGCCAAACGGCCTGCTGGGCATGATGATTGCCGCCATGTTTGCCGCAACGATGAGCAGCATGGACAGCGGGCTTAACAGCCAAGTGGGCGCCATTGTGCGTAATATCATCCCGCGGATCCGCAGCGCAATCGGACGCACCCAGGAACTCACCACCAAGCAGGAAATGCGGATCTGTTACATTGCCACGATCTGCCTCGGCGTGCTGATCACCGGCTATGCGATGCTCTTTGCCTTTTATAGTAAAATCACCCTCTTCGACGCCAGCCTGACGGTTGCGTCCGTCATCGGCGTGCCGATGTCTTTCCCCATGTTCCTCGGACTTTGGCTGAAGAAACTGCCAAAATGGTCCTACTTCCCGATTTTTTGCGCCTGCCTGGCCCCATCGATCTGGTCCTTCATCGATGGTAAACTCAACGGCAACTACTGGACCGTTCAAGACCGTGCTATCTGGATCATGCTCTTTGGCTCAGTCGCGGCAATCATCTGCCTGCTCTTCTCAAAGCACACCAGTGAGAAATCCCGCACAGAGGTCGATGCCTTCTTTAAAAAAATGCACACTCCGATCGACTACGATACTGAGATCGGCAGAGCCGCGGTCGACTACGAGCAATACTTCGTCATCTCCAAGGCCGTCCTCTTTGTCGGCGCACTGATCTTGCTCATCTTATTTGTGCCGAACGACACCTTCAGCCGACTGTGTATTCTCTCCATCTCTGGCTTCGTCCTGAGTGTCGGCGCACTCCTCTGGTGGGGTGGCCGACGTATGAAAGCAAAAGCGTAGTCGATTTCCACTGAGCCGTAGAAATTCAGTCGGAGGCAGAGTAGCGGGGTGAGATGACGAGTGCATTTCAGAGGAGGAATGCCGAGGAATACCCGTGGGTATTTCGAGCGTGTGACGCACTCTGAAAGGTGCCGTCAAATTACCTCGATACGACCCTTCCGACTGCATTTCTACGGCTGAGCCCAATGTGCTCCCGTGGATCCACGATCATTAAAATCCTAGCTTAAATAACACCGCGTTACTCAGAAATCCACGGCCGGTAAGGCACCGGTATGAATAATCGGGCCCCACTTCATCGACGCACATCGGAGGGCCACGGTCGTTTTCATCCCCGCAGACTACCGCCAGCGGACGATTCCGACTACGATGTCCCCGTGAGGACACTTACACCACGCTCGCGACCTCGGTTTGATGAACCCGGCCCTCGGAGTGACGTTTTCCGCACTCTTGCGCTTCATCGCGAGAACACGAAAGATCACCGGACGTTGCACGTTTTATCATGCCCCCGCTGACAACTCGCTATCAAGACTGGCTGGCACTTCGGACCAATTTATTATGGATCTACGAAGGGCTGGTGCCCGCGAGCGGACGTGGAGGGAAAGCGGATGTGGTTACCCAGGGCATTGAATCGACATCAACGGTCATGGCGCTCGACTACAGCGCCGTTTGGTTGATTTTGCGCGGCACGGCCAAGGTCTCCCAGGAGGGGCGCACGCTCACTGCCAAGGCCGGCCAATGGATACTGCCCTGGGCGGGTATCCGCGAACAGCAGTTTAGCCCCGACGCCGAATTGCTCTCGGTGCGTTTTCAGGCGCATTGGCCTGATGGCCGACCCTTGGTTGATCAAGGTCTCGGGCTGGTTTTTCCTCGCGCGCGTTTTCCGGCGCTGGAAGCGGCGGCGAGGATGTTGCTGGCGCGAACAAGCACACATGCACCGGCAGCCGATGCCCGTCTGTTGGGATCGGTCGATTTTTCGCTGACGGACTTTTTTGAGGTGAAAATCGCACTGCTCACTTTTGTTAACGAATTCTTCAGCGCACTGGTTGGCTGCGGACTTAATCCCTCCCGTCTTGGTGCCCGCGACGAACGGGTGCTGCAGGCGCTCTCGCATCTCGACATGCAGCCGCTCACCACAAAATTCCGCGAGCAAGACCTCGCCCGTGAAGTGGGGTTGGGGCTTAGCCAGTTTGTCCGTCTCTTTCGCGCCGAGATGGGCGTCACGCCCAAGAAGTATCTCGATATGAGGCGCCGCGACACGTGCCGACGTATGCTCATCGCCAGCTCGATTCCGATGAAGCAAATCTCGCTCGAGTTGGGGTTTTCACACCCGCCCGATTTTTCAGCCTGGTTCAAAAAAGTGCACGGGGTTTCGCCGAAGGCATTTCGCGACACGTATCCACACTGCAATCACGTTTAGGCGGGCGGATGGGGCGGGGGCATTGTTTCCCTAAGCCAAAGGTGGGTTTACCTCAGCCTGGTTGCTTTAACCCTGCTGTAATTCGGAGAACATGGTGTCAACCGCCATGCCCGCACTCCAATCGACCACCGTCTTTCCGAATCAATTCATCTGGGGTGTCGCCACCGCCGCGACGCAAATCGAGGGAGGGGCCTCGGCCGGAGGCAAAGGGGTTTCCGTCTGGGATCACTTTAGCAGTCAGCCGGGGAAAACCCACAAGGGCGATAATCCGAGTGTGGCGTGCGACCACTATAATCTCTTCCGCGAGGACTTCGCCCTCATGCGTGAACTCGGGATTAAGCACTACCGTCTTTCACTGGCGTGGCCGCGTATCATTCCGGATGGCGATGGCGCGGTGAATCAGGAGGGACTGGATTTTTATCACCGGATTTTCGATTCAATGGCCGAGAACGGTATCACGCCCTGGGTGACGATGTTCCATTGGGATTTGCCGCAATCTCTGGAGGACCGTTTTGGGGGCTGGCGTTCGCGTAAGACCGTGGATGCTTTTGCGCGTTACGCCGACATCATCGTGCGCGCCTTTGGTGATCGGGTGAAGCACTGGTTCACGCTCAATGAAATCATCGCCTTCACACGCAACGGTTATGGCATCGGCCGAAACGCGCCCGGACTGCGCGAGTCCCAGGCGGTGGTTAATCAGACGTATCACCACGCATTGGTTTGCCATGGTCACGGCGTGCGTGCGGTGCGCTCGCACGGAGCTCCGGGAAGCGTCGTCGGGTTGGTGGACAATCCGCGCATTCCGATCCCGCTGCAGCCGGACAATCCTGCGGATATCCAGGCGGCGCGGGAAATTTTCATTGAAGATAATATTCGGGTGCAGGATCCGCTGCATCGCGGTGCTTACTCAGAGGATTATCAGCGCCTCGTGCCCGAGGCCGAGCGTCCGTTGGTAGAGGAAGGGGATTTCGCGCTGATCACCGAGCAGACCGATTTTTTGGGACTGAACATCTACGCCGGTTTCTTCGTTAGGGCCGGGCTTGATGGTCGCCCCGAGCGGGTTCCCTTCCCCAAGGCCTTTCCCATGACGGATAGCGATTGGTATCAGATCACCCCGCAGGCGATCTATTGGTGCCCGCGCATGGTGACCGAGATCTACGGACGGCAACCACTCTACATCGCGGAGAGTGGCTGCGGTTATAATGAAGAGGAGGTTGTCGGCGGGGAGGTGTTCGATCTCCACCGTCAGGTGCTTCTGCGCAACTATTTCATCGAGCTTCAACGAGCCATCGCTGATGGTATTCAGGTTAAGGGATATTTTCTCTGGTCGTTTATGGACAACTTCGAGTGGGGCGCGGGTTATAGCGTGCGGTTCGGCATCGTGCATGTGGACTACGTCACGCAGCGCCGGACGCCCAAGCTCAGCGCGCGGTGGTATTCCACGGTGATGAAAACCAATAGTTTGGTCTAAGGAAACTGCGCCATGTCGAATTGTCCGCGTTCGGAGGACGGTTCAGTCGACGCAAACTCGACATCAAAGGCTCCCGAGCCGAAAACGTGGCGTGTCGGCACGTTAACCTACACCTCGGCGGGTCTATTGGCGTTGTTCTGTTGGCTGCTTTTCGGCGACTTTGCCTGGTCGATGCGGGACCGGTCGGTGGGCGCGATGGCCGGTTGGTATTTAAACCACCTGGGAGTGCCCAACCTGGTCTACGGACTTTTGATGAGCTCCTTCCCTGTGCTCATCGGGTTGATCATCGGGCCGATCATCAGTGTTAAATCCGATCACCATCGTGGACGTTGGGGCCGCCGTATTCCCTTTCTACTGGTGACGACGCCGATGGCGGCGATTGGCATGATCGGGCTGGCGATCACTCCCTTTATTGCGAAGTGGGTGCATGGTTTATTGCCCAATGAAAGCGAGTTACTGGTCTCGGTCGTTTGTTTCGCGGTGTTTTGGGCGGCTTTTGAGGTGGCGACCATTGCCGGTGCGGCTGTTTTTGGCGGATTGGTCAACGATGTGGTGCCTCGGGATATGCTCGGACGCTTCTATGGGTTGTTTCGTGCGGTCAGCCTCATCGATGGTATGATTTTTAACTTCTGGTTGATGGGTAAGGTGCCGGAGCATTTTACCCTCATCATGCTGTGTATCGGCGTCTTTTACGGTGCTGCCTTTACGTGGGTGTGCCTGAAGGTGAAGGAGGGGGATTATCCGCCGCCACCCCCGGTCGATCCTGCGCGTCCGGGACGTGGGCAGCGATTTTTCGACGGAGTCAGGGAGTATTTTCGAGAATGCTACTCCAACTCCTACTACCTGTTGGTTTTTGGTCTGTCGGTGACCGCGACGTTGGCCTTTTTCCCCATAAACGTCTTTTCCATACCTTACGCGCGCAGCCTGGGGTTGGACATGGATATCTACGGCAAGTGCTTGGCTCTGACCTATCTGATATCTCTTTGCCTATCCTATTTTCTCGGCTGGTTAGCGGATCGTTTTCATCCGCTCCGAATGGCAATCGCCACCCTGTTGGGGTATTTCCTCGTTGCCGGATGGGGCGCATTTTATGCGACAACGCCGAACACCTTTCTGGTTTCCTGGGTGCTGCACGGAGTGTTGTCGGGGTGTTATCTGACCAGTGCGGCGTCGCTGACCCAGCGGCTTTTCCCGCCGGCGAAGTTCGCGCAGTTCCATTCTGCGTCCAGCCTCATTGCATCGCCGGTCCATCTGGTTTTTGCCCCATTGATCGGCCTGACCATTGATCAAACGGGTAACACCTATCGCTTTACCTATGTGATCGGGGCAATGCTGGCGGTGGTCGCGCTGATTTTCGCCTTTTTTGTATACAAGCGCTTTATGCGCCTGGGTGGTCCTGCGGGATACGTAGCTCCCTAAACCAAGATCGGCGCAGGTGGGGGACTGGCTTCTTTTACGTATTGAGGAATAAGTCAGTCGGGTTGGTGTCTTATACTCACATGCGCCGACTATGTCTCAGGGCTGCCTTTTTATTATTAGCGAGAGGGATGCTCCTTGCCTCTGCACCCGACTTCTTTGCCTACGACGCCCTACTGCACGATCATGTCCACGCGGGACGGGTTGATTACGCCGCGCTCAAGGCCGACCCGCGTCTGACCGACACCGTGACCTCCATCGCCGCGACCGATCCCGCGACGATCACCGACCGCTCCGCGCGGCTGGCCTTCTGGCTCAACGCTTACAACGCGCTTACACTTAAACTCGTCGTCGACCACTATCCCGTCGCCTCCATCCGCGACATCGCCGGCGGCAAACCCTGGGACCAACCGGTTATCAAACTTGCCGATGGCCGCACGCTTACCCTGAACCAGATCGAAAACGATATCGTCCGCCCCGAGTTCAAGGAACCACGCGTGCACTTCGCCTTGGTTTGCGCCGCAATCTCCTGTCCGCCGCTACGGTCCGAGGCGTTTACCGCCGCTAAGCTCGACGACCAGCTCGACGACCAAGCGCGGGTCTTCCTACGCGACTCATCTAGGAACTTCTATGATCCAGCCGCCAAGACGCTCAAACTGAGCAGCATTTTTCAATGGTTTGCCGCCGACTTTGGCGGTAGCGACGCGGCAGTAATCGCTTTCGTGATGCCTTACTTACCGAAGGCACCCAAGGCGGACGCCAAGATCGGCTACCTCGACTACGACTGGAGCCTGAACGGCTTGCGTAAGTAAACAATGTAGCCGCCCTCGTCCCCGAGGGCGTGTTGGGCGTTATTCGTAGATTGACGTCGCTCTCACGGGCGAGACGCCCGTGGCTACATCAGGCCACATCACATTCAATACATCTGGGGCTCTCCCCGCCTCAGAACATCGAGATCGCCTTGGCGCTCTCGATCACGATCCAAGCCATGCCGGCGGCCGCGGCGGCAGTGGCCAGCGAACGGAACAGCTTTTGGCGGCGCAAACGGGCATCGTAGCGGTCGGAGTCGCGACCTGACAGGCAACGTCCCTCGGACATAAAGCTCACGAATTGCGCGTTGCGGATGCGGGTGCGTTTGATGCGCGAATTGTCCACGCGACCCATGCGAATGGGCGAACGGCGGAACAAATTGAGCAACATATTAAGCACGTCCTTACCGTCATGGAAAACCGGAGACGCTTACAAGGGGAAACCTGACCGGATGCATATTTTTAATGCACCTTTACGAGCCCGCCGCCTTGCACGGGCTTGTTGTGTCCGGAAAAGTTTAACCCATTAGGTTAAACTTTTCCGAGGTGGGTTAAGTGGAGGTGGCGGGGGGCTGAGAGATTTGAATGGTTTTTCGTTGGGGAAAGCCGCAGCGTTTTGAGTTTTACGCCCGATATCATTTCTGTTTCCGACCGCCATGCACCACTTCCGTTTCACCGGCTCCAACCTCCATTGCGAATCTGTCGATCTCGCCGAAGTCGCCCGTCTTTACGGCACGCCCACTTATGTTTACAGCGCGGCGACCATGTCGGATAACTATACCCGCCTGAAGAACGGCATGGGTAAGCTCGACACCCAGATCTGCTACGCGATGAAGGCCAACTCCAACATCGGCCTGCTGCGCCACTTCGCGAACCTCGGCGCCGGCTTCGACCTCGTCAGCGGTGGCGAGATCCAACGCGTGCTGGCCGCCGGAGCCAACATTCACAGCAGCGTCTTCGCCGGCGTCGGCAAGACCGAGGCCGAGATCAAGCTGGCCCTCGAAAACGGCATCTTCTCCTTCCACGTTGAGAGCGAGCCTGAGATCGCCCGCATCAATCACGTCGCCGGCAAGCTTGGCGTTAAGGCTCCGATTGCCATCCGCATCAACCCGGACGTCGACGCCAAGACCCACGCCAAGATCACCACCGGCAAGTCCGAGAACAAGTTTGGCATTCCTTTCAAATACGCCGCCGCCGCTTACGCCGCCGCCGCCAAGTATCCGAACATCCACATCAAGGGTGTGCAGATGCACATCGGTTCGCAGCTCACCACGCTCGCGCCGTTCGTTGAGGCCGTGACCAAGGTCGTCGCCTTCGTGGCTGACCTGAAGGAGAAGTATGGCATCACCTATTTCTCCATTGGTGGCGGCATCGGTATCATCTATCAGGACGCCCTCGCCAGCGGTTCGCCGGAGTGGTGGTCCGGAAAGCCCGAAGCCGAGCGTCCGCTTACGCCCGAGGCCTATGGCGCCGCGCTCACCCCGTTGCTTGAGCCGCTTGGTCTCAAAATCGTCATGGAGCCGGGCCGCTACATGGTCGGCAACGCTGGCGTGTTGCTCACCCGCGTCGAATACCTGAAGCGTGGCGAGGGTCGCAACTTCCTGGTGGTTGACGCCGCCATGAACGATCTGGCCCGTCCCGCCATGTATGACAGCTACCACGAGATCGTGCCGCTGCACCGCGATACTAGCCGTCCGGCCTTCCTCGCCGACGTGGTTGGCCCGATCTGCGAGAGCGGCGACTGTTTTGCCAAGCAGCGTCAGCTGCAGGAGGTCGGCGAAGGTGAATACCTGGCGTTCCTTAGCGGCGGCGCCTACGGCTTTGCGATGGCTGGCCGCTACAACACCCGCAACCTCGCTGCCGAGGTGTTGGTGCACGGGGGCAACTTCGACCTGATCAACGCCCGGGAGACCTTCGCCCAACAGATCGTCAATGAGCAGATCCCGGCGTTTTTGAAGTAACACTTAGCGCGCTGTTTTTTTTAACTACGATAGCTCGGATGAGCACGGATAAGATGGATTAGGAATCCGTGTTTATCCGTGAAATCCGTGGTTAATGATCGGTTTTCGGTAAAAGGTTTTCACCATGCTCCGCCAGTCACTCCCACTCGATCCCGCACCCGATCCCGCGGTGTTGGCGGAGCTGGTCGACGGCGGGCAGGCATTTCGTTGGAATCAGGCCGGTTGCAAGCCGGGTGTCTGGCTGGGCCGCTGGTCGAAGCACTCGATCACCATCCAGCCGGATCAAGCCTCCGGTCGGCTCGTCTGGACCGGCGATGCCGATGCGGGCGATGTCCACCGTTACTTCGCGGCCGACCGCGACTGGGTCAAGCTCGTCGACGATCTGCCGTGGCGCAGCGATGCGCACTTGGCGCGTTGTCTCGCCGCGTATCCGGGCCTGCGCATCCTGCGTCAGCCGTTTGGCGAAACGCTGCTGGGTTTCCTTTGTAGCGCGACCAAGCAGATTGTGCAGATCAAGCAGATGCTGGCCCTGCTGGCCGAACGTCTTGGTGAGGCCGGCGCGCTGCCGACATGGGAGCGGCTGGCGACGGCTGACGACGCGGTCTTGCGTAGCTGCCAGCTCGGCTTTCGCGCCGGCTACATCAAGCGCACCGCGGAGTTTCTCGCCGAGCGTCCTGGCTGGCTGGAGGTGACCGAGGTGTTGCCCTACGCCGAGGCCAAGTTGCGCTTGTGCGAGTTGCCCGGAGTGGGGGAGAAGGTCGCCGATTGCGTGCTGCTTTTTGGCGCGGGTAAGCTGGAGGCGTTCCCGGTCGATACGTGGATCATCAAGGTCATGAGCCGCCACTATGGCCTGACCGGTTGGAGTCCGGCGCAGGTGGCGCACTTTGGGCGCACGCACTTCGGTTCGTCCGCCGGTCTGGCCCAACAATTCCTGTTCTCGTGGGAACGGGCCAATCCGGTTCGTTTGTAGCATCGGCCGTCCCCGGCCGATTCCGCACGCGTTCGTCTCAAATGCGCCGGGGACGGCACACTTTACACGCTATACGCCACAGCCTCACACCCGCTGCATGATCACCGCCACCGCGAGTTTTTCGGTGTGGGTGCCTTTAAACACGCCGCGGGTGGGAGTGCTGTCGAGGTAGTCGCGACCGGAGGCGACCTTCACGTGCCGTTCGCCGGCGACGCAGTCGTTGGTGGGGTCGAGCGGCCACCAGAAGCCGCCGGGCAGGCAGACCTCGACCCAAGCGTGGCTCTCGCTGGCACCGATGAGCTTGGGAGTGCGGGCTGCTTCCGATGCCTGTCGTTGGCTTTCGGTTTCGATGTAGCCGGCGACGTAGCGCGCGGGGATTTCCGCCGAGCGCAGGATGGCCAACATCACTTGGGCAAAGTCCTGACAAACCCCGGCTTTTTGCTGAAGCACGGCAGTCACCGGGGTGTCGATTTTGGTCGAGCCGGTTCTGTAGGCGAGGTGGGTTTTGATCCAGTGATTGAGCTTCAGTAGTGACTCCCCGAGCGGCTGGGCGGGAGTGAACATTTTTTTGGCCAGCCGATGCACCGGTTCGGACATCGGTATGGCCGGCGAAGGCATCAGGTATTCAAAGAGTTTCAGCTTCTCGCTCCGGTAGAGCTGGCGAGCCTCGGAGATACTGATTTCCAACGCGGCTTCGGGCGGGGGCAGGCTGAAGGTTTCGACCTCGGAAACACTCTCCAGCAACAGGCGGCGATGCCGCCGTACGATGGACAAGGCCTCCACGGTGTTGCCGAAGTAGTCGGTGTAGGAATGGACATTGCCGTCGGGGTCGGACGTCAGGGTGCGCGATATCAGGCGTTGGTGATGATCGTTAACCGGGGTCAGCCGGGCCTCCATGAAGGACTCGAGCGCGGTGCCGGCGTAGGTGTAGAGCGTGCGATGCCTGATGTTAAAACGCATGGGGGGCGGGTTGGTGCTCTGATGCCTATTTGACTTAGGCTTCTGGAGAGCGGCCGTAACGAATCTGCCACTTGCGCAGGGATTCCGCCGACAGGTTCTTTAGTGAGCTGGAGATAGTTTGCACGGCTTCGGATATGCTGCTGACGGATTTCGGGCGATTGGATTCTTTTGCATCAAGGTGGTTCGACGACTCAATGATCGTGAGCTGGTTGTTGATGATGTCGCTGAGCATGGCCTGAATTTCCTTTAAAACCGCTTCGCGCACCCTGCGTTGTCGACTGCGCACGGCCCAAAATAGCAAGCCGTGGATGACTCCGACCGCGATGGCTGTGATGGCCGCCGCATGCCAAGGGTCCACGTCTTTGGACTCGGCGATCAGGGTAGCGACAAACACAATCAGTAGCCCTGCGATCGTCAGGATCAGTTCCAGATTGCGAATAAAAGCGCGCATAAGGTCTTAAGCTGAGTGGCGTAGCGTTGAGTTGGCAATCGGGGAACCTCATCCGTCGCTACTTGCACGTTTCGCGCCGGGTTTGACACCAATGCACGGCTCGGTGACTTTGACCGTCCGCCATGGGCACCGACTCCTCCAATCCTTTTGATCCGGTTGATGAAGCTATCCAAGCCATCGCCGCCGGGCAGCTTGTGATCGTAACCGACGACGAGGGGCGCGAAAACGAGGGCGACCTCGTCATGGCCGCCTCCAAGGCCAACGCCGAAAGCGTTAATATGATGATCCGCCACGCCCGTGGCCTCATCTGCGTGCCCACCACCGGCGCCCAACTCAAGCGCCTCGGGATCAATCCGATGGTGCAGGAAAACCGCGAATCGCACCGCACCGCCTTCACCGTGTCCGTTGATGCCGAGGAAGGCATCACCACGGGTATCAGCGCCTACGACCGCGCCCGCACCATTTCGATTTTGGCCGATCCGCAGGCCCGTCCCGAGTCGCTCGTTCAGCCCGGTCACATTTTCCCGCTGCGCGCCCGTGACGGTGGCGTGCTTGAGCGGGCCGGCCATACCGAGGCGGCGGTCGATCTGGCGTTGCTTGCCGGTCAACATCCCAGCGCGGTCATCTGCGAGATTCTCAATGACGACGGCACCATGGCCCGCTTGCCGGAGCTGGTGAAATTTAAGGAGCAGTTTGGCCTCAAGATGATCTCGATCGCTTCGCTGATCGAATACCGCCACCACCGCGAACAACTGGTCGAGTGCGTCTGCACCCGTCCCTTTGCCAGTGAGTTTGGCGAGTTCCAGCTGCATGTCTTCCGGAGCAAGGTGGACAACCGTCACCACCTCGCCTTCACCCTCGGCGAAATCAGCTCCGAGCCGACTCTGGTGCGTGTGCACAGTGAGAATCTGCTCAGCGATGTTTTCCGGCAGAGCGGGACCACCGGCCATCTTCAGTTACCCGCCGCCATGAAGGCCATCGCCGCCGCCGGTCGGGGGGTTGTGCTTTATATGGAACACGCCCAGGGCGGAGCCGCCGCGGCCAAACCCGCCGGCGAACACGGCGAACCTCCGATGTCGTTCCGCGACTACGGTATTGGCGCCCAGGTCCTCGTCGCGCTCGGCCTCGCCCGCATCCGATTGTTGACCAACAACCCCCGCAAGGTGGTCGGTCTCGACGGCTATGGTCTGGAAATCGTCGATCAAGTCAGCCTGTAAGCTGGTCAAAGGATGGCGGTGACTCTTGCCCGCCCCGTTGGACGCGACTTCACCCCAGCGCTTAGTTTTTTCAGCGATACAACACCGAGTCTGGGCGGGCAGGAATCCCCGCCCTCCTTCCGGTGTCCCCTGCGAAAATGAGTTGCCGCCGCCGCCGTGGGGGCACACATCTTCTCGTTCTTCTTTCTCATGAGTCTCGATGCGCCCACGCCTGCAGCAGTCAATGCCGCCGATCTTGTCTTCGGTATTGTCGCTGCGCGTTATAATCCCGAGCTGGTCGGCGCCCTCGTTTCCCAAGTGGAAAATGCCTTGCGCGCCGCCGGAGCCAAGGAAGTCATCACCCATCGCGTTCCCGGGTCGCACGAGCTGCCAACCGCTGCGCAGTTGCTGATCGAATCCCGTCCGTTTGACGCCGTCGTGGCGCTCGGCGTGGTTATTCGCGGCGACACCATTCACTACGAGCTCGTTTCCGAGGCGGCCACCAACGGTCTGCTGCGCGTCGCGCTCGACACCCGCGTGCCGGTCATTGCCGGCGTGGTCGCGGTCGAGAATCGTCAACAAGCCGTGGATCGCTGCACCGGCTCCATCAACCGTGGCGCCGAGTTCGCCCAGGCCGCCCTCGAAATGGCGGCCCTCAAACGTTTACTTTCTTCATGAGCAAAGCCCTTTTCGCCCAACGCCGCGAGTGCCGCGTCTCCGCCCTGCAATATCTCTACGCTTGGAGCATCAACGATCCGGTCGTGCTCGCTGACGACCTCAGCGTGTTCTTCGAGGAGAACTGCGAACAGCCCCGCGACTACTACGGTTTTGCCGAGGAGCTCATCCAGGGCGTGGTGCTCAACCAATCCGAGATCGACGCCCGCATCCGTTCGCTGGCCCAAAACTGGGAGTTCGACCGTATCGCCAAGATCGATCTGGCGATCCTGCGCCTCGCGATCTTCGAGATGGTCTATCGCAAAGACATCCCGCCGGTCGTTTCGATCAACGAGGCCATCGACCTGTCCAAGCAGTTTTCCAATCCCGACTCCAAGCGCTTCATCAACGGCATCCTCGACCGTATGAAAGGCCAACTCGGCCGCGACTCCCGCAAGATCGAGACCGCCTGAGGCGATTGGAATCTTAACGCAGAGGTGCAAAGACGCAGAGGTCGCAAAGAAATGTCCTCTAACCTGTTTATCAGCTCTGCGTCCTCACCATCTCTGCGCCTCTGCGTTGAAACTCTGGGAAACCTTCCCAATCAATAAGTCTCAATGTTCGGACTGTTTAAAAAATTCAAAGACGGCTTCTCGAAGACCTTTGCCGCCATCGGGGACAAGACCCGCGGGCTCTTTGGCGGACGCAAGATCGACGCCGCCTCGCTCGACGAGCTTGAGGAGGCGCTCTACACGGCAGACTTTGGCGTTGCCACCACCGAGGAGATCCTCGCCGAGATCAAGGCCGCCTACAAAAAGGACCCCGAACTCAAGGGCCGGCGCGCCGCCGAGATCGGTTCCGCCGTGCTCACCCGCGCGCTCGCCGGTTGCGAGGGCGCGCTCGCCGAAGGCGGAGTGCCCGCACGCGCAGTGCAACCCGAAGGCGAAGCCCCCGGACCAACCGTCATCATCATGATCGGTGTCAATGGCTCCGGCAAAACCACCACCACCGCCAAACTCGCCTGGCTGCTTAAGCAACGAGGCAAGACCGTGCTGGTCGCCGCCGCCGACACCTTCCGCGCCGCCGCCGTTGAGCAGCTCAAGAGCTGGGCCACCCGTCTCGACATCGAAATCGTGGCCAGCCACACCGGTGCCGACTCCGCCGCGCTTGCCTTTGATGCCCTACAGGCCGCTCGCAGCCGCGGACATGATTACCTTATCATCGACACCGCCGGTCGGCTGCACACCAAGAGCAATCTCATGGAGGAGCTCGCGAAGATCCGCCGGGTGTTGCAAAAGCAAATGCCCTCCGCCCCGCACCACTCCTGGCTGGTGGTGGACGGCTCCCTTGGCAGCAACTCGATCGAGCAGGCCCGCGTCTTTCACAAAAACTTCGGCCTCACCGGGCTCGTCGTGACCAAACTCGATGGCACCAGCCGCGGCGGCGCCCTGGTCGGCATCTGGCGTGAACTCAAGCTGCCCATCTGCTACGTCGGCCTCGGCGAACAGCCCGAGGACCTCCAGCCCTTCGAAATCGCCAACTACACGCGGGCGGTTTTTGGCTTGGAAGAGTAGGAGGCGTGTCACCCTGAGCGGGCTTCGCCCCGTTATACTAGGAGCACTTTGGGGCTAGGTCCGCACGGCATGGGTTGATTTCAAGCAAGCGGATGACTCCCGAGACCATTTTTCGCCTCCCCGAGTGCCCCGAGCTCAGGGCTGATGAAATTCCGATAGTTTGTTAAAATTGGGTGTCGGGCGGGACTCGGGCGGCCATAATGTAAAAAATTTAATAGTGTAAAAATTATCCTATTGCCGCCCCGCCCAATCCCAGTCGTCGCGGTGACCATCGAAGCGGTCGGGCGGACATCCAGGGTTGATTCCACTCACTCGATAGCGCTATCGATTTGCAAAGCCCCCCGTCGGAGGGGCCTTGGCTTGGGGTCGTCTTCTTGGTTATTCACAAGCGGTTATTCACAAGTAAGATAGTTAATTACTTGGGAGTAGGCTGTGAGTAATCGCGATCGATGGTCCGCGCGATAAATCACGGATCTCGTGTTCCGGCTGCCGTATCACAGGGGGCCGGTTTAACGTCCCGTAGCAGGAGAAATGGTAACCCTACGGCTCATGAAACGCACCTTTGTAAAACGGAGACCTAAGAAGTGCTACTTATGCCAATTGGGTCCGATTGGGCCCATTCGTAAAAATCGGTAAAACTCCCTAGTCCTTTGGCTATTGACACTTTTTTCGGAACAAACCTTCTTGCATGTCTCTTGCTACAGAATCCGCAACTTATTGTGCCTATTCAGGTCGCTCTTAAATAAAGACTTCCACGCAGCATACGCCTTAGTAATTCCAATTTCCTAAGTAAAAAATTTACAGACCGGACAGAAATAACAGCCGCTAACATCATGATCTCAATCATCCGAGCCAACAGGGCCACCACCTTCCAACGAATCGTTAGCACAGTGCTCGTGTCACTGATGACCGGCATGAACCCCGCCACCGTCGGCATCCTGTCGGCCAACCCCACCGGCGGGCAGGTCGTCGCGGGTCAGGCGACCTTCGAGCAGAATGGCAACACGTTCACGGTCAACCAGGGCAGCAACAGCGTCATCATCAACTGGCAGGACTTTTCCATCGGCTCCGGCGAGCTCACCCAGTTCCTACAGAACAGCTCCAACGCCGCCGCCCTCAATCGCGTCGTCACCTTCAACCCCTCGATGATCGCCGGCGCCCTGCAGGCGAACGGCAAGGTCATCCTCATTAACCCCAACGGCATCACCGTCAGCTCCAGCGGTGTGATTGATACCGGTTCCTTCATCGGTTCCACCCTCGACGTCTCCAACGCGCAATTCCTCGCCGGTGGCGAGCTCAACTTCACGGGCGACTCCACCGCCGCCATCACCAACCTTGGCTCCATCTCCGGCGCCAACGGCGTGTTCCTCTTTGCCCGTCAGGTCGACAACGCCGGCAGCATCGTCTCCGGCACCCAGGCCGGCATCGCCACCGGTTCCAACATTCTCCTCCAGCCCACCGGCGACGACGACCGTGTGAGCGTTTTGGTCGGCACCTCCTCCGACACCACTCTTGATGGCGACGCCATCCGCAACACCGGTGAAGTCCAGGCCGCCCTCGTGACCATGAAGGCCACCGGCTCCGCCTACGCGACCGCGGTTAACAACTCCGGCATCATCCGCGCCCAGGGTTCCGAGACCGTCAACGGTCGCGTGCTCCTCACCGGCACGACCGGCACCGTTTACAACAGCGGCACCGCTTCCGCCAAGAACGCCGACGGCACCGGCGGCTACGTCGCCATCACCGGTGATCGTGTCGCCCTCACCGACAACGCGCTCATCGATGTCTCCGGCGCCAACGGCGGCGGCACAGCCCTCATCGGCGGCAGCTTCCAAGGCAAGACCGACACCTCCGTGCAAAACGCCAGCCGCACCTATGTCGGCAAGGACGTGGTGATCAATGCCGACGCCACCGAATCCGGCAACGGCGGCACCGTGGTCGTCTGGGCTGACGGCGACACCCGCTTCTACGGCAACATTTCCGCCCAAGGCGGCGCCCTCGGTGGCAACGGCGGCAACGCCGAAGTTTCTGGCAAAGAACAATTGACCTACCGCGGTCTCGCCGACCTCCGTGCCGCCAATGGCACCACTGGCACATTGCTGCTGGACCCGACGGACATCACTCTACTTGCAGGAGACGTCGCTGATCCCGCGGGCACGGCCACCTTTGCTGGCGGAGTATTTGACGGTGTAGATGAAAATACTTCGACCATCTACATCGGCACAGGCGCGGGCGATACTTTCAATACGCTGCTCAAACAACTGGCATCAGCCAGTGTCACTATCACTACAACGAATACAGGCACCGGCTCAGGCCCCGGCGGTGGTGATATCACGGTGGATGGAGCTATCAGCTACGACAGTTCCAACAATCTCTCATTGCTGGCCGACAGCGATATTTTCGTAAATTTCGATATCACCAATGCTGGAACAGGCACTATTACGCTGTTTGCAGCGGAATCTATCGATCTCAACGCAGCGATTTCTACTGGGGGTCTGGCCTCTCTTTCTGCCGGCACTACGATGGATCTCGGTGGAAATGTCACTGGTGATACAGTTACCCTATTTAACACCGGAGCGCTGACGCGTTCGGCGGGAACGGTCACTGCGACGACCCTGAACCTGACGGGTGCCGGCGCGGTGGGAACGACCACGGCTGGCGAAGAGCTGACGACTGCTGCGGGAACGATCGTCCTCAACAAGACCGCGGGCAACACGGTGATCGCCGAAGCCGACGGTGTGGCGCTGCAAGGCACGACCGGTGGCGGCAACCTGACGGTGACGGCCGGAGCGACGACGGTGGGAACAGCGCTGACCGCAGTGGGTGGTAATTTGGTGCTAAACACGACGACCTTGGGTCTCGGTGCAGATGTGACGGGTGCCGATGTGACCTTCAACAACAGTGGAGCACTAACCCGCAGCGCCGGAACGGTGACGGCGACAAACCTAAACCTCAACGGTCTCGGCGCGGTGGGCACCAGCGGTGCTCGATTGCAGACAACCGCAGGAACGATCATTCTCAACAAGGCTGCCACAGCGGGTGACACCTTTATCAACGAGACGGACGGGGTGGCCCTTCAGGGTTCAACCGCCGGCGCGCTCAATCTTATCGCTGCCGGTGCGATCACCGATAGCGCTGCGTTGACCGTCACTGGCACGACGACGCTGGCAGCAGGCATGAACGATATCACGTTGGATAACGCTGACAACTTTGGCACCGTCGTGATCACCAGTGGTAATAATGTAACGCTGAATGACACCAATGGCATCATCTTGGGTGCCTCGACGGTCACAGGCATATTGGCGGTGACCTCTGGCGGTGCGATTACTCAAGTCGGTGCAACCTCAATATCGGCCACCAGCCTGTCGGCTATTGCCGCAACCGGAATTAACTTCAGTGGCCTAGCAGTCAGCAACCTCGCCTTCCGCAATACTACCAGCGGCAATATCGATATTACCAATACCGGCCCCCTGTCACTTAATAATGCAGTAACCGGATTCGGCGGTGTCGCCTTGGGCAATGCAGGCGGTGGCACCACAACCATTTCCACCAAGGGTTCGTTGACGGTGGCGAACACCTTAAGCCAAGCCGGGGATATCTACCTCGAGACAACTGAAACCGGCGTTATGTCTGCAAATGTCGATGACGTGACCATTAATTCAATGGTTACGGTTCAATCCACGGGCGGTAAAGTAGAGGTGTTGTCAGCAGACGCCCTCATTCAAAATGGCACCGTGACGTCGAATACATCCTCCGTGAAGTTAAACAGCAATGCGAACAACGTTAATGACTCGGATGGTAAGATTACGCTGAACGGCGATGTTAGTGCCGCGACCACCCTTACATTAAATGCTAAATCTCAGGGTATGGAGCAGACCAGTGGGACAATCACGGCTGTTGATTTAGTGCTTTTTGGTGGAGGAGATATCACTCTCACGAGTGCGACCAATGACGTCGACAACATCTCCACTAATAATGGGGTAGGGTTCTATAATGGCGCTATTTCCTATGTGGATATCGACGGTCTTACGGTGGTCGGGCCTGGATTGGTCACGACCAATGACAACGTGTCGCTAACGACTGGAGGCGCTTTAGTGATTAACGGTGTGATCACCGTTGGCACCGCGGATTTAACGCTCACGGCGAAAGCCGGTGGAGTTACTCAGACTGCGGCGATTACTGCGCAGAACCTGATTATCGGCACAGGCAGTGTCGGTGACGTGGTGCTCGGTGGAGCCAACGACGTGGACACGATTTCCACGACAACAAACCTGAATGGAGCCCTTACCTTTAATGATATCGACGGGTTGACTGTTGCCGCAGCCGGAATCACCACCAGCGACGATAACGTCTCTCTGACGACCGGTGCCGCCAGCACACTGGCCGTAAATGGTATCATCAATGTAGGCGCGGCTAACGTAAAACTCTCGGCTACAACCACCGGCACTATCACCCAGTCAGCGGAAATCATTGCTACGGGCCTTGAGCTTATCGGCGGCACGGGAGCGATCACGCTGACAAATAGCAGCAACGCGGTGACGAACCTTGCGGTGAACAGCTCTGGAATCGTGAGCTACACGGATGCCGATAGCATCTTTATCACAGCGGTAGGCGGCACGACCGGCGCGACTGCCGGAGCCCGTTTGACACTTGAGACGGGAACGGGGACTGGCAACATTACCCAAGACGAAGATATCACGGCCACCAGCCTTGAGCTCGTCACTGCAGGCGGCGATGTCACTCTAGAGAACACGGGCAACGCGATCACGGATCTGGCCGCGGCGACCACCGATGGCACCCTGTCCTACACGGACTCTAATGGCATCAATATTACCACGGTCGGCGCAACCACCGGTGTAGACGTTGGCACGGGCGACTTGACGCTGACAGTGCAGGGGGCCGGTGATTTGACCCAGGCCCAGGCGATTACAGCCGCGGGTGCCACGCTCACCAGCAGCACAGGCAACATAACCCTGACCAACACCGCCAACGACTTTACGGGAACGGTGAACGTGACCTCCGGCGCAGCCACCACCACCCAGATCCGCGACACTAACGGCCTGAACTTGGGCGAATTGAGCACCGGCGCGTTGACCGTAATCGCGAATGCGAGTGCGCCAGTGACTACCGAAGATCTGAATCTGGGTAATGGCGTGGTGAACGGTGCGCTGATCGCCACGAGCAATGGGGGAAATATCACCCAGGATACCGCCTCTGGGGCCGATATTTTGACCGTGAACGGCACCACAACCCTGACCGCCGGCGCAGGCGATATCACGCTGACTCAAGGACTGAATAATTTTGCCAATACGGTTAGCGTGGTCAGTGGAGCCACCACCCAGATCAACAACGTTGACGACCTCATCCTCGGTGCAATCACCACCACCGGCGACCTCACCGTGATCACCGGCAACGGTGATATCACCGTTAATGGTGCGATCGATTCCAACACCGCGTCGGTCAGTCTGACTGCTGCCGGCGACGAAAGTCTCCTGACCGTGGACAATACGATCAATGCCGACGCCGGCATTACTTTGATCGCCGACCAGATGGACATCAATTTCGCCATTACGACAGACAATGAAGCTATCCTCCATCAAGATACCGCCGGCACTTTGATCGCCCTCGGTGCAGGTGCCACCGATGGTGCCAACACCCTCGGTCTGGATGATGTTGAACTCAACTTAATCAGTGCCGCCACCGTCACCATCGGTGACAGTAATTCCGGTGCCATCAGTGTGGTTGGTGCCTTGAGCCTGGATCTTGCCGATTACGAGCTGACCTCCCCGGATGCCATTACCATCAGCGCCGCGCTGACCAATACGGGTAACATCAGCATTATCAGCACGGGTGGAACAGTTTCTACCAGCGCCGCCATTACGGCCTTGAATCAAAATATCATTCTGTCCGGCACAGGCATCAGCCTGGGTGGCAATGTTAATGCCGGAACACGCACCGGCACAGGAGCCGTTCTGTTCGAGGCAGGGTCTTCTGGTATCTTGCGTCTCGCTGGCTCGACCACCGCTCGTGATCTCGGTCTTATTTCTGACGGCTTGGTCATCTTGACCACTGGAGTAGCCAACATTGCCGTGCAAAAGACCGGTGGATCCCCCGGTCTTTTCAATCTGAGCAATACCGGTGGACTCACCTTTGCCAACTTGGATTTGTTGAACCCGATATTTACCGGCCTCGACGAAACCTCGATCGTTGCCACCAACGGTAGCTCGGTTACCGCCGGTAGCCCGATCACCTTCGCGGTGAATACCAGCACCAACACGGGTGCAGGCAATACTTTCACTTATACGTCCACGGAATCGGTTATTCCTACCTTGGATGACATTACCGTCAACACGGGTGTAACGGTCGCTGAAACCACCGGCTCGCTGGTCTTTAATTCCGGTGATAGCTTTATTTTGAGTGGCTCAGGTGCTGTCGATGCAGCTCAAAATCTCACAATCAATACCCGGGTGGGCGATCTCGACAACACGGGCGCGATCACTTTGGGCACCGGCTCACTTACGGCCGGAGCGACTAACACGGTTACCTTGAACACCAACACCGGTGGTGGCATCAGCCAGGTGGACACAGGCACGATCTCGGCCCAAAATCTCGTGCTCGCTGGTGCTGGCGATGCCAGTTTGATCAGCACCACCAATGACGTGGATACGCTGTCGAACACCGGCACCTATGATGGTGCCATCACCTATGTGGACTCCGACGGTCTCACGATCACCAGAATCGCCACTAATAACGCCAATTTCACCGCGACTGCCACCGCGACTTCCGTCACGACCAATGGCATCAATGTGGGTGCGGCCGATGTTGTTCTCAACACGACCACCTTGGCGCTCGGTCAAAGTGTGCTGGGCACCAATATCACCTTTAATAACAGCGACAGCCTGACGCGCACGGGTGGCGCGGTGACGGCGACCACGCTCTTCCTGAACGGTGCTGGCAACGTGGGAACAAGCGTTGCGAACCTACAAACCTCCGTGGGGACGATCACCCTCAACAAGGGGGTTGGTAATTCGTTCATCAACGAAATCGATTCCGTGGAAATCAACGGATCGACAGACGGCAACCTGACCCTGACCGCCGGTGCCACCACCGTGAATGCAGCTTCGTTGACCCTCACGGATACTGATTTGGTGCTAAACACCACGACTCTGACCTTGGGTCAGGATGTTGATGCGAGCACGGGCACGATTACCTTTAACAACAGCGGTGCATTAACCCGCTCCGCCGGAACCGTAACGGCGGGAACCTTGAACCTGACCAACAACGGTGCGGTCGGATCAGGTGGAGCAAATCTGGTGACCGATGTTGACGACATCGTGCTTTCGAAGGGTGCAGGCAACACCTTCATCACCGAGACGAATGGCGTGGAGATCAATGGAACGATCACCAACGCAAACCTGACTTTGACCACATCGATTGGCGACACCACGGTAAATGACGCCGCATTGAATGTCGGAACAGGGACGCTGACGTTGAACACCGTGGCCCTTGATTTGAGCCAGGATTTAATCGCGGCCACCGTGACTATCGACAACAGCGGTGCGTTGACCCGTTCGGGTGGCACAGGCACGGTGACGGCGACCACGTTGAACCTCAATGGAGCTGGATCGGTCGGAACGACCACCGCGGATGAAGAACTGAACACCGCAGTTTCTACGATCGTATTGAATAAGACTGGTGGGGACACCGTCATTGCCGAGAGTAATGGGGTGGAAATCCACGGATCGATCACCGATGCCGACCTGACTTTGACTGCCACGGCCACGACGGTGAACGGTGGCGTGCTGGATGTCGGCACGGGCGCGATCACCTTGAACACCACTACGCTGGCCTTGGGCAATGACGTTGATGCAGCCACGGTGACCTTTAACAATAGTGGCGCGTTGACCCGCACTGGAGGAACGGTGACGGCGACTACCCTGAATCTCAACGGAGCCGGTGCAGTCGGAACGACCACCGCCGGTGCGGAGTTGACGACGGATGTTGGAGCAATCGTGTTGAGCAAGGCGTCTGGCAACGTAGTGGTTGCCGAGGCCGATGATGTCACCGTAAGCGGCAACACCGGCACGGGTTCCCTGACCCTCGCTGCTGACGCGACCACATTTGGTGCGACCACCATCGGTGGTGCGTTGGACTTGACGGCAGGTGGTGATGTGGACCAGACGGGTGCGACCAGTCTAGCCGTGACCGGGACGACGTCGATTGATGCGACCGGTTTTGATATCACGCTCACGGAAGGGGCCAACAACTTTACCGGTGCGGTGTCCTTGACCGGCAACACCACACAAATTACCGACACCAACGCGTTGACCTTGGGGACGTTGGATACCGGTAATCTGACGGTCGTTTCGACCGGTGTCTTGAACCTTGGCACCGGAACGGTGACCGGAGTGTTGGATGCGACCAGCAACGACGGGGCGATCACGCAGACGGGAGCTTTGACGGTGACCGGCACGTCGGACATCGATGCGGGCACCAGCACGATCAATCTGAGCAACGCGGCCAATGACTTCCAAGCCGCGGTGACTCTTACGGCCGGCGGAACGGTTGCGATAACCGACGCGAACGCGTTGACCTTAGGCACAGTTACGACGGATGCCTTGACGGTAATCTCGACCGGCGCCTTGAACCTAGGCACCGGCACGGTGGGCGGGGCCTTGGTTGCGACCAGCAACGACGGTAATATCACGCAGAGCGATATCCTGACGGTAACCGGATCAAGCGATATTGATGCGGGCACTGGCTCGATTATGCTGACCACGGGGACAAACGATTTCCAGGGAGCAGTCTCTTTGACGGGTGCAACCACGCAGGTGACCGATACCAATGCATTGATCTTGGACACGGTTGCCACCGGCAATTTGACGGTCGTCTCGACCGGAGTGTTGAACCTGGGCACTGGAACGGTGACCGGAGTGCTGGATGCTACCAGCAACGGTGGAACGATTTCGGGTGCCGCGGGCGGTTTGGTAGTGACGTCGACAAGTGATATCGACGCAGGAGCCGGAGCTATTATTTTGACTGATGCGGCGAACGATTTCCAAGGAGTGGTTACGTTGACCTCCGGAGCGGCGGCACAAGTGACCGACGTGAACGCCTTGACCTTGGGCACGCTGAGCACGGGAGCGCTGACGGTGCTTTCCGGCGGAGCCCTGAATCTGGGTTCGGGCACGGTGACCGGTGGCTTGGACGCGACGAGCAACAATGGAGCGATCACACAGACGGGAGCTTTGACGGTGACCGGAGGATCGGATATTGATGCGGGCACTGGCTCGATTACGCTGGTCACGGGGACAAACGATTTCCAGGGAGCAGTTTCTTTGACCGCCGACTCGGCGGTGGCGGTGACGGATGCCAACGCGCTGACTCTAGGCACGTTGGATACAGGTGCTCTGACGGTGGTCTCGACCGGTGCCTTGAATCTGGGCGCTGGAACGGTGGCCGGCGTGTTGGATGCGACCAGTAACAACGGAGCGATTTCGCAGACGGGCGCTTTGACGGTGACCGGCACGTCGGACATCGATGCGGGCACGGCGGCGATCACGCTGGCGAATGCCGGCAATGATTTTCAAGCGGCGGTCTCGTTGACCTCCGGAGCGGGGACGACGATCCGGGACACGAATGCGTTGACCCTGGGCACCCTGAGCACGGGAGCGCTGACGGTGCTT
>JBBKWO010000021.1:0-7306 GCA_037969015.1 Opitutaceae bacterium
GGGTGGGCCGACGAATCGAAGACGATTCATCAGACAAAGGGGAGGCGTTCAATCATGCCATTCCGTGGCGAAATGCCAAAGCTTATTGTCTCTGGGCGCGAGCTGGTCATCCGGGCGGGGCGGGCTGCGTGAGGAGATGATAAAAAACGCCGAACCTTTTGAGGCTCGGCGTTATGAAATCGACGGGAGGTGTTTTCTGAATGCGGTTGGTTCAGGCCTTTAAGAATTTCCTTTGCTCGAACCAGAACAGGCAGGCGGCATCCCACGGTGGAGCTTCCGCGTTGGCCGTGCTGAGGCCGAGTCCATGGCGGCCCTTTTCGTAGACGTGCAGGTCGAAGGGCACGCCGGCTTTGCGCAACGCGGAGGCAAAAAGAAAGGCGTTTTCCACCGGCACCGCGTCGTCCTCGGCGGTGTGCCAGATGAAGGTCGGCGGGGTTTCCGGGGTGACGTTGCGCTCGTTGGAGAGAGCGAGCAGCAGGTCGGCCGGCGGAGGGTTGCCGAGCAAGTTTTGAAAAGACCCCTGGTGCGGGTTGGTGATACCGCTGATCACGGGATAACAAAGAATGCCGAGGTCGGGCCGGGAGCTTTCGCGTTCGATGGGATCGGTGGCGTCGGGTTGGCCGGCGTCGAAGTGGGTGAGCAATGTCGAGGCGAGGTGTCCGCCGGCGGAGGAGCCGATTACGCCGATACGTTGTGGATCGAGGCCGTCTAGTCTGGCGTTGGCGCGCACGATGCGCAGGCCGCGGGCGGCGTCGTTAATCATGCAGGGGTGGCGGTAACCGTGGTTCGCCAGGCGGTATTTTAGCACATAACACGTGACGCCATTTGCGACGAGCCAGTGAGCGTAACCTTCGCCTTCGTGCGGGGCCAGATGGCCGTAACCGCCGCCCGGCAGGATGAGCATGGAGGCGCCGTTGTTTTTCCCTTCTTCGGGCCGATAGCACGTGAGGGTCGGGATATCATTGGGTCCATCCCCGAGCGAGCCGGGGGCGGGGGTTGACCAGAGCGGGGTGATGTCGGGGGCGGCAGGCATGGGTTGGATTGAGTTTAAGCCGGAGGAGACGGAGGCTTCAGCTTAAGCGGATGGTGTAAATGATCATGCCGTCAAGTGTGGGTGCGGCAGAGCCGGGGGCGAAACGCAGGCGTTGCACGTGTTCATCGGTGCCTTTGTGGCCGCGGTAGTCACAGGTTTCGATATGGGTGAGCCGCGTGCCGTGACCGGGGGTGATGCGGAGGTTGGCGCCCCGTTCGGTCTGGAGTTGCGCGTGGTTGTCGTTGTGAGTGACCGGACGATTGGTGATGAGCAGCGACTCGATTTGGACGTGGTCCTCAAGCTCGTAGGTGTCGCTGACCGAGAGCGTGCCGGCGTTTTTTTCCAGCACGAAGGTTCGGTGGAGTTTTTTGCAACGGGCCTCGGGCGGGTAGCACCTAGTGAGATCGACGATGAACTCGACCCGGTCAGTGCCAACTTCGGCTTTGAGCACGGTGGCGGCGAATTCGCGTCCGGCGCGTTGTTCGTGGCCGTTGACGAAGGGCACGGAGTGACCGAGCGAGCGGGCGGCGAGGAACTCGTAGCGTTGGTCGCTGAAAAAAGCGCGGACATATTCAGGTGCGCCGATTTCAATCAGCGCGGGCGCGCCATCGATGTTGAGCAGAAAACTGCCGCAGTCGTTGTGATTGTGATGCTCGGCGTTGTGTCCCCCTTTGGCGGCAAATTCCCAGAGGTGCCCGCGCGCATCGGTGCCGCGGGCGACGATGGCGCCGTAGTCTTCGAAGTAGGCGTCGGGTTGTTCGGGCTCGCGGGCGTTGGCGAGGACCTCGGGCGACGGCGTGCGCAAGGCGAGCCGTGACATGTTAAAAAAATCGCGACGGAGATCGCCGAGTTCCACTCCGGTCTCCGCTTGTTGACGATAAAGCGAGGCGCCTTGGGCAATGAGAATGGGGTCATCGAGGCGTTGACCGAGGTAGGTGAGCAACGCCGGAGCGAGCAAGCCGGTGCGACCGCCGTCGGAGAAGTTTACCATCTGGCTGTTTGAAAGCGTCATTAACGGCGCGAAGCGGGCGATGCGACCGACTTTGGCGTCGCCCTCGAAGAGCGAGAACTGCCCGTCGGTGCGGTGTTCGAGTTGCGCGTTAAGCTCGCTAAACCAACCGAAGCCGTAGGACCAGTAACCGGGGCCCTCGGACGTGGAGCCGTCGTTGCCAAACCCTTCCAGATAAATGGGCAGGCAGGCGGCGGCGCGGGTAAGCATGCGGGCAACCAGCGCGTGATCCTGTTCTATGGCGAGTGCGGCGCCGAGCACACCTTGATGGCAGACGGCGTTCCAGTTCATCGGCAGCGTGGTCCATTGAAAGGCGGGTTCGCGATTCGCGTAGTTTTCGAAGGCCTGAATGCGCAGACGTTCGCGGATACGCGCGGCGAGTTCGGCGGGAATGACTTCTTCGAAGACGACGAGCAGGTCGGCGAAGTTGTTGACGCACTCGGCGGCGAAGAGGTCGATGGTCATCGGGTCCTTGCCGGTGGGTGCGCTCCAGACGTGGGCGGGCAGGGACCAGGAGGTCTCGTCGAAAACCGCGTTTAGCTTGGCGAGGAACGACGGCAGGAGTCGCGTGCGGGTGGCGACGTCTCCGAGTAGCACGGCCATCGCCGCGCGACCAAGCCGGCGGCGGCGTTCGAAGTAAGGTTGCTCAAAGGGTAGGCGGTTGCCGGTTTTAAAGAAGTCGGCGTAGAGCTCGTCGGTGAGTTCGGGTAGCGGCTGTTCGCTTTCCGCGGTGGCGAGTTCGATCACGGGATTTAGCCAGACGGTGACCGCTGGATTGTTGCGCAGGTCGCTCCAGATAGAGTCACTCAGCGGAGGGAGTGCGGGCCGGCCGGCGGTTTGGGCCAGAATGGTGGCAATCTTTGTCTCGGGTAACGGGGCGAGCAGGAGGTTGTGCATGGAGCTGGAATATTATCAGGGGCTGACGGTAACGTTTGTCTGCAGATCAGGAAGCCGCAAGACGCGGGTAGCGCGATAGGTGTCTGCAATGACGACGTGTGCATTTACGGCCGGGCGGACGAGGTTGTCGTCCCAGACCAAAAACCAGAGCCACGGTGCGCGGTCCGTGAGCACGGGCAAAGCGCCGCATTCACCGAGGGCGATGGGTTTGTGGCCGTGGTAGAGTTCACGCAGCCGGTCGAATACTGCGGAAAAGTCGCCATGCGTTCCTTCTGGTGCGTAGAGGTCGGTGGCGATGATGTCGACGTAGTCGTCGCCCGGATACCAATCGGGAGCGTCGTTGTTGTCGGTGGTGGTCCAGACCCAGATGAGGCTGTCGAGGTGATGAAACTTGGTGAAGCGGTCGAACATCAGGCGGTAGAGGGCCTTGGTCGTCTCGGGGCCGTGTGCCCCCCACCAGAACCAGCGGCCCTCCGCTTCGTGGAGCGGTCGCCAGAGCACGGGCACGTCGGCGGCTTGCAGGCGTTTGAGCTGCGCGGCAATCAGGTCGAGGTCGACAATGATGGCGGCGTATTCGGGCGAGGTTTCGTCGGTGATGCGGCTGGCGTCGAAGGTGGTCTTGTCGGTGGAGAAACTGTTCCACGCGGGTTCGGCTCCGCCGAAGGGGGACAACCAGTGCCACGAAAGGGTGACGATGCCGTGACACTTGAGCGCCCAGTCGAGGGCGAGCTCGGTGGCGCCGGTTCGTTCGGGGTTGGTCCAGGCCTGCGAATAGAGCTGCAAGTCGAGTCCGAGGATCGCCGGAGCCGCGCCATCGGTGAGTGCGGCGAGTTGATCGAGACGCGTCGGCTTGCGGGTATCGGACTCGTGTTGTCCGGAAAAGGTTCGTCGGCCGAACTCACGCGTGAGTCGGGTGTAGAGCTGGCGGGTTTCGAGCGAGGCGTTGGGCGTGACCGGTTGAGGGCGCAGCTGAAAGGGGACGGGTGGGGCGGCCGGTTTGAGTTGGATGGAGTCGATGTCCGTGTAGCCCCAGTCGGTGCCGATGCGCAGAAGGTTGTCGCCGGCGACGAGTGGCACGCGACCATAGGTGCGGGTTTCGAAGCCGGTGGTTTTTGGCAGGCGGCGGCTGCCGGTGAAGTTGTCGCCAATGCTGACCGGGATGTTTTTGTCGCCGTCGGCCGAGTAGGTGAGGTCGAGTTGATAATCACCGGCATTCGGAACGGTGATGGTGAACTCAATGGCATCGGTGGCCTGCGTAAAACCAGTGACCCACGCACGCCCGGTGCCCTCGGGGTTTTCGTAGGCGATGCGGGTCGCACCGAGGAGTCGGGCGTTCTCGGCTTCGTAGTGCAGGTCGGTCTGGGCGAGCGCGGCCAGCGGAACCAGCAACAGCAGGACGGTGGCTTTCATTGTTGGGATGAGAAGGCCGGAGCGAGGTCTTTTAGTTCGGGTGGCTTGCCGTCGAAGAGGTCGGGGGCGAAGGCCCAGTAGAGGGATTTTGTGCCGTAAGCACGGGCTCGGTCGGCGCAGAGACGGAGGGCCTCTGGACCGCCGCCTCCGGTGTTTTCGGCGGATACGTTGAGCGAGGGCGAGTGGCGGCGAGCAAGGGCGGCGAGGTAGTGAACCGGGCTCCAGCGGGTCTGATCGCGGCTGGTCTCGTCGCTCCATTCGGGGTTGGAGTCGATCCAAGTGCAGTGGACCCAGACCTTGGGATCTTTGATGCCGTCGATGAAGCGCGCGAAGTCGAAGCCGCGCTGGATTTCGCCGTTTTTCTCAGGAGAGGTTTCGCCGGAGAGGTCTCCGGCGACGGCGGGCTCGATCTGGCCGGGCCGGATGCCCCAGGAGGGATACATCATCATGAGCGGACCGGGATAGAAATGGCGGACGGTGATGATCTGCCAGTCGTGGTAGTTTTGCAGGCTGGCTAGATACCAATCGAGAAAGCGCCGGGCGGAAGCGTGGTCGGTTGAGGACTCGCCGGGTTTCCAGCCGGGCACGGGGCAGGGTTGGACGCCGGTGGGCAGGCCGGGCTTGGTGCCCTGCGCGATGGCGTCGAAAGCCCAGTAGCAGTTGGGGCGTTTGGCGAAGGTGGCGTCGGGGTAGTTGAGTTCTCCATACCAGCCACCGCCGAGACGAACGGCAGCCCAATCGGTGCCGAGTGCCTTGAAGAGGGCTCCGAGGTAGGTGCCGTAGTGGGAGCGCACGGCGGCGTTGAATACGGTGTTGGCGATGTTTTTTCCAGACGCACGGTCGACGTAGAGATCGCCGTATTGGTTTTGGAAGCGGGCGTCTGGCAACTGGCGCAGCCAGTCGGGCGGGTATTGGATGCCGGGATCGAGAACAACCTGCAGGCCGGCTTTGCGGTAGGTGGCGATCTCGTCGCGGAGTTGTTGGATGTAGGCTTGGTCAGCCGAGCCGACTGCGGGTTCAAAGCGTTCCCATGAGACGGATAAAACGACCTGGCTGACACCGGCCGCGGCCATCTCGACGGCCTTTGCCGAGGAAGGTTGAAGCACGCCGATGGTGATTTCGCCGGCATGCGTTGAAACGGCGCCGGTGAAGAGGCCGAGCAGGAGCGCGGTGAAGGCCATCGGGCGGGTGGTGCGGACCATGGTGTGGAAGCTGAGACTGAGGGGCAGGGTGGCGTGGACGGGAATGTCCACGCTCCTTAGGGATCAGCGCATGCGTTTCATCTCAAACTGTTTTCCGGCGAGTGCGTCCTTGGCAAAGACGCCCCAGAAGGGAGTGGGGGTGTATTTCCAGTCGGAGATCAGCACGGGAGTGGCCTTGGGATGAAAACACCAGGCGGTCCAGTTGAGACGATATTTTTGAATGAAGCCGAGCATGTCGGGCACCCAAGTGTAGGGAGACTCCTGGATGTCGTGGGGGATGAAGTTCATCTTGTTGGTATCGGCGCCGACCTCGCCGACGAGGATGGGGTGCAGGGCGGCGACGGGCAGCACGGTTTTGTCCCAGCCGGTGTGCCAGTTGTATTGGTGCCAGGAATACATAATTCCGTTGCCGCCTTCGCGTTCATCGAGCGCGTAGCCATTGACCACGCCGGAGAGGTCGCCGGACCAACCGAGGCCGCCGACGACCACGATGTTACGGGCGCCGGTTGAACGGACCGCGTCGAGCAGGGCCTGCATGCCGATCGATTCGTAGCCCTGGTTCTTTTTTTTCTCATCGGCGGTGAGGAAAGCGGACTCGTCTACGCCGGATTTTTCGCCGACCCAGCCGCCGTTGCGCCAGACTTCCCACGAGGTGCCGTGAGGTTCGTTCATGAGGTCGAAGAGCACGGCGGGGTGGTTCTTATAGCGGGTGGCGGCGTCTTTCCAGAAGTCGGCGTAGATGGCCTTGGGTGCGCGGTAGCGGTGAAGGTCGAGGATGAGGTAGGCGCCGCGGTTGGCGCAAAGGGTGACGATCTGGTCGATGGTGTCGCGGTATTCTTTGCCGCCATCCTTTTGGTAGTCGCTGGTGCCATACCAGAATTCTTCCTTTACGGGCAGGCGGATGGCGTTGGCCTTCCACTCGTCGATACCGACCACGGCGGATTTGATGACCTGCTTGTCAGCGGGAAGGGTTTCCAGATTGCCGGCGTTGAGTCCCTGCAGCCAGACCTCCTTGCCGGACGTGTCGACGAGGCGGTTGCCCTCCACGTGAAGTTCGGACGGCCATTTGGCCTGGTTGGGTTCTTCGGGGGCGACGTAGCGGGCGGCGACTTCTTCGGCGCGGAGTTTGGCTGCGGCCTCGAGCTCGGTGGTGTCGGTCGGCTCAAGCGTGATGTCGTCGAGATCCATGACTCCGGACTTCACGTTGAAGAGCGACGGCATGAAGCGGAGCGTGGCAGCTCCGGCAGGCACGAGAAAACTGGTGGAGCGTTGTTCCCAGCCCTTGGTGCCGCGGGAGTAAGCAGGGGACGGGTTGGGGGAGAGCTTTTTCCCGGCGGAGTCGTAGAACTCCATCATCATACGGGCATCGCACCAGGGCTTGTCGCCGACTTTGAGATCGGTGACGCGCCAACGCCAGGAGAGCTTGAGGGCCTTGGAGTCGGCGGGGATATTGAGCGGCATGAAGAGCATCACGAGTTTGCCGGGCTCGGTGCTGCGCATGCGGATGAAGTGGTTGCCGTCTTCGTTTTCCCAAGAGCCGTTGGCACGCAGACTGGGCCAGCCGTCGGGCCATTGGTCACCGTTGGTATCTGTTTCCAGATTGGCGTTGGAAATGAGTGGTTTCGAGTCGGTGTCGACCGCGTCGGCGTGCAGGGCGGGGATCAGGGCTGTGACCAGCAGGGAGGCGAGAGCGCAGTGGCTGCGAAGAAATGGGAGAAAGGAGTGCATCGGATAAAAGACGAAAGGGTTGGGGGG
>JBBKWO010000022.1:0-89212 GCA_037969015.1 Opitutaceae bacterium
CGCCCCCGCAACGGCCCGCGAGTCAAAACCGCCCGCACCAGCCCACGGCCCAAGGCAACCAGCAAAAGATCGCCGGCCAGTATCCCGACAAAACAGGCCGTCGTCGCGGGTGCAAATTCCAAGGTTCCCCGCGCCACCAGCAACCCCGCCGCGATGCAGGCCAGATCTTCGCTCACAAACGTTGCCAGCGCCAGCGCGGGCAACGCCCAAAGCCCGCCCTCACCCGCGGCCGCAAGTGCGGATTGCGCCCACGTGCTCATGGCAGGTCCAGAATGGATACGGTCGTGCGACTGCTGGCCAAAACATCCCCGTCCCAAACCACCGGCGTATAGGCCAGACTCGCCTCGCGTGCCCCCACCCGAACTTCGCAAACACTGCGGGTTGCCGCATCCGGGCGCCGCATCAACACTGAGAATGCACCCGCTGAGGAATCATGAGCCCAGTGCAAAGCCCGCAACACATCCTCATCCGTGCGATTGGACAACCGGTCATAGGCCGCCCGCCGGGCAGCGATAACCTCGCGCGGATGGTAGGACGATGAACTGAAGAAACAGTCCACATCATCCCCCGAGGTATGCTCCAGGCGTTCGCCGTCCCAGTGATAAACATGCACCGCTCCGGTGCGCGCCAATGCCACCAGTCGAAAGGCCCCCGTGCTGCCGACATCAAAATCCGACACCAGACGTCCCACCCCTTCCAGCGTGCGTGCGCCCAGTGCCGCCTTGACCAGAAACCCGCGGCTTGCCGCCGGCGAAGGCGGACGCCACGACACGGTATAGTCGTTGAGCAACACCACGCTGATGCCGCGCTCATTGACGCCAAGCCACGTGCCGCCTTCGGGACCGTCCAGCGGTGCCAGATGCGCCAGCCCGCCACTCATCCCCGGGGCCGGCGGTAACTCCGCGACCCGGGTGTTCAGTTCATCGCGGTTAAAGAAAAAACCGTAACCATCCGCGCAAGGCCACCAGGTAAATGTGCACATGGCTCACGACGCGGCCAGATCGCGGGACTGCAGAAATTTGAGCGTTGAAGGAGCCATACCGAAATCGGACACCGGCTCGTGACCGAGCAGGCGGCACATGGTCGCGATCAACGCGTAATGATGCACCGTGTGACTGAGCAAAAACTCCAATTCGCGGAGCAATGATGAGGCGCACCAGGCATCGTCGGAATCACCACCCGTTTCCGCGCGGACCTGCAATTTCCGGTCGGCGACTTCCACCGCGCGCAAACGCACCATGATCGATTCGATGATCCCGGCGGCATAGCTTGAGTCGGATTCGATCAACGGATCACGCGAGCGATGCTCGTAGTCCACCCGGCCGTTCACCAATCCGTCAAGCAATCCCAGATAGTGGTCGACCACGTGACGAAGATGTCCACCCGGCGCGGCATTAAAACAAGCCGGCACACGAGAAGCGTAGCGGACCGGATCAAGCGTATTAAGCAAATCGTTCCCCTGTTGGAGCACGTGGAGATTGGCGCGAATGGCAGCGGCGATCATTAAAATCCGGGGTTATTTGACGATGATTTTGGGCCAGTTGGCACGGGCCGCTTTGATATTACCGAGAATGTCGGTTTCCCACTTCTTTTGCACGTCCAGGCTGTAATTTAAATATAATTTCCCTTCCACAATCTTCCACGCGTCAGGATCGATACCCGCAGTGTAGCCCTGAGACACGGCCCAAGCGCAATATCCGCCGAATTGCGGGGCAAATTTTTCCGGTTCCTTTTTAAACGCGGCCAGATGCTCGGCACTGGCAAACCGCCAGGTGGCATCCATCCACTCGTAGCTGAAATCTGAGTCACCCTTAACCGGTTTTCCCTCTGTAAAGTAAGCGACGGGATCGTAGCCTTTGATGGCTACACCAGTCCAAGTTTTGTTGACCGGATCTTCGGCCTTGGCGGCCAGACCCAGCACAAGGAAAAGGCAAAGACTGAGGTAGTTCTTCATGATCATCGGACAGGATTGATGATTAGAGTTTGGGACCGATCACCGGCAGGGTGCGCCGGAAGTTCCAAAGTATAATCGCGCTCCCCACCCAGACCACCACGGCCAGGCCAAACAGAAGGCCGCCGTCGTCCTGCACCTCGATCCCGAGTTTGGTCAGGTGGAAAAAAATTGCCCCGCTGATCACCCCCAGCGCGATGGCCGCACCGATGGCCACAAAGCGCGGCGTGAGCAACAAGATCGCCGCGATCAACTCGACCACGGCCGACCCGTAGCGGCCCCAGGGCTCCTGCCCCACGGTCTTAAAAATGTAGACCGACTCAGGCGCCCCGGTGAATTTAAAAAAGAGCGTCTGCAGCAAGATGAACGCGACGACGATACGGACTATCCAGAGGATGATTTTCATAAACCTGAAGAAGTTTGAAATCAGAGCAAGGCGCGCAGGTTTTGACCGTCTCCCTCGCCGGCGAGCACATAGACGTAGCGCTCATCGGCCCAAGACAACGCCGCCTTGCTCAGCTTTGACACGAGAATGGGATGCTCGTCGCCCTGCTCAACCCGGGCGTCGCTGCGACGGACCAGATAGAGGTGGTAGTATTGGTCGCGCTTAAAGCAGACCTCGAAAACGTCATGCCCGCCGACCTTAAGTGTGTGACATCCCTGTTCGCGCAGTTGTTCAGGAGTCATGTCCAGACCCTTGGCCAAAAGCGGTTGTTCGCCACTCAGTCGTTTCGCCAAATCCGATTGCTCCGTGGGAAAGCCGCCCACATGCGAACCTGCCAGATCACGCAACGCATAGCCGGCCACATCCACCAGGCCGCCGGAGCCGCCCGTGGCCGACGGCGTGCGCACCAACAACGTCACAATGGTGCCAACCATGACCAGCATCGCCGCCAGTGCCGCCCAACGGGATTGCTGCCAGGGCACCCGGTTCGGGCCGCTCGCGCGGGCGCCGGCAAGAATCGTCGTGCGCAAATCCGCGGGCGGAGTAATCGACTTCAACTTGGCGGACACGGCGCCATCGTGCGCTTGTTCACGCTCGAACCACTCGCGCAATCCGGGATCGCGACGGGCTTGTTCGAGGGCATCGGCCATCGCCGGGTCACGGGCATCATCACCACTGGGACGATAAGCACTGAGATAAAATTTGGCGTCTTGGTTATTCATGTCAGGCGGTTCCTTTTTGCTGACCGGGAAAGTCGATGATCGCGTCCACCTTGCCGGCCGATTCGGCCGCCAACCGCGCGCGGAGCTGGGTTTTGCCTCGGGACAATCGCGACATCACCGTGCCGATCGGCACATCCAAAGTTTCCGCGATTTCCAAATAGGAGAGATCTTCCAGATAAAAGAGCGTCAACGGAGCCCGGAAGACTTCGTCGACTTCATGCAAGGCATCCACGACCTGACCGGCATCCAGCCGAAGAACGTGGTCCACCGCCTCGGCGGGAACATCCTGATGCTCGGGCGGCAACTCCTCGATGGATTGCAAACGCTGACCCCGACGGCGGACGCGCAGAAATTCGCGGTAGAGTGTGGTGAACAGCCAAGTCTTGGCTTTGGAGACATCCCGCAGGGAACTGCCCTTGGTTGCCCACACATAGAACGTTTGTTGAACCAAGTCGCAGGCATCCGCCTCGCGCCGTGCAAGGCTGAGGGCGAATCGGTAGAGGGACGCGTAATGCGTGTCCACCAACCGGGTGAAAATATCTTGGTTCATCGAATCCATAAGAACAGGCGTCACCGAACTTTATTCCCACTCGTTTCGCGATAACGATTCATGAATTCCATAACCGCGTTTCAGCGCGGTAACAGCGTTACTCAATCTTAACCCCGCAAAGGTCGTGAGGGGCTTGGCACGCGCTATGCATATTCCAAAATGCAATCATGGCGACCATGACCAAACGCACCACAGTTCACACCGGAGCCGCCGCCAATCAATTGCCGGCCAACTCCCCTTGGAGCGCCTACCGACAACCGGGGCGAAAACAACGACTGCCCCCGGGCCGTCAGTCCTGAGTCGCTCCAAAATGCGCTCAAACTGTCGGAACTACACGCCACCCGGGATTCCCATCCGTCACCTTTCCAAAATTTAAAAACCATTTTCATGTCCACGATCATCCATCCGCTGAAGCCCGTTCGCAGCCCTCGCCGTTCCGCCGCAACCGCATCCACAGTGCGCAAGCCGCACTACGACTGCACCGAGCAACTCGGAGCCGTTCGTCTCAGCATCTACCTGCCCGAAGTTGACCCGGTCGGCGTCGAGATCGTCGTGCGCGGCGCCGACCTTATTGTCACCGGCCGTCGTCGTCAGGTGGTGCGCGTCAACTGGACCTCGCTGCATCTCGAAAAGGCCATGAACGACTACGAACTGCGTCTGCGTCTCGGCACCCATCTGAACTACACCGCGCTCAAAGCCGATCTGAAGGACGGTCTGCTCTCGCTGGTCATTCCCAAAAAGGAAATCGGCCGGTCGTTGCGCCGCGCCGCAGCCTGATCGCAAGGAGCGTGGACAGGAATGCCCACGCTCCTTGCTTCACCCCTCACTTCAACATGCGCACCCGACGATCTTTTCGGGGCAATTGCAACGTGACCACCGTGCCGCGACCTTCCTGGCTTTCGATCCCGACTTGACCGCCGTGCTCGCGCAGAATGCGTTGCACAATCATCAGGCCCAGTCCGTGCCCGCCCGACTTGGTCGTGTGGTAGGGCTGGAATAGTTTGGCCAAGTCGGCCTGCTTGATACCGCTGCCGTTGTCTCCAAACAGCAAATAAACGCTGTCGTCATCCGCGCTGGCCTTGATGCGCAGACGTCCACCGGGGGGCATCGCCTCCATGGCGTTTTTGGTGAGGTTAAAAAACACCTGCTTGAGCTGATTCCGGTCGGCCATGACGGCAGGCAGGCGGTTGGCGATCTCGGCCTCGACCTCGATACCGCGATCCTCGAGTTCGCGATGTTGAAAATCGAGCACCTCAGCCAGAATCTCGGCCAGGTTAAGGTCGGACAAATCGGGCGGTCGCGGACGAATCGCGTCGAGAAAATTGGTAATAATCCCGTCGAGGCGACCGACTTCCTCCTGACAAATGCGGATCGATTCAGCGAGGCCTGAGGTCTCGCGGCCGGAACCGGCGGCGGCTTTGAGTTTGCGAAGCTTACGTTCGATCAGCTGCAAATGAATGGTCAGCGAGTTAAGCGGGTTGCCCAGCTCGTGCGCGACGCCCGCCGCCAGCAGCATGACCGAAGAACTGCGTTCGTCTTCGATGCGTTCAGCGGTGGTTTGTTTCTCGGCGGTGATGTCGCTGAGGATGACCGCGAACCGACGTTCCGAGCCGGAGCCGTCACCGGTGAATGGCACCATATAGAGTCGCACCGAGCGAGGCTCCGGATAGGTCAGCTCGATCTCGCGGGTCACCACCGGACGAGCGGGCGCGGAGTCGTCGAAGGCCGACTCCAACGAAGGACGCAGACCGGGCACCAGCCGCCAGAGGATGGCGCCGTTCAGGTCATCGGCGGCGAGGCCGATCAAACGGTGGGCGGCGGCGTTGGCGTAGGCGATCTCACCGTCGGCATCGATCACGAGGACGCCTTCCTGGAGCACGTTGAAAATATCCTCAAACAGGCCGCGCTCGCGGGCGAGGCGTTGGACAAGGTTGGCGAGGTTGACCGAGTCGAGCGTATCAAGTCGTCCAAGGACGCGATCGAGTGAGGTATGTTTTTTGCCGGCCATGTCGGAAACGGTATTCAAGGGGTTTCGGACAAAAAGTCGATCTGGTCGGGATCGACGCGACCGGCGAAAAGTTTACGCAGAAAGGTGTCTCGGTGATGCGGACAACGTCCAACGCGCAAAATCGACTCACGGTGCTCCTCGGTGCCGTAGCCTTTGTGCCGGTCAAAACCGTAGTCGGGAAACTCCAAGGCCAGGCCATCCATCAGACGATCCCGGGTGACCTTGGCGATGATCGAGGCCATTGCGATGCAGAGCGAGCGGCCGTCACCTTTGACCACGCCGGTGTGCGGATAAGGAAAATGGCGCAGGTGTAAACCATCGACGAGGATCCGAGCGGAGACGGTCGGGATGTAGGCGGCCACCTCTTCAGGCGAAGCAAATAAGTCGGGCTCGCGGGTGAATTCAAAGGCCGTCGGCGGGTGCATCTGCTCAAGGGCCCGGCGCATGGCGAGCTTGGTGGCGCCGAGGATATTAAACTGCTCGATCTCGCGAACGTCGGCGGTGCCGAAGGTGACGTGGATGAGTCCCTCAGCCATGAGAGTCTCGAACTCAAACCAGAGGGCTTCGCGCTCGGGTGCGCTGAGCTGCTTGGAGTCGTTGATACGGTTGGCATTGGCAACGGCCCAGCGACTGTCGAGAAAGTCCTTGGTGACCAACACAGCGCCGGCCACGACCGGACCGGCCAGCGCACCACGCCCGGCTTCGTCCACGCCGATGAGTTCCGAGTAACCGTCGATTTGACGGAGATCGTAACCTCGGAGTTGGCGGCGTTTAGGCATAGGGGCGGTTCTTTTTTTAACGCAGAGACACAGAACCGGAAAGGACCGCAGAGGACAGAACCAACGAAGATGGCAAAGCCTTGGCGAACTCTGCGCCTTTGCGCCTCTGCGTTAAAACTCCGGTTAGTTTGGTCATCGCTCAACGGCCAAAGCCGAATTTTTCCTTGGGTTCGGGCAGCGGAAGTTCGTCGAGTTTGCCAGCGGCCTTGACGACCTCGTAGGCGGTGCGGAAGTGAAGTTTGGCGAAGTCGCCCAGCGCACGGGCGCCGAAGCGCTCAATAATGGCGAGGCCCTGCTCTTTCACGCGGGGGCCGGCGCCTTTTTGCAGGGGTTCGCCAAACCGCTTGGAGAGGTCGCCCATGATGCGCACGTATTCGGCACGCGCGACGATGGAGGCGGCGGCAACCACCGGGTCAGACTCGGCCTTGGTGCGCATGCGTAGTTCAAAGTTGGCGACGTTCTTTTTGGCCAGCTCGCGTTGCACCAAGGGTTGTTCGCTGAACTGGTCGAGCAGTCCCCATTTCACGGGTTTTTCCGCGAGAGCCTGAATGAGGGCGTTGGCGTGCTGCCAGGCGAGCAGGAGGTTGAGGTTGGCCCGGGGCTTGGCCATCAGCTCGTTGTAGCGAGGCATACCGCAGTAGGTGACCTTGACGACGGCTCCGCGAGTGCTGCGGATGAGGCGGTCGAGTTGCAGGATTTTACCCTCGGTCATTTTCTTCGAGTCCTGCGCACCGGCCTCGCGCCAGGCCTCGATGGCGGGTTTGTCGGCGATAACAGTGGCGGCCACCACGGGACCAAAGAAATCGCCCTTCCCGCTTTCATCGAGGCCGGCATGGCTCTCGAACCAGTCGGGGTTGAGCACCTCGTCGTAGCCAAGCTTGGGGGCCTGGGTGATCTCGGGCTCAAGCACGTCGCGCACGAAGTCCTCGGTGCCCTTGCCGGCGAGGACGAGTTTGCCGCTGGTGTAGGCGGTGACGTTGAGTTTCAGGTGTTCGGCCTTGTAGGCGAAACGCGTGTAGGCGACCTCAAAGGGCGCCCAGCCGTGCGACGAGCAGTAGGCGCGCAGGGCATCCATCTGGGTGTCGTCGAGCTTGACGGTGTAGAGTGCGAGTTTCTTGGGGGCCCCGTCGTCGGAGGTCGTCTGCTTGGGCATCAAGGCATTGGCCACAAAAAGCGCCCAAAGCACAAAAAGAATCTGCATTGGCTTTCCGGCTGTTTTTGAACCTTCTGTGCGGTCCGTGGCCAAAACCCTGATCAATCAGCCCGCAAAATTCCAATCCGCACTGCTCGCGTGGTTCGAGGTTGAGCGGCGCCGGCTGCCTTGGCGCGAGGAACCTTCGCTCTACCGCACCGTCGTCAGCGAGTTCATGCTGCAACAAACTCAGGTAAAAACCATGCTGCCGTATTTCGAACGGTGGATGGCCGCCCTGCCCGACTTCGCGGCGCTGGCCGCGGCGGACGAAGCCCAAGTGCTGCGACTCTGGGAGGGACTGGGCTATTACTCCCGCGCGCGCAACTTGCACCGGCTGGGGCGTGCCTTGGCCGCAATGAAGGAACACCCCCGCACCCCGGAACAATGGCGGGAGCTGCCAGGCATCGGTCCCTACACGGCGGCAGCGGTCACGAGTATCAATTTCGGCGCCGAGGCTGCGGTGGTCGATGGCAACGTCGTGCGTATCCTGACGCGCCTGACGGCCGACGGACGGGCGTTTCGCGATAGTGGGGACGCCGCCAAGACGCTGGCACCGCTAGCCGACTCTGTGCTGAACCGCAAAAGGCCCGGAGATCACAACCAGGCCATGATGGAACTCGGCGCGACCGTTTGCTTACGGCGCAATCCGCTGTGCACGGTTTGCCCCGTGAGGGAGTTTTGCGAGGGCGCACGGACCGGCGATCCGGAGGCATATCCGAGGTTGGCCGCCAAGGTGATCGAGCAAGTCAGCGTGATTCGCGGCTGGTGCTGGAGCGACGGGCGGCTGTTGCTCCATCGCGCGGCGAACGAGTCCAAGCGTCTGGCCGGACAACACGAGCTGCCAACGGCGGAACAACTCGGATTGAGCGACGACACCGTGATGCGCGGTCCGTTGCTGGCGAAACGCAAACGGGGCATCACCCGCTTCGCGATCACCGAGTTTATTCATGAAGTGCCCGCAAAGGCCGTGACGGTTAAACAACAGCCGACGGGACAACTGGTCTGGGTGACATCGGCCGAACTCGCCGGATTGACGCTATCCGGTCCGCACCGGAAATGGGTCAACGAGCTGCTGGCGAACCTAGCCTAGCGTCAACCGTTCCCCAACGACGTGGAGTATCAGGAATTGGGAAAACGCTTGGCGAGCAGGGCCTCGATTTTGTCCTTGGATGACAGCACGTCTTCACTGGAGACCCGCGGGCTGAGTTCCAAGGTCAGCAGATGATGAGGTTTCCAGAAGGAGCTGATCATCTCAAAATCTATACGGCCCGACCCGACCGGTTGGTGATCCTTACCCTTGGCACTGACGTCATGCAGATGGAACCCGAGCAAGCGCGCGGCATTACGCTCCAAATGCAGACGGTGGTCGATCAACCCGAGACTCTGTTTAATTTCAGCGTGACCCGCATCATGCCAGTAACCGCAGGGGTTGGGTTGGCTGAGTCCGGTAAACAGCACTTCGAAATCATCATCGATGGGCAATTCCTCGAACTTCTCACGATTTTCGCAACCGATGGAAATGTTCCGTTCTAACGCGTAGGTCCGGATATCCTCGAGGCTGTCATGGACGTTTTGCCAATAAAACGGCATTTTTTTGCGAAGCCGTTCACAGGCCTTGCGCAACAAAGTCTTGTAGGTCTCGTCACCATTGCCCGCCGCTTCCGGGTTGGCTTTCAAGTAGGCGAGGAATTTCCGCGAGGGGGGAAACCAAAAGGAGCTCACGCTGCCAAGATGGGCCACCATGACCCTTGCCTTCACCTGCACCGCCAGATCGAGGGAACGCTTGGTATGCCGCAGCCATTGATCCAACTCCCGATGATCTCGCGACGAGGGCTCGAACAGATTTGGGGCGGCCTGATTCACTCCCGCCGGCAAAGGGCAGAAATTATGAATTGAGCTGATCTGGATGACGCCCTCCTCCACCGCGCGGATGACCCCGGGCAGCAACGTGATCCGGATGCCATGACTCAACTCCGCATAGGTAAACCCCATATCGGCAATCTCGCACATCATCACATAACCATCGTTATGGCGAAATGAGTTCCAACAGGTGGACAGGGCGAGAGTCGGCTTCACGAGAATAGGTGCAAATCTAAGACAACAGGTTTTTGCCTGCCGCAACTATCAAAACGAAAAAAACCGCACCTCGAGTGTATCGCAGGTGCGGTCAAAGGGTCGGCGGAACGAATCCGGCCGAAACAACGCCTGATCAATCGGCGTGACGATTGCGCAGCATCTGGGTGAAGGCCATAACCTTCACCTTACGACGGCGCTTCTGGCAGGGCTTCTCGAAGTAGCGCTTGGCACGGACGTCCTTGATGACGTTTTCGCGCTCGAGCTTCTTCTTCAGACGGCGAATGGCGCGGTCAACCGGCTCGTTTTTACGGATTTTGATTTCGATGGACATGTTGAAAAGAGGGAAAGTTACGGTGGAAAAGGTTGAAAAAAGCCAGCCGAAGCCCCCCGCGTCAATGGCATTTTTAGCCTGATTCACCTCACCGCCCTATCCTCTTCAACCCGATTAGCGCTCAGAGCTTGCCCACCACCCCGCCCGCTCGTTGCTTGGTCTTTGTGTCGTCCGCCGCCTCCGATTTCGTCCATCTACACGTTCATACCGACTACAGCCTGCTCGACGGGGCCTGCCGTATCGACCGACTGATGGACCATGCCTGCGACATGGGAATGAAGGCCGTGGCGCTCACCGATCATGGCAACATGTTCGGAGCCATCGCTTTCTACACCGCAGCCAAGGCAAAGGGTATCAAGCCCCTGATCGGCTGCGAAATGTATATCGTGGAAAGCTCCCGCCTCGAAAAAACCGGCAAGTCCGAGGACGGTAAAAGCTACTACCACATGGGACTGCTGGCCAAAAACCTCACCGGTTATCAGAATCTGCTGAAACTGGTTTCGGACTCCCATTTGCGCGGTTTTTATTACAAACCCCGCACCGATCTGGAGATCCTTTCCCGCCATGCCGACGGCTTGATCGGCTTCACCGGCTGCCTCGCCGCGATTATACCACAGCATTTGATGCACGATCGCTACGAGCAGGCCCAGGCCGCGACGGCCAAGTTCATCGATATTTTCGGCCGCGAGAACTTCTTTGTCGAAATTCAGGACCACGGCATCCCCGAGCAGATCAAAATCATCCCCGACCTGCTCCGTCTGGCCGATGAATTTAACCTCAAGGTCATCGCCACCAACGACGTCCACTACGTGCGCAACGAGGACGCCAAGCCACACGATGCGATGCTCTGCATCCAGACCGGTTCCAAGATCGCCGACGAGAACCGCATGCGTTTCACCGGCGACCAGTTCTACCTGAAGTCGTCCGACGAGATGAAGCGCCTCTTCAAAGAGTGCCCCGAATCCGTTACCAACACCGTCGAAGTCGCCGAAATGTGCGACCTCGCCATTCCCTTCCCCAAAGGCTCGGAACGTTACCCTCGTTATCCCCTGCCGGTTGAAATCAAGTCCAAGTATTCCGCGCCCGAATACCTGCACCAGCTTTGCATCGAGGGTCTGAAAAAGCGTTACAACGTCGACCACGACTCCGTCGCCACCCACGAGAAAGTCGCTCCCCGCCTCGCGCTGCTCAAGGACCTCCCCGCCGGACAAAAGCCCCAGCCGCCCGATTACTCCGGTCTCGAACGGGACGAATTGCTCGTCCTGCGCATGGGCTACGAGCTCTCGATCATCAACGTCACCGGTTTCGTCGACTACTTCCTCGTCGTCTGGGACTTCATCAACTGGGCCAAAGAGCACAACATCCCCGTCGGCCCCGGTCGCGGTTCGGGCGCCGGTTGCATGGTCGCCTATCTGCTCGGCATCACCAACGTCGATCCCATCCGGTTCGGCCTGCTCTTCGAACGTTTCCTCAACCCCGAACGCGTTTCGCCGCCCGACTTCGACATCGACTTCTGCATGCGTCGCCGCTCCGAGGTCATCGACTACGTGCGCGAAAAATACGGCAAGGACTGCGTCGCCAACATCATCACCTACGGCACGCTCGGCGCCAAGATGGTCGTGCGCGACATCTCCCGCGTGAACGACCTGCCGTTCGCCGAGGCCGACCGACTCGCCAAGATGATCCCCGACGAGATCAACATCTCGCTCGAAGACGCCATCACCAAGTCCGAGGAACTGCGCAACGAGATCGAACGCAACCCCATGGCCAAACGCATCATCGAGTCTGGTCGAGTGCTCGAAGGCATGGTCCGCAACACCGGCAAACACGCCGCCGGCATCATCATCACCGACCAACCGCTCGAAAATTTCGTCCCCCTCACCCTCCAGGAAGGCGACGTCACCGTGCAGTTTTCCATGAAGGCCGTCGATAAACTCGGCCTGCTCAAGATGGACTTTCTCGGTCTCAAGACGCTGACCGTCATCTCCGACGCCGTCGCCAACGTCCGCCGCACCGCCGACAAGACTTTCGACATCGAGACCATCACCCTCGAAGACCCCAAGACCTACGAGCTCCTCAACATCGGCAAAACCGTCGGCGTCTTCCAGCTTGAGTCCGGCGGCATGCAAAACGCATCCAAGCTCGTCGGTATCTCCAACGTCGACGACATCAACGCCATCTCCGCGCTCTACCGCCCGGGTCCGATGGCCTTCATCCCCGACTACGCCCGCGGCAAAAAAGACCCCGCCTCCGTCACCTACCCCCACCCGCTTTTGCAGCCGGTGCTCGAAGAAACCTACGGCATCATCGTCTATCAGGAACAGGTGATGGAGTGCGCCAAGGTCATCGGCGGATACTCCCTCGGCGGCGCCGACATGCTCCGGCGCGCCATGGGTAAAAAGGACGTCGAGGCCATGGCCAAAGAGCGCATCAAGTTCGTCGAAGGCGCCGGCCGTCTCCACAACATCTCGGAAAACAAAGCCAACGAGATCTTCGACCTGCTCAACAAGTTTGCCCAATACGGCTTCAACAAATCCCACTCCGCCGCCTACGCGATCATCGCCTACCAGACAGCGTATTTAAAAGCCAACTACCCGGTGCAGTTCATGGCCGCCGTGCTCACCGCCGAGCTCGGCAACGCCGAAAAGGTGTCCCACTTCGTGGCCGAGGCCGAGGCCATGGGCATCACCGTGATGGGCCCCAACGTCAACGAGTCCCGCGACACCTTTACCCCCGTCGGCGAGAAAATCCGCTTCGGCCTCGCCGGCATCAAGGGCGTCGGCGAAGGCGCTTCGCTGAAAATCATCGAAGAACGCGAAACCAACGGGCCCTACGAAAACTTCGACGACTTTGTGACCCGCGTCGACTCCAAGGCCGCCAACAAACGCGTGCTTGAGCACCTCGTCAAAACCGGCGCCTTCGACTACGCTGGCGAGCCCCGCAAGGTCATCTACGACCGCATCGACGCCGCCATGTCCGCCGCCGTTTCCACCGCCCGCGACCGCGCCGCCGGCCAGGAGTCCTTCCTCGACATGCTCGCCGAGCCGGAACCCGCGGCCTCTGCCCGGAATTCCAAAGCTCAAAAGCCGACGCCCAAAGAACTCGCCGCGACTGCCGCCGCCGAGGATTTCACCCCGACCGAAAAACTCGCCTTCGAAAAGGAGCTGCTCGGTTTCTACGTATCCGGCCATCCGATGAACGCCTACCACGGCCTCGCCGACGCGCTCGATACCTTCGCCGTCGACGAGCTGCTCAACCAAGGCGACCGCGTCGAGTTTCGCCTTTGCGGCATCGCCTCCAACCTCGTGCGCAAGCTCTCCAAAAAAGACAACCGCCCTTGGTTCGCGTTCACCTTGGCCACCCGCAAGGCGTCGATCCAGCTCAACATGTTTGCTGACTCCACCGAGACCTACGGCCACATTCTCGGCGAAAACACCCTGGTTGTCGTGCTGGGCAACATCATCGTCAATCAGGAGGGCGCACGCATCAACGTGAAGGAGCTGTATCCCCTCGAGTCTTACGTCATGAGCAACGTCAAACGCGTGCGCTGGCTGCTTCGTCCGGAACACCCCGAACTGCCCGCCTTATTGCCCGAGCTCCGCACCATGCTCGACAAAAACGTCGGCGAAACCATGACCGAGCTCGGTTTTGTTTTCCCCGGCCGGGTCACCGTCTTTTCCGAAATCAGCCGCGCCCTCGGCTGGAAACTCAAAGGCGAGGACTTCCAAAACCTCCGCACCCACCCGGCCGTCGTCGGCGTGCAGGTCGAGGCCAAGGCCCTCGAAATCAAACAAACCCGCCGCAGCTGGTCCAAACGATAACGTTACCTTGCCGAAGTTATACCGAGAGCACAGACGGGACACCGAGATCACCGAGTAGAAATCTTGTAGTGGATTGTTCTCCGTGATCTCTGTGCCACCTCCTGCTCGCTTCTCTGTGTAACCCTACGAAAAGCTCCCATCTTCCTTTTTCTCATGCTCTCCCTCCAAGCCACCATCGCCCGCGCCGGCACCATCATCGACCAAGTCTCGCCCGATTCGCCGGCGGACTTTGTATTGCGCAAAAACGTCGGGGCCGACCGCGACCTGCTACCCGACGCCAAGCGTGCGCTCGTGCGCGCCGTGTTCGCCTACTATCGCTGGTTTGGTTGGCTGGACACAGGCACCACCAACCGCCGCGTGGCCGCCGCGCTCGAACTACAGGACCGCTTCGATGCCGACAACACCACGATCAAGCCCGAGGCCCTCGCCGCCCGCGCTCTGCCCGAATGGGCCGCCGCCGAACTGGACCTGACGCCCGACTACCTGCGTCAACTTCAACGCGAACCAGCCCTCTACATCCGCGTGCAGCGCGAGTTCGCCACCAGCCTCCCCCGCGCGCTCGGCAACTGCACCCCGGCGGACCTCTCCAGCCTCTCGACCCTTCCCGCGGAAACCTGTGCCTTCCGTTACGAAGGAAAACGCGACCTCCACATCGTCGACGAATTCAAACACGGACTCTTCGAAATTCAGGACATTGGCTCGCAACTCGTCGGCTACGCCTGTGCGCCGCAGCCCGGCGAAACCTGGTGGGACACCTGCGCCGGCCAAGGCGGCAAGACCATGCACCTCGCCGACCTCATGGGCAACCGCGGGCTTATCTGGGCCAGTGACCGCCACACCGGCCGCCTTGCCCACCTGCGCAAACGGGCGGCCCGTGCCAAGGTCTTCAACTACCGCTCGGTCGTCTGGAACGGCGGCCCGGTGCTGCCCACCAAGACCAAGTTCGACGGCATTCTGATCGACGCTCCCTGCTCCGGGGTCGGCACCTGGCAACGCAACCCGCACGCCCGTTGGACCACCACCATGGAAGACGTGAAGGAGCTCGCTGAAATCCAACTCCAGCTCCTCAACCACACCGCCTCCGCCCTTAAACCCGGCGGCCGGTTGATCTACGCAGTCTGCACGCTCACGAAAAGCGAAACCACCGCCGTCGCCGACGCCTTCAGCGCCGCACATCCCGAGCTGGAACCGTTCGCCATGCCTTTTGTAGGCAGCCCGAGCCGGCACTTCATCCAACCCGACCAGCTCAACTGCAACGGCATGTTCCTCGCCGCCTGGAAACGGCCGGTCTGAGAGCGATGAAAGCGGGCGGCCAGCCGTCCGTGTTAACGAACAAGGTAGGTTTCGATACCGCGGGCAAATTCGTGGAGCGCCACATCCGGTTCATCACTTAGCCTTCCGCCCGACTGGGTTTTGTTCACATCCAGCAGGAACGTCTTTCCGTCATGAACGACATAGTCGAAACGGCCGTAGTCCAATTTAAGTTTCTCGCGCCATGCCCGGAGCTCCGGCGGTGGCGCAGTCACTTCACAGACGGTTTCCATTCCCCGAAATTTAACGATGGGGTTGGATGACCCAAAACGCCCGGTCAGACTCTGATCTCCGAGGAAAGTCCAAAAACGGACGTAGTAGAGTCCATTTTCAATCTCGGGCATAAAGCGCTCAACCAGGAGGGCGGGATTATCCCAAACCCCGCCGGGGACATCGCGCAGGCTCTCGAATATCGGATAGTTAAGCGGGTCAATCGACTCAACCCGCGACCAGTCGGTCACAATGTCCGTCTTGGTAGACGGTTCGTTTATACGTTTGATGCTTAAATAACGCAGAACCTTTCCCAGGGTTTTATCCCAAAGATTACGTTGATGCCGCTTCCCTGACAGTTCGGGCACCCCGCCATAGTTTTCGTCGGTTTTGATAATGACCGGCCCGGCGTAGTCATCCCCCCGATTGAGTTTCAGGGTGCTGTAATGACGTCGTGAGATATCGACGGCACCAAGATTAATGACCACCGGGTAGTGACGAATTTTCTGAAGGTAGGCATCAGGAACAACGGTCCGATCTATGTGCAGAAAAACCAGATCGGCGGGAGGTAGATTTTTCAGATCTCTTTTCTCAACCACAATGTGCCCCGAGGCGCGCCATTCGGGGATCAAGTGATCCACGATGTAGGACATGCCAAGATCCAGACGCAGCAACAGGATGGTTTTCATGGCGGCCGGTCGACGGTGGATTATTTGAGGAGAGGACAACGACAAATCATCGTCTATCAGTCACCATCCAACTCACAGACTACCAGCGCCGCATAACACAGGCTGGCCTCATCCGGATAATAGTCGGAAATCACATGAGCCTCATTCGGCACACGGTAGTTGAATTTGTGCAGCACGCGCAGAAACGGATCAAGCGGGCCTCCGGCACGTTGCATCATGACATATCGACCGGCGGAAATCGGGCCGTTGCGTTCGCAATAAGTTTTGTAACCCGGGATGATCGCCCCGCTCAAAATACGTTTATAACCCATCGCTTTAGCCCGCTTGGAAAACTCCAAAACCTGCTGCTTGTAAATCGTGCCGCCCCGGCGCGATTCACGCACCACGCTGGACACCAGATATAAGGTGTCGGTTTTAATGGAGCCGGAATTTTCAGGTAAGAGACCGTCGTTAGACGCCTTATTCCAGGAAGAAATCGCTTCAGGATGATCCGGGGAGTATTCTATCGGACAACTCGAGAGACTTCCGATGATTTCGCCGGGAAAATCCGTATCCAATGTAATCAGGAATCCTTGCGGGTAACGATTTATCCGACTGCTCAATTGTGCGGCGGTTGCCCGCTCATTTTCAGGCCAGCTTTCTTCCAAATTCATCAAGGCGGACAAATCGCCAGATTCCGCATTTCTAAAATAGATCATTAAGCTACAGGGTATAATTCAGGGAAATAATCGGCCACACCCTGGCCAAGGTTCCGTCGAAGGGATCGGCAGGTGATACCCAATATTAGAAAAAACCGTGGATGTTGATTCAATTCGGTGAACGCAAAACGTTCTCGGTAAAGCCAACCCCGAGTATAACCGCAGGAATTCGTTCACGAATGTCCGTCATAACCGACGGGAATTCTAAGCCGACAGGCGCAGCGCCTAGTTATAATAAACCGCTTCGTTCGTCTGAAAAAGGGCGTGCGCGAGTCTGGCCCAGGCGTCGAGCGGGCCTTCGTTTTGGGCTCCGCCGACCGGACCGAGATCGGCAAAGCGGTTGCGGAAGTTGGGGCGTTGGCGGCGTTGGTTTTCCGAACCGCCGACATTGTCCGGCATCGCCAGCTCGGTCGGCGTGGACTCCACGTAACGGATCGCCAGTCGCGTTTCAGTGATCGTGGGAGCCCGTTGCAAGATGGAGAGATAGAGCGACTCGACGCGGTCTTCCTTGCGGGTCAACCGCACAAACTCGGGACGCTCGGTGAGCGTGCGGGCAGTCTCGATGATGAACGGGTTGTTCATGAAGAACAGGGCCTGTTGCGGCACCGAGGTTTCGTAGCGACGACCGCTGGGCACATCGGGACTAGGGAAGTCGAACTGGGTGAAGAGCTCTGGCGGATTCGAGCGGTCGACAAAGGTGTAGAGCGCCCGGCGACTGGCGAAACCTTCGCTGCTGAGACGCACGGACTTGCCGCCGATGGTCGGGTCGAGCGTGCCCGAAATAGCGAGGATGGAGTCGTGCATTTGCTCGAAGTCGAGACGGCGGATATTGTAGCGCCAGAGGAGACGGTTGTAGGGATCTTTTTCCGCGAAGGTCGGGTTGAGCGAGTCACCTTGTTGATAGGTGGCGCTGAGCAGGATGAGGCGGTGTAGATTTTTGATAGACCAGCCGTCCTGCGTGAAGCGGGCGGCGAGGTAGTCGAGGAGCTCCGGGTGGCTGGGCGGGGCGGACTGGTTGCCAAAGTCGTCGGGCGTGAGCACAAATCCGTCGCCGAAGTGTTGTTGCCAGATGCGGTTCACCAGCACGCGGGCAGTGAGCGGATTCGCCGGATCAGCAATGTCGTTGGCGAGGTCGAGTCGGCCGCTGCCCTGCGTGTAGAGCGGTCGCTGGTCGGGCTCGGACGAGAGCACGGAAAGGAAACGTCGGGGAGCGATCTCCCCCTTGCTCTGGGCTTCGCCGCGAATGAGCACGGGGTAGTCCTTGGGGAAACGGGTGTCGGTGACGACTTCGGCGCGGGCGGGGGCGCCGGGGTGGGTGTTGTTGACGTCGCCGATCTCATTTTGGAGGACGACCTGCTTGCGCAGTATCTGGCGACGGATGGCGGGGTCTTTGTCACCGGAGGCGCGGGCGGCGCGGGCTTCCTTGGCGATTTCAGTCTGCCGGTTATCAAGGTCGGCGATCTTAGCCAGATAGTCACGGTAAGCCGGAGTGTCTGCAACCTGCTGCACCGAAGGCAAATTCGAGTCGAGGCGTGGTGAAGTCGAGTTGGCGAAAATATTGTAGAGCGAGTAGTAGTCCTGGGTGGGAATCGGGTCGAACTTGTGGTCGTGACAACGGGCGCAGGAGACGGTCAGGCCAAGGAAGGCTTTGCTGGTGACGTCGATGCGGTCGTTAATGATGTCGTTATTATTGCCGTCGAATTTGTTGCCGATGGTCAGAAAGCCCATGGCGGCGAGGATGCGCCGGTCGCCCGGGTCGGTGTCGGCGGGCAGGGTTTTGCGCTTGAGCTCTTTCAACACGAGCTGATCGGCGGCGAGCTGTTCGGTGATGAAGGTGTTGTAGGGTTTGTCGGTGTTAAAGGCGTCGATCACGTAGTCGCGATAAGTCCAGGCACCAACGTAACGCGGATCTTCGCGACGTTTGACGGCGCCCTTCGTGTCGGCGAAGCGGGCCACATCGAGCCAGTAACGGGCGGCGTGTTCACCGTAGTGGGGCGAAGCGAGCAGGCGGTCGACGACCTTGGTGTAGGCGTCCGGCGAAGTGTCACTGACGAAGGCGTAGATCTCGGCAGTGGTCGGCGGCAGACCGGTGAGGTCGTAGGTAACACGACGGAGCAACGTGCGACGGTCTGTGGCGGAACTCGGTTGCATGCCGGCCTTTTCAAGGTCGGCGAGAATGAAGTTATCCACCGGAGTGCGGCACCAATTGGGGTGATCGGTAACCGGCACTTCCGGTTGCACCACGGGTTTGAAGGACCAGTGCTCGCTGCTGGGCGCATAGGCATGCGGGGCCTCGCCGGCGGTGCCTTCGTGCGCGCTGGCGGCGACGGTGGCGACCAGCCGTGGGTCCGGTGCGCCCCGGCTGATCCATTCCACAAAATTGGCGATGATCTCGTCCGGGAGTTTATTGCCCTTGGGCGGCATCTGCAGGTCCGGGTTATTGTAACGAATCGCCTCGATGAGCAGGCTCTGATCGGGCTTGCCCGGGACGACTGACGGACCACTTGCGCCGCCTTCAAGGCTGCCCGCCTTGGTGTCCAGCAACAGCTCGCCGCGCACCCGGGTCGCCTGGCTGCTGTGACAGCGGTAACATTGATCAACCAGGACCGGACGGATCTTGGTTTCAAAAAACTCCAGGTCGCCGGCGGACAGCGGAACGCCGGTATCGGCGAGGGCGGACAGCGGGGCGACCGAGGCGAGCAAAAGTGCTGTAGTGATACGGCGCATACGCGAGGGGCGGGTCAGGAGAGGATCGGACGGACGACCTGACCCGCGGTATCGGTCAGGCGGAAGTCGCGGCCATTGAAACGATAGGTGAGCTTGGTGTGGTCGAAGCCCATGCGGTTGAGAATGGTCGCGTGCAGGTCGTGGACGTGGACCTTATCCTTGATGGCGGCCGCGCCGAGGTCATCGGTCGCGCCGTGGACGACGCCACCCTTGATACCGCCGCCGGCCATGACGGTGGAGAATGCGTTGGCGTTGTGATCACGACCGGGGTTGTCGTAGCCGTTACGATCCTTGGTGGGCTTGCGACCGAACTCACCGCCCCAGACGATGAGCGTGCTGTCAAACAGGCCGCGTTGTTTGAGGTCGGTGAGCAGAGCCGCCAGCGGCTGGTCGATCTCGGAGGCCTTGGCACTGAGGCGGACCTGAAGGTCGTCGTGGTGGTCCCAACCGTTGTGCCAGACTTGAACAACCCGCACACCACGTTCCACGAGGCGCCGGGCGATAAGCAACTGGCGGCCGGTGTCGGTGTCGCCGTAGGCGGCGCGGGTGACCTCGTTTTCCTTGCGGATGTCGAAGGCGTCGGTGGCCTCGGTCTGCATGCGGAAGGCGGTCTCGTAGGATTGGAGACGGGTTTCAAGGGCGGCTTCCTTCTGGATTTTGTAGGAGTGGAGCGTGTTGAGCTGATTGATAAAATCGAGCTGACGGCGCTGCTCCTTTTCGGGCAGGTAGGAGTTGCGCACGTTCTGGATCATCTGGTCCACGGTGGTGGCCTGGGTGTTGACGCTGGAGCCTTGGTAAACGCCGGGGAGAAACGCGGCCTGATAGTTGGCCGCGCCACCGATCGGGAGTCCGCCGGTGCGCAGCGAGATGAAGCCGGGGAGATTTTGGTTTTCCGTGCCGAGACCGTAGACGATCCACGAGCCGAGACTGGGTTTGGAGATTCGCAACGCGCCGGTGTTCATGAACACGGTGGCGATGTCATGCGACGGAATGTCGGTCCACATTGAGCGAATGACCGCGAGGTCGTCGGCGTGCTCGGCGGTCTTGGCGAAGACCTCGCTGACCTCCAGACCTGAGCGACCGTATTTTTTAAAAGCGAAGGGCGATCCCATGGCAATGCCACCGCCGGGGAGCGTCTTGTTGTTCATCGCCGTGAGGGTCGGCTTGGGGTCCCACGTATCGATGTGGGAGGGCGCGCCTTGGGCGAAGATGTGAATGACCGCCTTGGCCTTGGCCGGGAAATGCGGGGCCTTGGGCAGCAAGAGATTGCCACCAGCAGTCGCATCCGGTCCGGCCAGGGCGGAGAGCGGATCAATAACCGTGGCCAGGCTCAACGCGCCCAGTCCCATGCCCACGCGGCTGAGGAACTGACGACGGGAGAGGAAATAATCCTCGGGATTAGTGGAAATGCCACAGCAAGGCTGGTCGTGATGATGATGGTCAGACATTGGCAATTTGGGGTATGCCGGACAAGACGCCCCGAAAGACGATGAGGTTTCAAAGGTATCCATATCGGGAAAAAGCTTTTTACAATGGGCCCAAAGGAGCCCGCTAGACGACAGGATGGTCTGCTTGTTACTTGCTCAATGACATCAGTTACTTCCAACCTCCCCCTATCATGCAGAAAGATATTCACGGCATCACGGTCGCTCACTTTCTCGATACCTACCGCGAGAAGCTGAAGCTCGAACTCGCCACCGGCGGCAACGGTCTGCACCGCCTGATTCGTGAAGGGTCCATCAACCGGCCGTCTCTGGCGCTCACCGGCTTCTTTAAATATTTCGCGAACAAACGCATTCAAGTCCTCGGTGCCGCGGAGATGACCTTCTTCAAGAGCCTGGATTCCAAACGCCAGATCGAGATCCTCAACGAGATGATCGACAAGCAGATCCCCTGCATCGTTCTCACCCGAAATTTCATTCCAACCCACGCCATGATCGCGGTCGCCGAGGAGCGGAAGTTGCCCATCTTCCGAACTCCCATGATCACCATGCATTGGGTCAACCTCGCGACCCTGTGCATCGATAACGAGTTCGCCCCCTCCTCCTCCGAGCATGCCACCACCATGGACATCAAGGGCGTCGGCGTGATGCTCCGCGGCGACTCCGGCGCAGGCAAAAGTGAGTGCGCGCTCGCGCTGATCGAACGTGGCCATTCCCTCGTCGCCGACGACCTCACTGTGGTCAAACGCGTCGATGAGCGAGATCTGCTCGCCTCCAGTCGCCCCCTCAACCGCGGCTACATGGAGTGTCGCGGCATCGGCATCATTAACATCGCCGAGATGTTCGGCATCAAAAGCGTGCGCCTCGAAAAACGTCTCGATCTAGTCGTATCACTGCGTGAATGGACACCCGACGCAGTCGAGGAACGGACCGGCCTGGAGGAAAATTACTACGAGATACTCGGCCTCAAAATTCCCCACATCGAGCTCTACATACGCCCCGGACGCGACATCGCCCGGCTCGTCGAAGTCGCCGCTCTGGTGCAGGCCCTCAAGACCATGGGCCACGATCCTGCCAAGGAATTCAACGACCGCTTGATCGCACACATGACCGCCCGGGCCGAAATCGATCCGACTGAAGTCATCATCAAGCCGTCTATCAGGGAAGAATGATCACCGCGGTGACCGCCGCGACCAAGCCTTGAGCGTCTCGCGTGCGGCGCGGAAAACGCCGGCGGAAGGCGCCCAGGTCGAACGACTGCCATAACGTAAGCGCAGCAGCTCGGCCCGCACCGCATCATCTTCGGGCACACCCTTGGTCGACATGCGCCGCAGCCAACGACCCGCTTCGCGACGCACCGGATCGACGCCGCGCATGGCCCGCCACAAAGCCACCACATTAATCCGCCGCCAACCCCAGACCAGCACCCCGCCGGCGAATAAAGCCCCCACCGCCCACCCTACCCGGCCAAGACTCCACGGACTAGACAACCATTGCCCGGCAGAGCGCAAACGACGATCCAGCTCAGCCAGCAAGCGTTTGCCATAAGACTGGGCCATCTTCCCCGCCGACCGAACCAGCTCCAACTGCGACTTCTGGTCAAAGCTCACGATCTGCCGATACCAAAACACCTTCAAACCGTTCAACTTTGCCGACCACCCCGTATCCACCTCCAGCCGCGGAGCTCCGCCGGCCAAAGACGCGGGCGGCGGCGGCACCGCGCTGCTCAACCCGCCTGCACCCGGAGTCGGATCTGCCCGCAGCCAATAACGTTCGCCATCATAAATCTCACACCACGCGTGGGCGTCCGCATTGGTCACCGTGATACTGCCGCTGCCCGCATTCCACACCCCGCCTTTAAAGCCCACCACCATGCGTGCCGGCACATCCGCCGCGCGACACAACAAAACCAATGCGCCGGCAAACAATTCGCAATGGCCGGGCTGGGGCGAAGCCAGCCAACGCACCAGATTATCACCTTCGCCGGGCGGCAACTCCATGCTCAACGAATAGCCATGCCGCCGCTCCAGCCAGGCGCATGCCCGCCGCACAAAACCCTCCCTGTCTCCCGCCTTGGGGGCGCCGATTTCCTGCACCCAATCCCGCAGCCGGGCGATTTCCTCGGCCTTCAAATTTAAATTCAAATACATGGGCGACTTCTGCTCCCGCTCCATGCCGAACTCATCCGGATTATAATCATTCACCGCTGTTTTCGGTTCCGGTCGGGTCCAGCCGACCAACCGTTTCGCTAGCTCCACATCCTCAAATCTGGCCGTCGGCAACATGCCCTCCACCCGGTAAGCGGTCATCTTGGACGGATCATTTTGCAACGTGGCCAACACTTGAGTCCGGTTGACCATCAGGATCTGCGGTGAGGCAAACGTGATCCTTTCGTAAGGTCCAACCAGCGGCAGGTATTTGCTGACACCACTCTCCAAATAAATGGTCCAGACCGGAGCTTCAGCAGCGGTGGGAGCGACCGTGCCGTTATGGCGGGATTTTTTTTCTGAAGGATCGGAGGACTCCGCACGCAGCCCCGCCGACATATTAAATCCGCCGAAAATATATTCATCCAATACCAACATGCGCCAGTAGGGCGTCGGCGGCACCTGACTTGGATCGGAGATATCAACGCTCAAGGCCAGTCCGCGGTCCTGCTGAATCTTAACTACATCGCCAAAACTAACGGTTTCCGAAAATCCCGACCGCGACGACTTCCCCTTCAGCATCTGATCGAGAAAGAAATTTGTCCCCAGATCAAAGCGCGGAATCATCAGGAACAGCAGCGCCGACAACCCCAACACGGCGGTAAATAAAACCGATCCCAGTGTCAGCACCCGCCAGTCCGCCACCGCCAGCAAACGTCGCATCACCCCGCCCCACTCCACCCGAACCCAAGCCGGCTTGCCCCCCGCCATCTCCTCTTTGTCCTCAGCCGCGTCGGTCAGCGTAATCGATAGCATCAAGGCCAGAGCACACCCCGTGAAAACCAGAATTTGCAGCACAAAGACCATCGATACGGTCAACACTCCGGCGACCACCACCAAGAACAGTGCCAACAAGATCAGCTGCAGATCCTCACGCCGGCTGCGCAGCGTGACACTACGGTAAATCAAGAGCATCAAGCCCAGCCGGATCATCACCGGCAATGGCTCCCGCGTCTGATAAAAATCCATCGCGAAAATCGCAAAAATCGCGGGGAACGCCAGACGGTGTGCCCACCCCGGCACACTGGCCGCCAACCCTGGTCGCCAGGTCGCCAACGGCACCGCCACAGTCGCGACAGCCAGCAACACCACCGCGTCGACCTCCATGTAGAAGACCGTCCACGCCGCCAACAGGGACAACAGGCCGCCCAGCAGCCAGCGCACCTGGTGCAAGGTCTGGGAATCAAGCTGTGGCCGCTGCGGTGCCATCGATTAAGGCCGACACTCCCCGGATGCCATCTGGGGTCAATGTCAGTAGGTTGGAACCAAAACGGGTTGAAGCCATCCCGGCCGCCGCCCCCGTCGTGGAATCGTCAGTCAGTTTCACCACGGCCAGCCGGTCCATGAACCGTTCGAGATCGCCCAGCGAACGCACCGGGGTCACCGGATCAGCGCCCACCGCCACGGCCACCAGGCGGCCCTCGCGAAACAAATCCTCGGCCAGCGTCGCCGCCAGAGCCACCGCCAGTTCAAACTGCGCCGGACGCGGCCAACGCGCACCCGACAGGTCGAACCACAGCGTAAATCCATCCTGCGCCTCCGCCGCGAACTGGCGCACCATCAACCGGCGCAGGCGGGCCGTGGCCTTCCAATGCACGAGCCGCTGCGAGTCGCCCGCCGCGTATTTGCGCAAAGCCAAAAGGTCACCGCCCTGTCCCAATCGACGGCTGCGCTCACCCGCCTGCACCCGCCACACACCGCCTGCGGAGTGCCGCCGATACTCCACCGGAGCCGGCCACACCACCACATCGCAAATTTGATCACACCCCATGGTCTTGCGCAAAAATCCAAACGGAAACAACGATCCCAGTCCGGTCAGCTCGACGCGCTCCAATCCCCGCTTCTCCGGACGCACCATCCACTCCAGGCGTTCCGTCCCGCCCGCATCCAGACGTCCACGCAGGTGCAGGCGCGTTTGCAGCTTGGTCTTTTTGAGCCCCAACTCAAACCACAGGCTGTAGGTCGGCACAAAACGCTTACGATTGCGCAGCTCCATGGTCACCAGCTGATCCTGACCGGCCCGCCAAGGCGCCATCGCCTGCAAACGCCAGCCGACCCTGCGAACATTGATCCACGACAGCAGCCCGCTCAAAATCAGACACGAAAGCAGCAACGAAAGGGTGATAAACAGGATGTTGCTCGACGTGTTGTAGGCCGCGAGCCCGATGCCAAAGGCAACACCGATCAACACCCCTCCGGTCAAGGTTGGCGCGACCCGATGGGAACGCACCGGCGGCGGATAAAGCAGCGACCATAAAAAGCGGCGACAACGCTCATCTTGCGGCAAACGCCGGCGCTTGCCGGCATCCTGCCACTCGGCGGCGGCCGGCCTCTCCGACGGTTGTGTCAACGTCACCATGGACGCACACCCAGCGGTAACGATGCATTTAAGGTGGCGCGCATTGCCCCCCATGCGCTGGTTTGGAGCTGCTTCGCAGCAAAGCGTTGGGGACAACGCGTTCCACCTGTTCGACTCCCGCTTAACATTGACTGAAGCTTCGACTGCATCGTTACGGCTTAGACCGGCACAGGCACCGAGGAAACGATCCGGCGCAAGGCCGCGGTGACCGTGCGACGCTCCTCCAGGGCATCCGAGCTTTGCCGGGCCAGAGCCAGACGATGCGCCAACACCGGACCGGCCATCGACTGCACGTCCTCGGGAATGACAAAATCGCGACCATTCAACATGGCTCGGGCCTGCACCGCGTGTTTGAGCGCCAGTCCTCCACGAACCGACACCCCCGCCTTGAATTCGGCTTCGGTGCGGGTTGCCGACACGATTTTCAGCACGTAGTCGAGCACGCCGTCCTCGATAAACACCTGGGTGCAGAGCGACTGCAATTGCAGCACATCCGAACGAGTGACCACTGGATTGAGCGCAATCTCATCGTAGTTGTTATGCGGAGCCCGCAAAATCTCCAACTCGTCCTCAGGCTTGGGGTAACCCATGTGCAATCGCATCAAAAACCGGTCCATCTGACTCTCCGGCAACGGGAAGGTGCCCTCGTAGTCCACCGGATTTTGAGTGGCGAACACCATGAAAGGTGCACCGACCGCATGACTCTGGCCGTCCACGGTCACCTTGCCGCGATCCATCACCTCGAGCAGCGAGGACTGGGTTTTGGGCGTGGCTCGGTTGATCTCGTCGGCCAGCACGACATTGGCGAAAACCGGGCCTTTTTTGAAAACAAACTCCCGCAGCGAATCGTCATAAATAGCCACGCCAGTGACATCGCTCGGCAACAAATCACTCGTAAACTGGATGCGGGAAAAGCCGCAGTCCATCGAGCGGGCCAACGAGTAGGCCAGGGTCGTCTTGCCCACGCCCGGCATGTCCTCGATCAATAAATGACCCGCAGCAGCCACACCGATCAGCACTTGGTCGATCACGTCGTTCTTACCCTTGATCGTCCGGCGCATGTTATCGCGCAGACGGTCTAAAATTTCTTTGGCGGCGGTCACCTGCTGACCGGTTAGAAAGTCGCTCATGATATATTGGCAAAGCATGTGGGCAAATCATCGCCCGTCAACGACCGGCCTCATGCGCTTTCACAATAGAGCTTAAATCCAGTTCTGGACAATCGAGTGTTGAGCCTGCGGCCTCGTTTGTTTCAAGGTCTGCGGCTTTACGGCATTGAAGACTCTTTACTCGGTTGTAGCGCGGTTGTTCGCGCTGATTCATGATCGCTGGCGGCAAATCCCCGCCCGCGGGCGCAATGCAATGTTAGTGTGTCTGTTCGGAACCATGGTCGGTTTCGTGGCGGTAAGCTTCCACACCCTAGTTGAAAAGATCGCTCATCACACCTATCTGGCCACGGCGGAGCTCGATAAAACCTGGTTTCTGATCGGCTCGTTTGTATGCGTGGTCGGCGCCAGCTTGATTGCCACCGCGTTGATCCGGAAATTCGACCCGAGTTGCGCCGGCGGCGGCGTGCTGCCAACCAAAATCGCCTTTTGGAAAGACTTTGGCTACCTACCGTTGCGCACCGCGGTGGTAAAGTTTGTCGCCTCGGCGATCACCCTTGGCGGCGGCGTCAGCGTCGGCCCCGAGGGCCCCGTGGTGCAGGTCGGCGCGGGCGTCATGTCCTCGGCGGCCGGTCTGTCCGGCGTGCCCAAACAAAAGCGCCGCATGTATTGCGCCGCCGGCGCGGGCGGCGCGCTCGCCGCGGCCTTCAATGCCCCGCTCGCCGCCATCGCCTTCGTGCTGGAAGAGATCATCGGCGACCTCAGTAGCAAACTCATCGGGGCCATCCTGCTGGCCGCCGTCATGGGCGCGCTCATCGCCCACGCCGTCATCGGCCCCCAACCCGCCTTTCAAGTCGACACCTTGCAGGAGCCGACTTGGCGCGGTCTGTTACTCTGCCCACTGGTGGCCATCATCGCCGCCATCGCCGGCGCCGGGTTTCAGCGCGGCGTGCTCGCGGTCCGCGGTCGCCTGCGCAACAACGGCAAGCTCCCCGGCTGGACCCGCCCCACCATCGGAGCCATCGGCAGCTGGGCCATCGCCGCCGGCGCCTTTTTAATCACCGGCCGCATGGGCGTTTTTGGCGTCGGTTACCAGGACGTCACCGCCTGCATTCGTGGCGACCTCGACTGGCACATCGCGCTCACCCTCGGTATCGGCAAACTGCTGGCCACACTCATCGCCGTCGGCGCCGGTGCCTGCGGCGGCATTTTTGCCCCCAACTTTTTCATCGGAGCCATGTGCGGCGGTCTGGTGGCCTCCGGCGCCTCGCACTTCATGCCGTTGACCCAGTCGGACCAGTCGATCCTCGTCATGGCCGGCATGTGCGCGGGACTGGTCGCGGTTATCCGCACTCCGATCACCTGCATCCTGCTGATCTTCGAGATCACCCACCAATTCGTGATCGTGCCGATCATCCTCGTGTCGACTCTGATCAGCCACGCCGCCAGCAAACGCATGGTGCCCGACGATCTCTACGACAACATGCTCGTTCAGGACGGCGATAATCCCCACCACGTGCTCCCCCCCCGCGATTTCCGCAAGTGGCGTGAGATGCCAGTGGGCGCCCTCGCCACCTACCGCCCCGTCACCGCCAAGAGCCTGGAGCTACCTGCCCTGAAGGAACTCACAACAACCTGCCGCCATCAGGTATTTCCGGTTCAGGCCGCCGACGGCACCATCACCGGGTTGCTCATGCGCGCCGAGATCGTGCACGCGTTGAACACCAACTTGCCGCCCAAGGTGGAAAATGCCGTCTGGGTTTCCGCCGAAGAAACCCTCGGCGGAGTGCAGCATCGCCTGATCGAAACCCCCGCCAACTTCTTGTGCATCGGCGATCCCGAAGAACGCCGATTGTTGGGCGTATTCACCCTGCATGATCTGCTGCGCGGACAGGAAGGCCTCGTCGCCGCCGAGGAAGACGAGGAGACTTAATCAGCGGACGGTCGGCCGCGACCCGACTTGATCTGTGCCCGGTGACGTTTCCCGGCGACCTGGATGGCCTTTTGACGGCGGCTTTTCGGGCGCGCCTTGCGCCGGGCTTTTTCGGTCGCGGAACGGCGGGCGGCCAGCTCGGCACGGCGTGATTTGGATATTTTTTCGCACAACTCGACCCACGCCAGCTCACGATTGACCGACTGGGAACGTTCACGCTGACAACGCACGGTGGTCCCGCTCGGACGGTGGGTCAGGCATACGGTTGACGAAGTTTTGTTGATTTTTTGTCCCCCGGGCCCCGAACCGCGCACAAAACGCTCCTCCACGTCGGTCGCGAGGATGCCGAGTGCGTCGAGTTGATCTTGGATTTGGGTTGGTAAATCCATGGGTGACGGCTTTTGCTCGACAACTTTCGGAAACACTTGGCGTTCCTGCGAGTCGAAAGCAGTTCACCAACCCTTACACTAAGACGTCTTCACACATGATAAACGGCCCCACTTGGTCTCAAAAACTTCGCGCTGAAATCGGCAAAGCCGTCATCGGCCAGGACGATGTTATCGAACGCCTGCTGGTCGCACTACTCGCCAACGGCCACGTGCTGCTCGAGGGCATGCCCGGTCTCGCCAAGACCCTGCTCGTCAAGTCGCTCGGCACCGCCCTCGGCGTGCAATTCGAACGCGTGCAATTCACCCCCGACCTGCTCCCCAGCGATGTCGTCGGCACCATGGTCTTCTCGCCGAAGGACGGCATGTTCACGCCGCACCGCGGTCCGATTTTTGCCAACCTCGTCCTCGCCGACGAAATCAACCGCGCCCCCGCCAAGGTCCAGTCCGCCCTGCTTGAAGCCATGCAGGAACGTCAGGTCACCCTCGGCGGCACCACCCATAAACTGCCCGCGCCGTTCTTCGTGATGGCCACGCAAAATCCGGTGGAGCAGGAAGGCACCTATCCGTTACCCGAGGCGCAGACCGACCGTTTTCTATTTAAGCTCATCGTCGACTACCCGTCCCATGACGAGGAGTCGGAAATGATGTCGCGTTGGGGCCAGGTCACCAGTCAACCCGCCCTGGTCGCCGCCTCCAGTGGTGCGGAGTTGCTTGAACTGCGCGCCGCCGTTGACCGGGTGGAAGTTTCGCCCGCCGTGCAGGACTACATCCTCGCCTTGGTGCGGGCCACCCGCGAACTGGCCAAACCCATCAAGGGTCGCCCTCGTCACCTTTCGTTTGGTGCTTCACCTCGTGCATCCCTCGCCCTCTTCCAAGCCGGCCGCGCCCTCGCCTGGCTGCGCGGACTCGACTACGTGCCGCCTTCGCTGGTGCAGGAAATCGCACCCGACATCCTCCGCCATCGCATCGGTCTTACCTACGAAGCCGAGGCCGAAGACATCTCCGCCGATACCATCGTCGCCCAGATCGTCACCCAGACCACGGTCCCGAGCGAAGGTTAACCGCCTTCGCAAAACTCCAAATGTCAAAAGTCCAAATTCCAAACCACGCCTTCCAAGCGTCTGCGCTTTGGCGTTTGGGTTTTGGCGTTTGAGTTTTTCACCACCAATGAATCAACCCGTCGCCAACAATACCACCACGCCCGTCGCCCCCCTAGCGGCCCTGCGGCGGCTGGAGTGGCGCGTGCGCCATGCGGTGGAAAATGTGCTCGGCGGCGAATACCGTTCGGCCTTCCGCGGACGCGGCATGGAGTTCGACCAGGTGGTTCGTTACGAGTTCGGCGACGATGTCCGCGACATCGACTGGAACGTCACCGCGCGCCTCGGCGAACCCTACCGCAAAAAATTCGTGGAGGAACGCGAAGTCACCGTGCTCCTCGTTTTTGAAGACACGCCGAGCCTGCAATTCGGCTCCGGCTCCGTGACCAAACGCGAGGCTCTGCTCGAACTCGCCGGCTTCCTCATGCTGCTCGGCGCGATCAATCGCGACCGCGTTGGTTTTGTGCACGTCACCCCAGACGGCCATACCCTGCGCCCGCCGATGCGCGGACGCGGTGCCATTCACCACGCCGCCGCCAATCTGTTCACCCTGCCGGCACCGGCTATCGATGCGCCGACTTCGGAACGGGCCGAACTCCCTTGGCAACTGATTCTGCGCGCCGCTCCCCGACACAGCATCGTCGTCTGGCTGGGCGACTTCGCCGCCCGCACCGAACCCGAAGGCTGGCCGCTCCTGCAGTCCCGTTTTCAAACCCTGGGTTTCCGGGTCGAAGATCCGTGGGAACGCAGCTTTCCCGAAGGCAAACCCTTTGCTGCCTACGATCCGCTCGCCGGTCGCCTCGTCACCTTGGAAAACACCACCGCCACTCGTAAAGCCCACCGCGATTGGAGCGAGCAGCGAGATCGTGCCTGGAGCCGCCTCTTCCCCGACAGCCGTGCCCGCCTAACCGTTGGCACCGAACAAAACCGCCTCGACGCGCTCGTCCGCTTCTTTCGCGAACGCATGGCGGTCGCTCGCTGACGGTCGCAAATCTAAATCGCCAAATTCCAAACGCCAAAATGTTAACCTCGGTAAATTTCCTGCTGACCCCACCCATTCCTTTACTCGGGGTCTGGGACTTGGGCGCGTGGGATTTTCAATTTTCGAAACTTCATTTTGCCTCACCGCTTTGGCTCCTGATCCTGTTGCTTATTCCACTGGTGATCTGGCTGCGCGGACGTCGCCGGATCCCCGTTTTAGTCGTGCCCTTTGCCGCCGCTTGGTATCAGCCCTCGCTTCGTGGGACCAGTCGCTGGCCGGTGGCCTTAGTCCTGCTCGGACTGACGCTGCTCGCCATCGGCCTCTCCCGCCCGCAACGCCTCGACCAACGCCAGGTCGTCAACACCGAAGGTTACGACATCATGCTCGCGGTCGACTTGTCCGGTTCAATGCTGGCCGAAGACTACGAGATCAAAGGCAGCCCCGCCAACCGGCTGCAGGCGATCAAACCCGTCATCAAAGCCTTCATCACTGAACGCCCCGGCGACCGCATCGGCGTAGTTGTTTTTTCAGGACGCGCCTACACGCTAGCGCCGCTCACCTTTGACCACGCCTGGCTCGGTCAACAAATCGAGCGCCTCAAGATCGGCCTCATCGAGGATGGCACCGCCATCGGCGACGGACTCGGCGTCGCGCTTTCCCGGCTCGAACAAGCCAAACGCACCGACAACGGCAAACGCGCCGGCGCATTTGTGGTCCTGCTGACCGATGGAGCCAACAACCGTGGCGCGCTCGCTCCCATCGCCGCCGCCGAAATCGGCCGCGACCGCGCCATCCCCGTCTACACCATCGGCGCCGGTCAGGATGGCGTCGTGCCCATGCCGGTCTTTGATCAGGACGGAAACCGCCTCGGCACCCGACGTGTTCGCTCCGACCTCGACGAGCCCACTCTAAAACGCATCGCCGAAATGACCGGCGGAGCCTACTTCCGCGCCGCCGACTCCTCCACCGTCGAACGCGCCTTTGCGGCCATCGACCAAAACGAAAAAATCGAGTTCGAGGCCAAGTCCACCATCATCACCAACGAGTATTTCCCGTGGTTCACGTTTCCCGGCGCAGCCTGCTTGCTGCTCGCCGGTCTGGCCATTCGCCCCAACGCCCTCGCTGCGCCATGAGCTTTTTCCACCCCCAGCTCCTGTGGTTGATCGCCATCCCCGTGCTACTCTTCGTCTGGGACTGCCTGCGTCGTAAACCGGCCGCCCACGCCACCGGCAAAATCCTCAGCGCCGACGCCGGTCCGGCAGGCATCAAACTCACCCCCAACGCGGCCCGCAAAAGCAGTGTGCGCTGGCGGCTTTGCCTCGGCCTCATCTTCGTTTCACTCGCCCTCGCCCGGCCGCAATGGGGACGCATCGAGGAGCCTGTGTTTGACCAGGCCCGTGAAATCCTCGTCGCCATCGACCTCTCGCGTTCGATGCTCGCCGACGACGTCAAACCCACCCGGCTCGACCGTGCACGTCTGCTGACCCAAAGCTTGCTCGAAAATACTCCCGGCGAACGCGTCGGTCTGGTTGTCTTCGCCGGCACCGCTTTCCTCCAAAGCCCGCTCAGCAGCGATCACGAGATCATTCGCGATTTTCTTCCGTTGCTCGATCCGACCTTCCTGCCCGCCGGCGGCACCGATTACCAGGCGCTGCTCAAAACCTCGCTGGACGCCTTTAGCGATTCCCCCGCCGACCGGTTCCTGGTCGTGCTCAGTGATGGCGAAGCCGCCAAAGACGATTGGCGGGAACTCGCGGAGAAATGTCACGAGCGCAACATCCGCGTCCTCACCCTCGGCATTGGAACCAGCGCCGGAGCCATGCTTCCAGATGGCCAGGGCGGCCTGATCAAAAACGAAAACGGCGCGGTGGTGCTCTCCAAAATCGACGATACCACGCTGCGCCAGATGGCCGAGCTCACCGGCGGCGTTTACACCGACGCCAGCCAGTGGGTTGACCTCGCCGCGCTGATCAAATCCACAGTCTCCCAAGGCCGCCAAGGTGAGTTCAAGGAAGCCGGCCACGTGCGCCTCGGTGAACGTTATCAATGGGCGCTCGCCCCCGCCTTCCTCCTGTTGCTCTGGTCACTCTGGCGCGAATTCCCCATCCGGGCCGATGGAGCCGCCCGCAAATGGCAGGCCCGCACCAACCGTGCATCCATCGCCGCCATGCTCGCCCTTGCGCTGCTCGCTGTCGGGATCCCGCCATCATCACAGGCCGCGGAAGACAGCAAGACCCTGCCCGATCTCGTGGCCAAACTGGTCGCCCAGCCCCGCCTCTCCGTCGCCGACTACGCCACCCTCGCCCAGTCCACTCTCACCTACGGACAAGGGTTTCAATCCCAAGGCAAACCCGCGCCAGCCGGTCCGGTCAACGATGCCCTCACCGCGGTTGCCGAAGGCAAAAAACTCGCCCCCGCCGCTACCAATTGGGACCAACTCAAGACTGCCCTGGAAAAACTTCTGGAGCCTCCGCCCAAACAACAGCCCCCGCCCTCCGAGGACCAGAAACAACCCGATAAAAACGAATCCGACGACTCCAAGAAATCAGATGAAAAATCGGACAAATCCGACGAGAATAAATCCGGCGATAAATCAGACCAAGATCAGTCTAAGTCCGGCGAATCCGACTCGTCTCAAGACCAGAAAAAGGGCGATCCCTCCGACCAGAAAAGCGACGGAAAACCCGGCGAAAAATCCGACAAGCAAGACGGTCAGGATTCATCGTCTGAACAACAGTCCGACGACCAATCCGGCAAGGAACAATCCCAAGGTAAACCCGGTGATCCGTCCCAAGAACACAAGCAGGCCTTTGGCGACATGAACGAAGAAGGACAGGAAAAACCTGAACAAAAAAACCAACAATCGGTCCCCGGCGAACCCAAAGAACCACAGCCGCAACCCGAAGGAGAAACCCAGCGTGTCGGCGGCGCCCCAACCGGTAGCCAGACATCCACAGATCCGGCCTTGATGCAGACGCTGCAACGCCTCGAACAACTCAAAACCCAGGACTCGCCCGCCCGACTCTTCCAACTGCTCCAGGACCCGAACGACCAACCGCCCGCACCCCGCGGCCAAACTTGGTAATCCGACATGCCTTCCCGTCATCCATTCTCCTTTTCCAGTCGCCTCCTGCTCGGCGTGTTCGCACTCGTCGCCTGCATCACCTCCGCCCTCGCTCAATCCGCACGCTGGAGTCCCGCCAGCGGTTCACTCGCCCGTGGCGAGACCACCCGGCTGGAACTGGTGTTCGAAGATTGTGCACCTAAGGGCACGCCGGATCTTCCCGCCATCACCGGCCTGGAATTTGGCAACCCATCCACCAGCCAACGCTCCTCCTTCAACATCGTTAACGGCAGTGCCACCCGTTCCAGCACCGTCACGCTGAGCTACCCCGTGATCGCCAACGCCGAGCTCGGCGAAACCATCACCATCCCTGCGCTTTCCTTTGAAACCAAGGACGGCCGCGTGACCGCTCCGGCGGCAACCTTCACCGTGGGCACCGCCACGGTCGGCAACAATCAGACCAACCTGTCCGACATTGCCCGCTCACGCTTTCTGCTTCCCCCTGGCCCCATCTGGGCCGGACAGGTCTTCCCGCTCGGCTACACTTTGGAAGTTTCCTCCAGCCACTTCTACCAACTCGCCAGCCACGTTGAGTGGAAACCCTCTCCGCTGCTCATCGAGGATTGGCCGCAACCCGACATGACCGAGGTCCTGCAAAACGGCGTCCGCAGCAAACGGATCAACTACCGCACCAACGCCCTCGCCGCCACACCGGGTGACATCGTGCTCCAGCCCGCCGCACAACGCGTCAACCTTACGACTGGCACCACCTCCTTCGGCTTCTTCGGACGACCTGAAGTCGACCAATACACGATCAACTCCGAGCCCGTCACGCTCACCGTCAAACCCCTGCCGCAACCCGCACCGCCCGGCTTCACCGGAGCGGTCGGCAACTTCACCCTCACGGCCAAAGCCGTGCCGCTAAAAACCAAGGTCGGTGAGCCCATCACCTGGACGCTCACCCTCTCCGGCAACGGCAACTGGCCGGTCATCAACTCGCTGCCCGCCCGCGATGTTTCCAAGGATTTCAGCGTCGTGCAGCCCCAAGCCAAACGCACCCCCGCCAGCGAAGGCGCCCTCTTCGACGCCACCCTCAGTGAAGACGTCGTGCTCATCCCCACCCGCCCCGGCACCCATACGCTCGGCCCGGTGAGCCTCACCGTTTTTGATCCAGCCAAAGGCGAATACCGCACGCTGACCACCGAGAGTTTTAACGTCACCGTGTCCGGAGTCGCCGCCACCCCGACTCAAAACCTAGCCACCGGCGGACCATCCCCCAGCGCGGGGTCAACCACCCCGATGCCGCCCGTGTCCTCCGACATCGGCCCCGCGCCCACCAAACCCACTGCCGCCATCCCGCTTGACCCGATCGCACCGGCCGGCATCGGCACGACGCCGCTGTCCACCCGGTCCCTTGTCTGGCTCAGCCTGCTACCATTTGCGCTGCCGCCGATCCTTTGGCTGGTCTTTGCGTTGCGCCGCGCCGGTCGCACCGACCCCGCCCTTCCTCGCCGCGAAGCCCACGCCCGGTTACTCCAGACCATTGATCAACTCACCTCCGCCCCATCGCCCGAGGGCATTCGCGCCTGGCGCGACGATACCAGCGCTCTGTGGCAACTATCAGTTGCCACACCCACCCCTCGCGATTTCCCGGACCCTGTCTGGGCGGCGCTCTGGGCCGAAAGCGAACGCGCGCTCTACCGCAGCGACACCGCGCTGGCGCCGGAATGGATTCAGCAAGCCCGCGAAGTCCTCGCCGCGCACCCCGTGCCAAAATTCTCCGTCTGGCAACTTTTCCGTGGTCGCAACCTGTTCCCCTGGGCAAATGCCGTGGTCGTGCTGTTGGTGCTGACCGCGGTTTGCCAGACCGTCTCCGCCGCCGACACCGACACCCGGGAGTCCTACACCGCCGGCGATTTCAAAGCCGCCGAGTCCGGCTGGCGCGACCGTATTCAGGAATCTCCTACAGACTGGTCCGCCCGCTACAACCTCTCGCTGGCCTTGGCCCAGCAGGACCGCTGGGCGGAGAGCGCCGCCCACGCCGGCATCGCTTGGCTGCAGCAACCCGCCTCGCCACAAACCCGTTGGCAGCTCGCGTTGGCCGCCAGCCATGAGCCCAAGACCGTCGCCGCCTTCGCGTCCTTTGTGCGCGATAATGCATCCCCGCTCGAACGCCTCGCGCGGCTGGCGCCTCCCTCCTGCTGGCAACTGCTGATCATCGCGGCGGGCATTCTCGGCTCCGTAGCCCTTACACTGCTCGTGCTCTCCGGCTACACACGGATTCCCGTCGGCTACGGACTGACCCTACTGGTCCTGGCCTTGATCGCCGGAGCGGTCGGCGCAACCGCGTTGAAAACCTTCGGACCATTGCTCAAACGCGACACCGCGCTGGTCTGGCAGGACACCACGCTTTATTCGGTGCCGACCGAAGCCGCCACCGAACAACAAACCTCGACGATCCGCGCCGGCACCTTGACGAAAGTCGGACGCAATTTCCTCGGCTGGCGCCAGGTCACCCTGCCCAACGAACAAACCGGCTGGGTTCGTGCCGACACACTCGCCGGCCTTTGGAGCACCCCTTGATCGCCCCATGATTCGCAAACTCGCCCACCTCTGCCTGACGACCAACGACCTTGACCGCCTGATCGCGTTCTATCGCGACCAGCTCGGGCTCGTCGTGAAATTCCGTTTCGCTGCCGGCGACGGTTCCATTTTCGGGGCCTACGTTGCGATGGGTGACACGACCTTTGTCGAGTTCTTCGATCAAGCCGGCGCGAGCAAACAATGGGGAGACGGAACCGTGTCCGCGCCACTGACCACGGGCAATCGCTACGGGCATTTCTGTCTCGAAGTAACCGGTCTGACCGCGCTGCGCGAAACGTTGATCGGCCGCGGTGTCGATATAGGACCGATCAGCACCGGCATGGATGGCTCGTTCCAAGCCTGGCTCGCCGACCCGGATGGTAACCGCATCGAGCTCATGGAATACACCCACGCCAGCGCCCAGTTGGCCGCAGGCGACGAAGGTCTCCTGAAATCGGAAAAGTAGCGCCGGTTTATTTGAAGTGATTCAAAGACGGGTCGTCTGCTTTTTCTGGACCCAGGCAAGCACACCGCGACAGCCGTCTTCCAGCAGGTCGAGCACGTCTTCAAAACCTTGCTCACCGCCGTAGTAAGGATCGGGGACTTCGGTTTTTTGATAACTCATGCAAAAATCACAGAACCTCTGCACGCGGGCGCGCTGCTCGGCGGTTTTAGCCAAGGCGAGAACACCATGCCGGTTGTTCTCGTCCATGGTCAGGATCAGATCAAAGTGGTCGAGGTCCACGGCGGTGACCTGACGCGCACGGCTGGTAAGATCGTAACCGCGTTTGGACGCGGCGGCCCGCATGCGGACATCCGCCGGTTCCCCATGGTGCATGCCGATGGTGCCGGCTGAATCAATCTCCACCCGATCCGACCAACCGGCCTGTTTGACCTGACTGGACAACACACCTTCACCAGCCGGCGAGCGACAGATGTTGCCCATGCAGACAAAAAGTATGCGCACCGGTTGCGGCTTCATCAGCGACAGACAAGCAGACGGCTTAGCGGCGCGGCTTCGCCGGAGGCAGCTCGAAGGTGACGATCGGAGCAGGTTCGGGCGCAGCCACCGGACGGGGTGTCACCGCAGTCGGAGTCAGCCGCGCGGGAGTTGGCGTGGCGGGTTGCACAGTCTGCACCGGAGTGACCGGCACGGTGACAATGGTTTCGATGCTCGCAGGCCGGTCCGACGGCGCGACATTTCCAGCTCGAGACCAAAAAACAAGCGCCAGGATGGCGATCACCGCACAAGCCGCCGTTGCAGGCAGGTAGCCGATCCAAGCGGGGCGGGTCTGCCAGTTTTCAATGGCTTCAATCATGCGTTCGGCTTCGGCATCGCCGGGACGGGCCTGCTCCAGTTGGCGCCAGAGTCGGCGTGCCCGGGGGTAGTCGCCCTGCCGGGTGACGATAACCGCGAGTGTGTGCAGCAGCGCAGGATCAGCCGAGGGAGATTCGGCGGAAGCCAGCAGCGCCTCGGCTTCACGCAGACGCCCTTGATCAGCAAGCTCGCGGGCTTTGAGCTGGAGAAGCGTATCGGGGATTGCAGAGGTGACGGAAGGCATGGAGCGAAAACGGTAAGCGGAATAAAATTGAGGCAACCAGACGGAAGATCTGACCGAGTCTTACGTAAGCAGTGATGAGCCATAGCCATGACGGGCATCGGCAAAGGCTTCCGGCGGGATGAGGTCTTGGAGTTGGTAGGCGATCTCGGTGAGTTCGCTGTAATGACCATCCGCGATAGCGTCATGACCTTGCTCGATAAGCAGATTGGCTTTGCCGGGGTCGGTCATCAATTCGCGACAAGCGGCCAGAGCTTCAAAATGTTCCTGCCAAAACTCGGGCTGACGGTGGCGGATGGTGTCATGAAGCGCCTCGAGTTCGGCCAGTGCGTCGGGCAGTTGATCTCGAAGCGGACGGTCGATGGCGGTGCGCACTGCGGCTTGCAGAGTGTTGCCGCGGGTCCGTTCTTCCGGAGTGCCACGGCTGACGATCAGGTCAGCGCAGACTCGCAGGCGCTTCTCGGCGCTTTGCACGGCCAGGGGCCAGTTCAGACGCACGGCCAGTGTATCGAGCTGGTTCTTCAGATCGAGTAAGGTGTGCTCTACCTGTAACAGCGAGTCGAAGTCGGGCTCAGCAGAGGACAGGATGGTGCCAACGCGGGCCCGGGCAGACAGTTTTTCAAACTGGATCAGCGGACGCATGTGATCAAACTCCGCATCCGGACCGAGGGATTTCCGAAGTTCAGCCAGACGTTTGGATTCGTTGGCAAACTCGGTGCGCATAACCGCCAGGTCGGGTTGACGATGATCACCGCCGAGGTCGAGGTGCGCGGGAAATTCTTCGTCCAACAAGGGCACATAGGCGACAACCTGTAGAAGTCGCGAAGCATCCATGTGCAGCGTCACTTCAACTTCGGTCGCAATGGGCAGGTCGCGATGGATCTGACCGGCGCTGATGTCGAGGGTGCCGATGAGCAGATTGCGATCAGCCTTCATGTGATCGCCCTCGATGACTGGAATACGCAGGAGGCTGCCGGCGGTGTTGTGCTGAACCGCCGCGGTCGTGCGATAGGTCTTGGTGGACTTGGCGGGCAGACCGGTGCCCTTGGGAAAGTGGAGCGCGACCTGATTATCGGCGAGGGCGACGCCGAGATTATGAATGAGGGTCTGTTCCTCAACCACGAGACCGATCGTGTAGGTCAATTCGGCCGGTCGGGTTGCGTGCAAGGTGCCGGCTGCATCAGTCAGTTCGATGTAGAATGTGTTTTGGCGACCAGTCTCGGCGCGAAGGCTGATTTGAAACGTGCCATCGGCGGAAACGGGCAGACGACCACTGCGCCATTTGGTATCGGCGTTGGCGAATTCAATGGAAACACCTTCCAGCGACTTCCCGTCGGGCGGGCTTATTTTTCCACCAACCAGAGGCTCAGGGTCAGCCCCGACTGATTTGTAAACGAGATCGAGATCGAAGGTCCCGGGAGGGGCCGCAGAACGGGTTGCGGCGGAAGATTTGATCTGCTGAGCCGAGGCAAAGATGGAGGCTCCACGGGCAACCACCGTCAACGGATCGACACCAAGGTCATAGGGGATCCCAAGCTCGGCGGCGACCAGATCACGAAAATAGGGGGCAAGCGTCGGGCCGCCGACAAAAACGAGTTTTTCAATCGCCGAGGAGTCGAGCCCCTGAGAGGCCATCACACGTCGGGCGATGGCCACCGCCTGCAAAACGCTGGGCTCGGCAATGATGGCCAGATCGGATCGGGTGAGCTCCATCTCCAACACCTGCGGTTCACCGCCAAGGCTGAACAGATCTAATTCCAGATAAGTGGACATCTGACGGGAGAGATCGATCTTGGCGATCTCGGCGGCCGCCTTGAGGCGCAACAGATCATGCCGGTGCACCTCACGACCACGGGAAAAATCAGGGACCTTGAACTCGCTCTGAATCCGGGGAACAAGGAGTTGCTCCACGATGGCCCAGTCGATGTCCGTGCCTCCGAGAAAATTATCCCCATCGTGATTAACCACCGACATGGTGCCGTGATCCGAGCGAACCAGCGCGGCGTCGAAGGTTCCTCCACCAAAGTCAAAAACGAGCCAATAGGCGCGGGTGTCGTGTTTTTGAAATCCGTAGGCAAGCGCGGCGGCGATCGGTTCCTGCAACAGGGGCGCGGTCGTGAATCCGGCAAGAGCTGCCGCCCGCCGGGTTGCATCGCATTGGTGCAGTCCAAAGGCGGCGGGCACGGTGAGCACCGCCGAAGTGATGTCCTCGCCCTTTTTTTGAGCGACATCGGCCCGGAGCGATTTCAGGACTTCCGCGGAAAGTTCTTCGGGCCGCAGTTTGCGTCCACTTGATTTAAAAAGGTGTTCGTGGGCGGTGCCCATGCGGCGCTTGAACTCAAGATGGATGTCGTGACTGGCCCGTTCGTCGGCAAGTTTGGAGCGGGCACTTTGGCCGACCCAGAGGTTGCCGGTGCGATTGATGTAGATGGCCGAAGGCGTAGTGTCCGCGTCGAAGTTGTTCTTGATGATCTCGGTGGTCGTGCCCTTGGCCAACGCGATAGCCGAGTTGGTGGTGCCGAGGTCTATACCGTAGTCGATAGTCGGACGATTCATAACGTTTCTGAGGAGATCAAGTTGTGGATGAACCGGGCGTGCCGACGACAACTTCGCCGGATTGCAAGAGACGTCCGCGCCAGAGCACGGCCGGACGGACAACCTCTATCACCGTGTCACGGGTGAGGCCCGCGGTGGGTTGAAAAGTCAGGACCTTCACCGGCAGCCCCGGGTCGTAGGGCTCGTTGATCCAGTCCTTGAGGTTCAGGTCGAGTAACCGTAATGACTCGACCGCGGAGTCGATGTGCCGACTGGTGCGACGTAGTGCGTCGGCAGGTTGAGCAGTGTCATTTAGCCGATGGCGCGCCCGCCACACATGGGTGGCCAGATCGGCGAGTGGTCCGTCGATATCGCCGGTCGACGTTTCGACCGGGGCCGGCGGCGCCGGCGGGGCCTCCGGTGTGTCTTTTATCGCGCGCCATGCCGCCAGTGCCTGATCCAACGCAGGATCGGGAAACCGGGCGAGTTTGCGCGGGTCACGAGCCAACAGGTGGGTCAAAAAAGAAGGGGACATAAGGTATCAGCGAGGGGTTAAAAGCAGGATAAATAGCGGGAGCAGGCAAACATTCCATTCGACGGCAGGGTCCAGCCTGAGGGCAAAATCCACATCCGTGTTATCCGTGAGGCTGACCATGCCTTCTAGCGAGGCAAGTCGCAGGCTCGCGTAAGACCGCAGAACCGATGAATTCGAGGTAAAAATGCCCGTGGCCGTCAGCTGCAAGCCGCCAACCGGAACCTTCGCACCACCGCGAACGGCTTCAACCACCCGGTTGATAAAGTTGGGCAAGGTCAGTTGGTGGAACGCGGTCAACACTTCCAGAAACGCCGCGGGATCTCCGGAAAACACCTGAGGCAACTCCCAAACGCGGGATGCGTTTGACCAGTAAAGCATCGCCGGTCCGGCACCGCCCAACTCTGGTAACGTGTATCGAATCCCCGTTAATTCGGCCGACTCAACCCGGGTCCCGTCGAGCGTCACTCCCACCACATCGATCCGTAAAGTCCGCCCGTCCGCACTCAGTTCCAAGGCCGGACGTTTGATCATCCGCGGCATTACCGACCAGCGCCTGAGAGTCATCCGCATGGCATCCATGCTCACTTGGTCCAAGGGTAATGCGAAGGCTGCCTCCATCGTCTGTAATCCCCAGCCAAGCATTGCGGGCGAAGACTGCACCGCCGAGTCCGCCAAGCTATGCAACCAAGCCGCCACACGCGCCAGCGTAGCAGCCCGGGAGGTGTCCGTAAGTGGCAAGCTCTCCAAGCCCGGCAATACCGTTTTCTGGATTAATGCACAGGTGCGGGAGTCAACGCCAACGGAGTCCGGCCCCGAGGCGAGCGCATCGTTCAACGCCTGCGTAAACATTGCCTCAGTCCGCTGGGACAAAGGCCCCGAACCCACTAAATCAAGAACCACCATCAATAGGGCCAGCACCGGGGGCTGTGCCTGATCGCCCTGCCGACAAACCGCGAGTTGATCCAAAATCACTTCACCCAAGGTCCATTGCTGCTCAAACAATAGGGAAGCCACGGGCTTTCCGATGGCCTGCAAGATCGCCATGTCGTTTTTTAGCGAGTCCAACAAGGCCTTGATATCAATCAGACTCCCGCCGCCGGAGCGGCGAGCCTCGGCGATTTGCGAGGCGATACGTCGCACCACCGGTTGGGCGCTTCGCATAACCAACGCATCGCTTTCTGCCGGCGTCATCCAGCTGGTGATATGACCGATCTGCAACCGACACCCCACGTCATCCCCCTGCCCCGCCTTGTGCATGGCCGCGCCGGCATGAATTCGTGCCAGCAGATCGGGCAGGCCCGCACGGAGTAAACCGGCGGTAGAAACCGGCAATTGCGGGTCATTCATCGCACCGATGCGGGTTGTCACGCGACTCCAGACTCCGGTGTCTGCAATGACGCGGTGCCAATAATCAACGGCGTCGCGCCATAAACCCGCCAGCACCACGGTGTCGTTCGAATCCAGCCATTCCAAGGCCAGCAAATGCTGATAGACCGCCAGATTATGCCAGCCAACCGCATCCCCGCGTCCCGCCGCCTCACTCCAGATTGTCGTCGCCGTGGCGGTATCCCCGGACATGAAGGCATCCATGGCCACATCGTCACCAATATTAGGATACGACATGGGCCAGAACCAGAAAAACTCATCCAGCAAACGCCGCATCGGCTCCTGCAAATTGCGCATGGCCGTCCGCAGTTCCTCGATGGGTGTCTGCTCGCCCGGTGCAAACGCCCAGCCCCCGATACCCTGCCCCAACTCCAGAGCCACCCGGATCTCCTCGAAGCGTCTGGATAATCCACGCGGATCCACCGGCACTCTCAGGCCCAGCCGCCGGCATCCATTTTCTCGATACAAATCGAGACAGGCATGGTCAGTAAGTAGATTGGTAAATTTTTCGGACATTTTAAAACACGCGACTTGTGCCGATAAGGTTTGGGCGCTTACGGAGGTGGCCGACGTCTCCCCATAGCAAATAACAGACCCGAATGAACCTAAAACCCAACACGTCCATCCAGACACCCGACAATTAAAAAATCGAGAAGACTGAGCACCTGCCGCTTAACGCCGGACACCACATAACCAGCCTCAAACCCAAGCCAGAACCAAGCCAACCAAACCGCTCAGGGCGATAACTAACATAAGATTTACCTTCATCCAGTGGAGGGCGACAAACGCACCGATTCCAATCAACAAGGCGGCGACATCGACGCCCTGTCCTTTTGGTATAATCACGTGCCAGCCAAACCATACCGCCAGATTTAAAATCACCCCGACCACACTGGCCGTGACCGCACCCAGCGCATGACCGATGGCACGATTGCCACGCAAACGTTCGATGTGTGGCGCGCCCAAAAAAATCCATAGAAAACACGGGACGAAGGTCACCCAGCTCGTGATGGCCGCGCCCAAGGTCGCCGCCATCAACGGGGAAAGGGCCCCCGGATGATTCCAGCCGCCCATGAATCCAACAAATTGCACCACCATGATCAGCGGACCCGGGGTAGTCTCGGCCAGAGCCAGGCCGTCGAGCATCTCCGGCGCACCGAGCCAGCCCTGCTGCTCGACCGCCTGCTGCGCGACGTAGGGCAAGACCGCATAAGCCCCGCCAAATGTGACCGTGGCAGCCTTGCTGAAAAACACGCCCTCTCTGGCCAGCGTGCCATCCCATCCCTGCCATATTCCCGCGGCCAGCACGGGAGCCATCCACAATACCAGACACAATCCGGTGACTCGCAACGACCGGCGCCAACCGGGTTGCTCCGAGACATTTTCAGCCGCGTCATCCACCGCCGCGCGCTCCGAGGAAGCACCATGGCCAACTGCACTAGAATCGAACTGCCCCGGCCAACGGCGCCCGCCCAGCCACCCCGTCACCGCGGCGCCAAGCACGATCGCGGGGAACGGGATCCCTGCAAAAAAGATCAGTCCAAACGCCGCCGCCGCCAGTGCCCAACGGGCCGGACTGTGGAGCGACTTTTTCCCCATGCGCAGGACAGCCGCCACCACAATGGCCAGCACCGCGGGCTTTAATCCCTGAAAAAATGCCGCCAGCCAAACCACCTCACCATAGGTCACGTAAACATAACCCAACCCCCAGAGCAGCACAGCCGAGGGCAGCACAAACAGCACCCCCGCCGCGATACCGCCCCAAGTGCGATGCAGCAACCACCCGCAGTAGATCGCCAGCTGTTGCGCCTCGGGACCAGGCAGTAGCATGCAAAAGTTCAAGGCATGCAGAAAGCGCGACTGCCCGATCCATTTTTTGCGGTCGACCAACTCCTGTTGCATGATTGCGATTTGCCCCGCGGGACCACCAAAACTGATCAACCCAAGTTTAAACCAAAACCGTAACGCTTCGCGAAATGAGGGATGAGTCACCATGCGCCGGCGAGCCAAGGACACGGCCGTCACCGACTCAAGGCTTGGATGAAAGAGTCTGAAGGCTTCCCATCGTGCGCAAAAAATCACCTGCTCGCTCTCGATGTCATACCTGATCCTAGTCTCCTTCATCTGGGCTTTATCGTTCGGACTGATCAAGGGCCGCCTGTCCGGACTCGATCCCAATGCCATCTCGGCCGTGCGTCTCGGGCTGTCGTTACTGGTCTTTTTACCCTGGCTGCGCCCCAAGGCGGTCAGCGTCGCCACCGCCGGCTGGTTGCTGACCATCGGCGCGGTGCAGTTCGGCGTCATGTATACGCTCTACCTGCACGCCTTTCACTACCTGCAGGGTCACGAGGTCGCGCTCTTCACCATCTTTACGCCGCTCTATGTGACGTTGCTCGACGCCGCCCTCACCGGCCGAATCCGGTCCCTGCACATCGCCGCAGCCTTCCTTTCCGTGATAGCTGCCGGCGTATTGGTCTGGAACAAACTCGATAGTGCGGACTTCATCCGCGGCTTCCTACTGATGCAGGGATCCAACCTGTGCTTTGCCGCCGGCCAGATCGCCTACAAACGCACCCGGCCGGCAATCGGTGCAAAGTCCGGCGATGCCGGACTCTTTGGCTGGCTTTATCTCGGCGCAGTCACGGTCGCACTGTTGTCCTGTTTCAAATTTGGCGGATCCGGAGGCTGGATCGACCCCTTGGGTGCCTGGCGTGGATTTCATCCGACTAGCGCACAATGGGGCGTTCTGCTGTATCTCGGCATCCTGTCCTCCGGCATCTGTTTTTTCCTATGGAATCTCGGTGCCGTGAAGGTCAACGCCGGCACGCTCGCAGTGGTCAACAACCTGAAGATTCCCCTGGCGGTCGCCTGTTCACTGCTGATTTTCGGCGAGCAGGCCAACATCAGTAAACTGGTCATCAGCCTGCTGCTGCTGGGCACGGCACTCTGGCTGACCGAGAGCAAAAAAAATCCCGCCGACTGATCGTTTGGCGGGATTGGAAAACTGCACCGATAGTGACGGTCGGATCGCGTGATCAGCTGGAAGCGTAGAACGCGTTGATCTTGTCGGATACATCACGGAAGCCGACGTCATCGCTGTAGATGATCTTGAATTCATCGATCGCTTCCTTGGTCTTGCCCATGCCTTCGTAGCAGGATGCCAGCTGGTAAATAACGTCCTTCTTAAGGTCATCCATCGAGGCCAGTTCATTTTTGGCAGTCTGGAATTGAGCGACCGCCAGATCGAACATCTTGCGGGCCTTGAAGGACCTACCCATGCCGGCCAGCGCCTGAATACGAACCTTGGGGTTCTTGAGGGCCTGCTGATAGTTGGCGATGGCTTCCTGATATTCGCCGGCCTCGTAGTGGAGATTGGCAAGCGTGTAACGGGCTCCGTAGTCGTTGGGATACCGTTCGACGTAAGCCTTGGCCTGACTGAGACGGAAAGCGGTGAGTTTGGTCTTGGCCTGATCGTAGGCCGCCTTGGCTGCTGGATCCTCGGGTGATGCCTCCAGCTTCGTTTCTAGGACGTGAACCTCGTTTTCCAGCACGGCGACTTCGAGATCGGACTCGATTTTCTCCAATCCGGAGTCGGCGGCACCAGCGGGCAACTGGCGGGCCTTGCGCATCCATTCAAGCGCATCGGCGAAACGGTTAAGCTTACGATAGCCGTCCACCACGCTGCGGTAGTGATTGAGGTTACCGGGCTCGGAGGAAACACGGGCAATGGCCTCTTGGATCAGGCGCTCGGTCATTTCCGAAGAGGTAACCACCTTGGAGGCCTGCTCGAGGGAAACGGCTTCGGCTTCGTCACGAAGTTTCTCACGGAAAGTGCCTTCGGTGTCTTCCCACTTCCCCTTATCCATGGTCTGGGCGACGGAAGCGCGGCGCATCAGTGCGAGCGCATCACCATCCTGAGGCTTGGTGCGCAGCAGTTCGTCAGCGACGCGCAGGGCCTCTTTCGGCTTCTTGGCGTCGATATAGGCCGCACCAAGTGCGAGCATCGACTCGTGGTCGTTGGGCTGGATCTCACGAATACTTTCCCACGCAAAACAAACCGTCTCCGGCATTTCCAGAGTGGCGGCGGAATCGGCCAGCAGCCTCAAGGCGCTGACGTTGTTGGGATCGACCGCGAGCATCTTCTCGGCGTTTTCGATCCCCTTGACCGGATCTTTTTTAGAGCCGAACATAAAGCCGGCCTGGGTCACCGAGCCAAAAGCCTTGGTAAAGAGTTTGCTCTTCGTCTGGTTCTTTTTCAGTTGAGCGACGCGCTGAAGACGACGAACCGGCACGCAGCCAGGCGCACTTTTAAGCACCTGAGCGGTTACTTCGATGACGTAGTCCGCGTTGCCGCGTTGGAGCGCAACCTGCGCGTTTTCCAACTGCTTTTGCAAACGGGGATCAAGAGAGGTGACGGGGATTTCCTGCATATGGGGGAAGTTTTATCAAATTCCCTGTTCTGAGACGGTCAACGCTAGATTACCTCCAAATCACTACGCGCCGCGGCCTCCAGACGATCGAGTCCCGCGTCCACCACGGCTAGCGTTTGACCCTCAACCAAGAGCCGCAGCTTGGGCTCGGTTCCAGAGAAGCGCACCAACACGCGACCATTGGCCCCCTGTTCGGCTTCCAGCGCAGTGATTTCACCGGATAATTTCATCAAATTTTCCAGCGGCCGTTTCTCACGAACCATGAGGTTGCGCGTGCCTTGGGGGAATTTCTTCAAACGTTTTCTCAGTTCCGAGAGCGGCTTGCCGGTGGCCAACATGACTTCAATCACCCGCAACGCCGCCACCAGTCCGTCACCGGTCGGGGCGACATCGGCACAGATGACATGACCACTGGACTCGCCCCCCAGCAACGCGCCCGAGGCAAGCATGCGTTCGATCACATAACGATCGCCAACCGCAGTGCGCAAAACCCGCCCGCCGGCTTCACGTAGAGCAGAGTCGATACCCAGATTGCTTTGAACCGTCACCACCAGCGTGTTCTCAGCCAGAGTTCCGCGGTCCAGTGCATAACCTGCCAAAATGGTCAGCAACTCGTCGCCATCCAACACGCCGCCCGACTCGTCGCACAATACGCAACGATCACCGTCGCCGTCATGGGCGATGCCGAGGCGTGCGCCGGTGGCCACCACCCTGGCGGACAAAGCCTCCGGATGTTCACTGCCGACCCCGTCATTGATCCGTGCGCCATCGGGCTCACCGCCCAAACCGATGAGCTCGGCACCAAGTGACTTCAAAACCACCGGGCTGGTCGCGCAGGTGGCCCCGTGGGCTGTATCGAGCACAATGCGCCAACCGGCCAGCGAGTTTACTGGCAACAAGCCGCTGAGTGTTTCCACGTAGTCGCAAGCCTCCTCCGGACAAACGGCCGGCGAGGGAGCCGCCACGACTTCATCCAACAAAGCCTCGATAGCCACCTCATCTGCATCGGTCAGCTTAACCCCGTCGGTAGTGAAAAACTTGATACCATTGTCCGCGGCGGGATTGTGCGATGCCGTCAGCGTCACACCGAGCACCGCGTCTCCGATGCGCACCGCGCGAGCCACCGCAGGAGTCGGCACAACGCCAAGCGAGACCGGAGTCAGTCCTCCAGCCGCGAGTCCACCGGCGATTGCGTCGAGCAATACCGGACCGGAAATCCGGGTGTCGCGACCGATGATCACCCGGCCATTGCCACCGACCCAACGGGCGACCGCCAGTCCCAGACGCGCGGCAAATTCCGGATTGATCAACGGCCCGCCAAAGGGACCGCGCACACCGTCGGTGCCAAAATAGTTGCGCTTCATGATTGGAAAAAATCGCGGGTGCGGGCGATGCGTTGCTTGACCGCCCCGCCGAGCAACAACTCGCGGGCTTGGGCGACGCCATCGGCGGGTGCCGCAGTGCGGCCGCATACCCACAGCGCCAGAGATGTATTGGCGACAATGGTGTCCTCCAGTCCGCGGGGGCCGCGTCCGGCGAGCAACGCGTCGACGATCGCCAGATTGACCGTCAGATCGCCTCCGATCAGATCCTCGACCGGAGACTCAGGCAGACCCAGCTCGGCGGCGGACCAATGACCGTCGATCTTGGAAAGTTTACCGATGCCGCGCACGCGGTTGGCCCCCGCTGTAGTGAATTCGTCGATACCACGGTCCGGTCCAAGCACACAGTGTGCGGCCAGACCCGACTCGGTGCCAAGCAAGTCGAGCACCTCCGCGAGCAGCGGCACCCAGCGCTCCGCAAAGGAACCGAGCATCATGTGCGCGGGACGGCCTGGATTAATCAGCGGCCCGAGGATATTAAAGATCGAACGCCGGCCTTCGTCGGCGAGAATTTTACGGACCGGAGCGATATGCCGGAAGGTGGGATGATAGGCCGGGGCAAAGAAGAACGCGAAGCCAAGCTCATCGAGCGCGCCGCGGAGTTTTTCCGGAGGGGCTTCCAGATTCACTCCGAGCGCGGACAGCAGATCGGCGCTGCCACACTTCGAGGTGATGCCACGGTTGCCATGTTTCATTACCTTAACCCCGGCGCAGGCCAGGGTGAGCACGACCATGCTGGAAATATTGAATGCGCCGACCTTGTCGCCGCCGGTGCCAACGATGTCGATGGCCTCGGCCGACCAGGCGGAAACACCGGGGTCGATCGCCCGCGCACGGAAGGCTCGCGCAAATTCGGCCACCTCGGAGGGGGTTTCCCCTTTGTCGGCCAGTGCCCGGAGAAAGTCGGCTTTTTCAGCCACCGGCACATCCGGGTCGGCCAGCGAGGGCACGGCAAGTTGCACGTTGGCATCAGTCAATTCGCAACCGGTCGCGAGTAATCGGGTCTGTTCCGTAAGAACGCTCATGAACGGGCAGGTAATCCGTATTCGCCCGATTGGGGGAAGCATAATCTCGACACCCGACCGAGCCTGTGGGAGCAGAAGACGTGCGCCGACTGCTACTTTTACTCCCGTTTTTGCTCTGCACAGGAACCCTTTCCGCCGATGAACCGGTGCAACCTCTGAGCGCCCGTGACGCCATCGTGCTCGGCGTGGTCGAGGGCGTGACCGAATTTCTGCCGATCTCGTCCACCGGGCATCTGATCATCACCAGCGACCTGCTAGAATTAAATTCCGATGAACCCTTGGTGGACGCCGACGGCCAACAGCTTTGGCTGCATAAACCGTCAGAAAAACACCCCGAGGGCGAAATGCTCACGCTAAAAAAAGCGGCGGACACCTATCTGGTGATCATTCAAGTCGGCGCCATCTTCGCGGTGGTTTTGCTCTATTGGGGACAGTTGACCGGCATGCTGGCCGGTTTATTCGGCCGCAGCACCGCCGGACTTAATTTACTTCGCAACATCATCCTTGCCTGCATTCCTGCGGTGGTTCTGGGGCTGACTGCGGAATCATGGATCGATGACAACCTGTTCTCCATCAGAACAGTCGCCTTCGCGCTAATCAGCGGCGCGGCCCTAATGTTCTATGCCGAGTATTGGCGCAAAAAACAAACCGGACTGGTCGCATCACGCCTGGAACCGTCCGAACTGCGTCCCTCTCAGGCCTTGGGTGTCGGCTTGATGCAATGTCTGGCCCTTTGGCCCGGCATGAGCCGCTCGATGTCGACGATGGTCGGCGGATATCTAGTCGGTTTATCCCCGGCCAAAGCCGCGGAATTCAGTTTTTTGGTGGGATTGCCGATTTTGACCGGTGCCGCCGGCCTCAAAGCCGTCAAATCCGGTCCGGCGATGATCAACGTTTTCGGCTGGCCCCACGTCATACTAGGAACCGCCGTAGCTGCTTTGGCCGCAGCGATTTCAGTAAAGTTTTTAGTCGGCTACCTCAGCCGCCATGGCCTCGGTGTTTTTGCCATATACCGGGTGATTTTGGCGGTCGTGCTGTTCGTCGGCTTTATGTAGGCCGATAAAACTCACTGGATTCCGGCGGTTATCTCGCTTGACCAGACCTGCTCCGCGCCTTACTCACGTCATCTTTTAACACTCGAAATCTGTCGCCACTTACCGGCACTCCCACCTTCTAACTCCCACTCACCATGGCCAATCCGAAACGCAAGCAGTCCAAACGCCGTAGCGCCAACCGCCGCGCAGCCAACGCTTTCAAAGCTCCTGAATACTCCAAGGATCCGACCGACGGCACCGCCTTCCGCCCGCATCACGTTAATCCCAACAACGGGATGTATCGCGGTCGCCAAGTGCTCGACGTCGAGGTCTGAGCCCGGCTTCCCTATCGGGCTTATAACCATCCAACGAGATGGTCCCCTCCTCAGGCGAAACCAGCCGTATCGCGCTTGACGCGATGGGCGCCGACCTCGGTCCTGCCGAAGTCGTCGCCGCGGTTAAACTGGCTTTTGCCGAATTCCCCGAGCTCCTTCCAGTAACTCTGGTCGGAGCCGAGGATATTTTGCGTCCGCTGATCGCGGCCAACGGGCTGACCGATCACCCGAAATTATCGGTTCTGCACGCCTCCGAGGTCGTCACCATGGACGACAAGCCGCTGCAGGCCCTGCGTCGTAAAAAAGATTCCTCGATGGCCCGTGCCATCGAACTGGTCAAAAATGGCGAGGCATCCGCACTCGTCAGTTGCGGTAATACCGGCGCACTCATGGCCGGCGGCACCGTCCGGCTGCGCACCCTGAACGGTATCGACCGCCCTGCGCTGGCCGCGATTATTCCCCGCGCCAACGGACACTTCATTCTGATCGATGCCGGAGCCAATCCACAGTCTGAACCCGAGCACCTGCTTCACAACGCGCTCCTCGGCAGCCACTATGCCAAGGTCATTCTGGGAGTTAAAAACCCCCGCGTCGGACTGCTCACGATCGGCACCGAGGAAGGTAAGGGCAACGCACTGATCGCCGGCGCCCACGCCCTGCTCAAACAAACCGAAGGCACCCTCAACTACGTCGGCCCGACTGAAGGTTTCCAGGTCTTCACCGATCACTGCGATGTCGCCGTTTGCGACGGATTTACCGGCAACCTGCTGCTAAAGAGCTGGGAATCATTGGCCAAGTTTTTCACCGGCACGCTCAAACAGGAGATGAAGGCCAACCCCATGCGTATGGTCGGCGCGATGCTCTCCAAAGGCGCCTTTGTCGCCATGAAGGCCCGCATCAACCCGGACATCTACGGTGGTGCCCCCCTGCTCGGACTGCGCGGCAATATCCTCAAGGCACACGGTTCCAGCAACCGCCATGCGATCAAGAACGCGCTGGCCGCCGCCGGTAAACTTATCCGTGCAGACTTACTCAACCGCATCGAAGCCGATGCGATTCGCCTCAGCCAAATCACCCGCTCCCCCGAAAAACCCGCGGCAGAGCCCGCGGCGGGTGTTTGACTCACTGGGCACCGACCGCATCGTGCGCCTTCCCCTCTCTTCGCCACCCCGAACCCATGGTTAATACTTCCGCCCACGCCATCCTAGGCACTGGCTCCTACGCCCCGGACCGGATTGTCACCAACCAGGAACTTTCACAGTCGATCGATACCTCCGACGAGTGGATATTCACCCGCACGGGCATCCGCGAGCGCCGGATCGCCGGCCCGGGGGAAACCACTTCCATGATGTCGGCCGAGGCCGCCAAGCGCGCCATGGCTGATGCCAAGGTCAGCCCCGATCAAATCGATCTGGTGATCGTGGCGACCATGACGCCCGACATGCCCATGCCCGCCACGGCCTGCCTGGTGCAAAGTCTGCTGGGTATTCCCAAAACTTCCCCCTGCTTCGATCTGAACGCAGCCTGCTCCGGCTTTCTCTATGCGCTGGACACCGCCTGGGCCATGCTGGCCTCCGGTCGTTATCGCCACGCACTGGTCATCGGCGCGGAAACACTCTCGTCTGTGTTGGATTGGAACGACCGCACCACCTGCGTATTATTTGGCGACGGCGCCGGCGCCGTCGTGTTGGGTCCGGCAACCGGCACCGCCCGGATCATCGGATCCAAACTCTACGCAGAAGGCGACCGCGCCGAATTACTCTGCATCGCCGGAGGCGGCAGTGCCCACCCAGCGGCCACTACCTTGTCCGATCCCGAACTTCCCCGTCGAGTGATCACCATGAAGGGCCGTGAAATTTTCAAATTCGCTGTCCGCCAGATGGAGGACGCCGCCCGTGAAATTCTCGAAACCAACCAGATGACCTCGGCACAAATCGATTGTGTGGTTCCGCATCAGGCCAACCTGCGCATTATCGAGGCGATCGCCCAGTATTTGGAACTGCCGCCAGACCGGTTTTTCGTGAATCTGGAACGCTACGGCAACACCTCGGCGGCCTCGATTCCACTCGCTTTGGACGAAGCCAGACGGGCCGGACGCATCCTTCCCGGCCACACGACTCTGCTGGTGGCGTTCGGGGCAGGCTTGACCTACGGTTCAGCACTGGTTCGCTGGTGATTTCTTTTATGATGGCTTTAAAATCCGCCCGACTTCGCCTCCAAATCCCGTTCATAGCGATTGTCGCACTCCTGTTGGGGACTACGATCGCCAACGCAGCCCTCGTCTGGGAACCGGCAACCGGCTGGCGCGTGGAAGGCGGCGTGCTCGAAAAAGTCATTCCCACGGATGACAGCCGCAACGCGCTCGACCACATGAACAAAGCCCGCGCCGCCGAGGAGGCAGGCGACAGCGGCAAGGCCATCGATCACTACAAGATCGTCACCAAATCCTACAAGACCTCCATCTACGCCGCCGAGGCACAATACCGTCTGGGCAAGCTCTGGACCGAAAGCCACCGCTACTACAAGGCCTTCGACTCGCTTCAGGTCATTGTTGAGAAATTCCCCAACTACGAGCGCTTCACCCAAACCATCGGTGCCCAATACCAAATCGCGACCGCTTTGGTGAACGGAAAGCGCAACCGCATCTTTGGTGTCATCCCCGGCTTCAAAAACCGGTCCCGAGGAATCGAGTATCTTGAGACCATCATCAAGACCGCTCCCTACAGCGAATACGCTCCACTCGGTCTGATGACCATCGCCCGTGCCCAACAGCGTGCCGGCGAAGCCGATGCCGCCATCGACGCACTCGACCGCATGGTTAACAACTACCCGCAGAGCTTTTTGGCCCCCGACGCCTACCTCAACCTAGCCCAGGCTCACTCCGATTTGGTTCAAGGCCCCCGCTACGATCAGGCCTCCACCCAGCAGGCACTCACCTACTATCAGGACTTCCTGATTCTGTTCCCCGAAGACCCCTCGGCACCGACCGCCGGCACCGGTCTCGACGACATGCGCACGATGCTCGCCGAGAGCAAAATGCAGATGGCCTACTTCTTCGACCACTACCGCGACAACTACGTTGCCGCCCGCGTCTTCTACAACGAAGCCATCACCATTTATCCCGACTCCCCCGTAGCCGAACGTGCCCGCAAGCGTCTGGCTAAGATTGACGCCATTCTCTCGGGTGACGCCCCCGCCGCCGGTCCCGACTCCACGACCCCTCCCGCGCCTGCCGCCAAAAAGCGTTTCTGGCTGTTCTAAGCCCGGATAGCGCCCTTCCCTTACCATGTTTCGTATTACCACCGGCCTCGGTCTCGTTTTCGCCGCACTGCTCGCCTTCACCGGCTGCTCGCACTACCGTCTTGGCACCGGTGCACAGGTCAAATTCGACACCCTGTTTATTCCTCCGGTAACTAATGACGCGAACCTGCCTCAGGCCATCGCGCTTGTCACCACGCAGATTCGCGAAACTTTCAACCGCGACGGCCGCGTCCATCTGGTAGCCTCCGAGGATGAAGCCGATGCCGTGCTCCTGATCAACTTGGTCAGCTACGATCGCAAGCGTCTGACCGCCCAGGCCGCCGACACCGGTTTGGCCCGGAAATTCGAGATGACCCTCGTCGCCAACTGCACCCTGACCTTGGCCGGCGAAGACAAACCACTCTACGAAAACCGTCGTATCATCGCCAAGCGCCAGCTCTTCACCGATGGTGACGCCGCCCCCGCCTACGATGGTCAACTTCAGGCCCAATACCAAAATCTTCCCCTGCTCGCCGAGACGCTCGCCGGGAAAGTAAAGTCCGCCACGCTGGACGTTTGGTAAGCCAACCTCGGCTATCCTGATAATTGAGGCTTCTCAAAGCCTCGGCGCAGTCCTCATCTTCACCACTGTGAAGCACGCGCCCATCCTCGCACCCTCCATCCTGGCCGGAGACCACGCCCATCTGGCCGACAGCGCACGTCTTGTGGCCGAAACCGGTCTTCAGTGGCTGCACCTCGACATCATGGACGGACACTTTGTGCCCAACCTCACCTTTGGTCCGCAAACCGTCGCGGCCCTGCGCCCCGGCTCCAAACTTTTCTTCGACACGCATCTGATGCTGTCGCAGCCGCAGAACTACATCGAAGCCTTTGCGAAAGCCGGGGCAGATCTCATCAGCATCCATATCGAGGCCGACTGCGACCAACGATCCACCCTCGCCCGTATCCGCGAGCTCGGTCCGCAAAACGGCATTGTGCTTAATCCCGGCACGCCCGCCGAAGCGATTGAACCGTTTTTGGATCAGGTCGACCTCGTGCTCGTGATGACGGTGCAACCCGGCTTTGGCGGACAATCGTTCAATACCGACATGCCCGCCAAGATCGCGCAGATCGCCAAATGGCGCGACGAACGCGGGCTGACTTTCCGACTCGAAGTCGATGGCGGCGTGGACCTGAACACCGGACCGATTTGCGGCGCCGCCGGAGCCGATACCTTTGTCGCCGGCACCGCTTTCTTTAAGGCCGCCGACCGCAGTGCATTTGCCGGCAGCGTCGACAGCTGGTGATCGTCGAAGGAGCGTGGACAGGAATTGTCCACGCTCCTTTACATCAACGGCCTGCTCGCGCCAGCTCGGCCGCCTCCCGATACTGCTCGCGAAAATGTTCGGCCAATTCACTGCCAAGCCGAATCTCGGTTACTTTATCGCGGGCGCGTAGTGCTGTTTTGATACGACCCGACGCTGCGGCATAGTCCACTGCCGACATGTCCCGGATTTTGGCCAGCGCCTCGGGAGGGCGTCCCGCCTCCTCGACCGCACGCCACGCCTCAACCAACTCGGCGTGCGTATCAATACACGTCACCTTGATGATAAACCGTAGCTCTCCAAAGAGGCCGCCAGTCCACTCGCCGCGATAAACCAACGGATCCTCGATCGCATAGGGATCTTCCTGCGGATCACTGCGCAGCGCCGCGATTCCCGGCTCGGTGTAGGCATCTTTTCTCACCGGCAGTCGACGCAAGGCATAGTGTTTCGGACCACCCGGAGTGCCTGGCTGTTGATTCCATAAACGCTGCCCTTCCGGACTCACGGAAAACTCGATGAAAGCCTTCGCCGTCTCCGAATTTGGGGCGCCCCTTAACATGCCGATCGGATCCACCGAGTAGGCCGTGCCGCCCTCCGGAGAAATATAACTGATCCGAGTGCTGCCGCTGCGACGCAACAGCGCCTCGGCCTGTTGGCGTCCATAGAAGTCGATGCACATGCCCGCCGCGCAATTTCCCGCCGATACATCGATCGGCACTTTTTGGGCACTGTCGGTAAAGTATCGGGCGTTGGCCGCGATGCGTTGCAGTAAAACCAATCCGTCTTCCCAACCTTGGGCCACCGCCGCCTGCTCAGCCTGAGCACGGGATTTTTCGTCCGTAAACCGCGCCAGCTCCACCCGGGCACGAACCACGCGGTGGATGGATTCTTGCAGCACGTTTTCAAAGGCCTTGTTCATCGAGCCGCTCTTGGTCGGATCAGCCAGCGCCACTGATCCGACATAACGCGGATCCGCGAGGTCGGCCCAACCGGTCGGCACCGGCAACCCGAGTCGCTCCAGTTCATCGTGATTCACAATGATGCCAAACGAACTCAACACCACGCCGATCCAGCGTCCATCGACGTCACGATAATCATCACCGGCATAACGCTGCGGGAAAATATCATCGGTGAACCACTCCGGATGAGCCGAAACCACCCCGTTGTCCACCAAGCGCCCGGCCCGGGCCTGGACAATAAAATCGTAGGAACCGCCTCCAAAAAAAAGATCGATCCCGCAGCCCACGTCGGAGGCCAGAAATGCAGCCCGTGCGTCGAGTGCTTCTTGAGGCGTGTCTTCTGGCAGGCGGCTGTTGGCGAAGCTCGACTGCACAACCAGACTCCACGGGCGCTTCAGCCCCGAGGTCCAGTGGTTGCGGAAGGCCGCGACGTATTCGCCTTCCAGATACCGGGTAATTTCGCTGGTGCCTCCGATGGTTCGCCAGTCGATCGCCACCGTGCGTCCGGTGCGGGCGTGATGCCATGCCTGAAAAGCTTGGGTAATCTCCTGCCTGATCGACTCGTTGTGCGGGGTGATGATGACCAGCGTCTCGTCGGCCGGACCGGTTTTCACGACCTTGCTGCGCATCGCGAACGGCAGCACCAAAATCGAGGCCAGCACCAATAGTAGGACGATGTTTTTGACCATGACGTGAAGGAGCGGCGGGATACGACGCGGTTATTTCACCAACACGACAACATCGTCCGGCTCCACCCGTGCATGCAGTTCGCCGGTCTGGGCCGAATCGACGTGACGTGGATTGAGTTCGTAGATTTTCAAGGCCGGCCCGGAGGTCAAAAACTCATACTGGGCGACTTCGCCGAGGTAGACCGACTGGCCGATGCGACCGGCAACGCTGTTGATCGTGCCGGCCCGGGCGTCGAGCCGCCAACACTCGGGACGAATTGAGAGAGTAACCGCGTCTCCGACTGAAGGACGGTCGGACGGGTCTCCAAGGTGTCCGTGGAAACGCCCGATGGCCGTATCAACAATCGCATTTCCGCTTTCCAATGAGATCAGCGTGCCTGGCACAAAATCGGTTTCACCGATGAAGTGCGCGACAGTGCGTCCAAACGGCCGACGATAGACCTCGCGCGGTGAGCCCACTTGAAGGATGTGCCCATCCTCCAGAATAGCCATGCGATCGGCGATGGATAGCGCTTCTTTCTGATCGTGGGTGACGTAGACCGTGGTGAGCTTAAATTCTTTGCAGACCCGACGGATTTCGGTGCGCATTTCCAAACGGAGTTTTGCGTCGAGGTTGGAAAGCGGTTCGTCGAGCAGCAGACAGCGCGGGCGAATCACCAAAGCGCGGGCCAGGGCTACACGTTGCTGTTGTCCGCCTGAGAGTTGGTTGGGTTTGCGATCAGCGTATTGGCCCATGCGCACGGATTCGAGGGCCTCCCCTACCCGCTCGGTGATCTCGGCCTTGGGCACGCGGCGTTCCTCCAGACCAAAAGCAACGTTTTGGGCCACGCTCATGTGCGGCCAGAGCGCATAGCTTTGAAACATCATGCCCGTGTTTCGTTTGTGCGGTGCCAGTCGGGTGACGTCCTCCTCGCCAAATCGAATTGTGCCCTCCTCCGGGATGTAAAAGCCGGCGAGACTGCGCAAAAGCGTGGTTTTTCCGCATCCGCTGGGACCGAGCAAAAAGAATAATTCGCCCGGGTTAATGGTAAGGTCCAGTTGGTGGAGGGCTACCGTGGAACCGAAACGCTTGGAGAGTTGGTTAATACCAATGGAAATCATGCGGGCGGGAGGTGGAGTGCCGTTGGGCAGGCAAGAATCGTGCCCGGGAGGAGTCAAAGGCAATAGCCGCCTGCATGGATTTGTAACAGTCCGCGGGTTGCCCTTGCCGGTCGCGTTCGGTTAGTGTGATTTTTCAACCATGCCCGCCGCCGAACACTTTCCCGCCCACGCCGACCTTGCCTCCGTGCTCGTTTCCGCAGCCGATATCCGCAAACGCACCCGCCGGCTGGGCAAGGAGATCAGCGCACTCTACGGCGAGGAGGAGATCACTGTCATTTCGTTAATAAACGGCGCTATCTTGTTCACCGCCGACCTCTTGCGCGAGATTACCAATCCGGTTCGTTTGGACTGCGTGCGTATTTCCAGCTACCGGAACGAAACCACGTCCACGGGAAAACCCCAGATCCTCAGCAGCCTCTCTCTCGACATCAGCAACCGGCATGTGCTGTTGATCGACGACATTCTGGACACCGGCAAAACCCTTTCGGTCGTGGTTGCACTGATCCACAAGCTCAACCCGGCCAGTGTGCGCACCTGTGTCTTGCTCGACAAACGGGGACGCCGTGAGGTCGAATTCGAAAGTGATCTGGTGGGTTTTCAGATCCCCGATAAATTTGTGGTCGGCTACGGTCTCGATTTTGCCGAGCGCTATCGCAACCTGCCGTGTATCGGCGTGCTCAAGCCCAACCTGCAAAATCCGCCCGAGTGGGCTTAACCAAGTTCGGCCCGACAGTGCCGGCTTACTGCGGGATTTTCAGCTCCATTCCGATGCTGAGCGAATTTTGGCTCGGCATCACATCACGGTTGGCAGCGTAGATGTCGCGCCAACGGGACTGATTGCCGTAGTAGCGCTGGGCCAGACTGAAAAGGGTGTCGCCTTTGACCACCGTATGACGACGCATGCCGGAGGCTTGAGGAGTCGGGGGCGTTGCCGCGACCGGCGTCGGTTGACGGGTAGGCACCATTGTCGGCTGAACCGGGGTCTGCGGCGAAGGCGCGGGATTATCCACCGGCACTGCCCTGACCGGAACCAAAGCCTGTGAGGAATTCGAGTCGATAACGGCCATCGTTCCACTCATGTTGCGTGTGGCGTCGAGCAAGGCCTGACGCGCCTCCGTCAACTGCTCTTTGAGCATGAGATTTTCCCGCTGCAGGCGATCAATCGAATCATAAACGTCCGATCGAATCGCCTGATTTTCCAACGGCTGGGCGGGCAGGCTGCGGGCAAATTCACGGGTCGCCGCCTCGATTTGCTGACGAACCAAATCAGCCTGCTGGCTGTTGGGCTTCAACTCACGGAATTTACGGTAATGATAAATGGCCGCGATCGGGTCTTTGATCTGCTTTTGATAAAGGATGGCCGCCTCTAGATGAGATTCCGGAGCGCCCTCGCCACGCTCCTCGATCACTTTCAAAAAGGCTGAAAGCGCATCCTGATTACGATCCTGTCGAAGCATCTCCTTACCGCGTCGATAGTCGCTGTCCTCCACCTCCGGCGTGAACTCCTTGGCATCGCGCGGAGCGCAGCCCGAGGCCAGCAAAAGCAAGGCAAAGAAGGGCAATAACAAGAAACGGGGACTAATCCTCATGGAACGAACAGGGAAATGGATTGAACGAAAAACAGTTGCTCCTAAGTCTCCCAACCCCTCCTTCGACTCAAACCCTAAATGGCCCTTTCGTCCAAAACCATCCTCGCCCAGGCCCGCGCCTGCCTTCGCACTGAACAGGCAGCCATCGCCGCAACCCGCACCGGGCTGGACGAAGGCTTCGCAGATGTTGCCCGCATGGTGCACACTGCGGTCGGCGAGGGACGAAAACTTATTTTCACCGGAGTCGGTAAATCCGCCCACATCTGCCAAAAGCTCGCCGGCACATTTAATAGCACCGGCGCCCCTTCCTGCTTCCTTGATGCCACCCAGGCCTTGCACGGTGATCTGGGCGTTTGCGCCGAGGGAGATGTTGTCATCGTGCTAAGCAACAGCGGTCAATCCGACGAAGTGCTTCGTCTGGTGACGATGCTCAAACGCTTCGGTGTGCGCATCATCGGTTTTACCAGCAACCCGGACTCCGAATTGGCCCACAACGCCGACCTTCCCCTGCTCTACCAAGTGCCGGAAGAGGCCTGTCCCCTGAAGCTTGCCCCAACCGCCAGCACCACGGCCGCCCTTGCCCTCGGCGACGCCTTGGCGATGGTTTTGCTGCAAGCCCGCGGACTGACCCGCAACGACTTCGCCCGCTTTCATCCCGCCGGCAACCTTGGCCGAGTGCTGCTCTTACGAGTGAGCGACATCATGCGCTCCGGCGACCGGCTACCCGTCGGTCCGGATAATATCACCCTACAGGACGCCATCCTTCGCATGACCAAGGCCAAAAGCGGCAGCATCGCCCTCGTGCATCCCAAGACCGGCAAACTCACCGGTATACTCACTGACGGCGACTTCCGCCGCAGCGCGCTGACCGGACCCGGGTTCCTGACGCGTCCCGCATCCGATTTCATGACCCGTGGTCCGAAGACCATCGCGGCCGATGCCCTAGGAGTGGATGCGCTGCGACTATTTGAAGCGCATAAAATCGACGACCTGATCGCCGTTGATGCCAAGGGCAAACCTGTCGGCTTGGTCGATGGACAAGACCTGCCCAAGCTCAAGATTGTATGAGTAAACCACTACGTGTCGGTATCATCGGTATGGGAGGGTTTGCCGGGGTGCATCAGGCAGCCCTGCTGAAACTCGAGTCTCTGGGTCAGGCCCGCCTCGTGTGCACCTGTGACCCACAGGCTGAAAACTTCAGAGCTCAACAGGACCAGTGGGGATTTGTCCGCCGTGGCGTGAAGGTCTTTCCAGATTACCTGAGCATGCTCGAAACCTGCGGACGCGAACTCGACTTATTAGTCATCCCCACTCCGATCACGTTGCACGCGGAAATGCACCGGGCCGGAGTGGAACGCGGCATACCCGTCTACTTGGAAAAACCCCCGACCCTCGATCCGGTCGAACTGGAAGCCATGATCGCGTGTGACCAACAGGCTGCAAAAACGACGCTGGTCAGCTTTAACTTCATCATCGAGAAACCCCGCCAAAGCCTGAAAGCCCGCCTGCTCGCCGGCGAGTTTGGCGGCCTGCGTGAAGTCCGGTTGCAAGTCCGCTGGCCCCGCCCCACCCGCTACTTCACGCGCAACAACTGGGCAGGTAAACTCATGGGCGATGACGGTCGCCTTATCCTCGATTCCTGCATGGGCAACGCCATGGCCCACTTCGTCCACAACACGCTTTATTGGGCCGGTGCCGACGACCAGATGAGCTGGGCCAGCCTGCAGCAGGTCCGCGCTGAACTCTATCAGGCCCACCAAATCGAAGGCGCCGACACCTTTTTTGTGCAGGCCACCTCCAGCACCGGAGTGACCATGCGCCTCGCGCTTACCCATGCCTGCCTGGAGGGTAATCGACAGGTGGAAGAACTGCACTGCGCCAATGCAATCATACGCTACACCGTGGGTTCGCACTACGAGATCATCCACAATGACGGAACGGTGGAGCACGAAAGCCTGCCCCAGTTTGACTCGGTGGTAGATAATCATCTTGCCTACTACAGCTATCTGCGTGGCGAAACCCAGCGACCGGCCACCCGGCTGATCGACTCTAGGCCCTTTGTCCATCTCAACAACCTGGCCCACATTTCCAGCGGCGAAATAACGCCATTCCCCAAAGCCCTGGTCACCCCAGTGCAGAATGCGCAGGACCAGTTCGATTACTTTGAAGTCGATGGACTGGGTGAGGCTCTGGATCAGTTTTTCACACAGGGAACCTGGCCGGGGCAGAATAAGTTCGGCCGCACCACGCCCGCCCGGCTGACCACACCTAACGACCTCCGTATCACCCATGAAGTTGTCCGTCGCATGATGCCCCTGCCTGAGGGCTCCTGATCGTCTCTGCGCAGCCCCAAGAGCTGTGCACCGTTTGGCATTTTAAGCGCAAAACGGTATTTTGGTTCGTTCCACACCGCCCGATACGTTCATTTACTACTCTGCCATGGCTACTCCCGCGTTTACCTACCAAGACACCTTCGCCGTCGGACCCGACGAAACTGAATACCGCCTGCTCTCCAAAGAGGGAATCAGCACAGCCACCTTTGAAGGTCAGGAAATCCTCAAGATCGCGCCCGAGGCTCTCGCCTACCTCGCCCAGAACGCCTTCCACGATTGTTCGTTCACACTGCGCCCCGCTCACCTTGAGCAAGTCCGCGCCATCCTCGACGACCCTGAGGCTTCGGAGAATGACCGCTACGTCGCCCTCACCCTGTTGAAGAACGCCGAGATCGCCGCGCAGGGCATCCTCCCCTTCTGCCAGGACACTGGCACCGCCATCATCATGGGCAAGAAAGGCCAGCAGGTCTGGACCGGTGCCGATGACGCCGCCCACCTCTCGCAAGGCGTCTACGACTGCTACACCAAGGAAAACCTCCGCTACTCCCAGACCACCCCTCTGGACATGTATAAGGAGACCAACACCGGCACCAACCTGCCCGCGCAAATCGATCTCTACGCCACCAAGGGCGCCGAATATAAATTCCTCTTTGTCGCCAAAGGCGGCGGCTCCGCCAACAAGACCTACCTCTACCAAGAGACCAAGGCCCTGCTGAATCCCAAGAGCTTGGAAAAATTTCTCTTGGAAAAGATGAGCTCGCTCGGCACCGCCGCCTGCCCGCCTTACCACCTCACCTTCGTCATCGGCGGCACCTCCGCCGAGACCTGCCTCAAAACCGTCAAACTCGCCTCGACGAAATATTACGACGCCCTGCCCGTGACCGGCAACGAGCACGGCCGCGCCTTCCGAGACATCGAGACCGAGAAACTCGTGCTCAAGCTCGCCCAGACAACCGGCATCGGCGCCCAGTTCGGTGGCAAATACTTCGCCCTCGACGCCCGCGTGATCCGCCTGCCTCGCCACGGTGCCTCCTGCCCGGTCGGCATCGGCGTCTCCTGCTCGGCCGACCGCAACATCAAGGCCAAGATCAACAAAGACGGCATCTGGCTCGAACGGATGGAAACCAATCCCGGTCGACTGATCCCTGACGAACTGCGCCTGCTGAAAGACGACAACGTTGTCCGCATCGATCTCAACCAGCCGATGCCCGCCATCCTCGCCGAACTCAGCAAACACCCTGTCACCACCCGCGTGCTCCTCAACGGTCCGCTGGTCGTCGCCCGTGATATCGCCCACGCCAAGCTCAAAGAGCGCATCGACGCCGGTCAGGGCCTGCCCGACTACATCAAAAATCACCCCGTCTATTACGCCGGCCCCGCCAAAACGCCCGTCGGTTACGCCTCCGGTAGTTTCGGCCCCACTACCGCTGGACGCATGGACAGCTACGTTGACCTCTTTCAAGAGAACGGCGGCTCCATGATCATGCTAGCCAAGGGCAACCGCTCCAAACAAGTGACCGACGCCTGCAAAAAACACGGGGGTTTCTACCTCGGGTCAATTGGCGGCCCCGCCGCGATTCTCGCCAAAAACAACATCAAGAAAGTTGAAGTCCTCGAATATCCCGAGCTCGGCATGGAGGCCATCTGGAAGATCGAAGTCGAAGACTTCCCTGCGTTCATCCTAGTCGACGACAAGGGCACGGACTTCTTCGTCAACGGCTGCGGCGCCTGCCTCCCCGGCAAGTAGTAAGAAGGAGCGTGGACATTCCTGTCCACGCAGAGCGCCGTCGGCCACAAGATGAACACTGTCCTTTTGTGAGCGCGACTGGCGTGGACAGGAATGTTCACGCTCCTTGCTCCCCATCATCTACTCACCGCTCACCGTCACCACCAACTCACGTGAGTGCGGAGCATCACGGTGTTCCCACAGGTAGATACCCTGCCAGGTGCCGAGCAGCATGCGGGCTCCGCTGATCGGAACGGTTTCACTCGTCCGGGTCAGGGCCATCTTGATGTGGCTGGGCATGTCGTCCGGCCCTTCAATGGTGTGCTCAAAATCCGGGTCGTTTTCCGGCACTAGGCGGTCCATCCAACGATGCAGGTCACGCCGCGCGGTCGGATCGGCATTTTCCATGATGACCAACGAGCAACTGGTGTGTTTGCAGAACACATTCACCAACCCCGTTTGCACACCGCTTTGATTCACTTCATGGACAACATCCGCAGTGATCTCACGCAGGCCGCGACCGTTTGATTTAACTGTGATGACCGACTGGTGTATCACGCAGGGAAAACAAGGAGGTAATCCACACGAACCAGAAACTCCGGTCAGCAATTAGAAGCTGATGGAGAGCCGGTCCCCGCCCAAACCAAGGCGATTGGCCGACGCATAAAGCACATCGTCGTTCAGGCGAACGGCCTGCTCACGGGCAATATTGGCGGAAACCACCGCTGACTCCGTTTGCGGGGTGGCATTGACCAAGGCCAGCAAGCGGGCGTTGCGCGGTGTTACTTCGACCTTCTCAGGCTCTTGATTAACCGGGGCGGCAGCCAATACGGGAGACGAAGCTGCTTGATCGTCACCGGTGGAACTTAATGAGAGATTCATACCCGCGGTGCTCAGCAACTCGGGATTGTTTGAGCGGGCGGTGGCTAGGTTGTAGGCGATGTAGTGCTTGGAAGGTGACTGCTCAATGGCGTCCATACCGACCAGTTCATCTTGCTGCAGACCCGCCGAGAGCGAGGCAAAGGCAGTATCCTGCAATTCGGGAATATATTCAGAAACGACCGGAGAGATTTTCTCATTGTTACCCAGCTCAGGGTTGGCGGACTCGGTGGACGCAACCAATACAGGCGCCTCAATGGTTTCCACCGGAGCGGCAGCCATGGATTTAACGTCAACACGATCCGAATTATCCGCCACGGTCGCGACGACCTGAGACACATTTTGAACGGAATTATTGGAAGCTACAACCGGGATGTAGGCAGGAGCTTCAACCGTGGTCCAATTACCAGTCTGGTAGACGACAGCGGCAAGAGCGAGGGCCGCGGCAGCGCCGACAGGCATGCCAAACGGAGCGGCCTTACGGGAGAGAGCGGCAAATCCGAGCCACCAAGGCTTGGGTTCAATGGTAGCGGCGAGTTGGCGACGACGCAGTTCGCTTTCGAATTGCTGCCAAAACTCCGGTTCCGGACGCTCGGCACGCTTGACGCGAAGCAGGGATTCCAGGGTGGGCTTACCAGGTGAGCTCGGAGACTTCATGCGTTGATGTAGGGCTTCAATTCAGCTTGCAGCAATTGCTTGGCGTAGTGGAGACGGGAACGAACAGTGCCGACGGAGCACCCCGCCACTTCGGCGATTTCCTCATGACTGAGGCCGTCAATCTCGTGTAAAGTAACCACTGTTCTATGCTTGATAGACAACTTTTGCAGCGCCTCGTTCAATTTTTCCTGAAGTTCGCTGATAATCGCCGACCGGTCAGCCGATTTCTTGTCGGTCAATTGGTTAATGATTTCACTGGCATGATCTTCGTCATGCAGCTTTTCAAAACTAAAAAAAGATCGTAACCGATTCTTGCGCAAATGAGTTAACGCACCATTTATTCCAATGCGATACAGCCAAGTAAAAAAGGCCGACTGCCCTTGGAAGCGGTTGATCGACTGGAACGCCTTGATGAAAGCCTCCTGGGCCAAATCCGACGCATCCTCACGGTTTGAGGTTAAATTGTAGAGAACGCCAAAGAGTCGTTCGCGGTATTTGAGAATCAACCCATCGAAGGCCGCCACATCGCCAGCCTGCACGCGCTTGACCAGCTGCATGTCCGAATCCGCCTCCTGACGGCGTTCGGGTGACGCCACCAGCGTCTTATCAAGTGCTTTGGTCGTAATCGACATGAGTGCGGGCCGAAGAAGCTAGTGATCGCGTCCCTACTGGCAAATCCAAAGCGTAATTCGCAGCATCCGCGCTTCACTGCATTAAAAACGAGTATGGGGACCGCTTGCTCTTGCCGAAATAGATCACGATGTTGGCAGAATGTTGATTGCGTGGACCACCTTGCCCAGACCCGTTATTGCCGAAAATCTTGCCGCAGGAGTTATCGAGCAAGGCTTGGCCCTTTGCGTGCAGGTCGAAGGTCCGATCATCTCGCATTACCGCTGGGAGGGCCGCACCGAACGTAACGCCGAATATCGGCTCTGCTTTAAGTTCATGCCGGAGCAAAAAACTGCTTTGGAGGCTTGGGTCATGGCCCGCCACCCCTACGAAACGCCCGAGTGGATTGTGATCGAAGCTGGCAGTGTCGGCGAAAAATACTTGTCTTGGGCCTTGGCGAGCTCTACTTCCTAACCTTTTAGCAAAATCCACCACCAACTTTTTCATCGTCATGTCCCAACACAAAAGTCTCCAAGGTCCTTCCGGCATCGTCGTTAAACGTAACGTCCTCAAGCGCTTCGAACGCGTCGCTATCCTCAAGAAGCGCGGTCAGTGGGCCGAAGGCGAGCGCGTCATGGGTCTGCGCAAGACCAAGCCCGACGTCTAATCAGACTCGGTTTAAATTACGCTTAAGCGCATTTTTCAGCAGGCTTGGATTGCATCCGGCCTGCTTTTTTGCGTCCACATCCGGCGATTCCACGTCCAACACCCGAGAATATGTATTGGTTAAAACACCTGCGCATCACCCTGATCGGCTTCTGTATGGGGGCTGCCGATCTCGTCCCCGGAGTTTCCGGCGGCACCGTTGCCTTTGTGTGCGGTATCTACGACCGGTTGATCAACGGCATAAAGCAGTTCGACGCCAAGTTGCTGCGACTGGTTCTGAGCGGACGCTTTCGCGAGGCATGGGAACAGGTGCCCGTAGTCTTTTTACTCACGCTTGGGCTCGGCTTGCTCACCGCGATTTTCAGCCTGTCCAAGTTGCTCGCGAAGTTGTTCCAGACCCATCCCGTTGAGCTGTGGGCATTTTTCTTCGGTCTCATTCTGGGATCGATTGCATTGCTGACCGTGGAGACTTGGCGTTGGCGCGCCAAAGATGGTATCGCGTTCTTGCTGGCGGCGGCCGGCACCTATTGGCTGGTCGGACTGGAGGCCATCCAGACGCCAGCAACCCCACCCTATCTTTTTATCGCCGGTTTCATCGCAATCAGCGCGATGATCCTTCCCGGCATATCCGGCTCCTACCTGCTGGTGATCATGGGCAAATATCAGCAGGTGCTGGATGCGGTGAACTCACGCGACGTGGTGTCGCTGGCCATTTTCGTCTCTGGCATCGTCGTCGGTGTGCTTTCGTTTGTGCGCATTGTCAGCTGGCTCCTGCGTAAGTGGAGGCAGACCACCCTCGTAGCCCTAACCGGCATCATGGCGGGTGCATTGCGCACCGTTTGGCCCTGGAAACAGGTGCTGACGACCAGAATAAACAGCCACGGCGAAACCGTGCCGGTGACTTCGAGTAACATCCTGCCGACCGACACCCACGAAATCCTAATCGCAATGGTCCTGCTCGTTTTCGGTGCCATCGTCGTGTTGGGGCTGAGTCGGCTGAACCCCAAGGAAACGTCCGCCAAGGATAAAGCCACCGCCTAAAGCTTCATCGCGGCTCAGGCTTGCCCATGCTCAAGACGCACTTCACGGTGACCGGCTAGACATGGCATTTCCAACCACTCCGGCCATCCTCACCCAACGCGACTTGGCTGCCGCCGAACTCGGCACCAACGAAGTCCGACTGCGGCTTTACGCTTGGATGTATTACAGTCGCACCACCGACAACCGCATCCTCGACCTCTTTCGGCAGGGCCTGATCAAGGGCACCGTCGCCGGCGGCCAGGGCAACGAAGGACTGATCGTCCCGCTCGCCTTGCTCGCCGACAAGGCCAGCGACGTCGTCTCCTTCACGCACCGCGATCTTGGCGGTCACCTCATTTGGAGCGGACATCTCTGCGACCATCTGAACCAGTATTTTGCCAACGCCGGCAGCCCGACCAAGGCCCGTGAAGGCAACGTGCACCGCGGCGATCCCGCGAACCGGTCCTACCCGATGATCAGCCATCTCGGGGCCATGCTTTCCAACGTTCTCGGCGGCACCGATTCCCAACGTCGCAAGGACGTGCCCGCAGTCGGCTTCGCGATCTTCGGTGACGGCGGCTCCAGCACCGGAGACATCCACGAGTGCCTCAACCTCGCCTCGATTCTTTCGCTTCCGGTCATTTTCCTGATCGAGAACAACCGCTACGCCTACTCCACCCCGATCAGCGAACAGTTCGCCCCCGAGACCGAGCTCTGGCAACGCGCCGCCGGCTACCGCATGGAAGGCCGTAAACTCGACGCCACCGATCCCGAAGGCATCGCCAAGGAGCTAGCCACCATTCTCGCCGACGTGCGCGCCAAGCCCCGGCCGATGTTGATCGAAGTCAACACCCTCCGCCTGCGCGGCCACGCCGCCTACGACACCTGCGACTACCTCAAGCCCGGCGAACAAACCGCCTTCGAAGCCGCCGATCCTCTGCCCAAACTCCGCGAAACCTTAAAGCAAGCCGGCCTCGGCGACGACATCGCCGCTCTGGAAAAGGAACTCTACGCCTACATCGAGAGCTGCATTCAGGTTTCCATCGCCTACCCGCGTCCCGACCCAACCTCGCTCATCGACTCCGTATACGCGCCCGACACCGGACCCATGGCGTGGAAAGCCGAGCCCGCCGAGCCGCAAACGCTCAACCACGCACAGGCACTCAACCTCGCCCTCGACAAAATCCTCACCGAGCGTCCCGAGTCACTTATCCTTGGCCAGGACATCGCCACTTATGGCGGTGCGTTTAAGGTCACCGACGGCCTGCTCGACAAGCACGGCCGCTCCCGCGTCTTCAACACGCCCCTCGCCGAGTCCGCCTGCACCGGTTACGCCACCGGACTTGCACTCAACGGTCACCGTCCGATCGAAGAGTTCCAGTTTTCCGACTTCTCCACCGAAGCCGTCACCCAGATTGGCCTCAACGCCGCCACTTACCGTTTCCGCTCCGGCGCCAAGGTTCCCGTCGTCTATCGCTTCCCCTGCGGCGGCGGTCTCACGTTCGGCTCCTTTCACTCGCAGGAACTCGAGTCGCTCTTCCTCTCGCTGCCCGGCATCAAGGCACTTTACCCGAGCACACCGCAGGACGCCTTTAACGCCATGCTCGCCGCCTACGAAGACGACAACCCCGTCATCCTTTTCGAGCACAAGAGTCTCTACCGCCGCGGCAAAGCCCCCGTCGCTTTCGACCCGTCCTATCGCGACGTCTGGCAGCCTCGCTACGTCCGCGAAGGCAACCACGCCACCCTCATCACTTACGGCGAGATGGTCCATCTGGCCGAGGAAGCCGCCGCGTATCTGGCCGACGAATACGATTTCACCCTGGACATCTGGGACCTGCGCGCTCTCTCACCACTCAAGCTCGACACCATCCGCGCCTCCGTGGCCCGCACCCATCGCCTGATCATCCTGCACGAAGGTCGCCGCACCCACGGCTTCGGCGCCGAGCTCGTCGCCCGCCTGACCGAGGAAAACTTTTTCGACCTCGAGTCCGCTCCGCTCCGCATCACCGCACAAGATATGCCGGTGCCGTTCGCGCCCGAGCTGGAACAGGCCTATCGTCCCACTCGCGACTCCATCATCGCCAAGATCGCCGACTGGATCGGCTGATTATCATCATGCCTGCACTCATCTCCCAGTCCCGTTGGTCGGCCATCACCCTCTTCGCGATGGATGTCGATGGCATCCTCACCGATGGCACCGTCGAAATCCACTCCGACGGCACCGAATCAAAACGCTTCTCCATCCTCGACGGCATGGGTCTGGTGCTGTTGCGCAAGCACGGCATCGCCACCGCCTGGATCAGCGGACGCGCCTCCGGCTCCACCACCGTGCGCGCCACCGAGCTTAAAATCCCCCATCTGGTGCAGGGACGCGTCGACAAGATCACCGCGCTCAATGAGCTCGCGAAAGAGCTCAACCTCACCGCCGACCAAATCATCTACATGGGCGACGACGACATCGATACGCCGGCGATCAGCTGGGCCGGTATCGGCGTTTCAGTGCCCGACGCCATGCCCTCCGCGCTCAAGGCAGCAGACTACGTGACCACCCGCGCCGCGGGCAAAGGTGCGGTTCGAGAAGTTTGTGAACAAATCTTGGCCGCCCGGGGTCTCACCACGGATATCCACTGATGTTCTCCGCCCGCAAAACCCTTCGTCCCTTCGCCGCGCTGCTACTCTCCTGCCTGCTGGCGATGGTTGCACACGCCCAGTCGGACGTGCTCAAGGTGAAGGAGATCAAATCCAGCGCACCGATTAAAAACTTCCGCCTGCCAACCTTCACCAACGACGGCTGGCGGGACATGCTTTTGAACGCCCGTGAGGCCAAAATCATCAGTCCCGAACGCATCGAAGTCGCGGACATGAAACTCACCCTTTACACCAACGACACCATCAATCAGCCGGAAACCACCGTGACCAGTCCACAGGCAGTCGCCCTGCCCTCCCAGCAACGTGTTGAAGGCTCGGATACGGTTCACGTGTTGCGCAACGATTTCGAACTCACCGGCAGCAACTGGAGCTACGACCATGCGTCCAAAAAAATCATCATCAACCGGGATGCACACGTGATCCTGCAGGTTGAAATAAATAATATCATCAAATGATCCGTCATCGCATCCCCCTCTATCTGATCGCCATTCTCCCCCTCGGTGCCGGCGGTCTGTCCGCCCAGACTCCCGCTTTGGTCACCCTGCCTGCGGAGCAAGTCGCCGTGCCCACGGAACTGCGCAGTGAAAAAATGGAGATGACCTCCACCGACGAGGAAACCCGCGCCGTCGCTACCGGCTCGGTCGTGCTCACCGGAACCAACCTACGGATCACCTGTGACCGTTTGGAAATCATCGCCTCTCGCATCGGTGAAAAAGACGCCACGGTCGGAACCTTGGAGAAATTCAAATACCTGCTCGCCACCGGCCGGGTGAAAATCATCCAGGACGACCGCACCGCCACCTGCGGTCGCGCCGAAGTCTTCCCCCGCGAAGACAAGGTCGTGCTCACCGAAGATCCCGTGATCGTCGACAGCAGCACCGACTTCGTTGCCGCCGGCGAACGCATCACCCTCCTGCGCGGCAAGCGGGAGGTTTTGGTCGACTTGCCGAAATTCACCGGACCGCCCATCAAAGACCTCGGTGGTAACGCCAAGGACCAACCGAAAAAATGAGCACCCCGATGTCTGCATCCGTGCACGAGATCAAAGCCACCGGATTGGTTAAAACCTACGGTGAACGCACCGTGGTCAACGGCGTGGATATACATGTGCGTGCCGGCGAGATCGCCGGATTCCTAGGCCCCAACGGCGCCGGCAAGACCACCACATTCTACATGATCGTCGGCCTGGTTCCCGCCACCGCCGGTCACGTGGAAATCAACGGTCGTGACGCCACCCACCTACGCATGCACGAGCGCGCCCGCCTGGGGATCGGCTATCTGCCGCAAGAGCCCTCAACTTTCCGCAAACTCACCGTGCGGGAAAACATTCTCGCCATCGTCGAAGCCATCGGCGTGCCCAAACCGCAACGTGCCGCCCGGGTCGACTTTCAGCTCGAAGAGCTCCATCTCACTCATGTGGCCAATCAAAAGGCCTACACGCTGTCCGGCGGCGAACGTCGACGTTTGGAAATCGCCCGCGCTCTGGTCACCGATCCCGCTTTCCTGCTCATGGACGAGCCCTTTGCGGCCATCGATCCCATCTCGGTTGCCGAGGTGCAAAATATCATTCTCGGCCTCAAGGCCCGCGGGATCGGAGTGATCATCACCGATCACAATGTGCGTGAAACCCTCAAAATCGTTGATCGCGCCTACCTCATCCGCGAGGGCCGCGTTTTTAAGGAAGGCAACGCCGATTACCTGATCAACGACCCCGAAGCTCGTCAGTTCTATTTAGGGCAGGATTTTAATCTCTGACCCGTTCAGGCCCATCAACGTAGGGTCATACCCCCAATTCCGTGTCGGGATTTTATTCCAAATTCCCCAGAAGAATATTTTTCATTCCAGGCCGATAATCTCATAATTAATTGGATTTAGGAGATATAGGTAATGCAAAAATAATGCATAAACCACTAGGGTGCCTATTGCGTAAAATCGTGGATTAGAATAGGGTCCGGTCACGTGCAAGTGTCCAAAACCATCATAGCCCTGACGTGCATCCTCACTGCAGGGTGCGGTGGCTCGCTTGTGGCCGCGACCGCCACTTGGCTTGGAACCGCGCCTGGCGCGAATTCAACCCGTTGGGGACGCGCGGACAACTGGAGCACCTCCGCAGTGCCAACATCCGCCGACAGTGTGGTTTTCAGCAATACCGGCATCTACGGAACCGCCGTAGATTTAAGGTCCAATCAAGCGGCCAATGACCTTACTTTCAACACCACCTCCAGCTTCAATCTGGTCGATGGCACGGGTTCCAATACCCTAACCCTGACCTCCGGCAACATCACCACCAGCGCGGGCAATTCGGGCAACCAGTCACTGGACTTCACGTCACTGGCCATGACTGCTTCCGGCACCTTGACCTTTACTGCCAATGGCACCGGCACCCTGGGAGTAACCGCCTCGATCGTAAATTCGAGCTACACCCATCTGACCAAGACTGGCACCGGCACCTTGGTTCTTTCCGGCAACAACAGCTATCAGGGCAGCACCAATATCAACGCAGGCGTCTTGCGTGTAACGACCGCCACGGCGCTGGGCACCGCAGACTACAATAACACCGTTGCCAGCGGCGCCGCGTTGGAGCTGGACGGCAGCTTTACCCTGAACGAGAGCGGCATCACGCTCAACGGAAGTGGCATTGGCGGAAACGGTGCCCTGCGCTCAGTCTCCGGAACCAATGCCTTCAACGGCCAACTCACGTTGAATGGTTCCGGCGCAACCATTGGAACGGACAGCGGCGCCAGTTTTTCGCTAGGCGGACAGATCAACGGAGGTGCCCTCACCAAAGTCGGCTCAGGCACCCTCACACTGACCGGAAGCACGAACTCTTACGCCTCAAGCATCGTGGTCAACGCCGGCACCGTCGTGCTTAACCGCAGCTCCGGCAGCAACCTCGTCGCGTCTGATATCACCATCAACACCGGCACCGTTCGCTTGGCTGCATCGGGGCAGATTGCCGATTATAAGAGCGTGACGGTGGCCTCTGCCGGCACGTTTGATCTCAACAATTTTAACGAAACCGTCACCAGCCTGTCCATGGCTGCCGGAGCGGTCACCACCGGCACCGGCACACTCACGCTCTCCGGCGGCTCGGCCATCACCACCTCGGCCAACGCCTCCGGTTCCACGATCAGCGGCAACCTTGCGCTCAGTCCATATTCGGCCGCCCTGAACATCGCAGATGGTGCGGCCACCTACGATCTCGACATTTCAGCAGTAGTCTCTGGGTCCTCCATCCTCAACAAGACCGGTCTCGGTGCGGTGCGGCTGAACAACGCCGCCAACAGCTACACCGGCGGCACTATCATTGACGCCGGCACCGTTATTTTGGCCCCGGCCTCGGGCGATGTCGGCATCGCCGCCAGCGGCGCAAACTCCTACCTTGGTCAGGGAGCCATCACGGTGAATACCGGCGGCACCTTGGATATCTCACCCAGTGGTTCCGGCAACGACTTCACCGGGTTCAACCGGAGCATCACCATCAACGGCGGCACCGTGCGCCTCGCCCCCAACGATGAAATCACCGGCATCGTAACCGGCTCCGGCATGCTCACCTTCGGCGCCTCCGGAGGCTTGCTCAACCTCGACCAAAAACTCGCCACCAACGTCAATCTCGGCGCGGTGCTAGTCAACGCCGGCTCCGGCACGCCAGGAGTCATCCGCTACGGCACCATCGCGGGAACGACCGGCGACTACGGGTGGGAAAGCGGCGGGCGCGACCTCAACATTGCCAATGGCAACCTCACCGGCACCGGCCATCTGCAGTTCCAGCTGAACAACGGAGCCGCGGTGGAATACAATCAGGCCAGCTTCGGCGGCACCCTCTATTTCCAAGGTCCCACCGGCGGCAACGCCGGCGTCGGTTCATCCGGCACCACAACCGGACGATTAGCGCTTAACTCGGCCACGACGTTCACCGTTACCGGCGGTATCAATTTCGACGGCACCATGCAGGTGACCACCTACAACGCCGCCCGCACCCTCGACGCCAACCTCACGGTGCGCTCCGGCACCACCGCCTTCCAGGGTCGCGGCACCAACACCACCACACTCGACGACCTCACCATCGGCGCCACGGTCAACGGCCGCACCCTGACCATCAACGATGGTGCCCGCGCCGTAATGGATATCGGTTACCGCAATTCCAACACCTACAACGGTGGCATCGTGCTCAACGCCACGACCAACATCGCGGCCGGCGGCACCCTGGAGTTCAAACAATCGTATTCAGGAAATACCTACGACCAGATCGACGTTTACGGCAACATCGTCGGCAATGGCACCTCGGCCAAAGAGTCCACCGTGCTGCTCAACACGCCGACTGGTTCCCTGCCCGGCACCGCCGCCGGCACCACCTTTTTCGCCTCAGGCAGCAATCTGGTGGTCAACGGCTCCGGCATGGGCGGACTGCGCGTTCAGGGCACAACCGCTGCGGTCAACGGCATGTTGACCAATTCCCGCCTCGCCGCCACCACCGGCACCGGCGGAACTTTGACCATGGCCTACACCGACGGCGGATCACGCTCCATCGGCTCGGCGGCAAATCTTACCGTCGCCTCCGCCATCAACCTCGGCCTCGAAAGCAGCGGCGGCACCTTCACCCTCTCCGGTAATCTTTCCAACTGGGGCGGCTTGAGCGTCGGTCCCTCAACCACCGTGGCCTTCTCCAGCAACTCGGTTTTCACCTCGAGTGATTCGCTCACCTTGAAAACCGGCGCTACCCTCAGTCTCGCCGGCACCACGCAGACCTTCGGTGCGGTCGACGTGGTTGGCAGCGCCATCATCGACTTTGGCGGCACTTCCATCCTCAACATCAGCTCGCTGACGATCGCCAGCGGAGCCACCCTCACCATCACTGGTTGGACCGAGTCGATCGATTACTTCTACTCACTTGTCTCTCCCAGCGTCGCCGACCTCGCCAAAATCACATTTATCGGCACCGGATATCCCCCCGGCTCCAAGTGGGACTCGTTCGACAAGCAGATATCACCCGTGCCGGAGCCCGGCTCCTACGGCCTGCTGATGGTCGGCGGTTTGATCGGCCTCATCTGCTCCCGCCGCCGTCGGCGGTTCTGAAGGAGCGTGGACAGGAATGTCCACGCTCCTTAAAACGGTCACTTGCCGATACCGGTCGCGCGGAAACCGATCTCCGTCAACTTGGCCAGATCAAGGATATTGCGACCGTCAAAAACGAAGGCCGGCTTTTTCATTCCCTCGTAAATGCGCTCGAAATCGAGGGCTTTAAACTCGTCCCATTCCGTCAGCACCACCAACGCATGGGCGCCATTGGTGGCGGTATAGGCGTCGGCAGCCACGGTCAAACGAGGGTTGTCGGGGGCACCTGCGCCGAGCACGTCGGCCTCAATCTGCACCACCGGCACCTTGGGATCGTAGACCACGACGTTGGCCTGCTCGGCAAGCAAATCGCAGCAGACGCTAATCGCCGCAGATGCGCGCGTATCATTGGTGTCTTTTTTGAAGGCGAAGCCCAGCACCGCGATTTTCTTATCAGCGACGGTATTGAACATCGTGCTCACGACCTTGGCTGCGAAACGATGTTTCTGCCAGTCGTTCATTTTGACGACCCCCTCCCAATACGCGGCCACCTCGGGCAATCCAAAACGTTCGCAAAGATAAACCAGGTTAAGAATGTCCTTTTGGAAACAGGAACCGCCAAAGCCAACCGACGCCTTCAAAAACTTGGGGCCGATACGGGAGTCCTTGCCGATCGCGTTGGCGACCTCGTCTACATCCGCACCGGTCGCCTCGCAAAGCGCGGAGATGGCGTTAATCGACGATATGCGCTGCGCAAGAAAGGCATTGGCGACGAGTTTGGAGAGCTCGGACGACCAAAGGTTGGTCGTGATGATGCGCTCGCGCGGGACCCAACGGGCATAAACCGAAACCAAGGTCTCAACGGCGGCATCGCCCTCGGGAGTGCGTTCACCACCGATGAGCACGCGGTCGGGGTTGAGCAGATCAACCACTGCGGTGCCTTCGGCCAGAAACTCGGGATTGGAGAGAACCTGACAGACCGTGCCGTTGCCGTTGGCCTTGATGATTTGCTGGATGGTCTCCGCGGTTTTCACCGGGATGGTCGACTTCTCGACAATGATCTTAGGGGTGGTGGCCACCTCGGCGATGGTGCGGGCGACCAATTCAATGTAACGCAGATCGGCGGCGCGACCGGCACCCACGCCATAGGTCTTGGTCGGGGTGTTGACCGAAACGAATACGATGTCGGCGGCGGCAATCGCGGCTTTTACATCCGTGGAAAAGAAGAGGTTCTTCCCGCGGGCTGCCTGCACAATGGCATCGAGACCCGGCTCATAGATCGGCAGATGATCCGAGTTCCAGGCAGCGATTCGTTTTTCGTTCAGGTCGACAACCGTAACCGTGATATCGGCAGCCTTGTGCGCGATCATCGCCATGGTCGGACCGCCCACGTAGCCGGCTCCTATGCAACAAATTTTCATAAAGGGTAAGAGGTGAAAAGTGGGTTGGTGCGCGAGAAAAACCAAGCCGGTTTTAACCAAATTTGCAGGCTTCATCTTTCCGCCTGACGCACACCCAGCCGCCTGCTCTGATCGGGGTTCATGAAAACCGTGCGCATCGCCGACCTCCCCGAAACCGAGATGACCTCGCCATCAGGCAAGTATCACTCGTTCTGCAAAGACATCTCGCTCGCCCTCGGCGGCATCAAGGACACGGGGGCCTGGGGCGGCGGCCACCCGTTTGACTTGCAACAGCGCCGCGTGCCGCCGGGCGCGTCGGTCTGCCCGCTGCATGCACACACCCTTCAGTGGGAGCTTTTTGTGGTGGTGGCGGGCACGGCCACGGTGCGCACAGGGGATGGACAAAAGACCGTGGTCGAAGCCGGCGATACGTTTGTGCAGGCTCCGGGCACTGCGCATCAGATCACCAACACTGGGACGACTGATTTCGTTTTTATGGTCATCGCCGACAACCTGCCGGTCGACAGCACCTACTACCCCGATTCGGACAAGTGGCAGATCAAACCACAGATGAAACTGTTTCGTATGCAGGAAACAGACTACTTCGACGGCGAATAAAAAAGGCCGCCTCGTCGGAGGCGGCCCATAAATCAAACGGCCTTGAAGACCACGGCGGCGTTTTGTCCGCCAAAGCCAAGGTTGTTACTCATGGCGACCTTGACGATTTTCTCGCGGGCTGTGTGCGGCACGTAGTCGAGATCGCACTCCGGGTCGGGTTCGTTGAGGTTGATGGTCGGGGCGATCTGCCCCTTCTGAATCGTCTTGGCGCAGATAACAGCCTCGATGCCGCCGGCGGCGCCGAGCAAGTGACCGGTCATCGACTTGGTCGAGCTGATCGGGAGGTTCTTCGCGGCATCACCAAAAACGCGCTTGATCGCGAGAGTTTCAAATTTGTCGTTGTAGGGAGTCGAGGTGCCGTGGGCGTTAATGTAGTCGACCTGATCCGTGTTGACTCCGGCGGCGCGCATGGCGCGGGTCATGGCCATGCCCAAACCCTTGCCCTCGGGATCGGGCATGGTGATGTGGTGGGCGTCAGCCGTGGCGGCATAACCGGAAACCTCGCAATAAATACGAGCGCCACGTTTTTGGGCGTGTTCCAAAGATTCTAGAACAAGCACGCCGGCGCCTTCACCCATGATAAAACCGTCGCGGCCCATCGAGAACGGACGGCAGGCGGTGGTCGGATCATCGTTCCGATTACTCATGGCCTTCATGGAGCAGAAACTGGCAAACCCGAAGGGCGTGACTGCGGCCTCGGTGCCGCCGGCGATCATGACATCGGCATCGCCGCGTTTGATCATGTGCATGGCCTCGCCAATCGCATGGGTGCCGGTGGCACAGGCGGAGACGATGCCGAAGTTCGGTCCACGGGCGCCGAGCTCGATGGCGATCATACCCGAGCAGATGTTGCCGATCAGCGCGGGAATAGTGAACGGGGAAACCTTGCGCGGACCACCTTCGACGAATTTACGCAGCTGGTTCTCGTAGGTGAGCATGCCGCCGATGCCGGACCCGACGAGCACACCGACGCGATCGGGATCCTCGGTGTCCATGCTGAGCCCAGAGTCGGCAAAGGCCTGCTTGGCGGCACAGAATCCGAAATGCGTGTAACGATCGTTACGTCGGGCATCCTTTGGATCCATGTGTTCCTCGACATTCCAGCCCTTGACCTCGGACCCCATCTGGGTCGAGAGCGCGGACGGGTCAAACAGGGTGACGCGATCAATACCGTTCTTGCCGGCGATCAAGCTGGCGAAAAAAGATTCGGCATCAAAGCCGAGACCGTGGATCGCGCCGAGGCCGGTAACGACCACGCGCTGGGATGAAGGGAGCGATTCCATGAGGTTAAAAACTGATAGGGGAACAGGCCGTTTTGCGTTTGGCAATGCCAGTAAACGCGCGCGCCGGCGGCAAGGCTGGGCCGCGGGAACTATAAACAAAAAAGGCGTCCTGCCAATGATCTCGGAGAGATCGGACAGGACGCCAAAATTGTTTTTTAAGGCTTAAGCGTTGGCTTTGCCGGTGATGTATTCAACGACCTGACCGACGGTGCGGAGCTTCTCGGCGTCGGACTCGGGGATTTCGCCCTTGATCTCATCCTTGAACTCTTCCTCGAAGGCCATGATCAACTCGACGGTGTCGAGGGAGTCGGCGCCAAGATCATCCAGAAAGGAAGCCTGGGGCGTGATCTGCTCTTCGTTAACGTTGAGTTGGTTAACGATGATTTCTTTGACGCGTTGTTCGATGGTTTTTTGGTCGGACATGGTAATGATTGCTAGGGTGCAGAAAGGGTCACATCGCCATACCGCCGTCAACGGTAAAAACTTGGCCGGTGACGTAGGCCGCCTCATCGGAGGCAAGGTAGGCGCACATGTTGGCAATATCCGCGGGTTCGCCGAAACGGGCCATGGGGATGAAGGCGCAGGCGGCCTTCTGAACTTCCTCGCTGAGGTCGTTGGTCATGTCGGTCTTGATAAACCCGGGGGCGACCACGTTGGCGGTGACGTTGCGCTTGGCGAATTCCTTGGCGACGGACTTGGTAAAGCCGATCATACCGGCCTTGGCGGCGGCGTAGTTGGCCTGGCCGGCGTTGCCCATGATTCCGGAGATGGAGGAGATGTTGATGATGCGACCAAAGCGGGCGCGGCACATCGGCCAGCCAATGGCCTTGGTCCAGTGGAAACAACTGGAGAGGTTGGTCTGGATGACTGCGTTCCAGTCGTCCTCGGACATACGCGCGAGGAGCCCGTCGCGGGTGATCCCGGCGTTGTTGATCAGGATGTCGACCTTGCCGAACTCCTTGATGATGGCCTCCGCCGCGGCGGCCACGGCCGGACCGTCGGAGACGTCAACCGGACGGGCAAAGGCTTTGCCACCAGCTGCGGTGATGGCGTCGGCCACGCCGCCGCAGGAAGCGGGCGACTTGGAGACACAGATGACGGTTACGCCGGCGGCGGCGAGGGTCTCGGCGATGGCTTTGCCGATGCCGCGTCCGGCTCCGGTGACGACTGCAGTGCGATTGGTGAAGGTCATGGATTTAATGAAAATCCCAAAAGCCAAAGGGCCAAACGCCAAAACGGCGAGAGGCCCCATGGGTCATGAGAATTTTGGAGTTTGAGATTTGGAGTTTGGGATATTGAGGGCGCCGTTGCGCACTCAGTAGACGTCACGCTGGTAGCGTTTGTCCTTCTTGAGCTGCTTGATATAGGTGGTGGCGTCCTCCGAGCTCATCTTGCCCTCTTCGGCGATGATTTCATGCAGCGCGGCGTCAACGTCCTTGGCCATGCGCTTGGCATCGCCGCAAACAAAGAAGTAACCGCCGCCGCTGACCCAGGCCCAGATCTCGGCCGCATTGGCGCGCATCTTGTCCTGCACATAGACCTTCTCGGCCTGATCGCGGGACCAGGCGAGGTCGAGGTGGTGCACCTGACCCTTGGCAACGTAATCTTCCCACTCTTCCTCGTAGAGATAGTCGGTGGCCTTTTTCTGGTCGCCGAAGAAGACCCAGTTACGACCGGTGGCGCCGGAGGCGATGCGGTCCTGCACGAAGGCACGGAAGGGAGCGATGCCGGTGCCCGGACCGACCATGATGCAATCCCTGGTGCCATCCTCGGGAGGACCAAAATGGGAGTTGGAAACAAAGACCGGAACCGGCGTGTGGCCCACGTTAACGCGGTCTGACATGAAGGTTGAGCACACGCCGGCACGTTCAATACCGTTGGTCTGATAGCGGACGATGGCCACGGTGAGGTGGATGTCCTGCGGGTAGACCTTGGAGGAGGAGGCGATCGAGTAGAGACGCGGCATGAGCTTGCGCATCAAGTCGACGAGTTCCTGCGGAGCGATTTCGGCGCTGGGGAATTCGTTGAGCAGGTCGGCGTATTCGTGATCGGCGAGGAAAGTGGTCAGAACCTCCTTGGACTCGGGAGCGAGCAACTCGTTGAGCTTGGCCTGTTCGGCTGCGTCAGTGGCTTTGGCTGCGAGAAGCTGAACTAGCTTCATGGTCGGGCTGCCCAGAGCGAGGCGATGCGACAGGGCCTCGCGAAAGGAAATCGGCTCGGCCAGCTTGAGCATGGCGGGCGAGACGAGTTCGTCACCAGTGGCACGGAGGCGGGTGATGATGGAAGCGACATCGATCTCGCGGTTGGTCGGATACACACCGAGGGAATCACCAGCTTTGTAAGCCAGATCACTGCCGGCGAGGCTGACGATAAAATGGCGGGTCTCCTTAGAGGAGCCGGGCTTGTTAAGCAGGCGGTTCTCGGTGATTTTGGCCGGGAACGGGTTCTCTTTGGTAAAGGTGGAGGCGGCGACTGGTTCGGACATAAAATGGAAATTGAGGGCAACGCCCGAAAAACGCGCAAGCCTTAGTTTGGGCCGGCAAATGCCACCGGAGGAGCATCTCGCACACCAAGGCCGGTGCTGGGCTTGCAACGCCGCGAAATTTCACGCCAACTCACCGTTCACATGCCCATTTCCGAATCCATACGCATCCAAAAGTTTCTGGCTGACGCCGGCGTCTGCTCACGCCGTGCGGCCGAAACATTGATTTTGGAGGGCGAGGTATGGATCAACTCCAAGGTCGCCACCATCGGACAAAAGGTTGATCCGGCCAACGACAAAGTCACCGTTTCCGGCCGGGGCGTGCGCCCTTTGGCCCAGCCCAAGATCACCCTGGCGGTCCATAAACCCCGCGGCTTGGTCTGCTCCAACGACGACCCGCACAACCCCGACACCATTTTTGATCTGCTGCCCAAGGAAATGGCCAAACACCGGTTCTTCTGCGCCGGCCGTCTGGACAAAGACAGCGAAGGTCTGGTCATCCTGACCACCGACGGCGACCTAGCCAACCGCCTGATGCATCCGCGCAATACCGTGGTAAAACGCTACCACGTCCTGCTCGAAGACCCCTTCCCCCGCGCCCGTCTGGGAAAACTCACCCGCGGCGTCACCATCGAGGACGAGAAGCTGAAGGTCGAATACGCCAACCTCATTAATCCCTCCTCCGACGGCTCCTCCGTGAGCATCGATGTGCACATGCACCACGGTAAAAAGCGCGAGATCCGCCAACTCTTCCTTGCGCTTGGCCACCCTGTCCGCCGACTCAAGCGTTACCAGATCGGCGCTTTGCCGCTCAAAGGCATCTCCATCCGCAGCATTAAACAACTCGCCCCCAAGGGCATCGAAGCCCTCTTTGAACTCCCCGGACTGACTCCGCGGTCCACCAAGGCCACCAAGCCAAAACGCACATGAAACTCACCGCCATCATCTCCCTTGCGGTTTCCCTGACCGCCTTTGCCAACGCCGCACCGCTGGCCGCGCCCACGCCCGTTTTTGCCAGTCCCGACGCCTCTGCCGACACCCTGGCGGTTCTGCCCGCCGGCACCACGCCTGTAACCGCGAGCGCTGAAAACGTCCCCGCCGGTTGGAGCGCGATCACCCTGCCCGGCCCGCACACCGTATTTGTCGACGATCAGGACCTCCTGAAAAACTTTGATGTAAAGCCCGGCGCCTCCTACCGCACCGCGCCCAATAAAACCGCCGCCGTTCTCAGCACCGCGACCGCCGAAGACGAGGTGCAGATCACCGGTTTGAGCGGCCGCTGGCTGCAACTCAGCCTGAAACGCGGCGTCACCGGATTCATCAAGACCACCGCCTCCCCGGCCATGGCCATCACGCGCCCCCCTGCCCCCGCTCCGGCTCCGGCAGCGCAAGTCGCACCTACGCCCGCGCCGGCACCAGCCGCCACCACCTCAACCGCGCCTGCCCAGGTCGGACATGCGGTCGAGCCCGGCAGTTCCGCCCTCCCCCGCATTTTCCAAGGCACGCTGGCATCCAGCCGCAGTGCCTTCCGCCCGCGTCGTCCTTACGACTATCAGCTCAATGACAGTCGCGGAGTGCGTTACGCTTATCTCGATCTCGGCAAACTCCTCCTGACCGAACAAATCGACAGCTATGTTGGGCGCACCATCGAGATCTTCGGCACCGCCACCAACATGGAGGGCACCAAGGACATCGTAATCAAAGCGGAAACCCTCAAGCTCCCTTGAGCTGTTTCCTCGCGTCATATTTCACCCAACCGACCTCACTCTGAATGGAACTCATCGACGGAAATCAAATCGCCGCCACTATCGTAGCCGAACTGAAAGCTCAGGTTGCCACCCTCCCCGGACGTAAACCCTGCATCGCACTCGTGCGTGTCGGCGAAGATCCCGCTTCGGTTTCCTACGTAAAAAAGAAGGAAAAGACCGCTGCCGAAATCGGCATGGAGAGCCGCATCATTCTCCCTCCGGCCACCATCACCCAGGGCGAACTGGAAACGCTGATCGAAGAGCTGAACAACGACCCCACCGTCGACGGCATCCTTGTTCAATCCCCCCTGCCCAAACCGCTTGATGAAGCCGCCGCCTTTCGCCGGCTCGCCGCCCACAAAGACGTCGACGGCTTCCACACCCTGAACATCGGCAAGGTCGCCCAAGAGGACGACACCGGCTTCGTCGCCTGCACTCCCGCGGGCATCATGGAGCTGCTCGCCCGCTCGGGCACCGACCTCAAGGGCAAACATGTGGTGGTCCTCGGACGTTCACTCATTGTCGGCAAACCGGTCGCCCTGCTCGCTCTGCAGAAAAAAGCGGGCGCCAACGGCACCGTGACCATCTGCCATTCCGGGACCGCCAACCTCGCCCAAATCACCCGCCAAGCCGACGTGCTCATCGCCGCCATCGGCCGCGCCGAATTTGTCACCGCCGATATGGTCAAGCCCGGTGTCGTCATCATCGATGTCGGCATCAACCGCGTGCCCGATCCGTCCAAGAAATCCGGATACCGCCTCACCGGCGACGTGCATTTCCCGTCGGTTTCACCGCTGGCCTCCAAAATCACCCCCGTTCCCGGCGGCGTCGGTCCCATGACCGTCTGCATGCTGATGAAAAACACCCTGAAGGCCCGGTTGCTGGCCTCCGCCTGAGTCTTGCGTTCATAAACTACCCCTAAAAATCAGTCCTTTTCCGCGATGCTTCCCTCCAAAATCCTCGTCGTGGACGACCAGCCGGTCAACGTCCAGCTCCTCAAGCGAAAACTGGAACGGGAAGGGCTTGATGTGCGCACCGCCTACAGTGGACAAGAAGCACTCGAACAAGTCGCCGCGGATCCACCCGATCTCATTCTGCTTGATGTGATGATGCCCGACATGGACGGCATCGAGGTATGCCAAGCGCTACAGTCCGAGGAGAAAACCCGCTCCATTCCGGTCATATTCATCACCGCCCGCACTTCCAAGGAGGGCAAACTCGAGGGGCTCAGCGTCGGCGCCGTCGATTACATCACCAAACCGATCGACCTCGACGAGACGCTCGCCCGGGTGCAGACCCAGCTGCGTTTTGTGACGATCAACCGCGAGATGGTCGACCTGCAACGTCGCCTACAAGAAGCCCGCCGCGCAGCCACCATCGGCGCAGTCACCCAAGGCATCGCGCATAATCTGAACAACCTCCTCGGTGTCGTCCTTGGTTACCTCGATCTCATCAAGGCCCACCACCACAAGGCCGACTCGGTGCTGCGAAACGCCGAACACGTTGAATCGGCGGTCCAGCGCATCGTCTCCATCATTCGCCAGCTCAGCACGCTGGTGGTGCAGGCACGCCTGCCGTTGACTCCCTGCAAACTCGACGAGCTTTTAAATGGCGGCATTAACCGCTTCCCCAAACACAACCCGGCCGCACCCTCGATCACCGTCAACAACCCGCTCGGCGACCTCGCGATCGATACGCATGTCGAGGTCTTCGAAGACGTTTTGGGCAAGATCCTGATGAACGCCTGGGAAAGCTACGGCGAAAACCACGAAGGCGGACGGCCCATTGAGATCGAGACGCGCATCATCGAACGTCCCGGCGAGCCCAAGGCCGTGGAAATTCGTATCCGCGATCATGGCCGGGGCATCTTGCCCGAGATTTCCGACACCATGTTCGAACCCTTTATCAGCAGTAAAAACACCGTCGGCGTCGGCATGGGCCTCACCGTGGCACGCCATGCTTTACGCAACTTCAGCGGAGACCTGAATCTTCAGGAAGGGGCCGACGGCACCGTCGCGGTGCTCCTGCACCCGATTGAGAAAAAGAAGAAAGAAACCATCCTTTCCTAATGCCTAAAATCGCTTTCATCGGAGCCGGCCGGATGGCCTCTGCCATCGTCACCGGATTACTCGATCAACACGTCGCCCAACCCGCCGACCTCGCCTGCCTTGGCGGTGATGACGACACTGCCCGCCAACTCGTGGCCCGCACCGGCATTCGCCTCTGCGCCGAACTGCCCGAGCTACTCGACGGAGCCGACATGGTTGTCCTCGCCTTCAAGCCCCAGCATCTTTCTTCCGCCGATCCGCGTCTGGCCGCGCTAACCACCGGAAAACTCGTGCTTTCCATCCTCGCCGGCAAACCGCTCGCCGCGCTGACCAACGTTTTCCCCGGAGCCCGCAACCTCGTGCGCACCATGCCCAACACGCCCGGCCAGATCGGCGCCGGCATCACCGGTTGGTGCAGTCTCAATCCGCTCGACGACACCGACACCACGCTCGTGCAATCCCTGCTCGGCGCACTCGGCCGCCACGTGGCCGTCGATGAATCGCAGATCGACGCCATCACCGCGGTCAGCGGCAGCGGCCCCGCCTACGTTTTTGAGTTCACCGCCGCCCTGCGCGCCGCCGGCATCGCAGCAGGACTTCCGCCGGAAGCTGCCCACGACCTCGCCATGGCCACCGTGATCGGTTCGGCCAAACTCATGGAACACACCGGCACCGAACCCGAGGAACTGCGCAACCAGGTCACCTCGCCCAACGGCACCACTTACGCCGGACTACAAGTCATGGCCGCACGCGATTTTCGCGGAGTGATTCTGGATACCGTGCTGGCCGCCAAAACGCGGTCCGAAGAACTCTCACGTGACTAGGCCACGGTTCGGGAACATATCACGGCGTTGAGCCGTAGGCCCCCTGCTAGCAGGCGCGTTGGATACCAACCCAACACGAACGATACTCGTGCCTGCAAGCAGGCTGCCGACACGAACCAAGCCTTCTTCCTCGGGTTATTTCCGAAACAGCCCTTAACGCACGGCGGTGTTTCTCCCGGCTGGTTTAAAAAGCAAGGAAACAATCCCGTTGACCCGGACACTCAGTGCTTGCCAAGCGCCACCCACGGACGTGCCGTGGTCGCTCCTGCAAACGACAACCGTCAACCCGTTTCGCATGCCCGCACGACTCTCCCAGCTCCTCGATCCCAGCCGAATCTCCCTGCAAGTGCGCAATACCCGGCGCACAGCCGCGCTTAGTGAGGTCGCCCGATTGCTCGACGGCCACCCCGACGTGGCCAACTATCAGGGCTTCTACCACGAGTTGCTAGCCCGCGACCGGCTCGACACCACCTGCCTGGGCAACGAAATCGCTCTGCCCCACGCCCGCACCGAGCATGTCAAAAAAATCGTGCTCGCCGTAGGACGCAGCGCCAAGGGCGTGCATTTCGAGAAGGACGACCAAAACGTCCGCCTGATGTTTGTGCTCGGCACCCCCAAGTCCAACCCCACCGACTACCTGCTGGTGGTCAGCACACTTTGCAAAATCTTCAAGGACCCCGCCAACCGCGAAGCCCTGCTCAACGCCGAGACTCCCGAAGACTTTACCGCCTGCCTGTTCGCCGCCGAAGAGTCGCTGGCAAAGTAAGCCCGGTCACTGTCGGTTTGACGCACGATACGGTTACGGACGCCGTAAGGCTTGCCGCCTGAGGTAGAGCCCCCAGCATTCGCCCTTCTAACGGCGCATGATTCATTCCTTTATTTTCAGCGACGGCAAACCGGTCGGCCGCGACCTCGAGCTCGAGGCCCTGCGCCTCGTGCGTGCCGACAAGGGCCTCTACCTCTGGATCGACCTCGACCATCCCACTGACGAGGAGATTCATGATGTGCTCGATGGCATCTTTAAGTTTCACCCGCTCGCCATCGAGGACTGCGTCACCCCCAGCTCGCTGCCCAAGGTCGAGGACTACGACGACTACCTGTTCCTTGTCACCCACGCCGTCGACTTCACCCGGCGCGATGAGTTCAACACCGCCGAGCTCAACTTTTTTCTAGGCAAAGACTTTCTGGTCACCTTTCACCGCACCCCGCTCAAATCGGTGCAGTCCGTCATGGACCGCTGCGGCAAGACCACCGGGATTTTCGCCCGCGGCCCCGACCGTCTCGCCCACCTCGTGCTCGACGCCATGGTGGACAACTACAAACCCATCACCGACGAGCTACGTATCGAGCTCGAGGAAATCGAGGAAACCGTGCTCGATACCGGTGATGAAAACCTCACCGAACGTCTGCTGGAGGTCCGCGCCGAAATCAATCACCTGCGCCAGGTCGTGCGCCCGCAGCGCGAAATGATCCACCGGATCGCCCACGGCGAATCCAAACTGATCCGCGCGGTCATGCTGCCCTACTTTCGCGACTTGCGTGACAACCTTGTGCGTATCGAGGAAACGACTACAACCTTCTCCGACCAACTGCTCATCTCGTTCGACCTCTACCTGAGCAAGTCCGACTTCAAGGCCAACGAAGGCATCAAGGTGCTGACCGCGCTGACCGCGCTCAGCCTGCCGGCCACCATCATCGGCAGCTGGTATGGCATGAACTTCACGCGCATGCCGGAGCTCGACTCTCCTTACGGCTACCCGGTGGTTTTCTTTTTCACCGTGGTTCTGACCTATCTCGTCTACCGCTGGTGCAAACGCCGGCATATGATCTGATCGCAGCGCAGCCGTCCTCATGATCACCACACTCGTCTATCGCGACCACCGCCTGACCGGCCACAACCCGCCGGTCGAAAGCCTCGCGGCCTTGCGCACCGAGTCCAACGTGATGCTTTGGGTCGATCTGTCCGCCCCCACCCCGGAGGAGATCAACACCGTTTTGGACCAGCTCTTCGGTTTTCATCCGCTCGTCATCGAAGACTGCACCACCGACAATCCGTTTCCCAAAATCGAGTCATACGACGATTACCTTTTCCTGGTAATGCACGCGGTCGATTACTCCAAGACCGACAAGTTCACCACCACCGAGCTCGACCTCATGCTCGGCAAAAACTTTCTGGTCACGTTTCATCGCGAACCGCTGCGCGCGGTCCAGCACGTATTTGAACGCTACCAACGAACGTCACATGTTCTGGTGCGCGGACCCGACCGGCTCGCCCACACGCTGCTCGACCAGATTGTCGAGGCCTACAAACCGGCGCTCAATGAACTACGTGACGACCTCGAAGGCATCGAGGGGGATGTGCTGCGCCACGTCACCCCCGACGAACTGTTTCCCCGCATCGTCACGCTGCGCAAGGAGCTCGCCCAGCTGCGACAGATTGTGCGGCCACAGCACCAGATTGTCGCCGAGCTCGCGCAAGGCAAAGCCAAGCTCATCCGTCCGGTGATCCTGCCCTATCTACGCGATCTGGCCGAGGATTTGGGCCGTATCGAGGGCCAGGCCATCGGCTGGGCGGAGCAGTTGATCCTCTCGTTCAAAGTCTACCTCAATAAAAACGGCCACGAGGCCAACGAAGGCATTCGTATCCTCACGGCCATTACCGCGCTGACCATCCCGCCTTTCATCATCGCCGGTTGGTATGGGATGAACTTCCGTCACATGCCCGAGCTGGCCCACGCCGGCGGCTATCCGATGGTCGCGATCATCATGATCGGCGCCACCGCCTTCATGTTCTACCTGCTCAAAAAAAAGGAATGGCTGTAAGTCGTCGGTTCCATTTCTTGGAACCCGAACTCAACCGTCAGGTTTTCCGCCCCCCGACTCCAAACGATGAATTTCCTGAGCGATCTGGCCGTGCGCACCGCCTTCTGTATCGCCATGCAGGGGCTGGCGTTGGTGATCATCGGCTCGCTCTCTCTCGTTTTAAGCACCGGTGCCTCACCGGACTCCGGACGCAGCGAACGTCCCTGGCGCTGGTGGGGTTGGTTCGCGATGCTCAAGGGTCTGGCAGTAATCGGATCGCTCGCGCTGGGAGTAGCCGACGCCAACCGCAGTGCGGTTTACTACGAAGCCTTTTATTTGTGCATCACACTGCCGGCATGGCTAGCCGGAGCCCAGTTTGCCTGGCTGATATGGAGGGGGAAGCCTGCGTGGGCCAAACCATTCCTGCCCGCGGCGGTGTGGTTGGGTTGCGTGACTGTGACGGCCTTCATCGCCGGCTGGGCTGGCTTGGGACGGCTAGCAGCCTGTCGGGCTTAGCCAGAGAGTTGGCCTAGTATTTGCTAACCAAGCGCATATGGCTAAATTCGTAAACATCGACCGGGACACGCCGCTGTTGTTGCCGCCGGACCTGAGGG
>JBBKWO010000023.1:0-3370 GCA_037969015.1 Opitutaceae bacterium
CCCGCCCGCCTTCACCAGCGCAGCGTAACGTTCCGCCGTCAGCTTCTCCAGCTCCGCGAGGATCGCAACGTAGCGCGCGTTGCATTCATCATAGACCCGCTTGATCGACGAGCCCGGCAGGATGTCGTGAAATTGATACAACAACACTTCCTTCCACAACCGGTCCAGCGCCTCCGTCGGATAAGCCACGCCCGCCTGCGTCGTCGCGAGGTAGGCCGCCCACTCCAGTTCCCGCAGCGCGATTTCGCAGCGACGGTTGTTACGCTTCACCAGCGCCTGCGTGGTCAGCGTGCCTTGATGACGCTCCAGATACAGCTCGCCTTTCCACACGGCGAATTTGTCGGCATCGAGGCTCCATTGCTCAAAGAACTCCGACACCGTGCCCAGCTTCACCGCGGGCAAGCCCGGCAGTTTGGGTGCTCGACGCAACCGCTCCAAATGCTCCGCGTCCGGCCCGCCGCCACCATCGCCGATGCCGTAGACCATCAGCGCGTGATTCGACACGTCGCGCTCAATGTAGTCATTGGCAATCTTGCGCAGCGAACGCGCCGCCGCCGGACCGTTGTAGGTTTCCTCGGGCAACATGTGCGTGAGTAGACGCGTGCCGTCGATGCCCTCCCAGTGAAACGACTGGTGACCGAAACGATTCACCGCGTTCCACGACAACTTTTGCGTCATGAAATACTTATGCCCGCTCTTTTTTAAAATCTGGGGCAACTGCCCGTGGTAGCCGAACACGTCCGGCTGCCAGCAGTAGTCGGGCTCCACACCAAACTCCTCACGGAAAAACTTCGCCCCGTGCAACACCTGCCGCACAAACGACTCGCCCGACGGCATGGAGCAGTCCGGCTCAATCCAGAACCGGCCCTGCGGCTCGATCCGTCCGGCCCGCACTGCGTCCTTGATTTTTGCATACAGATCCGGATGCCGCTCCTTGATCCAAACGAAAAGCTGCGGCTGGCTGCAGCCGAAACGATACTCGGGATACTCCTCCAAATTATAGAGCACACTCGCCAGCGTGCGCGTCCCCTTGCGGACCGTCTCTCGAATCGGCCACAACCACGCGAGATCGAGGTGGGCGTGCCCGATGGCGTGAACCAACAGCGCGGGCTTGTCGCGCGAATCAAACCACGAGGCCAGTCGCTCGCGGGCCGCCACCACCGCAAGCGGGGCCACCGTCGCCAGCAGATCGGCAACGGCCAACAGGTCGACACCCAGTTGCCCGCGACCGACATCTTCCGCAGGCATCGCACGCCAATGATCGACCAGCGTTTCCAAATCATAATACAGCTGGCGCACGTCCTCGCGCACCACCGCGACCTCAGCCAACAACACACGGCCCTCGTCCTTCACAAAACCAAACAGATCGTTGAGTCCCGCGTCAGCCCACAACTCCACGCAACCGTCGCGAATCGCAGCCGCCGGCAGCCGGCAAACCGTCTTGCCCGGGCTTCCCAAGATCGGATCGAAGGTGGACTTGATATTGGTCAACCCGCGCAACGGCACCCCCGCCTCGTCGACCACACAAAGTTCCCCGCTCACATCGATCCGCGCCACCAGACCGTCGGCGGCACAGCCCGCGGGCAACCGGGCGCTGAACCGCATCCAGGCACAGTCAAATAACTGGTCCGCCCACGGCTCGCCCAAGGGCACCCCGGTCTTTTCACCGTTCAGCCGTTCGGCAAACGACACTGGCTCGGCCGTGCGCCAACGCGTGATCGTGAACGGCACGACCGTCACATAACGGGCAGCCGACACGCGTAAGAGCAACGACTCGACCACGGGCAAGACCTCTTGGTCGGATACAGCGGAAATGGGCATGAGGGACAAAGAATTGAATGCTCCCGTTAACCGTCCCTCACCACAATGTATTCGTCATTGAACCGATTAAACGCCTCGCTCGGTTTATGTCCGGTCGCATCACCATGAGACAAATCGCAGCCGCCGCCGGCGTGTCCGTCGCCACGGTGAGCATGGCCCTGCGCAACTCCGAAAAGATCACCCCCGCGACGCGCGCCAAGGTTCGCGAAGTCGCCGACAGTCTCAATTATCAGCCGGACCCGCTGATCGCCGCGCTCGCCAGCCGCCGCCGCGAACGCTCGCTCAAAAATCTCGATGTCATCGCCTACATCACCGCCTACCCCACGCGGGAAGGCTGGCGCCAGAACCGGTTTTCCCCGGCAGCCTACGAGGGCGCATCCGCCCGCGCCGCAAAACACGGCTACCGGGTTGAACACTTCTGGTTGCGCGAGGCCAACATGACCACCCGCCGGCTCGCACACATACTCCATTCGCGCGGCATCCTCGGCCTGTGCATCGCGCCCTTCCCCGAGGTGGTCCCGCAGTTCTCGTTTCCCTGGGACGACTTTTGCTGCGCGACGGTCGGCTACACCATGCGCCGGCCCGCCATCCACCGCGCTTGTCCGCACCAGTTGCAGGGCATGCAACTCGTGCTCAACACGCTCCGCCTGCGCGGCTACAAACGCATCGGCGTCGCCTTAGGGCGGCAAGTCAGCAAGATCGTCGCGCACAACTGGATCGCGAGCATCATGATGTATCAATACGAGCAGGGCCCGACCGCCGCCACCTGCCTGATCTATGAAGAGTCCGACCGCGTTGAACTGCAGCAGTGGATGACCAAAAACAAACCCGACGCCATGGTCGTCTCCGACATCGCCTTGCTCGACTGGTTTGCCGAAATGAAAATTCGTATCCCCGAGGACTTGGGCGTGGTGCCCCTGGAGCGCCTGCCCGGCTACGCCTGCCTCGACCAAAAGCCCAACATGGTCGGCGCGGCCGCCATCGATCTCATCGTAAACATGATCCAGCGCAACGAACCCGGCCTGCCCGGTGACCCCAAGGTCGTCATGGTCGAGGGCGCTTGGGTTGAGGGACCGTCCGTCCGCACCGCAAGCTAAGCCCGAAGTAACCGGCTTCAGACGCAACTATTTGCGCCCTAAGCGCATTACCGGTCGAAACCGCGGCCGGCGAGTGTGCGCCTACGCTATGGCGGGACCCCTAGCTGAATCGGATCACCGGTTCTCCGCGCCTCGCCGGCGCAAAATGACTTAAACCAGGGGCTGTTTTCGAAATAAACCAGCGCTCTGCTTACGCCCTACGGGTGAGAGGGAAACCAAGCTGGGCCGGTGTTACCCTTCAGCGGCACGGGCCGCTGGCCCGCCTCCGCTTCGGTCGCCTTGGCCGAGCATGGTTTCCCTCTCACGAAGCACCGGTTTATTTCGAAAACAGCCCCTAGTGTCCTGTCATTCAAATGCCCTTAATAATTCCTTCGGCAGAGATAGCCGCAAAGAGTCACAAAGAAGCGCAAAAATAACGGGCGGTATGACTGATGGATTGTTTTTTGCGACTC